>CAIXZH010000111.1 GCA_903923905.1 uncultured Bacteroidia bacterium
CTGGTGGTAGAATTAAAAGTGACCTCAAAAGCCACCGGATGCCGTTCTGTCTCGCGTTCCGTACGCCTGATCCATGGGTTGCCATGGGTTGAGATTACAGATGTCGTCGATAAGCTTCCCCTTCCGGCCAAAGATGGGATCCATTTCGGATTCGGATTTGATATTCCCAAGGCCACAACCCGGGTTGACATTCCATGGGGTGTGATGGAGGTCGAAAAGGACCAGCTGCCCGGTGGCAACCGGAACTGGCTCACGATGCAACGGTGGGCTGATGTCTCTAACGAAACTGAGGGGATTACCTGGTGTTCCCTTGACGCCCCATTGATGGAAAGTGGTTCTATGACCGCCAACCAGTCAGGAACATGGAGTGGAGAGCGGAAACCATGGCTTAAAAAACTTGAACCGGGATCTGCAATTTACTCCTGGGTCATGAATAATCACTGGTTTACCAATTTCCCGCTTACCCAGGATGGTCCGGTGACCTTCCGCTACCGCATCCTCCCTCACGGGGTTTATGATGCTGCTGCAGCCAACCGGTTTGGATTGGAACAGGCTCAGCCACTGGTTTCATTTGCGGCTAAAAATAATGCAATCTCCAAACCCCTGCTGGCTATTGAGGGATCCCGGGCTGTTACAGCTTCGATTCTAAAATCAATAACCAGCGGAAATTCAATGATCCTACGTCTGAGATCGGTTTCAGATAAGGATGAGAGTATCCGGTTAGCCTGGCCTGCGGGCAACCCTTCTTCGGTTAACCTGTGTGAAACTGAAGAGATCGCAGGAGCTAAAATCAATAATGAATTGTCTGTTCCTTCAAACGGAATGGTTACTCTCAAAGTAGTTTGGTAATTTATAGAATATCAATATTATGGGCTTTGAACCTGATTACCATCATTTGCTGCAGGTCCTGTATAATCAGCGGCCTGACCGTTTACCGATTTATGAACACCACATCGATGCACCGTTTATCTCAAAAGTGCTTGGGGAGACGATTTCTTCGGCAGGGCTGAAAAACCATGAACTTGAAGACTATTACCGGAAAGTGATTGGTTTCTGGAAGGAGATGACCTATGACGGCTTCGATTTTGAGGCTGCCATCTGCGATATCCTGCCCGGGCATGGGGCAATAATGGGTGGAATGGCCGGCCCGATTCAGAGCCGGGAAGATTTTGAAAACTATCCCTGGGACGACATCCCTAAGATCTTCTGGGAAACCTATACCCCCCATTTTGAGGCCATCCGTAAAACCCTTCCCGTCGGAATGAAGGCCTATGGCGGATGCGGATATGGCATCTTTGAAGCAAGCCAGGACCTGGTGGGATATGAATACTTATGTGTGATGCAATGCCTGGATCCCGATCTTTTTGGAGATATTTTTAAAAAAATAGGGGATCTTTGGGAATTATTATGGACCGGGGTCATTGAAAGGTATTCTGACATTTTTGTTTTTTTCAGGATGGGAGATGACCTTGGACATAAAACCTCCACCTTGCTTGAACCTGACATTATCCGTCAGCATATTTTTCCGCAATACAAAAAGGTGATCGACCTGATCCACCGTTCCGGTAAAAAGTTTCTGCTTCACTCCTGCGGAAATATTTTCCCGTTGATGGAAGATATTATAAGTCTAGGTATTGATGCCAAACATTCCAATGAAGATCAGATTGCCCCATTCCCTGTTTGGATTGAGAAATACAGTGACCGGATCGGCCTTTTTGGCGGTTTTGACCTTAACCTTTTAGTCCTTGAAAAACCGGAAACTGTCCGTCAAACTGTATTGGACAGGGGCGTCCGGTATCGCAAGACCGCAAAGGGATATGGCCTGGGGTCCGGGAATTCCATCCCGGGATACATCCCTGTTGATGGCTTCATGGCGATGATTGAAGCGGTGAAGGAGATTCGGAAAAATGAGTTAATGCATTAATGGTTAATGCTGAATAGAGTAATGGTTGATTTTTAAGTGCTTAATTTTTAGTATTTTAATCCTCCTATATTAGCCTAATTTCAATTTTCAGCATATTAACCATTAACCATTAACCATTTACCATTTACCATTAACCATTTACCATTAATCCGATGAATAAAGTTCTTCTAAAATGCACAATTGCCTCAGCCCTTGGCGGCCTTTTATTTGGCTACGATACGGTAATTATCAATGGGGCGATGATCGATCTGGTAAAACATTTTCAGCTGACTCCGGCGTTGCAGGGATGGACAGTAAGTTCTGCTCTTATCGGATGTATTCTGGGTACCATCCTCATCGGCCGCCCCGGTGACCTTTATGGCGCAAAACGATTATTGCAATTGCTTGCGATAATGTTTTTAGCCTCCTCTGTCGGTTGTGCAGCAGCAAATAATATCAGTGTTTTCATCATTTCGAGGTTTATCGGCGGTTTGGCCATTGGGGGCGCATCGGTGTTATGCCCGGTTTATATTTCAGAGATTTCTCCGCCAAAGCATCGGGGAGTCCTGGCTTCCACATTCCAGCTGGCAATTGTACTTGGAATTTTATTTTCCCTGATAACCAATTACCTGTTACTCAATATTGGTGATCAAAACTGGCGCTGGATGTTATTCAGCGGAGCAATCCCCGCAGTTGCATTTTTCCTGATGCTTCTTGTAATCAGAAAGTCTCCGCGCTGGCTTGTCAAGAAGGGGAGGATCGCAGAGGCAAGGAAAAACATTGAAGATTTATCCTCCAATGAAATCGATACCGATCAGACAATTATCGATATTCAGGAATCGATACACACCGAAAATTTAAGCAAACGGATAAATTTGTTTAAGAAACCATATCGCAAAGTAATCTTTATCGGGATTTTTGTCGGGATTTTTAGTCAGCTTACCGGAATCGGAGTAGTGTTTTACTATTCCGCCCAGATTTTCAGCATCGCGGGTTTCTCGGGCGATTCATCAATGTTCCAGAGTGTCATTTTGGGTGTAACCAATTTAGTTTTCACGCTGATTGCCATGTCTGTCATTGATAAGGTAGGACGAAAAAGTTTGTTACTCTTCGGTCAGTTGGGAATGGTTTTAGTGCTCGGTCTGTTTGGCTATGGATTGCTTTCAGGAAATATTGCGGGTTACTGGCTGGTGGCTTTGCTTGTCGCCTACATTGCCTTTTTTGCAGCTTCACAGGGGGTGGTGGTTTGGGTGATCCTCTCTGAAATGTTCCCGAATATCATCAGGGCACGGGGGGCCTCAATGGGCTCATTTGCAAACTGGGTTGTCAGTGCTTCGCTGAACTTTTTCTTTCCGGTGGTAATCGGATTCTTCGGAGCAACACAGGCCGCACAGCAGATAGGGATGAGTTACGCCTTTATCTTCTTTGCTTTTGTAACCTTTATTGGGTATATTTATCTGAAAAAATATATCGTCGAAACCAAAGGTAAAACCCTGGAACAAATTGAAAAAGAAGTATTTTGTTAATGCTGAATATCGTAATGGTTAATGCTGAATGAGAAAATGCTGAATATCGTAATGGTTAATGCTGAATGAGAAAATGCTGAATGTCGTAATGGTTAATGCTGAATATCTAAGAGGAAAATTTTAACCATTAATACATTAACCATTAATACATTAACCCTTAACGCATTCACCATTAAGCATTAACCCTTAACACATTAACCATTAATATCATGACCCCAAGAGAACGAATTTTAACCATTCTTAAAGGAGAACTGCCCGATCAGGTACCATGGTTCGGAGATCTTGACTATTGGGCAAATTCGCTGATCAAACGGTGCATAAAACCTAATGGATTTATCGCTTCCGATGACTATATCCGGTGGCACCGTGATTTGGGAGTTGGCTTCTATTTGCAGGGATACTTTCCTTATAAACAGATCCTCTCTGATTGTACGGTAAATGAGTGGGATGAAGGGTTTAAACATTTTAAGGAAATAATTACACCGGTTGGTTCAGTGTGCGAATGCTGGGAATATATACCCACCTCTTTTTCAGAAGGTCCCGTTGAGCATTTTATGAAATCGGAGGATGACATCCCCGTGATGAAATTCATCTATCAAAATACCCGTTTTGAACCCGAGTATGATTTAGCCTGGCAACGACTAAAACAAGTTGGTGATCAGGGCATTGTGCTGTGTTACCTGCCCAAGAGCCCATTTATGCACCTGCTTGCACTCGAAGCAGGAGTTGTTGCGGTAACCATGGCTGCTCTGACAATGCAGAACGAATTTAAGGACTTGCTCGATACCATGAAAACCGCCTTTGATCAGGCGGCCCAAATTGCTGTTGACAGTCCGGCTGAGGTATTAATGATCCCTGAAAACCTCTCATCCGAGATGGTTGGTCCGGAATTATTTCAACTATATATGCATGATTATCAAACTGAGTGGACCAGTAAGATTAAAGCAAAAGGTAAATACTCGTTTATTCATATCGACGGAACACTTGGCGGACTGATTCAGCAGGAGTCGAGGGTCGGTTTTACGGTACTCGAAGCGCTGACTCCACATCCTGTGGGCGATTTAAAGTGGGAAGATCTTGCCCGAATCTGCAGAAATTCAGAAAGCATCCTTTGGGGTGGCATCCCGGGAGTCTATTTCACCGCAAGTGTGAGCGATGAGGAATTTGACCGGCATGTAAAACAATTGCTGTCCATCATGGTTAAAGAACCCCGTTATGTGCTTGGCGTTGCCGATCAGGTCCCTCCCGATGGTATGGAAAGCCGGGTGAAGAGGGTAGCGGAACTTGTGGATGAATTTGGGAAATACAGGAATTAGTTCAAAATGTAAAGTATAAAATGCAAATTGCAAAATCGGGGAAATAACCCTCAAATCTTAAGACACTTTTAAATTTACAATCTTTATTTTGCAATTTATCGCATTTAAAGGATAACAACTTAAAACCAATAATAATGAGATTCACACACTTTTCTGTTGTTTTGACAACCCTTATTGTTTTGTCAGTTAATAGTTTCGCCCAACAGCCATTTTCTCCTGCCGATCCCGAATATTATGCCATGGAGCGACAGCAGATGAGGTTCGACGATCAACAGGTAATGCTTTTCAATTACCGTGGATTTGTCTGTCCTCGACAATATAGTATGACTAGCTTTACAAATGTTCAGTTCCTCCCCCTTTCCGCTCCAAACTATACCTTCAACCTGAATTTTCTGGATCACAATACCGGTAAACTTGTCAGGGATGACGTCCCGGCAATCTGGGATAAATGGATCAACGAGGGGAAAGGTGAGGATCCGCTGGGATGTAATTTCCGGTCCAATTCTTCTTACCTGATGGTAACCCAGGAGGAGAAATGGCAGCCCAATGCCTGTTTCAGATCGGGTACTTTTCATAAGGAAATAGAGAATCAGTGGCTGAGCTTTTCTGTTCGAAGCTGCACCAGTGTCTCTTATGCAAATGATGAGGTGTTTGTAAAACTGGTTCTGAAAAACAGGAAGGATAAACCGTTAAAGCTGACCCTAATCCCGCAGCAAATAGCCGGACAGATGAATTGCGACGGGATGAAGGGCTCTGCAACACCCCATCCGGTTGATCCTTTTACTTTTGGAAGCGACCAGATGCAGGCCCGGATTTCGTCAGATATCGAAACCATCAGCGATAAGGGATTTGAACTGACCCTGCCACAGGGTGAATATGTAACCGTTTATTTTGCAGTTCAATTTTATTCAGCAAATACGCAGGCACCTCCAATTGTACAGAAAGATATTCAAATCCGGATGAAGTCGGCTGATCAGGTAACCCGTGAAAAGCTGAAATGGGCCTACGAAAATGTCCCTAAACTCGAAAGTACCAATAAGAAACTTCAGGAATATTATTACCGCTGTCTGCTATCTGTTTTGATGTGCAGGTATGAAAATCCGAAATACATCACAAATCCATTTTGGGCTGTCGGCTACTGGCCATTTACGATCAGCTGGGATACCTCCTATGCCTCGGATGTCCTGGCTATGCTTGATCCGAAAAGCCTGAAGGAGGCGATCCTGACCGATTTCCGGGAAGTGAAGATGAAAAAAACCTATGTGAGCTGGAAAGGGGCTGAGTGGGAAAATCTTTATATCCAGGAGCCATTCGCCTTACAGATTATGATTGAGGCTTATTTGAGACACACCGGTGATTATACGCTTTTTTCGGAAAAGGCAGGAGAGGCCACAGTATGGGAATGGATGCAACGATGGGTCACAGAACTGAATACCAATTACAGGAACAAGGAAGGTCTGATGGATGTGGGCTACGACACTCAAAAAATCATTGAGATCCGGTCCGATGGCTATAATCATGTGGTGCCGATCGTGAATGTTCTGACCGTTCACCTGCTTTACCGGATGTCGGAATGGGCCGATAAATTGAATGATAGGAATGGAAAGGAGTATCTCCTGGATGCGGATAAACTCAGGGGATTGATGTATGAACGGCTCTGGAATGAGCAGGAAGGGTGGTTTGATAACCTTTATCCGGACGGTACCAAAGAGGCTATCTGGACCGATCACTTGTTCGATGCACTTGGGACCGACTATTTGACAGGCAGCCAGGTGAATAAACTGGTCAGCCATTTAAGAGAAGGGGAATTCCTGGGTAAATACGGCATCTATTCTATTGCCAGAAAAGATAGTGTTCATTGGGATCTGATTGATGCAGACTGGGGTGGAGGCGGACAATATGCCGGCATGCCGGGTAGGATCTCCCGTAACCTTTACAAACAGGGATTCCCTGAACTGGGATGGGAAATGCTCAAACGAAATATGGGATATATTGAATTCTTCCCTTATCTTCCTCAAAATCCACGCACAGATGCACCAATTCAGGACCGCTCCTCGATGCCGCTGGAGATCTCTGCCGGTGCAGGGATGGAAGCCATTATTTTTGGAACTTTCGGAATAACCATCGATAAAGAGAGGTTGACCATCAAACCAAACACACATGAAGAACTGGGAATCTCCACACTTCGTGATTTTAAATTCAGAGGAAAATCTTATTCTATCCAGATTGACAAGCGGACTTTTTCGGTTTTCAGGGATGGGAAGCCAATTGCCACAAAGCAGTTTGGTGAGTCAGTTGTAATCCTTTAACCTATTGAATTAAATAAGGATTCAAAGAAATCAAGGAGCTAAATTTTAACCAGTTGGGAATCGGCTTTTTTAAGCGGACACTGATAATATTTTGACTGAATTAAATTGAATAATAGCTTATAAAAACAACTAATCTTTTAATTTATTATTTTGTCCCGCAATGAATGAACGGAACGTTCGCCAACTAAATTAAACGATTATGAAATCAGTTAAGCTCAATCCTGGATGGCGTCTTGGAACTATTTTTTTGGTCGGAATTTCGCTCTCAATTGGTTGGGGAATCAGGGGAAATACTGGCCATTGTGGAGCTGAATTTGCCGGATGCCTTGCGGCAATCACTGTTGCTGCACTTTCAGGCAGGGAGGATTGGCGGAATAGGATTCCCTATTTT
Source organism: uncultured Bacteroidia bacterium (assembly GCA_903923905.1). Classification (GTDB taxonomy): domain Bacteria; phylum Bacteroidota; class Bacteroidia; order Bacteroidales; family Prolixibacteraceae; genus JAAFHB01. Next base: position 7,446 of record CAIXZH010000111.1, read on the forward strand.
GCATTTTTTGGAGCCTTAGGCTGGGGCTTTGGAGCTACCCAATCTTATATGCAGGTTCTTTCTTATACAGATAGCGGGCACGCCCTTTCTCAGTGGTATGGCTTTATGGCTATTTTTTATATCGGGTTTTTATATGTAGGATTGGGCGGGGCCGGCACCGCATTTGCTGCTGTGGCTTCCAGGGAGAGGATATTGAATATTTTTAAGCCAATATTATTTGTTTTCGGTGCCTGGCTTTTTTTAGACCTTATCGAAGAACCTCTTGCACACCTGTTGCAATCGGCTGCATTTGATGCTAACGCGTTACGGCATAATAACCCTTTATACTGGTTCGATTCGCACTATATGGAAACGCTATTTGCACTGTTTGGTGTTGCAGCATATGACCTTTATGAACGTAAGGGAGTGCATGACCGATTATTACTCCCTGTTTTTGCAGCCATCGGAGCACTGTCAGGCTGGATAATTCAGTTGTTGATAAGTGCTGCCGGCATGATAGATAAGCTGGCATCTTTGCTGACCTATCAGTTGGGCGATCCGTCATATCTTAATCCTGCCACTGGTCTGCCTGCTTATAAGGCCTCCGATTTACTGAACAACTGGCCTCAATGGTTTAGCGATTATCCTCAGCATCTCGGATGGTTTTTAGGTTTATTGCTTGGAATATTAATTTATTTCCTTAATTACGGAAAATTTAGAAATGGGGCTTCCTTAATTACTTATATGTGCAGTGGATGGTATATTGCTTTTTTGGCACTCCCTGTTTTAGGCAGCCTCTTCTTTGTCCATTATGGCGGTATTCGGATGACTCCGCCCAGATCCGATAATTGGGCGGGTGTTACAGGCCTTTTTATCGGCACCAGCATTTGGATGTGGCGCAATAATCTGCCTCCTGTAGCCGTTGCTTCTCTTATCAGCGGAACGATTGGAGGACTTGGATTTGCGGGGGTGCAATGGATCCGGCAAATATTGGTTTCCTTTGGAAATCCCCGGATCCTTGAATATAAAGGTGTTCTACCCGGGAGTGAAGAATTTAAATCCATTGCCTCATCCTGGGCCAGATGGCAGGGACAAAACTGGCACAGCTTTTTGGAACAGGGCTATGGTTTTGTGAATGGTGTTGCCATTGCTGTCGCCCTGGCTTTTCTGGCTTCACGGGTAAAACTTCATACTGATGATAAGGATTCTGCCGGACAAAACAAAGGCCGATGGACCCGGGCTTTCGCCGCTTTATTTGTCATTCTTGTTTTAACCTATTATAATGTACTCAAAAACGTGGAGGTCTGGAGTAACCAATTAGACCAGAATGTTTGGAAAAGGATCATTACACATGCAGGAGGGGCGACGGAAACTATGCCTGCACTGTGGGATTTTCCCTACATTGGACGTTTACCAGGTATTGATTTTTTAAACATGACACCAACCGGATGGTTTAACTTTACCTGGTTATTATTGGTGATCGGCTGCATAGTGATCGTTGTGCGTCACTACAGGTCACCGCTGGCCATTATTCCCAAGAGTTCCCTGGCTAAAGGACAACTGATTTTCCTTATTTTACTTTGGATTATGGTTATTGGTAATTTCGAAATGGCACTAACCGGATGGAATCCAATACGGATGATCACAGAATGGGTGATTTTTGTTAACGCTTTGATTGCTACAGTGCTCGTCCTCCTATTGCCAAGGGAAGAGGAAACCGTTATCAATATCGAGGAAGAAAATTATAAGCCAATCTACAGACGATTATGGATAAAGGCAGTTGCGGCTCTATTGATTTCAAGTGTATTGTTTTTTACTACAATCCGAATGATCTATCATTATCCGGCCTATGAAAAATTGAATTTTAAACAGTATCAAACCAGATTTGGACCTGAAGCGAACTGGAGAAGAAAGCCACATCTTAAAAATGAGAAAGAACACTAATATTAGGGTAAATCAGTTAAAATAGATTTGTATGATTTCAAAATTAATGGTCTCCCTGTTCATTCTCCTGGTAAGTTCTGATTTAATTGCATCATCATCAGATACTCAGGTATTCGTCTCAGGAACGGATGGTCATAAAAGTTACCGGATTCCGGCAATTATTTCAGCTCCTGACGGGACCTTGCTCGCCTTTGCCGAAGGGAGGATGAATGGCTCCGATGATTTTGGAAATATCGAAATTGTTTTAAAACGAAGTACGGATAGCGGGAAATCCTGGGGCCCTATGACCGTTGTTGCAAAATATGGTGAACTCCAGGCGGGCAATCCGGCACCCGTGGTTGATTTACTGGATCCCCGGTTTCCCAAAGGGAGGATTTTTCTTTTTTATAACACCGGGACCAAAAGCGAAGGTGAAGTCAGAAATGGAAATGGAGTTCGGGAAGTTTGGTATAAAACTTCGGAAGATAATGGCTATTCATGGTCTGAACCCGTAAATATCACCCTTCAGGTTCACAAACCGAATCAACACGGAATAAATCCGGCTTATCATTTCATTGAAGACTGGAGGTCATATGCCAATACCCCGGGACATGCCATACAATATTCTGCTAAACCCTATCTGGGACGAATTTTTGTAGCCGCAAATCACTCGGAAAAAAATTCGAAAAGCTCTAAAGTAGATTACTTTGCCCATGGATTTTACACAGATGATCATGGAATATCCTTTAAACTGAGTGAAACAGTTCCGTTGGCAGGGAGTAATGAAAGTAGTGCTGCTGAGCTTTCCAATGGCGCCCTGATGCTGAACAGCAGAAATCAAAAGGGTGACATCAGGGAAAGAATTGTGGCAATCAGCAGAAATGGCGGGGTGTCATGGGACACCGTCTATTTTGATCATCAGCTGCCTGATCCGGTCTGCGAAGGGAGTATCCTCAATATTGGGAAAATGAGCGGAAAAAACAGGTTGGCTTTTTGCAACCCCGCAGAGCGGGATGACCGCAATAACCTGACTTTGCGAATCAGTTCGGACGAAGGGATGACATGGACCCAAACTATTCCCGTCGATAACAATCCGGAACAGAAAAAATTATCTTATACTGCCTATTCAGATATCGTTTCAGTCGGTAAAAGCAAAATTGGGGTGTTGTATGAGAAGAGCAACTATTCACTGATTGTGTTTAAACTCATAAAATGGAAATAGTATTTATTATAACATATTGAAAATCAAGTAAAATTAAAATATTTTAAAGCAAGATAATTTTCTATTTCAAACCATACTGTTTCCGATAGTTCTAAATGCCGTCATTTAACCCCGTATATATTACAAATAATATAAAATATAACCATGTAAATAATACAGATATTTTATATATTTACCCTGTAAATAAAACAATTTGTTGTGAATTTTGAACGGAAAGCATATCGTTATTTATTGGACTGGAAGGAGCGATCTGACCGGAGACCCTTGATTATCAGAGGAGCACGGCAGGTTGGCAAATCTACCTTAGTTGAGGATTTTTCAAGGGAGTATAAACATTTTATCTCACTGAATCTTGAAAAAGCTCAGGCCAGAAGGATATTTGAAGATCTGGAAAACACCAAAGATATCGTAGAGGCAATATTTCTTCAATCCGGTACACCTTATAACAGCGAATTGACCTTAATTTTTATTGATGAGATTCAGGAATCTCCTAAGGCAATACAACAATTACGCTACCTGTATGAAGATTTTCCTCACTTGCACGTTATTGCTGCAGGGTCTCTTTTGGAGTTTGCCCTTCGAAAAGTTGCCTCTTTCCCTGTTGGACGCGTAGACCAAATGTTATTGCATCCGTTTGATTTCGAAGAATATCTGATGGCTCTGAACAGAAATGACCTGTTACGGGAATTGGAAAATATTCCCGTAAATAAATTTGCTCACACCATCTTACTCGATCTTTTTCACCAATATGCCATTTCCGGAGGAATGCCTGAAATTGTAAGATGTTATGTGTCAGATAATAGTCTGGCAAACTTAGGTCAGATTTATAATCGTATCTGGCAAAGTTATCGTGATGATGTTGAGAAATATGCATCCAATACCACAGAAAGAAAAGTTATCCGGCATATTATAGATACTGCTGCATCGGAGAGAGACCGGATTACGCTTGCCGGATTTGGTCATTCAAATTACCGGTCCAGAGAAGTTGGGGAGGCAATCAGGGCATTAGATTTGGCAAGAATTATCCAATTGGTTTATCCCACGGTTTCCCTTCAGCCACCGGTTTTTCCCGATATAAAAAGAAAACCCCGCCTTCAGTTTCTGGATACCGGACTGCTAAATTTCACTCTTGGAATACAGGCTGAGATGATTGGTATAAAAGACTTGAATAATTTCTATCAGGGGAAAATCATTCAACATCTTGTTGCCCAGCAACTGCAGGCTCAAATGAGTTCTCTCCTGTATAAACCGTTGTTCTGGGTACGGGAGGAAGCTAATAGTACATCAGAGGTTGATTTGGTATATCAATACAATCAGTATGTCATTCCCATTGAGATTAAATCGGGCGAACAAGGCAGGTTAAGGTCTTTGCATCAGTTTGTACAGCGAACGAATCATCGGTACGGCATCCGTATGCTGGCCAATAATTTTTCAATTGAAAATGTAAAAACTCCGGACGGTACATCTTACCAATTAATGAATATGCCCTACTATCTGGCGACCAGAATACCTCAATATATTGAATGGTTTATCAACCGTCAAATGTTATGAAATACCATGATTTTAAAAATACAAAACGAAATGAATATTTCCTCAAGGCGATTCCATTTGGCCACTAAAAAACAAATTATCTACAAATGAATATAATTAGCTCTTTATCCATTTTTGTTCTGTTTTTTGGCTTATTCCCCGAAATAACATCGGGGCACCGAAAAAGTCAACCGGCCGATTCGGTTAGCTTTGAATCCATCTTTCCCTTCCAAAAGCAGCATTGCCATGGTTCAACGATTGTGGAGCTTCCAAACAAAGACCTGCTGGCTGCCTGGTTTCAGGGAAGCGGGGAGCGGACTGCGGATGATGTCGCGATTAAAGGGGCACGTTATAACCATAAAACAAAAAAGTGGGGCAACCCCTTCATAATGGCTGACGTTCCCGGTTTTCCCGATATCAATCCTGTACTCTTTGTCGATAACCAGAAGAGGCTCTGGCTGTTCTGGTACACCGTAATGGCTTATCAATGGAGTACTTCGCTGCTGAAATACCGTTACAGCGACAAATTTATGCAAAAAGAGGGTCCCCCTGAATGGAAATGGCAGGATGTCCTTCACATGAAACCCGACGGTGGTATGGCAACCGATGGGATCAACAAAAATGACTCCTTCGTCGTAAACCTGACCAGAAAATTTGACGAATATTATGACTACTTAAAACAATCCGGACAGGTAGTCGAAAACGGGGCCAACGGAATTACCGTTAAAGATCTGGAAAAAGCCAAAAGTCTCTATCTTGAAATTGCCAAAGGGAAAAACCTGATCAGCGACGGTAAGGAAATCAACGATAAAGGGGTCAAAGTTAAAGCTCAGCTGGGTTATCCGCTGCTACGACGCATTGGCTGGCAAACCAGGAACAAACCGCTTCAAATCGGCAATCGGATGATACTGCCGCTTTATTCAGACGGATTAAACCTCTCGATTATGGCTATTACTGATGACCGGGGTGAACACTGGTCGTTTAGTGAACCAATATTAGGCGGCGGAGCAATCCAGCCTTCGCTGGCTTTAAACAAGGATGGCTCGCTTACAATCCTGATGCGCGATAATGGTCCGGCTCCGAAGCGATTAATGAAAAGTGTCTCCAGGGATGGGGGATACACCTGGAGTTCGGTGGTCGATACCGATGTCCCCAATCCGGGTACTGCCGCTGATGTGGTAGTCCTGCAAAGTGGAAACCGGGCCCTGGTGCTAAATGATATTGAAGAGGGGAGGCACCGGCTTTCGGTATGGCTCTCTGCCGATGAGGGGAAAACCTGGCCCTACCGGAAGATATTGGTTAATGGAAAACCGGGCAGCGTCGTAAGGGGGCATTATCCTGCAATCATCCAGGGAAAAGACGGGCAGATTCATGTCTCCTATACCAACCAGATTGCCGCTCCAGATGGACATGGTGAGCTTAAAAATATCATTCATGCCAGCTTTTCGGAATCCTGGCTTACGCATTGAATTTCGAAAAATATTTTCTTGATTACTGTAATCTTTATTTAAAGCATGCCACCGCAATTGTGGAAGTTAAGTCCGAAGGACTTTAATTTAATTGACCTCCGGTGCAACCAGAGGTTGTAATAAGCGCATGAACAGGAACCCCGAAAGGGTTCAACCTTGGAGTTTTTAAATTATAACCTGTTTTAAAAGAATCACACTATGACCAGAATTAAACTAATCCTGTTATTGGTATTCGGAGTCGGGAGTATCTCCCTTTTCGCACAATCTGCCAAAAATCCTCAAAGATTACGCCGGGCAGATTGTTTCTTTGGTATTCATTTCGATTTGCATGCGAGCGAAGACATTACCGATGCCGGTAAAACCCTCACCCCTGAAATGGTCGATACTTTCCTGACCAGGGTACGTCCCGATTTCATTCAGATCGACTGCAAAGGTCATCCCGGAATATCGAGTTATCCGACCAAAGCAGGTTACCATGTTAAGGGATTTGAAAAGGACCCGTTGAAACTGTTCCGGGAAGTTACGGCGAGAAACAATGTTGCCCTTTTCATGCATTATTCGGGAGTTTTGGATGCCAAGGTGGTCATAGAGCACCCCGATTGGGCATTGATTAAATCCAACGGGGAGGCAAGTACAGAGAAAGCATCTTTCTTCAGCCCCTATCTCGACAAAACTTTAATTCCCCAGTTAAAAGAAGTCAGCGATTACGGTGTTGATGGCGCCTGGATTGACGGAGATTGCTGGGCCGTGGAACCCGATTGCGGGGTCGCATCATTGGCTCGTTTTGCAAAGGAAACAGGGATCACCGAAATACCTAAAAAACCATCGGATAAAAATTATCCCGAATGGATGGAATATACCCGCCAACTGTTCCGGGAGCATATGAAAAAATACGTTGATGCCATCCATCAGTACAATCCTCAATTCCAGATCACCAGCAACTGGTCTTACTCCTCGATGATGCCTGAGCCGGTGAATAATAATGTGGATTATTTATCCGGTGATGTCACTCCCCAAAACGGGGTTTACCGTTCAGCTTTTGAAGCGCGGTGCATTGCCCCGCAGGGGAAACCGTGGGACCTGATGGCCTGGGGGTTTTCATGGAACGGGGGAAAGATGCCAATGAGCGTCAAATCGTCTGTTCAATTGGAGCAGGAGGCTTCTGAGATCATGGCAATGGGGGGCGGCGTGCAGTTCTATTTTCAGCAAAATCGTGATTTATCCCTCAAACCCTGGCTGGCAACCACCCTTTCCGAAATCGGGATCTTTTGCCGGGCAAGACAACCCTTTGTTCATAAGGCAAAAGCGATTCCCCAGATCGCCCTGCTTTATCCAACTTCCTGTTATCAAAAAAACACAACCCATCCATTTTCCGGATCTACGGCAATGCTGCAGGGAGCGCTGAATATGGTCCTGGATGGTCAGCATCCGGTTGAAATTTTAATGGAACATCACCTTTCTGGGAAGATGAAACAGTACCCGTTAATCATTATTCCCGAATGTAATTATTTAGAACCCTCATTTAAAGATGAATTAGACAACTATGTCACAGATGGGGGCAACTTAATTATTATAGGAACCCAGACAGCCAAATTATTTGAAAAGGAGCTGGGGATTCAATCCCTTGTTAATTTGGAAGATAAACCGGAATTTATTGCAGAGGGTGATAAACTTGGAGGCATTGGCAGCTCTGTAATATCGGTCGGATTATTACCCGGGGCCCGGTCAATATCCACTTTTTACAACAGCAGTGATTTTAAGGATAAGGGAAGCATTATTTCTGCTTCGGTAAATCAGTATGGAAAGGGGAGGGTTACGGGCATTTATTTCAATGCCGGGACAACCTATCTTGATTTCAAATCCCATGTTCTTCGCGATTTTTTAAGTGCCCGGATCGGGGAATTGTTCCCAAATCCGATTGTGCAGGTAACCGGATCCCATCTCGTCCATGTAACAGCGAATCAAATTAATAATAAACTATTTGTGGGTCTGGTAAATGTTGCTGGTGAACATGCCAATCCAAAAGCGATTGGATTTGATGAGATTCCACCATTGCAAAATCTGGAAGTTCGGATCATCACAACTGAACGACCGTCAAAGATTATTTTGCAACCTGAAAATAAAGCACTGGAGATTGATTTTCATAACGGTATTTCAAAAGTAGTGGTTCCTGAATTGCCCATTTATTCCATCCTGGAAGTGATAAAATAAACCTGACAAGTTTCCAGATCCTGTCAGGTTTTTTCTAATTTTAGCCATTTAAAAATTCAATCCATGACTTCAAGAAGAACGTTTTTAAAGAGCAGCGGGATGGCTGCTGCCGGTCTGGCTCTTATTGCTCCACTTTCGGAGAGTATGGCTTCATGTTCAGCCAATTCAAAGGTAAATGTGGGTCTCGTTGGCTGCAATGGGATGGGATTTGTTGATTTAAAGACTTTTCTGGAAAACCCGCAGGTTGAATGTATCGCGTTGTGCGATATCGATGAAGGTGTACTTAACCGACGTGCAGCTGATGTTGAAAAAATCAGGGGGAAGAAACCGGCCTATCTTTACAAAGACTGGCGTAAACTAATTGAAAACAAAGATATTGACGTTGTAATTATAGGAACTCCCGATCATTGGCATTGCCTGATTATGATTGCTGCATGTGAAGCCGGAAAAGACGTTTATTGTGAAAAGCCGTTAGGCAATAGTATCGAAGAGTGTAACCTGATGGTGAAGGCAGCACATAAACATAAAAGTGTGGTACAGGTCGGGCAGTGGCAGCGAAGTGATCCACACTGGCTAAGTGCTGTCGATTTTATCCGTTCCGGTAAGCTGGGAAAAATAAGGCTGGTGCGTGTCTCCTCCTACCAGGGTTGGTGCCCGTCGATCCCAATACTTGCAGATGAACAGGTACCCGCTGGAGTTGATTACGATATGTGGCTGGGGCCGGCTCACAGCCGTCCGTTCAACAGAAACCGGTTTCATTTTACCTTCCGTTGGTTCTGGGACTATGCTGGCGGCCTGATGACGGACTGGGGGGTTCACCTGCTTGATTTTGCCTTGTATGGAATGGATGTAACAACACCTAAATCGATCATGGCAATGGGGGGTAAATACGGCTATCCACATGATGCCTGCGAAACGCCCGACAGTTTGCAGACCATTTATGAATTTGACGGGTTTAATGTGATATGGGATCATGCCATCGGAATCAACGATGGTGGATATGGAAGAACTCATGGATTGGGATTTGTAGGTGAAAACGGAACCCTGGTGGTTGACCGCAATGGTTGGGAAGTAATTCCCGAAATCGTAAACAAGGAGAAGAGAATGGAAGCTGTCCTTCTTGTCAAAGGCACTGGTGAGGGATTAAAAAATCATGTGAAGAATTTCCTCGACTGCAGACTTACCCGAAACCGGAATACCAATGCAAGCGTAGAAATTGGGGCTCATATCGCCAAATTCTCCCAGCTTGGAAATATTGCCTACCGTTCAGGTAAAAAACTGATCTGGGATGGGACAAGATTCACCAATGATGATGAGGTAAATAAATACCTGATTCCAAGCTACCGTGATCCCTGGAAATTGCCAACAATTTAGCTCCTGGAAAATGCTGCTTCGGCAAATAAAAATAACCGGGAAAGAATTCCATTCCCGGTTATTTTTTCGTAATTAATAATTATTTGATATTCAATAGTTTTTATCTTTAATGACCAATTTAACCGGAATGAGAATTAAAAATATCAAAATTTCGGGGGGACGAATTAATTCAATTTCCCTGATTTTTTTCTTGGTTCTAAGCTTTGTCATAAATCCGGGTTATGGACAGGCGGTTAAAGCCTGGCACAATTCAGTCGTTAAACCAGAGGAAAAGACCCATCCGCTGCCCCATATCATAGAGAAAGATGGTCGCCATGCGCTGCTTGTGGATGGACAACCATTCCTTATTCTCGGTGGTCAGGCTCATAATTCAAGTGGCTGGCCTGGAATGATGCCACAGGTGTGGTCCGCCATTGAGAGGATGCATGCTAACACACTGGAAGTGCCAATTTATTGGGAGCAGATCGAACCCCAACCTGGAAAATTTGATTTTTCAATGGTGGATTTGCTGTTGAAGCAAGGGCGCGAACGCAAAATTCATCTCGTTTTTTTGTGGTTTGCAACCTGGAAAAATGGCAGTAACCACTATATGCCGGAATGGATGAAACGTGATTCAAAAAAATATCCAAACATAACGGACAGGAACCATAAACCGGTGGATTCACCATCACCCCATGCAATGGCAGCACTGGAAGCGGATAAAAAGGCATTTGTCGAGGTTATGTCCTATTTAAAAAGGGCAGATCCGCAGCATACTGTGATCATGGTTCAGGTAGAAAATGAGCCTGGCGCATGGGACAGTATACGTGACTATTCCGATGAGGCTCAGAAACTTTTTGAAGATGAGGTTCCTGCAGAATTGCTCCGTCCGGAAATATTAAAAGCATTAAATACACCCAATGCAACTGAAGGTAGCTGGCAAAGAGTATTCGGGGATAACGCCGATGAGTATTTTCAGGCCTGGTCGGTAGCCAATTACGTTGGAGCAGTTGCAGCGGCCGGAAAGGCAGTAAATCAGTTGCCTTTGTATGCTAATGTGGCACTTCGCGATCCACTAACCAATCCCGGCGCATCAAACTATGAAAGCGGTGGGGCGACTGACAATGCTATTCCGATCTGGAAGGTGGCAGCCCCGTCAATTGACTTACTGGCGCCAGATATTTATTTCCCTGAAAGCGATCGGGCATTGAAGGTGATGGAGTTATATGACCGTTGTGACAACCCCTTGTTTGTTCCGGAGATCGGATCAGGCGAGGAATACGCCAGATATTTTTATTCAATGCTTGCCCATGGAGGTATTGGCTTCTCACCGTTTGGGATAGATAACAATGGAAAAGATCCGGAAAACAGAGAGAATGATCCCGCTCTGATCGCTGTTTCACGGGAATATGCAATAGCGGCTCCGATGATGAGGGACCTTGCCAGGTGGTCTTTTGAAGGGAAGATAAGATCTGCCGTTGAGCGTGAGGACCATTCAGAACAAAAGATTGAACTTGATTCCTGGCGGAGTACGATAACTTTCGGTGATTTGAAAAGAGGTAATCATCTGACTAATTCCATTCCCCTGGGTAAAGCCATGATTATTCAACTGGGAGAGAATGAGTTTATCCTTACCGGAACACATTGTCATTTTACTTTTGAACCTTCCGGAACAAATGCCGGAAAAGCGTGGCAATACCTCAGGGTGGAAGAAGGTACGTATGAAAACGGTTCATTTAAATTGTTGCGAATCCGTAATGGGGATGAAACCGATTGGGGGGGGCCTGAAATTGGTCCAGTACCTGTGATTCTGCATCTAATACTAATCACACGTTAAACGAAAATCAGATTACGATATTTTATTTTTGCATACAGGGAATGGAATTAAATCCGGATGTGATTATTCAGAAATTATATTGCTGATTATATGATAAACTTCATCGAAAGTTTTTGTTTCCATCAATTCTGCCCTTAACCGGGCTGCGCCGGGAAAATCGTTAGTATATATCTTATAAAATCGTTTAAGGATGTTGAAATTCTTCTTCCCACCCCAGTTTTTTTCAAAAATTTGAGTGTGGAGCATCAGTTGGGCTAATTTATCCTGAACTTTTAAAGAGATAGCCTCGGAGTTGAACATCCACGGATTATGAAAAATTCCCCGTCCGACCATCACTCCATCGAGTCCATATCTGGATGTAAGTTCCACTCCTTGAGCATAGGATTCTACATCTCCATTTCCCAAAAAAAGAGTGCCGGGATTAAGCTGATCCCGAATCCGTGCCCCTTTGGCGATCTCTTCCCAATCTGCAAGCCCGTCTGACTGTTGTTTTTGGGTCCGGCCATGCAGGGTGATGGCAGCTGGTTTGGTCTCCAGTAAATTGGCGATCCACACTTCCGTGTCATGGGCTTTTATACCAGTCCGGGTTTTTACAGATACCGGCAGCTGGGTCGCTTCCATGGTGGCAAGAATGATCTCCTTAGCCAAGGTTGGTTGGCTGATTAAAGCCGAACAACAGCCGTTTTTAACTACATTTTTTACCGGACATCCCATGTTGATATCGAGTCCGTCAAAATCATATTCATCAGTAATGTCACGCGCAACTTTATGAAAAATCTCGGGATTATTCCCCCAAATCTGGGCAACAAGATTAAAATTCTTCTGTTTCATGAGCTGCTTTTCAGATTCACTCACCAACAAACGTTCTGCTACACGGGGTTTACCTTTGGGATGGTTCATCCCGTCAACCGATGTGAATTCGGTGAACAAAACTTGAAGAACCAGCGGATCAGACACTCTTTCAATAATTTCGCGAAAGGATGTATCGGTAACATCCTCCATTGGAGCTAAAGTGAAAACTGGTTTCTGAAGGCTTTTCCAAAAATTGGACATAATCAACTACTGGTTACTGACCTGATTCTGAATTTGAATCTGCAAAAGTAGTATTTTTAGCAAGCCTGAAACTCTTGCGGTAAACACTTCGGTTTCCAAATTTGGGGGCTATCGTATGCCGGTAGCGTTGTTTTTCAGCCTCAGAACTGTTTTTCAGATCACGACACTCAATTGAACAGCAATGTTCAAATTTTCCGGCACACTCTTCACACTGTATAAACAACAAATGGCAAAGCTCATTGGCACAGTTCAAATGGACATCGCATGACTTCCCGCATTGATGACAGTGTGATATAACCTGGCCATCTACTGTTTCTCCCATCCGTTCATCAAACACAAAATTTTTTCCGATAAAGTTTGATTGGAGATTTAATTGCTTAATCTTTCCGGTATATTCGATAATCCCGCCATGAAGCTGATTTACATCTGTAAAACCATGGTGTTTCAGGTATGCACTTGCTTTTTCGCACCGAATTCCTCCCGTACAATAGAGTAGTAATTTGGCCTCTTTTTTATCCTGAAGCAAATCCGTAATCATATTTAATTCTTCCCGAAAGGTATCAGCTTCAGGACAAATGGCACCCTTAAAGTGCCCGATCTCCGATTCGTAATGATTCCTGACATCCACAACAATATGCTCACCACTCTCCACCAGTTCATGAAATTCCCTGGCATCCAGGTGCCTGCCAACATTCGTGACGTCAAACGCATCGTCGTTTAAACCATCCGCGACCAGCTTGTCCTTCACCTTTATCGAAAGTTTATAGAATGATTTCCCATTGTCCTGGATTGCATATTTTATCGGTATATTTTCGAAGACCGGATGATTTTTTAACGACAACAGGAAACTCTCCAGATTATCTTCCGGAACACTCATCTGTGCATTGATCCCTTCCCGGGCGATATAAATCCGACCGAAACAGTTTAAGTCAGCCCATTCATGATAAAGCTGGTCCCTGAATTCCTGAGGATTATCAAGGATAAAGTAGCGATAAAATGAGATTGTTTTCCGGACAAAAGGCTCAGCCAACAGGTTTTCTTTTAATACTTTCCGGTCAATTGAATTGTAAAGCGGCATTATTGTTGTAATTTTATTCTTGCTATATTTTGCAACAGGTTGATTTAATTATTGTTTGGGACCCCGTACCTCGGGATTTGGTTTGCGGTGAAACCTCCCGGGATTTTTCTTCTGATTTTTTAAAAGAACCGGTTTGGTAAAGAATTTCTGATCTAAAATTCCAACGTTCATCATATTCACTTTGGGTGACTCCTTTTCAGCAAAACTGTCGATTGATGGTTTTTCACCATGCTTATTCATATTCAGAAATTTAATGACATCAGCCAGATCAAGTTCAAAAGTCTGACCAATATTATGGTCATATTTATACCATATTTTCTTTTGAAGAATGTCGGTCTTTAAGTGACGGGCAATCCCTTTGTCAGTTTCAATAGATAAAAGCTCATTCGGAAAATCTTTCAACGCTTCGAGGTACTGATCCAGTTCATAGGTAAGGCAGCATTTTAGTTTACCACAACGTCCGGTCATCTTTTCAGCATTGGGTGATAATCCCTGTTTAATAGCCGAATCCGAAGTGATACTCGAAAAGTCTGTACGCCACGTTGAACAACAAAGAGATCGTCCACAGGAGCCGATTCCGCCGATGCGGGCTGCTTCCTGCCGAACACCTATTTGCATCATCTCGACTTTAATCATAAACTCCCTGGAATATTGTTTGATCAGTTCCCTGAAATCAACCCTTCCATCAGCAATGTAGTAAAAAATGGCCTTGCTATTATCCCCCCTGAACTCCACATCTCCAATCTTCATATTCAGATTCAGTTGGTTAGCAATTTGTCTGGAACGAATCATTACCTTGTTTTCGCGCGCCTTGGCTTCTTCCCACTTAACGACATCAGCTGGTGTCGCTTTTCGGTAAACCTTATTCCATTCGTACCGATCCTTCCTTTTTATTTTCCGATTAAACTGAAGTTCAGCCAACCGTCCTGTCAAAGAAACGGCACCTACATCGTGCCCTGGGTTACACGAAACTACCACCAATTCATCCCGTTTCAGGTGAATCCCGTTTTCATTCCTGAAAAACTCTTTCCGGGTCCCTTTAAACCTAATTTCGACAATATCTGTTTCATTTGTTGTATCCGGCAAATCGTTCATCCAGTCAAATGTGCCAAGCATTGCTGGCCGATCTAAATCAATATTTGTATTGCATCCGTTGCATGCCATCTCTTTTAATATTTTATTTCAAACCGACAATATTATCAAAATTTGCTTAAATTTACTATTTTTATTAGATCTAAATAATAATAAATCTTTAAAAATGGCATTAAGTTATATATAATCAGATAGATAAAAGAATAAGTTAACGAACGGATAATTTTTAATTATTCGGTGTTTTGAATTACTTTTGGTCGGTAAATCGGTATTAATAGTTTTCAAAATATGACTTTGAACCATAAAATTTCTCCTTCAATATTAGCTGCGGATTTTAATAATCTGGGAAAAGATATCCTGATGATTAATCAGAGTGAAGCCGACTGGATCCATTTTGATGTGATGGATGGAGTGTTTGTTCCGAATATCTCCTTTGGATTACCGGTAATTCTGGCGGTTAAGAAATTGGCTGACAAACCTTTGGATGTTCATTTAATGATTATCAACCCTGACCCTTTCATTAAGCCTTTCCGGGATTCAGGGGCCGATATCCTGACCGTCCATTATGAAGTCTGCAATCACCTTCACCGGACAGTTGGTGCGATAAAAAATGAAGGGATGAAGGCAGGTGTTTGTCTCAATCCTCATACACCGGTACATTTACTGGAAGATATTATCAATGAGATTGATGTTGTACTTTTGATGTCGGTTAATCCCGGTTTTGGAGGTCAGAAATTTATTGAAAATACCTACCTGAAAGTGCTTAATTTGCGTCGTATGATTGAGGAGAAAGGAGCAGACACTCTCATTGAAATTGATGGTGGAGTCAATCTGGAAACGGGGAAACTTCTTTTTGAGGCCGGAGCCGACGTTCTGGTTGCTGGAAGTTTTGTCTTTGATTCCAAAAATCCTATCTTGACGATTCATCAATTGAGGAACGTTTGAGAGACCAACAGGCTGCAACAGATTTAGGATCTAAAGGCTTAACGAATGACTGCTTGGAAACGCAGAAACTACAGAAACTGGCCCCAATTGCCAACCGCAAAATAAAATTAGCTTTCTCTTCACAACCGAACCCTTATTGTGGTAACTTTGTGCCGTAAACATACATGGGGCTGACCGGTTTTGACAGCGGGCAGAAGAGGTATGTAAGCATGCCGGGCATTGGATTGTTGGCCCGTAAATCTTAATATCCAAACAATTAATTGGCGAAAATAATTTTGCTCTTGCCGCTTAATCGAATCAAGTAGATTACGCTAATCCGGCATTAGATGCTGGAGTGGGACATCTCCCGGGTGCTGTAGATCCGAAGCGGCCCGGTCCGGAGGTGCAGTAATATCGGAAATAGTCGGCTAAATGCTCTGGTAAGTCGATGAAATTAAGGAGATAAGGTGATGATCGGTGGCCTTGATCCAGTTATCATTCGAAAATTAAATCTTGGATAAGCATGTAGAAAGCGTATTGCTTCCTCGTTTGGACCGGGGTTCGACTCCCCGCAGCTCCACTCTAAAGATTGAATTTCAATTCATTGCAAAATTTATGCACCTATGCACTCTTGATAGAAGTTGGATAGGTGCTTTTTTATTAAAACAGATCCCGGATAGCTATGTCTGTTAATTTAATCACCTCTTGCAGATTCAAAGGATATTCTGAATCTGCCTTAGTAGTTGTTTTTAATTTGATGAAAATTAGTACAAATGGAAATTTTTAAAACTCAAATGGGAAGAAATACTCAAGGAATATTTCTTCCCCGAATGAAAATCATTCAAATTCTCTCCACGCTGTTTATCTCTATTTTGTTCACTTTCAGTGCCTCCCTTGTCGTTGCACAAAATCAGGAACAAATGAATAGTGCACCCCCATCCTGGGCCCCGGATTATGATTCTAAAAATCCGGCACATTATTATTATCTGCCTGATATTGAGTGCTATTATGATTTATGGAACCGTGAATTCGTTTATCTGGAGGATGGTAACTGGTTGTTCAGTTCCACGTTACCCTCTATTTATTCAGGCTACGATCTAAATAATTGTTTCACTGTAATCCTCAATAATTCGGTGCATGAACCCTGGATGCACTTCCATTATTATGTGGCTCATTATCCACGTTTTTATTATAAATCAATAAACCGAGATGGTTATCACGATAATGTACGTCCGTTACGTGGATTTAATGAAAATGCAAAAGGTCTGATTTATAATATCCGCGTGAATAATGGTTCAAATAACAGAAATGAAACAATACCATATCAGGAAGCTAATCGTGTGCTGCCTGCTAAATCAGGCCGCCCGGCACAAGCGATGAAATACTACGGTAAACAAATCGGTCAGCCCGTGAAAGTTCAAAGAAATATGATGAAACCTCAGGAAAAAAGAAACAAAGAAAGATAAATGAAAAAATCCGGATTGCAGTTCATTTCTGCAATCCGGTATAAAACAGTTTAAAATACCAGATTCCGTGACTGTTAGGCATCCCTGAAATTGGGGATCGACCCATATTAAAACTTTAAAAATCTGATAATTGATGCGAGTGAACACCTTATCCCATCAAATTTGTTATTCCTGACCAAAAAGACAGACATAATGTCTGTAGCCTATATCAGTGCAGATGAAAACCAATTATATTTTATAAAATGATCAAAAAAACCTGGAAATGTCTGCTGGCATTGGCCCTAATCATTTTCCTTTCTGGCTTAAGTTTCTCCTCTTACGGAAACACAGGTAGGTTTAATCGGCCGACAGGATTGTCTGTTAACTTTTTAACCCACACTAATCTGGTGTATATAAATGGTTATCTCACCAATACCCTTTTGGATGACTCCTTAGCAGGGAAGGATAATTATCAGTTTACTGAAATTGCACAACGTCGCCCTTTCTTAGGCTGGATTGTCAATTCGGATCAGGATAATACCCTGCAAACGGCTTACCGGATTTTGGTTGCTTCAACGCCTGAAAAAATTCGGAATAACATTGGTGATTTCTGGGATTCCGGAAAAATTGAAAGCAATCAGTCTCTAAATGTAATTTATAACGGAAAGGTGCTTGTTCCGGGGAAAGTATACTTCTTTAGAGTGAAAACCTGGAATAATCATGGCATTGGATCTGATTTTTCTGATATTGCCCGGTTTAAAATGGCATCCAAATTGTCTGATTATGCGACTGCACGCTATCCGTTACAAAAAGAGGATGATTACCCGGTGTCGGTAAGACAATTGCCCGGGAACCTCACGTTCATCGATTTCGGCAACGATGCCTTTGGTCGTTTAAAATTGACTTTACAGGGGAAAAGAGGTATCGACACCCTAACTATCCGACTTGGAGAAGCCCAAAAAGATGGCAGGATTGACCGGAATCCCGGAGGTACTATCCGTTATTCCGAATATAAACTCGGAATGGAAGAAGGTTGGAAAACATACCTGATTGAAATCAGACCTGACAAGCGTAATACTGGTGCCAAGGCCATCAAAATGCCTGATTATACTGGGGAGGTTACCCCATTCCGGTATTGCGAGATAGCAGGGTATGACGATCAACTTCTTAAAAAACAGGTTGTAAGAGAAATAGTCCACTATCCGTTCGATGAAACCGATTCCTATTTCAGGAGTTCTGACACCTTGTTAAACCAGGTTTGGAATTTGTGCAGGTACACCATGAAGGCTACCTCTTTTGCCGGAATTTATTTGGACGGTGATCGCGAACGTATTCCCTATGAGGCAGATGCTTTAATCAATCAACTTGGGCAGTACAGTGTTGTCCGTGAGTACAGTATGGCACGTTATTCTCAGGAATACCTCATTAACCATGGTACCTGGCCTACCGAATGGGTTTTACAATCGGTATTGTTAGCCTGGAACGATTACCTGTTTACCGGAAATAAAGCATATCTGGAACAATATTATGATGATTTGAAAGCTAAAACACTTTTGCCATTGGAAGATGGATCAGGCTTTATCAGCACAACCACCGGAAAACAAGCTTCTGCATTTTTGACATCAATCCATCTTGAAGACAAACTTCGTGATATTGTTGACTGGCCTCAAGCAGGTGGCGTATTGTCCTTGAAAAAAGAGCAGGGAGAAACCGATGGCTTTATTTTCAGGGATATAAATACAGTTGTCAACGCATACCACTACCGAGCCTTGATAATAATGGCTCAGGTAGCCGGACTTATTGGAAATGAGCGCGATAGTAAAATATTTGCCGGAACGGCGGAAAAATTAAAAACAGCTTTCAATGATAAATTATTAGATAAAAAAAGGAAAGTTTATGTGGATGGAATTGGAACTGATCATGCATCCATTCATTCCAATATGTTTCCGCTTGCATTTGGTCTGGTGCCGGAAACCTATGTGGATAAGATTATTAATTTTATTCAGTCAAAAGGAATGGCCTGCAGCGTTTACGGTTCACAGTTTTTACTGGAGGCCTTATATAATAGTAATAGCTCATCTTACGGGCTGGAACTTTTAACCTCTACCAGCGACAGGAGTTGGTTCAACATGCTTAAGTCAGGTTCCACTATTACCATGGAGGCCTGGGACAATAAATACAAACAGAATCAGGATTGGAACCATGCCTGGGGAGCAGCTCCGGCAAACATTATCCCGCGTAAGCTCATGGGTATCGAACCACTTCAGCCGGGATTCAGCAAAATTCGGATAAAGCCACAGCCGGCCAGCCTCGAATATGCCGAAATCAAATACCCAACTATTCGGGGTGAGCTATTTATTTCATTTAAAAATAAGCCTGGAAAATCATTTTTGCTGAAAACAACGATTCCCGCCAATACAACTGCTGTTATTTATCTCCCATACAGGTCAGAATCACAAAAGGTAACCATGAATGGCAAAGCAGCTTTATATTACAGGGAGGGGAATTATATAATTTTTGATCGGATTGGTTCCGGAAGCCATACGTTTGAAGTAATAAATTAATAAGGCTGGAACGGCTGAACAAGAGAATCGGAGACCTATCCCAGGAATGAGCGCAAGGGATTATTTTTTTGGATATTCTTTAATTTTTTGAGCGCTTTCATCTTAAGTTGTCTGACTCTTTCACGAGTCAGATTCATTACAATAGCGATTTCATCTATCGATAAAGCGTGTTCGCCAATTAACCCAAAATTATACCTTAGGATTTGAGCTTCCCTGGCTTCCAAGGTTCCTAATGCTCTCTCAATTTCAACCTTTAATGAATTGTTTAACAGGGATATATCAGGACTTGGTTCATCATTGTTAATTAAAGTATCCCAAAGCGTATATTCATCACTGTCACTTTCGCGCAACGGGGCATCCGCAGAAATATGGAAAGTAGATGATTGCAAAGCCTCCTGTATAATATTGGGTTCAAGTCTTAACAATTCTGCAATTTCGTCAGGCATAGGTTCACGCTGATAATCCTGCTCAAGTTTGATAAAAGCAGTGTTAATCTTTAACAGGGATCCTATCTTATTCAGGGGCAATCTGACTATTCTTGACTGTTCAGCTATTGCCTGTAAAATAGATTGTCTGATCCACCAGACCGCATAGGAGATAAACTTAAATCCACGGGTTTCGTCAAAACGTTGAGCCGCTTTTATCAACCCCAAATTGCCTTCATTGATTAAATCAGGTAAAGTCAAACCCTGATTTTGATATTGTTTTGCAACAGAAACAACAAAACGGAGATTTGCCTGGATTAGAGTCTCCAAAGCTTTTTGATCTCCGCTTTTAATGGCTCGTCCCAGATTTACCTCTTCCTCTGCAGAAATAAGATTTAATTTACCGATCTCATGGAGGTAAAGATCCAGGGATGCTGCATCTCTGTTCGTAATCTGTTTAGAGATTCTAAGCTGTCTCATAAAAAATATCAGGTTAGGAATTCCCAATGACATCAAAGATAGAATATATTAATTTACATTTTACATTAATTTATCAATAAAAAATTGAGAAAATTTTAATTATAGTTGTTTTTTTGGCAGAAGGCAATTCAGGTTCTGGTATGAAATTTGTACATTAAATGATAGAAACAAAAAAAAAGTATGATAATTTGTAAATTCAAATCTTATCCTTATTTTTGCAAAGTATTTCAAATACAACATTGCACGTAAACTTCATTGAATCCTGATTCACTTCCAAAAATTTAATAAAATTAAACTGTCAGATTTTTCAGTAATCTCTTATTGACAAAATCCTGGTAATCAATAAATAATCAAAAATACAACATGTACGACATTCTTGAATTAAGCAAGAAACTATTGCCCGAATTGCGCGATATAGGCAAAGAGTTAAATATTAAGCGGGTAGAATCATTTAAAAAGCAGGAACTTATTTACAAAATACTTGATAATCAAGCAATTCAGGCTTCTGAGATTAAAAAGCCTGAAAAAAAGGTTTTACCAAGAATTGTAAAAGCAGATACTTCCGTCATAGTGAAGGATATTGAACCAACCACACCTGAAGCCGCTCCTGAGAAAGAAATTATTTTCGAATCCACTGAAGTAATCGCCGATACCACTCCAGTTGAAAGACAACCTTTGATCCGCCCTTTCCCCAAAAGGATAGAGAAATCCAGACTGGAATCAATTGATACCAAGGAAAGACGTCCAAGGGTGTTAAGAACAGAACCTTTAATTACGGTGTCCGTTGATAAAACCATTCCACCTGCGGTTATAGAGAGTGATCCTGAGAATAAAGAACCTGCCGTTGAGGCGACGTTAATTGGCGAGCCTGTTAAAGAGGTACGGATCGAAACTGAGCAGTCTGCCAGACCTATCTTTCAGAAAAAAAGTACGCACCAGGCCGGACCAAACCAGCCAAAACCGGTTCATCAGTCTCAGAAACCGCGCGAAACCGAGAAATCCTATGATTTTGAAGGAATTATAAGCGCAACAGGTGTCCTGGAGATCATGCAGGAAGGGTATGGTTTTTTACGCTCTTCCGATTATAATTACCTCACCTCGCCCGATGATGTTTATGTTTCTCAATCTCAGATAAAATTATTTGGACTCAAAACCGGTGATACAGTCAACGGAATTATCCGTCCACCTAAAGAGGGTGAAAAATATTTTCCGCTGGTTAAGGTGATTGAAATCAATGGAAGAAGTCCGGAATATATCCGCGACAGAGTCCCTTTTGAACATCTGACTCCGCTTTTCCCGGATGAGAAATTTAATATTACCGGAAAAGCGAGCAGTCTTTCTGCACGCGTGGTTGATTTGTTTGCCCCTATTGGTAAAGGTCAGCGGGGTCTGATTGTAGCTCAGCCAAAAACCGGTAAGACGGTTTTACTAAAGGATATTGCCAATGCAATAGCTGCGAATCATCCGGAAGTTTATATGATCGTTTTGCTGATTGACGAAAGACCCGAAGAGGTCACTGATATGGCTCGCAGCGTAAACGCCGAGGTAATCGCTTCAACCTTCGACGAACCTGCTGAGAGACACGTACGCGTGGCAAATATGGTGCTCGAAAAAGCGAAACGACTTGTCGAATGCGGCCATGATGTGGTGATCCTTCTGGACTCAATTACCCGTCTGGCAAGAGCATACAATACTGTGGCTCCGGCTTCCGGAAAGGTATTGTCAGGGGGTGTTGATGCTAATGCACTCCATAAACCAAAACGGTTCTTTGGCGCTGCCCGTAACATTGAAGAGGGTGGTTCATTGACCATTCTGGCAACAGCACTTACCGATACCGGATCAAAAATGGATGATGTGATTTTCGAAGAATTCAAGGGAACCGGCAATATGGAGCTTCAGCTTGACCGTAAACTCTCGAACCGCCGGATCTTTCCTTCGGTCGATATTATTGCCTCCAGCACCCGTCGTGAAGACCTTTTGCTTGACAAAGCAATGCTCGATAAGATTTGGGTCTTACGCAATTTCCTTAACGGCATGAACCCGGTTGAAGCGATGGACTTTGTTAAAGACCGGCTCATTAAAACTTCTTCTAATGAAGAATTCCTCATTTCAATGAATAGTGATTAATTCTGTCAAACTATACATAATAAAGAAAAGGAGCCGGAAGGTTCTTTTTTTTTGTCTGATATTTCCTTATTGTCATATTTATCACCTGTCAAATACCCCGATTGCCGGATAAATCATATCTGAATTTGCCAGCTTTGACCTGTTTTTGTTCACTGATCATACCTAAACTACTTATTTTTATTAAATATAAATTGCACAAATACGGTAAAATGCAAACTCCAGATAGCAATATTAATTGTTAATTGATTATTTTTGTCTCATTAAATTACTGATTTGGAAAATTTTTTTGAAGCACATAAAGTCTTGGTAGAGGCCTCATCTGATCTGATAAACAGGGAGTTGTATAATGATATTGACTGGTCACACCGGCTTATCGGGGTAAAGGGATTTCGCGGTGTGGGGAAAACGACCTTTCTGTTAGACTATATCCGGAAGAACTATGGCAATTCACGTGATTGTTTATATGTCAATCTCAACGATTTTTATTTTGCCAAAAGACGCATATTCTCCTTTGCTGATGAATTTTATAAAAGGGGTGGGAAGGTCCTGGTTTTGGATCAGATTCACAAGTATGAAGAATGGTCAAAAGATTTGAGACAGTGTTATGACGAACTTCCTGGACTGAAAATAGTCTTCAGTAGTTCACCTGTCCTGAGAATTTTGGAAGGAAATAATGAGCTGAAGGAAATTGCCAGTATCTATCATCTTGAAGGTTTGTCATTTCGCGAATTTCTCAATTACCGAACCGGGGAAGAATTTCCAAAACTTGGATTGGAGGATATCCTGAGTCATCACCGGGAAATTGTGCCTGACATCATTAATAAGGTAAGACCTCTTGCTTTTTTTCCTGAATACCTGAAAAGTGGTTTTTATCCTTATTTTATTAAAAATCCAGAATTTTACAGGGAAAGCCTGCTTCGCCACGTTAATCTTGCACTCGAAATAGATGTGACCTATTTGAACCAGATAGAACTGAAGTATCTTCCTAAACTACGTAAATTACTCCAGCTGATTGGAGGGCAGATGCCTTTCTCACCGAATGTCAGCAAAATCAGTGCTGAAATTGAAACCTCCAGGGCCACGGTGATCAACTACCTCCATTATTTGAAAAATGCAAGGCTGATCAACCTGCTATTCTCGAACCATACCAATGGCCAGCTTCAAAAACCTGATCTGGTCTATCTTCAAAACACTAATTTACTGCATATCATTGCACCCGATAATATTAACAACAGGAATCTGCGGTTGACCTTTCTTTACAATCAGTTGGCCTATCATCATAAAGTTTCCAGCTCCTCCGATTATGATTTTAGGGTCGATGATCAATTTAATCTTTCAGTCGGCGGAAAATATACTCAGGCTGAAGGGGAGAATAGTTTTGCAGCGGCGGATATGATTGAAGTGGGAGAGGGGAATACAATTCCGCTTTGGCTATTTGGCTTCCTCTATTAATTACCTTGAATTTTGTGATATACGAATTTATATTGAATAAAAATTAAATCAAAATGGCAAAACAAAAAAAGTTTATTACCTGTGACGGGAACTACGCTGCCTCCTACATCAGTTATATGTTCAGTGAGGTTGCTTGTATTTATCCTATTACTCCATCCTCTACAATGGCAGAGGTGGTTGATGAATGGGCTGCAAATGGCCGTAAGAATATTTTTGGTCAGCCGGTCCGCCTTGCAGAAATGCAAAGTGAAGGTGGTGCAGCAGGAGCTGTTCATGGAGCGTTGCAGTCAGGTTCACTGACTACCACTTATACCGCTTCACAAGGATTGTTGCTGATGATTCCCAACATGTATAAGATTGCCGGTGAATTATTACCAACGGTTTTTCATGTCAGCGCGCGCGCTCTGGCCAGCCATGCACTCTCCATTTTTGGTGATCATAGTGACGTTTACTCTTGCCGTCAGGCCGGTTTTGCAATGCTTGCCTCCGGATCTGTTCAGGAAGTGATGGACCTGAGCGGTGTTTCTCACTTGACTACCATTAAGAGCCGGGTGCCATTTATGAATTTCTTTGACGGTTTCCGTACCTCTCATGAGGTTCAGAAAATCGAGACCATTGCCCAGGAAGACCTTGCTGCATTGCTCGATATGGAAGCGCTCGAGGCCTTCAGAAAACGCGCACTTAATCCTGAACACCCCGTAACCCGCGGCACAGCCCAGAACCCAGATATCTTCTTCCAGGCCCGTGAAGCCGGAAATAAGTATTACGATGCTGTTCCCGATATGGTCGAGTCCTATATGAATGAGATAACCAGGATTACCGGAAGGGAATATCATCCGTTTACCTATTACGGTGCACCCGATGCTGAAAACATTATTGTGGCTATGGGCTCAGTTACCGAAACAATCAAGGAAACAATCGACTACCTGAATGCACAGGGGAAAAATTATGGATTGATCAGTGTTCACCTTTATCGTCCATTCTCTGTGAAATACCTGTTTAATGTAATTCCTTCCACGGTGAAACGGATTGCAGTTCTTGACAGGACCAAAGAACCTGGTGCAAACGGTGAACCACTCCACCTGGATATGCGCGATGCTTTCTACGACCGGCCAAATGCCCCGATTATTGTCGGAGGTCGTTACGGACTCGGATCCAAGGATGTTACACCATCACAGATTATCGCGGTTTACAAAAACCTCGAAATGAATGAACCGAAGAATAATTTCACCATTGGTATTGAGGATGACGTAACTTTCCACTCACTTCCATTAATTCCAGAAGTGAAAGTCTCTTCCGAAGATATCTATGAAGCCAAGTTTTATGGACTCGGTTCTGACGGAACAGTTGGGGCCAATAAAAACTCAATTAAGATCATTGGTACAGCAACTGATAAATATTGCCAGGCATATTTTGCATATGACTCCAAGAAATCGGGAGGATTTACTGCCTCACATCTCCGCTTTGGTGACAGCCATATCCGTTCCACCTATTTGATCACCACTCCTGACTTTGTGGCTTGCCACGTTCAGGCATACGTCAATCTTTATGATGTATTAAAAGGATTGAAAAAAGGGGGTTCATTCCTGTTGAATACCATTTGGGAAGAGGAAGAGGTAAAACTCAGATTGCCTGATGCCATGAAAAAAACATTGGCTGAAAAGGAGATTAATTTCTACATCATCAACGGGACAAAACTCGCGGTTGATCTTGGTCTGGGTGGTCGTACCAATACCATTATGCAGGCGGCATTCTTCCGGATTACCAATGTGATTCCTTATGAACTGGCACAGGAGCACATGAAAAAGGCTATTGTTAAGTCTTATGGAATGAAGGGCGAATCGATAGTCAAGATGAACTTTGCGGCTGTTGATGCCGGTGGAAACAATGTCCAGAAGATTTCAGTTCCTGCTGAGTGGGCAAAGATTAAAGTCGGAGCAGATGATTCAGTTAGCACTCGTCCTGACTTTATCAAAAATGTGGTTGATGTAATCAACGCACAAAAAGGGGATGATCTGCCGGTTTCTACCTTCAACGGAAGGGAAGACGGAACATTTGATGCAGGTACCACAGCTTTCGAAAAGCGGGGTATTGCGGTAGACGTTCCACAATGGATGCCTGAGAATTGTATTCAGTGTAACCAGTGTTCGTATGTCTGCCCTCACGCTGCAATCCGTCCGTTCCTGATTAACGATACAGAATTAGCGGCCCTTCCTGCAGATACTGCAACGATCAAACCAAACGGAAAACAATTTGCCGGTCATCAATTCCGTATCCAAATTGCACCGCTTGATTGTACCGGTTGCGGCAATTGCGCTGATGTTTGTCCTTCCAAAGAAAAGTCACTCATAATGAAACCGCTTGAATCCCAGGTAGCTGAGGTTGCCCGTTGGGATCATTTTGCCGCTAATGTGACTTATAAGGATAAGATTGTCGAAAAAGATAAAACGATTAAGAATACGCAGTTTGCACAGCCTTTATTCGAATTTTCTGGTGCATGTGCCGGTTGCGGTGAAACTCCTTATATTAAACTGATCACCCAGCTCTTCGGCGAACGGATGATGGTTGCCAATGCCACAGGTTGTTCTTCAATTTATGGCGGATCGGCACCTGCAACATCCTATTGTACAAACGATGAATCGGGTCATGGTCCGGCTTGGGCAAATTCCTTGTTCGAGGATAACGCCGAATATGGTTTTGGAATGTCGGAAGGGGTGGCTGCCAGCCGCGACAGAATTAAATCGATCATGCTTTCTGCAATTGAAGAGGGAGTTTCTGATGATGTAAAAGAGGTCTTTAACCAGTGGATAGAAGGCCGTGACAATGCTGCTGCTTCTGAAGTTGCTGCCAAAAAAGTTCTTGAGATACTCAACGGTAATAATACCCTCTATGCCAAAGAATTATTGTCGCTAAGCCAGTTCCTGATCAAGAAATCGATCTGGATATTTGGAGGAGACGGATGGGCTTATGATATCGGTTACGGCGGTTTAGATCACGTTTTGGCCTCAGGAAAAGATATTAATGTCCTGGTTTTGGATACTGAAGTGTATTCCAATACGGGTGGTCAGGCCTCCAAGTCAACTCCGGTGGGAGCTGTTGCCAAATTTGCAGCTTCCGGAAAGCGGATCCGCAAAAAGGACCTTGGTGCGATTTCCATGACCTATGGCTATATCTATGTTGCCCAGGTTTCAATGGGTGCCAGCAATTCACAGGTGTTAAAAACCATGCGTGAAGCTGAGGCATATCCGGGACCATCCATTGTGATTGCTTATGCCCCTTGTATTGCTCACGGATTACGTTCGATGGGCCGTACCCAGGAAGAGGAAAAATTAGCCGTTGAATGTGGCTACTGGCATCTTTACCGCTTCAACCCACAATTGGAAGCCGAAGGCAAGAATCCGTTCCAGCTCGATTCCAAGGAGCCTGACTGGAGTAAATTCCAGGATTACCTCAACGGGGAGGTGCGTTACACTGCACTCAAAAAATCGTTCCCTGCCGAGGCACACGAACTGTTCCTGGCTGCCGAGGAGAATGCCAAATGGAGATATCGTTCATACCAGCGTATGGCTTCCCAAAGCTGGGAACTGCCTGCTGCGAAAGAGGAATAAGCAATTCAAATACACCTTTAAAAAAGCGTCTTGTCAGGGCGCTTTTTTTTATATATTTATTTAACGATAGTCCCAGTGCGACTCAGAGTCGCGCCCGGACTTTCATGGAGAAGAGGAGGATTGAAAAAGAAACGTTCCTTTCAAAGCGTCAGTCCAAAAAATGTCAGGAACCCGGGTGGGGCGATTTTTAATCGCCTGTTTTGTTTGAATTTCCGCGATTAAAAATAGCGGGACCCAATGGATCAAAAATAAGTCCGAGCCCGACTAAAAACAAAAAGTCCGGGTGTGACTTGGAGTCGCGCCAGGACTATTCTGAGAGCGGGAGACGGGACTCAAACCCGCGACCCTCAGCTTGGAAGGCTAATGCTCTATCAACTGAGCTACTCCCGCTTTTATATTTTTAGGATTGAATTGAAATGTGGGGAGAGCAGGATTCGAACCTACGAAGGCGTACGCCAGCAGATTTACAGTCTGCCCCAGTTGGCCGCTTTGGTATCTCCCCGGATATTTCAATAAATTTATTCCGGGACCAGACATCCAACTAAGGAGTTTCCCTGATATCGCTAAGAACTAGATGAGCCGAATGTCAGATTCGAACTGACGACCCCGAGATTACAAATCACGTGCTCTGGCCAACTGAGCTAATTCGGCAAGTGGGTAAGCTACCTGCATCGCACCGCTACGACCATTTACCCTTGCTGCCTTCCGGCCCTGGGGGGGTTCAACAGGAGCTGATCGTGCAGGACTTACCCGGCGCAAAAGTATGAAAAAAACCCCTTGTACCAAATAAAATGGAAATTTAGTGCTCTTTTTTTGAGGAATAATATTTAAACAATTTGCTGTCAATAATTTATATTGAGTAACAAAATTCTCAGAATCTGTTTAAATTTAGTTTTCAGGTTCGGTTAGGAACCAAAGGTCGGCAGAAAAATTGAAAATATGGTTGTCTTTTATCCTGAACGTGACAAAACAATGGTCGTAAATTCTTATTTCTACCGACAGATTTTCCCAACGGGAAATTTTTAAACAGTTTCTCTCTTTCGTTTTTAGTCACCGGATCTGATGTAAATAAGGGATTTTTGTCTTATGTTTGCATCAAAACTAATGCAGTCATGGAAAATCAAAGTAATTCGGTTACCCCTTTAGCCATGAGCTATGGCCTTTACATGGGTTTGGCTCTAATTTTAAATGCGGTCATATTTTATGTGATGGGAATTCTATTTTCACCGGTCTGTGGGTATATCACCTATGCAATCATTATTGGCGGCCTTATCTGGGCTATGAATACCTATCGGGAACAGCACGTTGAAGAGGGTGTATCATATGGCAAGGCTCTGGGATTAGGAACGTTACAGGCATTGTTTGCCTCTCTTATTTACGCATTTTTCACTTTTGTTCTTTTTAAATTGGTCGATAAGACCCTTACAGATAAGTTTTTATCATTCCTGGAGGAGCAATTTGTTAAGGGTGGAGTTTCCGAAAGTCAGATTGATGCCCTGATGCCGATGTACCGGAAACTGATGAGCCCGGTATTCTATTCATTTGCTCAGGTTTTGTCGGTAACCTTTTATGGCTTTTTATTCTCACTGGTGTTAGGAATTTTCTTTAAGAAACAATCTACCAATCCTTTCCATGGGGTGGAATAAGGGTTAAAGCTTAATAATAGTCAAATGGATATTTCTGTTCTCATTCCGCTTTTTAACGAAGTTGAATCATTGCCTGAACTGCATCAATGGATTACGAAAGTCATGATCGTCCATGAATTTTCGTACGAAATAATTATGATTGATGATGGCAGTAACGACGGATCATGGGAGTGGATTGAAAAAGCATCAGCATCCGATCCCCAATTAAAGGGAATTCGGTTTCGACGGAATTACGGTAAGTCTGCTGCCCTTCATACCGGTTTTGAAGAGGCCAAAGGAGATGTGGTTATCACCATGGACGCCGATCTGCAGGATAGTCCTGATGAAATTCCTGCTCTTTTTAAAATGATTAAAGAGCAGGGTTTTGATCTGGTATCAGGTTGGAAAAAAAAACGGTTTGATCCCCTTTCAAAAACTTTACCCAGCAAAATATATAATGCAACGGCCAGTTGGGTGACGGGCATTAAACTTCATGACTTTAATTGCGGATTGAAGGCTTATAAGCTGGATGTAGTGAAGAGTATTGAAGTCTATGGCGAGATGCACCGCTATATTCCGTACATGGCTAAACAGGCCGGATTTTCGAAAATAGGAGAGTGCATCGTTCAACATCAGGCGAGGAAATACGGAGTGACCAAATTTGGCCTGAGCCGTTTTATCTTTGGTTACCTCGATCTGATGTCCATCTCCTTTATTTCACGTTTTGGAAACCGTCCTATGCACCTTTTTGGTACGCTGGGTTCCCTGATGTTCCTGTTGGGATTTTTAGCTATCGGCTGGATGGGTGTATATAAATTAATCAGACTGGCCCATGGGGTATTGATTGAGCGGATCACCCAGGATCCCTATTTCTATCTTGCACTCACCTTAATGATTTTAGGGACACAACTGTTTTTAGCCGGATTTCTTGGCGAACTTATCTCCCGCAGCGGGGCTGAGCGTAATACTTATCTGATTGACAAAAGAGTCAATATTTGAAATGATGAGAGATGAGTTGTAAGACATGAGTTAGCTGGCAGTGTAAAAACCGCCGGGTCAACAAATGATAAAATTCTAAATTAAAGAACCTTAAATGAATTTTGAACAACTATTTAATCAAATTTCTCCGGATGATATATGTGACCATTTCAATATTTTTGAGTTGGTAGGAAAAGATTTTTATGCAATTACAGCGGGCAATAAAGATCACTACAATTCAATGATAGGTAGTGGAGGTGGATTTGGACTTTTTTTTAAAAAACCAACCACCTGGTGTCTTTTTCGAAAAGACCGTTATACGCTTGAACTGATTCAAAAAGAACAAGCATATACATTGTCATTTTTCCCGAATGAGTATAAGGAACAAATGCTTTTTTTGGGACGCAAGTCAGGGAGAGATAGCAAGAAAATGAAAGAAGTTCAATTAACAGGTATTCAGTCTCCTTCCGGGAATATGACCTTCAAAGAATCCAAATTAATTATTGAGTGTACTCTTACTGCGATTACGACGCCAAATCCTAATGATTTTTATTCACAAGAGTCGAAAGACTATATAGATGAGGCATACAAGGATGTTAACGATTATCGTAGTCTTGTATTCGGATTAATAACTCATGTTTGGATAAAAAAAGATAATGATAAATAACTGAATATAAATTGACGATTATACATTATTAAGAAAGGGATAATAAAACACCGACCTGGTAACATATTGATTCATCTTCAAATCTTCAAGTTGTCGCATTGCCGTATTACCTGATCCCAGCAATGATTGTGCTCATCGTTTCGGGTGCCAGATATTTTTGAGAAAGTTCCCTGATCTCCTGAGGCGTGGTTGTTTTGATGGCATCAATCAACCGGTTGTAATACTCAAAATCCATATTGACCTCACGCAAAGACGAGAATGTTTGAGCCCGGGCAAACGGACCATCAAAATCTTCAAGGATACGACCGAGCAGATAATTTTGAATAGGAATCAGCTCCTTTTCTGTAATAAGTTCTGAATTAAGCTTTTCCATTTCAAGAAAAATCTCTTTTACTGTTGCCTCGGTTTTGTCGGTTTTTACCTCCGCGAAAATCAGAAATACGCCATGATGAAGGAACGAGATTGGTGAAGCCTGGATCGAATAGGTGTATCCTTTATCCTCCCGTATATTTGACATCAGACGTGATCCAAAATAACCTCCCAGTATCGTACAAAGCAGTTTAATGCCCGGAAAGTCAGGATGATTCTGTGTAGGGAAGAGCTTTCCAATGGCTACTGCATTTTGGTTGGCTCCCTCTTTCTCGATAAATACCATTTTATCAGCAATGGGCAACCGGTGATTATTTCCCCGTTCTGCAGTGTCTGAATTTCCCCATGATGAACTGAAATTTTCTGTAATTAACTGAATTACTTCAGTATCTATAAATCCTGATGCCGTGATTGTCATATTATCAGACCGATAGAAATTATCGTAATGCAATTTGACGTCTCTTAACAAAATGGTGTCAAAAAATGCAGGTGAAGCAACCGGTGCGTAAGGATGTCCTTCGCCAAATAAATTGCGTAAAAAGCTTTTCTGAGCGATTAAACCCACCCTTCCGCTATCGACAATGGCCCGCTGCTTTCTTTTCTGCCGGACAATTTCAAACTCCTCCTCAGGAAAGGATGAATCTCTGATGATTTCTGAAACTAACGGAAGAAGATGGTGAAGATATTTTTTTAAAGAGAGGAGAGTGATATAGTTATAATCGTAAGAAGAGGAGGATGAAAACTGGGCTCCGTAAAAATCAAAGGTATTGGCAATTTCTGAAGCCTTCAGGGTTTTTGTCCCCTCCTGAAGCATTAGAGCAGCCATAATGCTATCTAACCGGGACTGGGCATACCAGCTACCCGCCTTGAATGAAAAATCAATCTTGACTACTTCCTGGTCACCACTTTGCATGGTAAATAATTCGACTCCATTTTTCAATGTAAACCGGATTGGTTCGATATATTCCACTCCATCAACACCAAATATTGGAGGCGGATTATTTCTTTTTAAAGTCATCAATTATTTTTTTAAAGATAAATAGTTTAATAAATTGCAATTGTCAGAACACAGGATTCCTGATGCAACTTTCAGGATATTGTCGGCCGTGACATTCCGGTAATGATCAGCCTGCTGGTTAATTTGTCCGGCATCGCCCAGGATTTCATAAGATGCCAGCTGCATCGCTTTTTCCAGGTAGCCGATCTCGTTAAAGACCTGCTCTGCTTCCACCTTATTTTTGACTTTTTCGAGTTCGTGCGGGGTTACCTGAGCTTCGGCTGTTTTCAAAACCTCCTCAATCAGGGCCTGACGTCCCGATTCAAAATCGACCCCTTCATTCAGCTTTCCCGTGGCTATGAATAATCCGGGATCATTTTCCCCGCTCAGGAAGACATCTGCTTCTGCAAACAGTTTTTGACCCTTAACCAGCCGCTCTTCAACGCGGGACGAATTTCCCCCGGATAAAATATCAGAAAGAAGGTCTGCAGCATAAAAATCCTCATCCAGCCTGGAACTCATATGCCAGGCTACATAAAAAGTATCAATAGGCACATCGCGATGAACCGTGAGTTCCCGTCCTTCAGTTTGAACTGGCTCCGGAAAAATCTGAAGGTTTTTTATTTCCCGCTCAGGAATATCGCTGAACCATTTTTCAGCCAGACGGAATGCATGATCAGGTGCGATGTTGCCGGTAATTACCAAAATGGCATTATTGGGGGCATAATGATGGAAGAAAAAATCTTTTACCTCTTCCAGGGTGGCCTGTTCGATATGTTCAGGTGTTAAACCAATAGTTGGCCAGCGATAGGGATGAACTTTATAGGAGAGGTCGCGCAACAGATGCCAGGTATCGCCATACGGTTTATTGAGGTTACGTTGCCTGAACTCTTCAATCACCACCTTACGTTGTATTTCAAGTCCTTTCTTTGTGAATTTAGGGCCTACCATCCGGTCTGATTCCAACCATAATGCTGTTTCAATATTATTGGCAGGAACGGTGATATAGTAATTCGTGATGTCATTGGTTGTGAAGGCATTATTTGTCCCTCCCACATTTTGTATTGGGGTATCAAAATCGGGAACATGTTTTGATCCGCCAAAGGTAAGGTGCTCGAAAAGGTGGGCGAAACCGGTTCTGGAAGAGTCCTCGTGTTTTGCTCCGACATTGTAACAGACATTTACTGCCACAAAAGGTGTGGAACGATCGGTATGGACAATCACACGAAGGCCGTTTGCCAGAATCGTTTTTTCAAATTGAATCATTCGGTATCGAATTGGTATAAAAAAGAATTTTGTAGTTCTGTCCGGGCCGCCCGGTATTCCGAGAGAAGGTTATGCATGATCTCAGACACGGGGAGAACCTGGTCAATGAGCGAAGCCACCTGACCAATTTCGAGCTCCCCCTGATCAAGATCCCCTTCAAAGATCCCTTTTTTTGATCGTCCCTTGCCAAGCAATTGCCGAAGTTCTTCGGTTGAAGCGCCACTGCTTTCGGCCTGACGGACCAAATCAAAGAATTTATTCCGGAGCAGCCGCACCGGAGTCAGGTCCTTTAAAGATAAAAAGGTATCACCTTCTCCGGAATTCACAACATAGTTTTTAAAATTCTCGTGAGCAGAGGACTCCTGTGAGACAGCAAACCTGGATCCAATCTGGACGCCATCAGCACCCAGGATCATGGTCGCGAGCATCGCATTTCCGGTTGCAATTCCGCCAGCTGCCAACAGTGGGAGCGAGGTCTCCTTTCTAACCCGTGGGATAAGCGTTAAGGTAGTGGTCTCCTCCCGTCCGTTGTGTCCGCCCGCTTCAAAACCTTCTGCTACGATGGCATCAACTCCGGCAGCTTCACTCTTAGCCGCAAAGGCGGCTGAAGAGACCACATGTGCCACAATGATTCCATGATCATGAAGCAGTGATGTCCACTTTTTCGGTGATCCTGCAGAGGTAAATACTATTTTTACTTTCTCCTGGATCACAATATCGATCAGCCTGTCAATTTCAGGGTATAACAACGGAATGTTTACTCCAAAAGGGTTGTTTGTGGCAAGTTTTGTTTTGCGCAGGTGTTCTTCGAGAATCTCAGGATGCATTGATCCTGCTCCGATCAGTCCCAATCCACCACAGTTGCTCACGGCTGATGCTAGTCTCCAGCCCGAACACCATACCATTCCCCCCTGGATGACCGGATATTTAATGCCAAATAATTTACAAATTCTGTTTTCAGACATGACCGCTGATTTAGTCTGCAAAGATAGGCATAATGATTTAGGAAATTTTGTAGTAATTTAGATGCCTATATGATTCGAAAGCGATCTGTTTGGGAAAGAATATTTTCCTGCTGCTTGCTTTGGGCTACTTGCGGCTAGCACAAATGCTTGTAGTTAATTGACTTATGTTCTTAACCACATATTAAAAAGAGCAAATTTCAACGGGCAAAATCTGCGAGTAAGTAGTTGCCAGTCTCCAGCCGCATTAACAGTCATATTTTTACGTGCCTGACCAGATGTCATAAAGCATTTTTAATTCATAAAACGGAATACCATGAGTGATAATAAAGAGCCAAGGGGTGGAGATCAATTTTCGGACAAAGCCGATGAACTGATTAATAAGGGAAAGAAACTGGCTGACAAGGCGGAAGATTTTATTAATGAAACAGCAAATCAGGTAAGAGAGAGCGATGCATTTGTTAAGGCTTCGGGCTTTTTCGGGAAGGTGAGCGATTTTCTTGATCAGAAGTCGGAGGAATTTAACAGTGGTGAGATGGGCGCCAAATTTGAAACATTGAAGGAACAGACTGAAGGGCAGGTCACTGATATCATTAAGAAGGTGAGAGTGGCTGGCCTTAAGATCGGTGATGCCGTTGATGAACAGATTGAAAACTTAAAGGGTAAGAAGGATAAAGCCGGGTAATCAGAATGGGGGAGGGATTTAAAATTGAATGGAGAGACAGAATGAGGGAGAGATCTGGCGACGGGGCTTTGTAGAGACGCACAGCCGTGGGTCTCAATGAAATTTATTTTGACAGACGGGGCGAAGGGGTGAGGGTGAGATCTGGCGAATGGGAGAAGGGTTATGGAACGCTTTTTTCAGAGTCAGTGAAAATGAAAAATGAATGAATTAAAAGATGAAGGTTTTTAGATAGAGAATGCCAAAGGGCCGATTTATTTGTGTTGCATCAATGAATTCCAGTGAGACTTTTTCCGGAAGTTTTTTGTCTCCTTCAATTTCTGAATTATTCAGAAAAATTTAAGGTATTTTCAATCGATCTGGAACAATTATGAACTGTTAAAACGTCGATTCTGTATTTATTAACTATTTGATAAACAATTCTATAATTTCCTTTAATTATTTCCCGGATTGAATTATCCTTATATTCAGGCACCATTTTACCGGAATATGGGTAAAATTCAAGTATATCAACTGAATCAAATAAACGATTAATGGTTAATTAGGCATATTTTTCAGAATCTTTAGAGATATAATCGCCAATATCAATTAAATCCTGAAGAGCGTTATCTGTCCAAATTATTTTATTTATTTACTTAATTTCTCTTTAGCCTCTTTTTTTGAATTGATGCGACCATTCTTCGAATCATCCAAACCTTTTTGGATTTTCTCTATAAATAACAGTTGATCAATGACTTGATCAACTGTTACATTCTCAGGAAGATTTTCCAACGAATTTTTTATTTGAGTTTTTGTTATCATGGTATTTATTTAAAATCAAAGGTAATTATTTTTGAATGAAGATCTAATATACAAAAAAAACCTGCCAGACAATGTCTGACAGGTTTTAGAATTTATGTTGTAAGTAGACTAAGCTTACTTATGGTCAACAGAATACATGTGAGCAACAAGGTCAACAACTTTGTTTGAATAACCCCACTCATTGTCATACCATGAAACAACCTTAACGAAATGGTCATTCAAACCAATACCTGCACCTGCATCAAAGATTGAGGTACGTGGGTCTGTCTGGAAGTCGGTAGATACAACTTCGTCCTCGGTGTAACCAAGAATACCTTTTAAATCGCCTTCAGCAGCAGCTTTCATAACAGCGCAGATAGCTTTGTAGGAGGCTGGTTTTTCCAAACGAACGGTTAAATCAACAACTGAAACGTCAGGAGTTGGAACACGGAAGGCCATACCGGTCAGTTTACCATTCAATTCAGGGATAACTTTACCAACAGCCTTAGCAGCACCGGTTGAAGAAGGGATGATATTCTGACCTGCACCACGACCACCACGCCAGTCTTTGCCGGATGGGCCGTCAACTGTTTTCTGAGTTGCAGTAGTTGCATGAACAGTCGTCATCAGACCTTCAATAATACCAAAATTGTCGTTCAATACCTTTGCGATTGGAGCAAGACAGTTTGTAGTACATGAAGCATTTGATACAAAATTCATATCAGATGTGTACTTCAGGTTGTTAACACCCATTACAAACATTGGGGTATCGTCCTTGGAAGGAGCCGACATAATAACTTTTTTTGCACCGGCATCAATGTGTGCCTGACATTTGGATTTTTCAAGGAAAAGACCTGTTGATTCAACAACATATTCTGCACCAACTTCTCCCCATTTCAGGTCAGCAGGATTCCGTTCTGCAGTAACACGGATTTTTTTACCGTTTACTACCAAAGAACCGTTCTCTACAGATACCGTTCCAGAGAAACGACCATGAGTTGAATCATATTTGAGCATGTAAGCCATATAATCAACATCAATAAGGTCATTGATGCCAACTACTTCTACATCACTTCTGTCGACAGCTGCTCTGAAAACCAGTCGGCCAATCCGACCGAAACCGTTAATACCAATTTTAATTTTAGACATAATTTATTCGTTTTGAGAATTATAGAATGAATCGAACCTCCTTCAAATTTCAGCGCAAAAGTAACACTATTTATTTGAAATTATCAAAAAAATTGTTCTTCAATATGCGGTTCTTTACAAATTGTTAACTTAGCCCTGGATTTGGATCGCACATTTTTTTTACCGCTTAATCCAGGTCGTATTTTTTTTGGCTTTCGGAGGCTGAAAACCACAATTGCATGACTTACACCTGACCAACGAAATTGCGATCAGAAGTATAATAACAGGGATGATTATTTTTGCTTTCATTTGAGGATAATTTGATTTTTAGAGGCCAAATGGAATAGCCATGAAGAAATATTCATTTAAATTTGAGATTAGCGATCATGGCTATTTCATGCTGCAAATTTAATAATGGTTTCTCCATTTCAAAATGGTTAACGGTTTAAGCTAATGGTTTCCTATCTTTGCAGGATCCAAATAACAAAAAATGATAGAACAATTATTGTCACACAGGACGATAAGGAGGTATAAAAGTTTACCGATCCCAGATGCAACCACCGAAATGATATTGCAGGCGGGCTGCAGGGCATCTACGACCGGTAATATGCAATTATACAGCATTATCGTGACCATGGATGAAGCAAATAAAAAGGCGTTGGCTCCATGTCATTTTAACCAGCCGATGGTTGTGAATGCCCCATTGGTCCTCACGTTCTGTGCCGATTTTAACCGGTTTAATAAGTGGTGCTTACTCAACAATGCTGTTCCGGGTTATGACAATTTTCTTTCTTTTGTAACCGCAGCAATCGATGCCCTACTGGTGGCCCAAAATGTGACCATTGCAGCCGAGAGTCTTGGACTCGGAGTTTGTTACCTGGGAACCACAACTTACCTTGCTACGAAAATTATTGATATTCTTAAACTTCCAAAAGGCGTTGTTCCGGTAACGACATTAACAATTGGCTGGCCCGATGAGGATCCTGAGCAGGTCGACAGGCTCCCCCTTCAAACCATTGTTCATCATGAGTTCTACAAGGATTATACCCAAGACGATATCAACGCGGCATATCAGGAGAAGGAAGTTCGAACTGACAACCTGAAGTTTGTGGCGGAGAACAATAAGGAAACACTGGCCCAGGTATTTACAGATATCAGGTATACGGGAAACGATAACAGAACTTTTTCAAATATGTTACTTGACGTATTAACACAACAAGGGTTTATGAACCAGTGAATCCCCAAAATTGAGAAGATGAGTATAAAGATAAAATATAGAGTTGCCCCTGAATTTGGGGATTTAGAACAGTGGATCAGTCAGTTACATTTGAACTTCTCAATCCAGGGAGAAACGATTTTTAAGTCAAGAAACGAAGTTAAGGTTTTCAATGTTGGGAATTACCAGTTAAATGTGAAGGCCTTTAAAATCCCAAATCTGGTGAACCGGTTTGTTTATGTCTATTTAAGAGGCTCCAAAGCTGCCCGTTCTTTCAGGTATGCCAGAAAATTTTGCTCATTGGGAATTTCAACCCCGGCCGCAGTGGGATATGTAGAATGTCTGGAAGGGTGGGGGCTCAAAGAAAGTTATTATATATCAGTTCATTACAAATATGAATTCACGCTTAGGGAGGTTTTGAATTATCAGGTTGCAGACCACGATACCATCTTACGACAATGGGTTCAGTTTACTTATGATAAGCTACATCTGAATGATATTTTTCATCTCGATTATTCGCCCGGAAATACGCTGATCAGCAAGAAGGGGAGTACCTATGATTTCCAGATCGTCGATCTCAACCGGATGAGTTTTGGCCCGATAAGTTTTGAACGGGGTCTATTCAATTTCCGGCAACTTGACACAGACCGGCAAACTCTCGAATTATTGGCTGCCGAGTATGCGGCTTTATGTCATAAAGATGAAGGTAAAGCGATGAAAATTCTCATTGAATACGACCGGCAAAACAAAGCAAGCCGTCGAAGACGCGGTAAATTCAAAAAAATGATCCGTTCAATTTTTGGATTGAAAAGAAAACATGCTAATTAACCCTCTTTGATCTTATTCTGAGCAGCTTGAATTTTACCAATTTATCAAATACTTCCTGGGGATTTACCATCTCCATGCATCGGGGTATCGTATACATGCACGGCTTATTCCCGAAGACTGAGCATGGACGGCATTTCAGTGAAGATGCAGGGGTTTGCAGATGGTATTCAGTAGGTTGTCCGAGTGCAGAAAAGCCAAAGGCTGGATGGGTTCCCCCCCAGATGGAAACCGTAGGAATCCCTGATAACGAAGCAAGATGCATATTGGAGGAATCCATCGAAATCATCAGATCCAGCGTACTCATCAGAGCAAGCTCTTCTGAAAGTTCCATTTCACCGGCTGTCAGATAAATATTCGGACTATAGCTCTGAAATTCCTTCAATAAATTAATCTCCTCTTTTCCCCCTCCAAAAAGGAAAAAATCAACCTCATAGTCAGCATTGATCAGTGTAATCAATTCCCTGAAATTCTGAATTCCCCAGATTTTTGGCTGGTGGGTGGCAAATGGCGCAAGAGCAATCCTGATTCTATCACTCGTTGGATGAACTTTTTCCAGAAACCGGTAGGCATTCACTAATGACTTTTCGGCCACCTTAATAAAAGGTGCTTTCCCAACCTGTCCCTTAAATCCTGCAGCCGCAAAAGTTTCAAGATATCTTACGGTAGTGTGTTTTAATGCCCGGATATACCTTGATTTGATCAGGAATCTCTTCTCTTTTCTCCCTTTGTCAATTGAAAAACCCGGAATACCGGAAATTTTAAAAAGATATGACAGGATTTTGGTCCGGATAACTCCATGAAGATCTACAACAGATTCAAAAGGCCCTGATTTCTGAAGATCCCTATAAAGTCTGAATAGTCCAAAAATTCCTTTATGTCTTCCTTTAAAATCAGGAAAAACGAGGTTAAGTCTGGGAATACTATGGAAAAAAGGAGCGAAGAATTCCCGGGTAACAAAGGTAATTTCGAGATACGGATTTTCCTCCAGAACCCCTTTGATCACAGGAACGGTTAAAGAAACGTCTCCCATCGCTGAGAATCTGAATGCGATTATCTTTTTCATCCTTATTTTATACTCTTTGACAGGTAATACGAACAAATTCTATTTTTATTCTCTGATAGTTAATGTTACCGGCAATTTGCGGCTGGTAACCGGCTTAATAAGCATCGAAACTTTATTTCAGATCCTTGTTATTAATACTTTTCATAACTTTTTTCTTCGGTAAGGTTTGACCCGGTCAGTTCATTGATGGCTCGCTTTACTTCAGACCTTTTGTCATTGATAAAATAGACAGCCCTGGCAGTTTGAATAAACTCATCACCAAAATCTTTCAACCGTTCAAGATCCCGAATACGATCTTCAATGTCCCAAAGTTGACTATTTATACTATATAATTCACTGTATAACGGATGAGCTTTATCAATAATTGAAATTACAGCACTATTGAGAATCTGGTATTCCTTTTGCAGATTATCCAACTTCACAGGATCCTTGATTCGTGCTATCTTGATTTCAATAATTGTCAGTTTATCGGTGATTTCGCCGTTGGATACTTCAATCTTCACTGGAGATTTTTTTAGTTTGAAATTGTTGACTTTAATTAAACAAAGGTAATTTTTTATTCCATTCCCCTGATGGAACGGGTGTTAATTCACCTCCTGCGATAGTCACGCGTACTACCCTGATCAGTAGACATGATAGCCAGGTCCTCTATATTTACATGAGGCGGCCGGGTGACCATAAAAAGAATAGCTTCTGCAATATCAGCTGCATAAAGAGGTGTAAGCCCTTTATACACATTGTCAGCACGGAGCTGGTTTCCTTTAAACCGAACCAGTGAAAACTCGGTATCAACCATCCCCGGACTAATAGAGCTGACCTTAACTCCAAATGGTACCAGTTCCATCCGCATCGCTTTGGTTATTGCTTTAACTGCATGCTTGGTTCCGCAATAGGCCGCTCCGTTAGGGTAAATTTCGTGCCCGGCTACGGATGAGACATTGATAATATGGCCAGACTCCCTGGCAACCATTCTTGGCGAAATTATCCGTGAGAGGTAGAGCAATCCCTTAATATTTGTATCAATCATCCTTTCCCAGTCGTCGATTACCCCTTCATGAACAGGCTCAATGCCAACTGCAAGACCGGCATTATTGATTAGCAAATCAATATCCGACCATCTCCCGGTGAGGGAATCAATTGCCTTTTCCACCTGAGTCAAATCCCTGACGTCAAAACAGAGTGAAAGTACACCGGCACCTGTATCGTTGATAAGATTTTCTGATAGTTCATGCAGTAATTCCTCGCGTCGCCCGGTAATGATCAGATTATATCCATTTGATGCAAGTATTTGAGCAGTAGCTTTTCCTATGCCGGAAGTAGCCCCTGTGATTAATGCTAATTTTCTCATTAAATAAAAATATTTGGTTGGCTAAAATAATAAAAATGATCATTATAAATAGGAGGATAATGTCTCATTCAATATAAACCATTAAATTTGTCTTGATTTTAATTAATTGAAATAGTCATGTCTGAAACGGAAACGAAAGTGTTCACGATAGATCAGGTATCAGAACCGGAGGATTTGCGAAATGTAATCTATTCAATGATTGCGATTCCCCATTTATCTCCGGTAAATATATTCAGTGAATTTGCGTCTGCAGCCATCGATTCCAAACAAGTTGGGAAAGATGATCTGAGTGGTGCCGGGATCTTTCAGATCGATGAGGATGGGATGCTGTTTTCACAAACTATTTATGCAGACTATAAGCGACTTGCAGTAGACCCTTTTGTGGCAGCACAGATTATTGTGGCAAAGGCAGTCAGGCGGTTGGTCTGTTATGGCGCTGAACCTGTTGCGATGAGTGCCTATCTGAACAATGTGGATTTTGCCAGTCCAATTGCCGAAGAGATGGTGATGGCTGCGAGACTTGGACTAAATGCTGCTGCAACCGTATTTAATCTTCAATTCCCAAATTGGAAAATATTTTATGACAAAGTGAACAGTGAAGGGGCTGTACCTCCCACATTGACTGTAAGCCTGGTTGGAAAAATCAAAAGCCGGGATCAGGTTATGACACCAAGTCTGAAGAAAAAAGGTCACAATATTCTGATGATCGGACGTTCTTTTAACGATATTAATGCTTCGGAATATCTGGACCATTTTCATGAAATCAAAAATTCGCCGCTGATGCACTTTAACCTTTCATTTGAAAGTAAGTTAATGACTGCAACGAAAGAATTGATTAAGAATAATTTAGTGGTTTCGGCAAGCCCTGTGGGAATAGGCGGACTGTTTTTTACCCTTTTGCGCGATGCTTTACCTCATGAATTGGGATTTGACATTACCACAGATGCCGAAATCCGATCAGATGCTTTTCTTTTCGGCGAAGGAATGGGACGCATCGTATTCTCGGTGGAAGAGGAGAGGGAGGATGAATTTGTCGATTTCTTATATGATCATAATATTCCTGTCATTACCCTTGGCCACGTTACAAAGGGGGAAATAAGAATCGATGATCAGTCATTGGGATTTGTCGACAAGGGAATCGTGGGAGAATACTTAGA
Source organism: uncultured Bacteroidia bacterium (assembly GCA_903923905.1). Taxonomy (GTDB): domain Bacteria; phylum Bacteroidota; class Bacteroidia; order Bacteroidales; family Prolixibacteraceae; genus JAAFHB01. The sequence goes on from CAIXZH010000111.1 coordinate 50,284, forward strand.
TTAACCGGGATGTCAGTAGTAACACCTTATAATAATTCAGCCAAAGGGAAAAAAGAACAAGTGGCTGAGATGTTCGATAATATCGCACCAAAGTATGACTTCCTTAATCACTTCCTATCTTTCGGAATTGATAAAATCTGGCGAAGAAAAGCCATCCGGCTGCTCATAAAACGCAGCCCGTCCAATATTCTCGATGTAGCTACCGGTACAGGCGATTTTGCGATTGAATCGCTCAAAACTGGCGCATGTGAAATAGTTGGAGTTGATATTTCAGAAGAGATGCTAAGCTATGGACGGGTCAAGATTGAAGCGCTTGGCGTTGCGGATCGGATTACTCTCCGGAAAGGGGATGCTGAAGAGCTTGGCTTTAAGGATAATTATTTCGATGCCGTTACGGTGGCCTTTGGAGTACGGAATTTCGAAAATCTGTCCGAAGGGCTTAGGGAACTCTATCGTGTTTTAAAACCCGGCGGAATTGTTTGCATTCTCGAATTTTCCAAACCATCCGTTTTTCCTGTGAAGCAGTTTTATGGTTTCTATTCTTTCTATATTCTTCCGTTCTTTGGCCGGTTATTTTCAAAAGACAATTCTGCCTACCGCTACCTTCCCGAATCGGTTGAACAGTTTCCGGATGGAGGGCAGTTTCTGGCAATATTAAAAAGCAGCGGTTTCAAGGAAACCTGCCAATACAGGCAAACCTTTGGCGTTGCTACCATTTACACAGGAATTAAATCTGAATTGAGTTGAGAATTTGCAAACTAAAATACGCCTTATCCCTTTTACTGCTGGTCGCAGGATCTATTCGCACCTTTGGTCAGCTTAAAAATTTTGAGAACCTTACTCACTTCGATGACCGAAAATTCCATTTTGGCTTCTACCTTGGCCTCAATACGATGGATTACCGGATGACTAACTATACCAATGTTTATGATAATCCCGTATTTAATAACAATCTAAAATTGCGGGCAGATACAAAGGCATTATATGGCGATAAAACCGCTCTGGGCGTTAAGAATGACAAACCGATGCCGGGATTCACGGTAGGCGGAGTTATAAACTTAAGGGTAAGCAGGGATTTTGACCTTCGTTTCACACCCGGGATGTCACTGGGAAACAAACGGTTGAAATATGTTGGTGTAAATGTTGATCCGCTTGCAGGTGGTCAAATTGGATCAGGATCAGATACACTTACCTATCTTTCTACACCATCGGCCTACATCGATCTGCCTTTGGGATTCAGATATAAAGGTTTTCGTCACCATAATTTAAGGCCTTATGTTTATTCAGGTTTAGCTTATCGGATCGATTTGGAAAATAAGCGGATTTCAGAAAGTGTGGTTCACCTGAACAAGACCGGGAGTTATGCTGAAGTGGCGCTTGGACTAGACTCATATCTGGAATATTTTCGTTTTACCGCCGAATTTCGCTTCTCATACGGATTAACTAACCTCATCAGGCATGATACTTCAGCACCTTTACCTATTTATGGTTATATCTTTAAGGAGTTAAATTCAAATATATTCACATTGATTTTTTACTTTGAATGATCAGAGAACTTAATTTGGTGGTATCCCCAGCCCAGGCGCATGACAGTTCAAAGTTGAAAATGGTTGTGTCTGATAATCTGGTAATTGACAGTTCCCGAATCCATCACATTTTGGTTGTGCGTAAGTCTATTGATGCCAGGAATTCAAATATCCGGTTTAATCTGGGAGTTAAGGTCTATATTGATGAAGAGATGCCCAAAACGGAGAAAACCCAATTTTCATATCCTGATGTTTCCCGGAATTCCCGGGTATTGATTGTAGGTGCCGGTCCTGCCGGATTGTTTGCGGCACTTCACCTGATTGAACTTGGCCTGAAACCGGTGATTTTTGAGCGGGGAAAGATGGTCAGTGAACGAAAGCGGGATATCGCCGCCATTCATGGTGAGCAAATTGTAAATCCGGATTCCAATTATGGATTTGGTGAAGGGGGAGCCGGCACATTTTCTGACGGCAAGCTATATACCAGGTCAAAGAAAAAAGGTGACCTACGCAAAATTCTCGAAGTTTTGAATTTTCATGGTGCTCAGGATGAAATTTTGGTTGATTCTCATCCCCATATCGGGACAAATGTTTTACCGCGGGTCATTGTTGCCATTCGCAATACCATTCTAAATGCCGGAGGAGAGATCCACTTTAATTCACGAGTTGCTAATCTGGTCATTCATAATCAGGAAGCAAAGGGGGTAGTTCTGCTGGATGGGAGAGTTTTCGAAGGGATCGCCGTAATTCTGGCAACCGGGCACTCCTCGAGGGATATTTATACGATGCTCCATAGGAATGGCATTTTACTGGAGGCAAAATCATTCGCTGTTGGGGTGAGGGTTGAGCATCCGCAAGAGTTGATCGACAGGATTCAGTATCATGGAACCAGCAGGGGAGCCTATTTGCCTGCAGCCTCCTATTCGTTTGTGGAACAGGTAAATGATCGGGGCGTTTATTCCTTTTGTATGTGTCCGGGCGGAATGATTGTTCCCGCAGCCACGGCTCCCGGTGAGCTCGTATTAAACGGCATGTCACCCTCAGACAGGGGAGGTCGCTTTGCAAATTCCGGAATGGTCGTCGAAATAAGACCAGGTGATCTTCCGATAGGCAAAAAATCGGATGAAGTATTTGCAGGCCTTACCTTTCAGGAAGAGATTGAAAAACAATGTTTTAGTATGGCAGGAGATACATTATTTGCCCCTGCACAGCGTTTAAACGATTTTGTGACCGGCCGGATAAGTGCGAATCTACCCGCTTCTTCCTACCTGCCGGGGCTGATTGAATCCCCGCTTAACCAATGGTTGCCACGCATTATTGGAACCTCATTACAGGAAGGATTTAAACAGATTGGACGGAAAACCAGGGGATACCTGACCAATGAAGCAGTCGTACTGGGTGTTGAATCTCGGACTTCTTCGCCTGTGAGAATCCCTCGGGATATGCAATCTCTTGAACATGTTCAGATTAAAAGACTTTTTCCCTGCGGTGAAGGATCGGGTTATTCTGGAGGTATTATTTCGTCCGCAGTGGATGGTGAGCGGGTAGCTGAAAGCCTGGCTATCCTTTACAAATAACCCTTCTTCGAAACTCAGCACAGATTACCGAAGTGGCTACTGCAACATTTAATGATTCGGAGGTGAGATCACCAGGTGGAAATGAGGGAATATTGATCTTTCTCGATATCAAATGTGAAACAACATCCGAGATGCCATTCCCTTCGTTTCCCATTACAATCAGGCCATTTTCAGTCAGTTCATACTGATAAAGGTTTTCCCCCTCCAGAAAAGCACCGTAAATGGGAATAGTTAGCATTATTGCCTGTTCAAGAAATCCGGTTAAAGAAACATAGTGAATTTTCACCCTTGTGAAGGCCCCCATTGTGGCTTGCACTACTTTGGGATTATAGATATCGGCGCAGTTTTCTGAGCAGATTATATTTCTGATTCCAAACCAGTCGGCAAGCCGAACAATGGTTCCAAGATTTCCGGGATCCTGAATTTCATCCAAAACCAACGTTAGATTTTTGCAGATTTCATCCCAACTGATCTCCGATTTGGGAATCCTGCACAAGGCAATAATTTCGGGTACTGTTTTTAAAAAACTTATTCGGGCAAGTTCTTCCTTATCAGCTATTTCAATTTTTAGGTCTGGTTTGTAAATAATTACTTCAGCGGCACTATTACTTGTACAATAAACCTCTGCAACATCATAATCTGATTGAAGCAGGTCTAATACAAGTTTTTTCCCCTCAGCAGCAAACAGACCGGTTGCTAACCTGTTTTTTTTCAAATCGAGAGACCTGATCAGTTTTATTTTATTTTTTGACAACACGGATTTAATGATTTGGAACAACCCAAAAATAATCCATTTTTAATTTGTCAGGTTAATTATCTTTGTTTAAGTTTTAAAAGGAGAATAAATTTGGGAATTCGGGTTAAATATCAGGTAGGGATGATGGTGGTTGCTTTGGCAGCTGTAATGTTGTCTTCTTGCAGGGCAACTAAAAATGTTCCTGATAATCAGTACTTATTGGTGAAATCTCAAATTTTGGTGGACAATAAGTTTATTGATAAAATTGAATTAAAAACTTATCTGAAACAGAAGCCCAACACCAGAATATTTGGTTTTTGGCGCTTTCATCTCGGCTTATACAACCTTTCCAACCCTAAAAAGGAAGATGACCTGTTTAAAAGAATAGGGGAAGCTCCTGTGATTTATAGCCCGGACCTCACCGAACGGTCAAAGGTTGAATTTACCAGGTACATGCATAATAAAGGGTATTATCAGGCTAGAGTTACTGACACGGTAGTATTAAAAAAGAATAAGAAGGCAGAGGTTTATTATAAGATTTTAACCAGTACTCCGCATTTGATCAAGCTTTACCAGACGGAGATCAGGGATAAGGGCCTGAGAGAATTAAGCAATCGGGATTCTTTAAAGACTCTGATTAAATTGAATGGTCGTTTCGATACCGATGTTTTGGCTGATGAGGGGAAAAGGATATTGAATAATTTTCAGAATAACGGGTTTTTCAGGGCCAATAAAAGCGAGATATATTTTGAAGCTGACACACTCAAAGGTCCAAAGAGTGTAAAACTGAAGCTGGTCGTTGCGAAGGAGAATATTTCGGATGACCCGGATGAAATAGTGGAAAGAGATCATCAAAAATACACTTTCAGGAATTTTTATTTTTATACTAATTATGAGTCTCAAAAGCAACAAGCATCGGCCGACCATAAAAGTGACATAAAAGAGACGAAAAACGATACAGTTAAAATTGGGAATCAATACTTTATTTCAAATGGGAAGCTGAAGTATCGCCCCGAAATGCTTCTGAATGTGAATCATATTGCAGACAAGAAATACTATAGCGTTCATCTTGTTGAAAGAACTTACAATGATCTTTTTTCTTTACGTTTATTTAAACTGATCAACATCCGGTTTCTTGAAACGAATAAAAAAGATCCTGAGGGTAATCCCACACTCGATTGTATTATCCAGCTTACACCATCTGTCCTGCAGTCTTATTCCGTCTCTGCTGAAGGGACCAACTCCCTGGGAAACTTTGGAGTTGCTGGTAATCTGGGTTATCAGCATAAAAATGTCTTTAGAGGTGGAGAGCTGCTTGATGTCGTTCTAACGGGTGCTACAGAGAAGCAAAAATATGGAGCGGGTGATTCCATAACGACTTTTCATTCGTTTCAGACCGGCATCGAGACAAAGGTCACATTGCCCAAGTTTCTGGCTCCATTAAAACCGGCCGCTTTTTTCCGTTTTGCAACACCACAAACGCTAATGAGCCTTTCCTATAATTACCAGCGCAGTCCTGACTATACCCGGACAGTTATCCGGGCTAGTCTGGGATATCAGTGGAAATCTTCTGAATATATAACTCATAGGTTCAATCTGGTCGATCTCAATGTGGTCAAAATGTTTGCCTATGATTCTACTTTTATATCCCAGATTGAGAATCTCTATATTAAAAGCTCCTATACCGATCATACTATTTCAGCCTGGAATTACATTTTCACCCGCAACACCCAAAATATTCAGAAACAGTCAAATTATAATTACTTAAGGGCATCTTTTGAAACTGCCGGAACTTTAATATATGAAGGGAGTAAGCTTTTTAACCGTAGTCTTCATCCGAGTGATTTACAGGGAAATAGGACCTATAATTTTCTTGGAACTCCATTTGCCCAGTATTTTAAAACTGATCTGGAATACCGCAAAGGATTTGTTATAGATAAATATGACCGGTTTGTATTCCGGACTTTTTCCGGAATCGCGATACCGTTTGGCAATTCCGATCAGGTTCCATTCGAAAGAAAATACTTTACGGGAGGTGCCAATGGAATCAGGGCCTGGCCGGTGAGAACCCTTGGTCCCGGGTCTTATAAATTAGGTGCCAGCGAATTCCCTAATGAGGCTGGGGATATTAAACTTGAAGCGAATGCTGAATACCGTTTTGCAATGATCGGTCCCATGGAAGGCGCTCTGTTTGTTGATATGGGAAATATCTGGTCGTTAAAAGACAATCGTCCGGGAGCTGAATTCGCATTTTCAAGATTTTATAAAGAGATAGCAATTGGTCCCGGAGCCGGTTTAAGATATAATTTTTCATTTGTCATTATCCGGGTGGATATGGGGTTCAAACTGCATGATCCTTCCCTTAATGAGGGATTACGATGGATTCCGGCAAATCAGTTTTTCACTAAAAGTAATTTCAATCTGGCTTTTGCAATCGGTTACCCTTTCTGATTTTAATTGATTATATTTGATTTTAAAGATTCTTTAAAATCAAACGATTATCGGATGAAAAACAGGTGGATTCGTGAACTTTTTAGTTTCTCCAGGACCGAACGAACCGGAATAATTGCTTTGCTTTCGGTCATCTTTCTATTGATTTTAGCGGGTCTGATAATTCCTTTGTTTTTTCATGGCGATCAGACAGACTTCTCAAAGTGGGAAGCCGAGATTAACACCTATTTATCAAAAATAGAAAATAAGAATCCCTGTCCAAAGAGACTAAATTTGGTTGCATTCGATCCTAACCGGATAGATTCTGTCTCGCTGGTTGATATGGGTTTACCGTTAAACCTTGTTGTCAACTGGGTTAAATACCTTGACAAAGGGGGAAGATTTAAAGATAAAACAGGAATAAGGAGAATTTTCGGGATGACTTCCCAATTGTTTGAGCAAATGGATTCTTTCATCCTAATTCCGGAAAAAACAGTCACAAATTTTAAACCGGCAGTTGAAACCCTCGTCACCAAATCACCGGAAAGGTTTAAAGGAGATACAATTTTTCATTCTGCCTATGCCCGGAAAGGAAAACCCGAAGAGATCAATTTGGAATTAAACCGCACTGATTCAACCAAATTAGTGCTGATTAGAGGTATTGGTCCTGTTTTGGCCTCCAGGATTATCCGTTACAGAAGACTTCTTGGGGGATTCTATGCTGTTACCCAACTAAAAGAGGTTTATGGATTGAATAAGGAGAATTTGCCACCAGCGATAGCTTGCCTGAGTGTTGATCCCTCTTTACTTAAGAAGTTTAATATCAATTTTTCGACGGTTCAGGAACTGGGCCATCATCCATATATCGGATATCAAACAGCGCGTAAGTTAGTCAGATTAAGGGATAAACGGGGGAAGTTTTTATCTCCGGAGGATCTTTCATCCGCAGTATCCGCTGATTCTTTAACCAGGCTAATACCCTATCTGAAGTTTTCTCAATAATTCAGCGGTTCATTCTTTGCATCAGATTTATAATATTTTTTAGTCTTATAGTTTGATTAGTAATATAAAATTCATAGCTTTGCCGACCGAAATATTGAATAATCTTAATAAAAACAAAACAAAGAATTGTATGATTGTTATTCCAGTTAAAGACGGCGAAAACATTGAGCGGGCTTTGAAGCGCTTCAAAAGAAAAATTGAAAAAACAGGAGTTGTAAAAGAGCTTCGCAATCGTCAGGCTTTTGAAAAACCATCAATAACCCGCCGTACTGAGATCAAAAAGGCGATCTATATTGAAGATTTACAGCGGTCAGAAGAATAAACCTATCCGAAATTTTTTTTTTTAGGTGAAACGGTATTTTTTTCGTATCTTGAGTGCGAAAATCATTCTCGCCTGAAATAATGAATCTGGAACTTTTTCTTAGTTACCTCAAATACGAAAAGCGGTATTCAACTCACACCATCACCGCCTACGAGAATGACCTCGGCCAATTTGTTTTATTTGGAAAGAAACTGGTTGAGGATTTTCATGTAGAAGAGGCCGATTATCATTTGATTCGTGAATGGGTAATTTCCTTAATGAATCATGGTACTTTAGCTAGAAGTGTAAACCGAAAGCTTTCTACACTTAAAACTTTTTATAAGTTTCTTATGCGGGAAGGGGTCATTGTCAAAAATCCAACAGAACATGTGACAATGCCCAAGATGGCGAAAAAATTACCTGAATTTGTTCAGGAGAAAGAGATTAACCAGCTTCTTGACGGACCGTTTTTTACCGATGATTTTGAAGGAATTCGGGATAAAGCGGTGGTTTCGCTTTTCTATGGAACAGGAATCCGGTTGTCCGAATTGGTGGGTATCCGATTTTCAGATCTAAACCTGAGCGAGAAAGTTGTGAAAGTAAACGGGAAAAGGAATAAGGAACGTCTGGTCCCTTTCCCGCTTGAAATTTCAACCACTTTGAAGGATTACATCGCACTGAGAAATGAGCTATTCCCTTTCTCTGAAAACATTCTTTTTCTAACCGGAAGTGGTGAACCAGCCTACAACAAATTAATCTACCGAATTGTTAAAAGACAGTTATCACTTGTAACAACAATTGATAAAAAGAGTCCGCATATTTTAAGACACAGTTATGCGACACATTTGCTGAACAGAGGAGCAGATTTGAATGCCATCAAAGAGTTGCTTGGGCATGCAAATCTTGCAGCAACGCAAGTTTACACGCATACTTCGTTCGAACAGTTAAAAAAGGTCTACAAACAGGCTCATCCAAGAGCTTAAATTAAAGGAGGAAAAATTATGGACGTAAAAGTACAGAGTGTTCATTTCAAAGCCGACCAGAAGCTGATCGACTTTTGCGAAAAGCGAATCAACAAACTTGATCTTTTTTTTGAAGGAGTTATAGGGTCAGAAGTGATTCTTAAACTCGAAAAAGACGAAGATCAGGAGAATAAAGTGGCTGAAATTAAACTATCTGTCCCGGCAAATGAATATTTATTTGCAAAAAAACAGGCTAAAACCTTCGAAGAGGCTGTTGATCTGGCAGTGGATGCGCTTCGCAAACAGCTAGATAAATATAAAATGAAAGTCAAATCCAAATAATTTTTAAAAAAGTAATTTAATTAGCTTTTAAGAAAAAAAAATAGTTTAAATTTGCAGACCATTTTTGAGGCACGATTCTTTAAAATGGTCTGTTCTTTTAGGAATTGAAATGCAATATGGGGAGATACCAAAGCGGCCAACTGGGGCAGACTGTAAATCTGCTGGCGTATGCCTTCGTAGGTTCGAATCCTGCTCTCCCCACCATGCACGAGACGTA
>CAIXZH010000112.1 GCA_903923905.1 uncultured Bacteroidia bacterium
TAAACGGCTCCGTTCCTCCGCCGCCCTTGACAAAACCCAGAATCTATCTGAAAAGCATTTAAGGATTGAGAAAAGAGAAAATTTGTAGATTTGAGCTACCAAAGTAAAAACAATCAGACAGAGTTCAGATTACACTCCCATATCACTGACAAGTATTGCTGGCCTTGTTTTATCCCGGAACCAAATTTTTTTAATTCAACGACCTGTATTCAACAGGGGTATAACCCGTTTCATTTTTAAACATTCGGCTAAAGTGTTGAGGATGCTTAAACCCCAGTTCATAAGCGATCTCACTGACTGTTTTGCTGGTATCAAACATCCGCTCTTTGGCAAGATCCATTAATCTCAACTGCAGATGTTCCTGTGCGGATTTTCCGGTCTCCTTTTTTATTAGGTCGCCAAAATAGTTTGGGGACAAATGTAATTGGTCGGCAAAATACTTTACCGTGGGTAAACCTACGGTCTGGGGAATTTCAGACTGAAAATAGTTGTCGAGCAAGTTCTCGAATTTTACCAGTATATCTTTATTTACATTATTCCGGGTGATAAACTGACGGTCGTAAAAGCGCATGCAATAGTTGAGAAGCAATTCTATATTATTTGCAATTAGCGTTTTACTGTGCTTGTCGATCGACTGCTTTAGCTCATAATCAATTTTATTCAGGCAATCAATCACAATTTGCCTCTCCTTTTCCGATAAGTGGAGCGCTTCATAAACCTCATACGAAAAGAATGAATAATCCTTAATGTTGTGACCCAGCGAGGTGCCGCGAATTAAATCGGGATGGAAGAGCAAGGCCCACCCTTTGGGCCGAACAACCTCCTTACTGTTAACCCCGACTATTTGTCCGGGTGCTACAAAAACCAGCGTCCCTTCCTGATAATCGTAATAATTGCATCCATATTTCAAATCTCCGCAATTCACCTCTTTTAAAAAGACGCAGTAAAAGCCAAAATGGATTCTCAAACTTTGGTTAGGTGTTGCTTTCGACATGTCAACCACGCTGACTAAAGGATGTAAGGTTTCAACCCCCCGCATTGAATTATATTGGGTTATTGTTTCCAGTTTCAATATCTCGTCCATAATTTTTGTTTAATTTTAAGTAAAGGTAAGCTGCTTTTTATTGAAATATCAATTAGAAAAATCAATATCAGTAATACGGGTACAAGAATCCGTAATTGGTATAACGATCTGTCGCTTTTTTCCCCTCATCTTTGTACCGTAATATTTTGTCTGTATAAAATAAAAATAGGATAAAGATGGAAAAAAGAAAACTTGGTAATAGCGGACTGGAAGTGTCCGAAATTGGTTTGGGTTGCATGGGGATAAGCTTTGGTTATGGAGTGATTGCTGACAAAAAGCAATCAATAGAACTCATTCGCAAAGCGGTAGAGCTTGGCGTTACCTTCTTTGATACGGCTGAGGTGTATGGTCCCTATATCAACGAAGAACTGGTCGGAGAGGCTCTTGAACCTTTTAAAGGAGAGGTTGCAATTGCCACAAAATTTGGGTTTAATTTTGAGGATGGTGTAAATACGGGACTCAACAGCCGTCCTGAGAATATTAAAAAGGTGGCTGAGGAGTCGTTGAAACGGCTCAGGATTGAGGCTATTGACCTTTTCTATCAGCACAGGGTTGACCCCAATGTACCTATCGAAGATGTCGCCGGTGCCGTAAAAGATTTGATCCAGGAAGGAAAGGTTAAATATTTTGGACTTTCGGAAGCAGGGGTGCAGGTGATTCGCCGCGCACACGCCGTGCAACCGGTTACTGCATTGCAAAGTGAATACTCATTGTGGTGGCGCGAACCGGAGGAAGAAATCATCCCGACACTTGAAGAACTTGGAATTGGTTTCGTTCCGTTTAGTCCCCTTGGGAAGGGTTTCCTGACCGGGAAAATGGACCAGAACACCACTTTCGACAGCAAGGATTTCCGCAGTACTGTTCCCCGTTTATCGCCTGAAAACCTTAAAGTAAATATGGCATATGTAGATTTAGTTTCCGGATTCGCTAAACACAAAAATGCCACACCTGCTCAAATAGCCCTGGCATGGGTTCTGGCACAAAAACCCTGGTTTGTGCCAATTCCCGGCACTACCAAGATGCATCGTTTATACGAGAACCTTGAAGCTGCAGCTCTTGAACTCACTCCGGATGAACTTCAGAAAATTAACGCCGCCTCGGCAAATATTGTGGTGCAGGGCGACCGTTATTCCGGAGGAAGTGCAAAAATGATTAACCGGTAAAATGATTACAGGAAGCGACTTTTAATGGACAGGGGGGGGGGTAACTGCAGCTTATTGGTATGGAGACCTTGCCCCAAAACAATAAGATTTTAAATGAAAAAAGTAATCATCATAGGTGCAGGCGGAACACTTGCAGGCCCTGTAATTGAAGCCCTCCAAAAACTGAATGACGTGGCATTGACTCTGTTTTTGCGAAACAAACGGAGGTTGCAACCAAAATATGCCCAAAACGTCGCAATTATTGAGGGGGATGTTATGGATTACGCGGTTTTGAAAAGTGCAATTGAGGGACATGACATGGTATATGTAAATCTTGCCGGCAACCTTGAACCCATGGCCAAAAACATTGTAAAAGCCATGCAGGAAACCGGTGTAAAGAGAGTCATCGCCGTAAGTTCCATCGGAATCTATATAACACCGTTGCGGTCAGTCTTAACCCCTTACCGGAAATTAGCCGATTTATTTGAGAATTCAGGGCTGGATTACACGATTTTACGCCCCGACTGGTTCACAAACGCCAACGAGATAGATTATGAACTCACACGGAAAGGAGAACCGGAACGGGGACAGGCGATATCCAGAAAAAGCATTGCCGCCTTTGTTTCAACCATTATTGAAAATCCGGATTTGCATATTAATGAAAACCTCGGGATAAGTAAACCGAATTGATAACAGAAAATGAAACGAATAAATATTACAGAAAAGGCTGCTCAGAACCACGAAGAGCTTTGGCCCGGATATCAATCAAAAGCTGGTCAAACCGACCCTGAATTGATTGAGGTATTCGACAATTTTGCGTTTGATGAAATACTCAGTCATGATAATATGAAGACCAAGACCCGTGTGCTGATGATCATGGCTTCCACCATTGGCAGCAATGCGCTCACCGAATTTAAAATGATGGTCAATGCAGCGCTCAATGTTGGGGCAACACCCGTTGAGGTAAAGGAGATTGTCTATCAGGCAGTGCCTTATGTCGGTATATCGAGGGTAATAGACTTCCTGTACACTGCCAACGAGATTCTTAAAGAGAGAGGGATAGAACTTCCGGTGGAAAACCAGTCGACCACTACACCGGAAACAAGAGTGGCAAAAGGTCTGGCCAAACAGAAAGAGATCTTTGGAGAGATGATAGATAAAATGTACGAAAGCTCACCGAAAGATCTGCTCCATATCCAGCATTATTTATCGGCCAATTGCTTTGGTGATTATGTGACCCGAAACAGTCTGGATGTGAAAACCCGCGAGATGGTAACCCTTTCATTTCTGATTGCCCTGGGAGGGACCGAATCACAGATAAAAGGGCACATCCGGGGCAATGCCAATTTGGGAAACGACAGGCAGACCTTAATCAATCTCATGACTCAGCTGCTCCCTTATGTCGGTTATCCAAGAACCCTGAATGCGATCAGTTGCTTAAACGAAGTAATTCCCGAATAAATATTAAAATAAAATGAACGAAATAAAAAAAGTATTACTTATCAATACCCATTTAACTTACCCCAATTGGTCGGAAGGAAAACTAAACGCGGCATTCCTTCAGGCCGCAAAAGATTTTTTCACTTCCAAATTGATTCAGGTTTTGGAAACAAAGGTTGAAGATGGCTATATTCCTGAAGAGGAGGTTGAAAAACATATGGAAGCCGATATCGTAATCTTGCAAACACCTGTAAATTGGTTTGGTGCTCCCTGTATCTACAAAAAATACGTGGATGAAGTATTTAACAGTGGTTTAAATAGCCAAAAATTTCTAACCGGCGATGGCAGAACCCGCACCGACCCGATGAGACAATACGGATCAGGAGGGAAAATGCAGGGAAAAAAATTTATGATCTGTGCCACCTGGAATGCTCCCGAGGAGGCATTTGGTAATCCGACACAGGAATTATTACAAGGCAAAAACACATCTGACCTTTTTCTAAACATTACCAGCAACTACCGTTTTTGCGGATGCGAAATAATAACCGGATACAATTGCTTTGATATTTTCAAAAATGAAAACATTGCGAAAGACTTTGAGCATTATTCAACGCATTTGAACAGAGTTTTTTTAGATAAATAAAATGACAGAAAGACAATCCTCCCGTTCTGCAGGCTCGAAGGATGCGGTCTGGGCGGAAGTGAACGCGACACCCGGAAACTTTGTACTGATGCAAAGGTGCTGCCCGGGTTGACCATTTGGTGCGGAGGTGTAAAAGGTGCAAACGATGCAATTAAATCATGGATTACAAAAAATAAATTTAATTATCAATATGAAGTCAAAGATTGTTAAAGCTTTAGGAACAAGCGCAGTAAATGTTCCTTTACAGGTTATGAATATCAATCGCAGGGAATTGCAACCCCACGATGTAGAGATGGAGATACTTTTTTGCGGCATTTGTCACTCCGATTTACATCAGATAAAAAATGATTTTGGTGGAACGATGTGGCCGATCGTTCCGGGTCACGAAATTGTCGGAAAGGTGACCAGAGTTGGCGTGCATGTTAAAAACTTCAAAATTGGCGAACGGGCTGCAATCGGTTGTATCGTTGATTCCTGCGGAAAGTGCGAATACTGTGAAGATGATCTGGAGCAATTCTGCGATGAAGGTACGACCTATTCATTCAATAGTGCCGATAAATATTTGGGCGGAGCAACCTATGGCGGGTTTTCGGAGAGTTACGTTTGCAATGAGAAATACATGTTACATGTTCCTAAATCTCTTGATCTGGCTTCTACCGCGCCACTATTATGCGCCGGAATCACAGTATATTCCCCGTTGAAACATTGGCAGGCCGGTCCCGGCAAAAAAGTTGGCATTTTAGGTATTGGAGGATTAGGACATCTGGCAATTAAAATAGCTAAAGCCATGGGGGCCGAAGTAATTGTGTTTACAACCTCGTCTTCGAAGATCGAAGATGCCAAACGTCTGGGCGCCGATGTTGCAGTACTCTCTTCAGATGCCGAACAGATGGCTAAATATGCGCGGAAGTTGCATTTCATTATCGATACGGTTTCTGCCAAGCACGATGTGAACACCTATCTCAATCTGCTGCGTCACGACGGTAGCGTGGTACTCGTTGGTCTGCCCCCTGAACCCCTTGAAGTTGGCGCATTCAATGTGATTATGGGACGTCGGAGTTTTGCAGGTTCAAATATCGGGGGGATTGCTGAAACCCAGGAAATGCTTGATTTCTGTGCCAGTCATAATATCACCGCTGATATTGAGCTTGTTAGTGTTCAACAAGTCAATGAAGCGTTCGACCGATTGGAAAAAGGGGATGTTAAATACCGCTTTGTCATCGATATGGCGGGATTGAAAAAATAGCCCAATGTTCGATTCTTCTCACTTCCCCCTCGTTTGCAGCGAGGGGGAAGTGGATTATCGTTTTTAACGATATTGATAGTCTAATCGATTAATAAAAGGTGGGAATTCGACAGGAGTTGCAAACTCCGGACCATCACCCCTCCTCAATGGATCGGGGCAAACGAGGGGGTGGAGGGTTTGAGTTATATTAAATCAAATAATAACTAATATCTTACTGATTCTTCATCACCTTGTTCCGCCCTTTTCTTTTCCGGATGGTGCGATGCTTAAAATCGTTCGAGATGATGCTGATGTTACCGTCAATTTCGAGTACGGCCAGATCAACATTCCGGATTTCTGCTACCCCATGCTCCCTTACGGCTTCCAGAATCTCTTCACGGGTGATTCTGGCCTTGACCAGATTGGATTCATTCAGTTGTCCATTGTAAATAAGCATTAGTTCAGTCCCCTGAACAATATTCCCTAATTTTGGAAAACGGTATAGTAGATATTTAAACAGGTAATTTATCATAAAGAGCGTAGAAGCAGCCACTAGACCCCCGGTTAAGGAGGAATCAGAGCCTACCATCGCATTCTGAACCGCATTGCTGATCAGCAAGATAAAAACCAGGTCGATAATGGAAAGCTGTGCCAGCTCCTTTTTGCCAAATAACCTTATCGCTATGATAATAAACAGGTAAACAGCTGAACTGCTGAGTATGATTTTAATATATCCTTCCTCCTTTCCGTCTCTCCTTCATTCCCTCATTCCCTCATTCCCTTATTCCTACATTACCCCATCACCGTGGTTCCGATCAGCCTGCCGATTCCAAAGGTGATGGCTGCAGCTGCAAGTCCAAAAATCACCTGTCTCAAACCGGAATGCCAGGCACTCTTCCCGGTATAAAGGGTGATTGAAGCACCTATGATGAATAATCCGAATCCGCTGAATAGGGTGCTCAGGATGATCGCTTTGAATCCTCCGGTAAAGAAAAATGGAATGACCGGAATAATCGCACCCACAGCAAACAGGATAAATGATGCAACAGCTGCCTCCATGGCCGAACCTTCCAGGTCCTCTTTGTTGATCCCCAATTCCTCTTTGATTAACACTTCGTGGGCGAGCTCTTTATTTGAAATAATGTCTTTGGCCATTTTCCGGGCTTGTTCCTCAGGAATGCCCTTCGATTGGTAAATTAAAGCCAATTCCCACTCTTCCCCATCAGGGTTGTTTTCCAACTCTTCCAATTCGAGCTGCATCTGATTTTCGAAGAGCTCTTTGGAGCTTGTAACCGATATCCATTCACCCAGGGCCATCGATAGTGAACCGGCAAGCAATCCGGCGAGTCCGGTGAGCAGTACGGTGCTTTGGCCGCTTGCTGCTCCGGCAATACCCATCACCAGACTGAAATTCGAGACCAGTCCGTCATTGCCACCAAGGACGGCTGCCCGGAGCGCATTTCCCCCAATTGAGCGATGCCGCTTTTCAAACCGTGCCAGATAATTGCCCGAAACGCTCGGATGACCAGCGGCAATATTTTGCAGGATCGTAACGTGAGCAGTGTCTGAAAGCGATCTGTCTGCATGAATATTTTTCCGTGAATTGATTACCGATAATGAGATGTTCTTTTCAGTATCCATAAGCACTCCCAGGATGTAGTCGTATCCCAGAATTTTGCCGATTCGGTTCAGGATACGGGCTCTTAACGATGGAGGAGGTAAATGAGTCGTATCTAAATTATTAAGCTTCATAAAGGCCATTGCATGCCCCTTTTCGATTTCAGACATCTGCCGGAATACATGGGCAACATTGGGATCCTCCTCGTGATCGGCCAGAATCTGGTAAAGAAAACTTGCGTCTATTTCAGTTTGTATATTTTTAAAGTTGATCATCTTTTTATGGAATGCATTTAATCTTTTGTCTGTCTATAATTTAACAAATTTATGATAAAAATCTAATTTACCTGCAATCACACCTGAAATGGCAGTGTATTAAATTTAAATCCATTTAGACCAGGAATCCGGGTTTTTCACTGACTGTCAATCGAAAGGCGAGTTGTTTTCAATCCAAATAAATCAATTATCTTTGCAGTTCAAGAAAATTAATAAGGTGGGAAGGATTTTGGCCATCGATTATGGGAATAAACGGGTTGGGTTGGCTGTGACCGATCCCCTGCAGATTATAGCTACCCGGCTGACCACGGTACCTGCAGAGGAAATATGGAAATTTTTAGCCGGTTATTTTGAAAAGGAACCGGTTGAACTTGTACTGGTGGGTTATCCAAAACAAATGAATAACCAGCCTTCTGAAGCGATCAGGTATATCAACCCTTTCCTGAAAAAGTTTCAGATTCAATATCCTGCAATGCCAATTCAATTGATGGATGAGCGGTTTTCCTCCAAAATGGCCTTTCAGACCATGATTGATGCCGGGGTAAAAAAGAAGGACAGACAGAACAAATCGACTATTGATGGTGTTAGTGCTACAATTATCCTCCAATCCTACCTTGAAGGAAAGAAATTTTTAAAGTAAACAGCATGATTTATCCGATAACAGTGTACGGAGACCCCGTACTTCGAAAAATAACCACCGATATTGACCAGGGCTTTATAGGACTTGAAAAGCTGGTGGAAGACATGTTTGAGACTATGCATAATGCTGAAGGAGTGGGTCTTGCAGCTCCTCAGATCGGTCTTACCTGCCGCATCTTTGTGATTGATCTCTCGGCTCTGGGTGAAGATGAACCTTCACTTAAGGATTTCAAAAAAGTATTTATTAATCCCCGGATCCTGGAAGAAGATGGAGAAAAGGTGCTGATGGAAGAGGGTTGCCTGAGCATTCCCGGTTTAAGGGAAGAGGTACTGAGATACGATACCGTTCGGATCAGCTATCTGGATACTGATTTAAAGGAGCACGATGAAGTCTTTACCGGGTTTCCCGCACGCGTTATACAACACGAATACGATCATCTTGAGGGAGTTATGTTTGTTGATCATTGTTCACCACTCAAAAAAAGGATACTCAAGGGAAAACTGTCAGACATTACAAAAGGGCAGGTTTCTACCAGTTACCGGATCAAGGTGCCCAAGTGATTGAATCAATATAACATGCAGGAATTATAGGCTGCAGGCTGATAGGCTTTTAGTCTAAATCGCAGGCCAATAAAATTAAAAGTGTAAAATTTAAAATTCAAAGAGCAAAATGAACCGGGCCCTTTGGATGGTCTTGGAGCACCTTTTTAGATTGTAATGCAACCTGAACTTTGCATTTTGCAATTTTTATTTTTCATTTTGAACTGCTATTTTATCATTGTTATCTTTTAATAATGAGTAATATACCTGAAATTCTATCCCAATCTTCCTTTTCTCATTCCGACCTGGAACAGCTACTCCAATGTGAAGGTGAAGAAAAGCGCCTGCTATACGAAGCGGGGAGGACAACCAAAGAATTGTTCGTTGGCAATAAGGTCTATTTCAGGGGACTCATTGAATTCTCGAATATTTGTGCAAAGGATTGCTACTACTGTGGCATCAGGCGGTCAAATGACGCGGTGCATCGCTACAACTTAACTGATCATGAAATACTTAATGCAGCCAGTTTTGCGGATGAGAATAATTTTGGGTCGGTCGTTTTACAATCGGGCGAAAACAGTTCACCGGCCTTTGCTCAAAGGATCACAAATTTAATTACAGAAATTAAGCAGATCAGTAATAATCGGCTTGGGATTACCCTCTCGGTCGGTGAACAGTCAGAAGAGGTTTACCGGCAATGGTATGAAGCCGGTGCTCACCGGTATCTGCTGCGTATTGAAACCTCAAATCAGCTCCTGTATCATAAAATCCATCCTCAGGATCCCCAACACGATTTTAACCGCCGTCTCGGCTGCCTTCATGCCTTGCGGGAAATTGGTTATCAGACCGGGACCGGAGTGATGATTGGTCTCCCTTTCCAGACTTTGGCTGATCTGGCAGATGATCTCCTGTTCTTTCAGCAGTTCGGGATTGATATGGTTGGTATGGGACCCTATCTGGAGCATTCACAAACCCCGCTTTATGAGTTCCGCAATGAGCTTTTGCCTCTTCAGAAAAGGTTTGAACTCTCCCTGAAAATGATCTCAATACTCCGCATCCTGATGAAAGATATCAATATTGTTGCGGCAACCGCTCTTCAGGCGATCGATTCGCTGGGCAGGGAAAAGGGGATTAAAGCAGGTGCAAATATTATTATGCCCAATATCACACCAGGACTCTATCGCAAAGATTACCTCCTTTACGAGAATAAGCCGTGTGTGGATGAGGAACCTTCGCAGTGCAAAGGATGTCTGGAAGCACGTGTCGCCCTGGCAGACGGGGAGATTGGCTTTGGAGAATGGGGCGATTCGGTTCATTTTAAAAACAGAAAGAGTGTTTGATTATCCAAAGATCTCTCTTAATTCCTTATTACTAAATTTACCAATCCAGTTTTCACCGGTTGAAACGGTCATATCCGCGAGGTGCTTTTTCTTCTGAATCATCTCGTCAATGCGCTCCTCAAACGTATTTTTGGTGATGAACCGGTGAATCTGCACATTTTTCTTCTGTCCGATGCGATAAGCCCGGTCAGTGGCCTGAGCCTCCACTGCTGGATTCCACCACAAATCATAATGAATTACCTGGGTAGCCGCAGTCAGGTTTAACCCGGTTCCGGCAGCCTTAAGCGACAACAGGAATATTTTATCTGCCCGATTATTCTGAAACCGGTCAACCATCTCCTGGCGTCGCTTGATATTGCATCCGCCATGCAGAAACATGGTTTCTTCACCAAACCGGTCATTGATAAAACCTTGAAGCAATTCCCCCATTTCCCGGAATTGGGTGAAGATCAAAACTTTCTCGCCACTGTCAAGAATTGATTCCAGCATATCGAGAAGAAGAATAGTTTTCCCCGAGAGGGAAGGGTCCAATTTGCCATTTTTAAGAAATTGGGTTGGGTGATTACATATCTGTTTAAGTGCCAGAATCATTTGAAGCACTAAACCTTGTCTTTTAAAAAGTGATTGATGATCTGTTTTACTTATCCCCTCAATCTCCTCCATGGCTAATTGAACGGTCTTTTCATACAATACAGCCTGTGGTTTGGTCAAGGTGTTGAATTGGTTTTGTTCAATTTTATCGGGAAGATCGGAAATTATGGTTTTATCCGATTTTAAACGGCGCATCATAAACGGAGCGGTTACCTTGCGAAATCGGGCTACTGCCTGCTCATCATTATACAGTTGAATCGGCGAAGCGAAATCTTCCTTGAATGATTTTTCGTTGCCAAGATACCCTTTGTTTGTAAAATCCATGATTGACCAAAACTCAGAAAGTCGGTTTTCGACCGGTGTTCCACTCATGGCAATGCGGATATTGGATGAAAGGGCTTTTACCACCTTACTTTGTGCCGCTGAGTTATTTTTAATATTCTGTGCCTCATCGATCACAATGACCTGCCATCTCTTTTTCTTCAGGATTTCGGTATCACTGCGCACTACTCCATAGGTACTTAGCATGATATCCGCACTAAAATCGTCCAAATCCCGGGTAGTCCCATGGTAAATGTGGGTGGTCAGGGATGGGGCAAATCTTTCAATTTCAGCCTGCCAGTTATTCAGTAATCCGGTAGGAACGACTATAAGAGCCTTATGCTTTGAATTAATTGCCTTTTCTTCTTTCATCTTCAGCAGAAAAGCAATTACCTGGACTGTTTTGCCAAGCCCCATATCGTCAGCAAGAATACTTCCAAAACCAATTTTCATATTCCGGTACATCCAGGAAAACCCCCGGTGCTGATAAGGCCGTAATTTGGCTTTTAACCCTGTTGGCAATGAAATAGCTTTGTCAGAGGTCAGCTCCCTGATCATTTCTTTCACCTCACTGGTCAGAATCACCGGAGTGCCCTCATATTCTTCCATTAAGGCAGTTTGAAGCAGCTGATAGGATGACAGCGGTTTCGAATTTGTGAAGTGTTTCTGCAATTTTTCGAGATCATTTTCGTCAACGTAGATATAATTCTCTTTAAATTTCAGTAATCCTGAAGCATTGCGTATCAGTTTTTTATATTCATCGGGAGTCATTATCTGATCTCCAATGGCAATCTGCCAGTCGAAGGTCAGCAGATCATCCAAACGGATAAAACTTCCTTCACCCCCCGATTTGGCCTTCAGTTTAACGGATGCTTTTGGGCGCAACAACTCCTTCAGCGATCTGGGGAGGTACGTTTTAATGTCGAGCAGACGGATAGCGGGCAACATATTCATTAAAAATGGGGCGAACTCCTTAAAATCAAACAGGATAGCCTGATTACCCAGCTCGTTAATGTGCTTATCCAACCCTCTTATAAATGGCGACAGCAAGGAGAGGGATTGTAATATTTTAAACCGGTATTTCTCATGTTGTTTCTGAGTTAAAATCGCGTTAAGCGACAGGGGTAACTGATCAGGATTCGAAATATCTTCAATACTGATGCTCACTTCAAAAATATTGTCAGGTTGTTCCGTGACTGTAACAACAGGTTTAAAGTTTTCAGAGGTCAGGAAGAACCGGTCTAGCCAAACTTTGATTCCCCCGCTCAAGGAATTTTCCCCAACACCTGTAAAACTGTAGGGATGGTTTTTGAAGAATAATACCATGAACTCGTCAATCGGGACACTCCCCGAAACCCGTGAAATAAGAAGCGTAAGAAATAACGACAAGATATTTATTGCCGGATCATTAACCAGTAGGGTAGTCTCTTTATTCCGAAGGATTTGCTGAGATAAAAGGATATCGTTAGGCAAAATGGTTTTAAGTTTGTAAAATAGACCCTTTACCCGGCTGTCAATTAAGGCGGGAAGCCAGCGGATATAAAATTTCTTATTCTCAAGTTGTACCAGCTGGGGTACTACCGCTCCGTTAGACATAAGATGCAGTGCCGCAAAAAGAAATTTATGCAAAGATACCACAGATGGTTGATAATCGCTAAGATGGTCAGGGTTTAGTTGCCATAGTTGAAGAATAAATTCTTCTTTCTTAATCGCTTTCCGGTATTCATTGACAACTTCCCAATCGCCGTAATAATTCGCGATAATCTTTATTTCTGTACGATAACTAATTTGGGAAGTTATTCCGGATGATGGTATAAAGTCGTTTAATCTCAGGTTGTTTTTAAAAATTCGTCCGGTTTCTTTGACGATTTTTTGGATAACAGTGCCATATTGGTTCCGGAAATTACCCTGGTTATAAAACGGAGGATTATCAGGAAGAATTTGTATCAATGGTTCTGTAACCGGTTGCAGTTGTGCAAAATCAACCCGTTGATAAGCCAGTTCAGCCTCAAATACCTTACTGTCAACTAGCTTATTGCCAGACAGCAATTCGGATAGCTGTAAGATCTCAGTGGTTTTGTTCATTTCGATGAAAATTCCCCGGTCACTAAGCTCTTTGGTCAGGTCTACCTTGTGAATCCTGAATACTAAAAAAGGATCATTATCAATTTCCTGACTGATCATATATATAACTGCTGCCAGGTGTTTGCACGGGACAGCCCAGTCCGGACATGAGCATTGCATCTTAAAATCGGTCCATTGACGGGGAAAAACTTTCAATCCCAGCTTTTCCGAAATTTCAAGGATCTCCGGATCTAATTCACGATTAAGCAATTTCGATATCAGCATTGGCCGTTTGACAATTTGTTCCATCAAAAGGTCAACCTTTTCAGGGAAAAAAGGAGGAATAATAATCGTGACTTTATAAGGTCTGGGTCGGCTTCCGGAAACTTTGGCAGAAATCTGGTTGTCAGCTATTTTTACCTGCTCAACGCGCCCATTGCGGGCATATGAAGCTCCTCTTGGTAATCGATTATCATAATCAATATTATCCAACGATTTGAGCCAGTGCTCCCCCCACCATGTCTTTCCGAATTGTTTTGCCATCAATCAGTTCTTTTAAATAAATGTCAGGATTCAAACGTTTAAAATTTGTTCTTGAAAGGTCATATTGAATCGAAGATCAGCGCAGCTAATAGCCGAGGTAATTTATTCTTCTTCGGTTTGTGTCCTTTTAACCATGACAAATTCATTTTTCAAAAATATAATTATCCTGCTTATGAAACATAACTTATGGTTTAAAAAGAATTACATTTGTATAAAACACTTTCAATCATAAATTCACTTAAATACATTGATTATGAATCCAATTCTACTTCCGGTTCTCATTGCAATTGTCCTTTTCTTTTTTGCAGGAATTCGAATTGTCAGGCCTACACACCGGGCTTTAGTCGAGCGGTTCGGAAAGTATCATCGGTTTGCCGGTTACGGCTTCAACTGGATCATTCCGGGTATTGACATGATGTATAAAATTAATATCACCGAGCAGATGATCAATGCCGAGCCCCAGGAAATTATTACCAATGACAACCTGAATGCCAAGGTCGATGCCCAGGTTTATTTCAAGATTAAATCAGACGAGCTGAGTGTGAAAAACTCGCAATACAATGTAAACAGCATTGAATATCAGATTGTGAACCTTGCCCGCACAACGTTAAGGAATATTATCGGAACGATGACCCTCAAATCGGCCAACAGCGAACGTGGAAAAATCAATAAGGAGCTGCATGGCACCCTTTTGGAGGAGACCCAAAATTGGGGAATCGAGATCGTCCGCACTGAACTCAAGGAGATCGATCCGCCAAAAGATGTGCAGGAGACGATGAATAAGATCGTAAAAGCCGAAAATGAAAAGATTGCAGCAATCGATTTTGCAACCGCCACCGAAACCAAGGCAGATGGTGAGAAAAGGGCTGAAATTCGTCGGGCTGAAGGAATTAAACAGGGAGCCATCCTTCGTGCAGAAGGGGAAGCTCAGGCCATTCAACTGGTGAATGAAGCAGCAGAGAAATATTTTGTGGGCAATGCCCAGTTGCTGCGCCGGATCCAGGCTATGGAGACTTCATTGAAGGATAATTCCAAAATTGTGGTTCCGACCGGATCTGACCTTGTCAATGTCATGGGCGAAATGGGCGGAGTACTTCCTGTGAATACCAAACGGAGCGGCTCACCTCAGTCTGATTTGATGAAGAGCTAAGGATAGTCTTAATAGATTCTTCGCTACACTTCGTTTCGCTCAGAATGACAATTATTTAGATAATAAGTGTAATGGGGTTGGAAGTGGTGAAGCCACTTCCAACCCCATTACACTCTCCAGTACAATAATTTGTTGTCATTCTGAGCGTAGCGAAGAATCTTTGGTTTTTTCCCGGACAGTAGTGATTTTCAATATTTGACATCCATAACCACTTAATTTCTACTGTGTGCTAAAATATCCACAGCTGATAATCTCATTGGCTCCTGACGATGTTGCTCTGAATCTGATCTGAACGGCTCCCCCAAGATTTGTATCAAAGTGTTTTGAATTATTTGAGGCAACCATAGGAGTGTTTACAGGTTCAGCAATTCTAGCGGTTGGCCGGTCTTCGACCACAATTGCATTGGTCAGGTGATCGGAAATCAACGCTGTATCCGTTTGTTTTCTCCCGGAAATGATAATCAGGTCTGCTGGCGGGAATAATTTCCAGTCGAGCCGATTAATCCTCCGGTCATTCAGCAAACATATTTTCATCCCTTTAAAATTCAGGAAGTTCTGACGTTGTACCAAATGTTTGGAGTTCAGGATTGACGAATCGGAAAAACAGATGATGGATGATATTTTAATGCCGCGAAAACCTTCATAAGGTTTAATATAGGATTTGAATTTCTCTTTTGTTCCGTTTTGATCAGTTGATAGCCAGATGGTTTCCCGGCCAGTCGTTAGGGCTACCAAGGTTTTCCCAGGCAGATTAAACAGCACAACTTCCTGTTGTAACTGTTTCTGAATGACGCCTGCCGTGTTGATAATTAACAGAACGATCATTAAGATTAAGGCGTAGACCAATGCTTCCCGTATTTTATAGACAATAAACACTGAAAACAGAATGGCAAAAAAGACAACCAAAAGCAGGGTTAGGTCTGACGGATATAACCCTTGGAGAACGGAGTAGGGCAGATGCTCCACAAAATGCACCGAGAAGAGCATCCCCTGGCCTGCCCAGTCGAGAACCCGCGTCATGAGAACTCCAAGGAA
Organism: uncultured Bacteroidia bacterium; assembly: GCA_903923905.1. Taxonomy (GTDB): domain Bacteria; phylum Bacteroidota; class Bacteroidia; order Bacteroidales; family Prolixibacteraceae; genus JAAFHB01. The sequence goes on from CAIXZH010000112.1 coordinate 15,651, forward strand.
CGGGACAATTGGTGCAACTGCAAAAACAATAAAAGACAAGTATAAAATGACCGTCACAAGCGGGATCACCATCAGGTTCGCCAGTAGAAACCAGGTAGGAAACTGGTGAAAGTAATGAAGCAGAAATGGAATTGTTCCGATTTGGGCAGCCATGGAGACACTAAGCATAAGCCATATCTGGTCAGCTATCCAGAATTTGGAATAGTATAATCCATATATAAACGGGTGAAAATAGACGATTGAAAAGACTGCCGCGTAGGAGAGCTGAAAACCGACATCATAGACCAGCGATGGATTATAACACAGCAAGACAAATGCCGAAGCAGCGAGCGTGTTATAAATGTTGGCGTAGCGGTTCAGGCTCTTCCCAATCATAATGAACGAAAACATCGCGGCTGCCCGAAGGACGGATGCGGAGAGACCGGTAATAAATGCGTAACCCCAAACACCGGCCAGGATCACGATGGTCTGAATAAGAATCCCCCATCTTTTCCGGTTCAGAAAACGAAGGAAGAATTCAAGTACAACATAGATAATTGCAACATTCATCCCCGAAACGGCCAGTACATGAGTCACCCCGGTTTTTGAGAAACTTTGGGTGATATCAGGCTCGAGTTCTTCGCGTGCGCCAAGCGAAACCGACGAAACCAGGTGGAAGACCGGACCTTTAAGACCGCATTTTTCAATAATTTTAAGCAGCCGGTCACGGATAACCAGCGATTCTTCTGCGAGGTTAGGTGCTCTTTTGACCGATAGAAAATGGTAATCCGAATGTTTGAGAAAGATCCGGTGCCCAATCTGGTTCCGGATAGCAAAGGCCTGGTAGTCAAATTCAAATGGATTCCCTGTCTTTTGAAGAAGCTCGGGTTGGCCCCTCAGCCACACGATTGCTCCCGGTTCCACAACGGGAAATGAATCTGTTTTTTCGAAATAGGCAAGGATCTTGATTCGGGGTTCAATTAACCGGATGACTATTCGGAACGATTTCTCACGTTCTTCGGGATATTCATTCACGATGGCGAAGTAGTCCTTTTTGGGCAACAGTTCCGGACGGTATTTAAGATGTGAAGAGATAAATGTTCCTAGGAAAAACAGGACAAACATAAGTGCGACACCGAATATCTGTTCCCTTCTGAACGAAACCCTGATCAGGAATGGGAGGATTAACGAAAAGCCCATGGCGAAGCTTAAGAAAATCCATTTCCATTCGGGCGGACAGTGATCGCCCAAAACAATTCCTGCAATAAAAGGGACAAGAAGCCTGACAAACGGTGCACTGTGCAACCTGTCGGAGAGTTCACTCATTCAGGGGAATGAATTGTCTCCTAAATTTACAAAATATTGGGATGATTTACCTGATTTCTTATTGTACTTTTAGATAAATAATCTCTGTTGTCCGGTGAAAAATCAAAGATTCTTCGCTACGCTCAGAATGACAACAAGTTACAGCACTGGAGATGGAGAGGGGGTTGGAAGTGGCGGAACCACTTCCAACCCCCTCCCCCTTATTATCTAAATATTTGTCATTCTGAGTGAGCACCCAAAAATTTGGGCACAATGGGATTATGGCAGGGAGCAAATATCTCATTGATAGTCCTAATACTAACAAGTACACCAAGTTTTATGACGGTGAAAGATAGTTGAAGATGAGATTCCTCATTCCGAACGCAGTGAGGAATCTCCTTATTTAATAGCCAATAAAATTCTGTCATTGGTAGGAACGACGAAGGAGTGACGAAGTAATCTCATGTCATTGAGATTTTCACGATGATGTCATTGGTAGCGACACGAAGTGTCGCGAAGAATCTCTAAATACTGATTGCCATTTCCCCTGACAATTGTGATAAATAAAGAGAATTTACCATTACATATTTCCTTTCTTCAACTGTCGCCGCTATGCGGCTGGAGATTTGCAAAACAGCAGCTTTACCAAACTGACGGTACTACGTGCTTTTAACTTTGTAGGCCGTGTCACGGCGTAAGGATGGTAAAAATAAATCACAAATGACCCTATGCCACCTAGCGGCGACTGAACGAATTGTAAATTAATTCCCGGATAAAAAACATGACATTAAAACTGTCCAATTACTTTATAGTTAGTCATATAAAAATTGTCACTACACCCCAATGGTCAAAAGTTCGGCTCCGAGCCGGTGCAATCCCACTTCAATCCTTTTTCGTTGTGCAGGCCCCCGGTTTCCGCATTCCCGACGCGTAATGCCAAAGCTGGCGCTCGTTTATGCCTGTAATCCGCCATAAAGCTGCTTTGGTGAAATTACGCTGTAAGCATTCAGCAGGGCTTCAATGGATAATTTAAACTCGAATGAATTACCTTTTTTAGAATGGTAATTCAGATTCTAACAGATAAAGATAGTGAATATACGAACGGATTTCTCGTATTTAGTTCCTGAGAGAAGAAAAATGATGATCAGTTTGATTTTGGTTTTATTAAACCATACCGGCCAGATAATTAGTTGAAATCCGACTAAAAAATCAGTCTATTTTCATTTTATTTCTTATTTTTTCGTATATTCGTAAAAGAGCATCATTGCATGTTTTATTTGATTATGCAAATATACAGGTAATCAGATGCTTAAATGCATTTAAGCTGCCTTCTTTAATCAACCCGTGCTTTTAAAGAAAGGTTGAACCTTTGAAATGATTTGATTTTTGATCTGACAATTTAAATTTTGAATTTTTTTTTAAAGGAGGATACCCCATGAAATCCTTTCTGACTTTATCATTAAAATTATGTTTTGTTTTTTTGCTATTTCCTGCATGGATAGCCATTGCACAACATCCACTAACTCCGCCTGCACAGAATTATGTTCTTAGTTTTTACAGTAATGAAGTTGCAGTTGCACCCTCGGTCGATAAGCTGAACCTTAAGGGGTCGTTTACCATGGAAACTTGGTTATTCATGAATGATTCTATCACACCGGGAGTGATTCTGGGAAGAGTCCTGGATCCGTGTGGAGGGGATCCAGGAATAAACTATACCATTGAGGCAAATGGTAATTCAACGCTACTGAATTTTAACCAATCAACAGGTCAGCCAGGTTCCCGTCGTTCGATTCTTAGTTCCAGGTATCTGAAATTGAGGACATGGAACCATGTTGCAGCAACGTTGGGGAACAATACCATGAAACTATTTATCAATGGCGAAGAGGTTGGTTCTCAGATAAGTCCAGGACTTCCAAAGATTGATACCGTACACTTTGCTGTTGGCGGTATAGATTGCTCGAATGCCTGGGGTAACGGATTTAGCGGATCTCTCCGCGAAGTGCGGATTTGGAGTCGGGCATTAACTTCAACGGAGCTTTTATTAAAAGCGGGAATCGTATTGTCAGGAACCGAACCGGATCTGATAGCTAATTGGCGGTTAGACGAAGGTTATGGCCAGATTGCCCACGATCGGAGCCCTAATAAATACGATCTTAAGCTTGGGTTCAAGGAATCTTCGGCTTACTGGCATTACCCTCAATGGACTGCTGTAAATATTCTGGAAAGTGATCCTTATTTTAAAATAAAAAGATCACCCACAATTGGTATTTCCCGTTTTGCACTGATCGATTTTGACAATAACAAAAATCTTGACGTAATAGGTAGTCTCGGCAGTAATGCTGACTGGTCACCCACTTCAATGGTGGCTTTCAGGAATAATGGTTCAGGAATATTTTCAGATGTTACCAATGAGATTTTTGTTCCAACAACACCCAGGCCGGTCGTGGCTACGACACTTATTGTTCAGGATTTCAATAAAGACAACCTCCCCGATCTCTATATTGGGGATTGTGGCGCAGACACCTGCTGCCCGTCGCCCGGAGGGCAAAGCCAATTACTACTGCAAAGCGCAGATAAAAAGATGGTTAATGTAACAGACACGCACATGCCCCATATTTCAGGCTTCAGTCATTTTACCTCCTTCGGGGATATCGATAATGATGGTGATATTGATATTAACAACGGGGCTTGCGATGCGCCGCGCATTTATGTGAACGATGGAACGGGCCATTTTACTGCTGATATAAATCGTTTGCCGCGGGAAATTAGTTTGGGCAGACCCTCTATTACGGCTCATGCCTTCCTCGATGTAGATGGTGACGGATTTAATGACATTGTGCTTGGGCCGGCACAAAACCAGAATTTACCACGCTATCTTGTACTTAAAAATGACGGCAGAGGATATTTTAACTATTCCGATCAGCCACTGGCCATGCCGTTGCGTTATGGCTCTCAGGATTGGTACAACACAAGTATTACCCCCGTTGATATAAATGGGGATGGAAAGACCGATTTTATTTCAACCCTCAGTTCCGGCGATTTTACGCTGCCAGGTATTCAATTGGTGATAAACAATGGCGACGGAACTTTCAGGGATGCGACTTATCAGCTTCCCTCACAATCGTGGCCACCTGGTTCCGGAACAGATTTCGTAACTCCCTGTGATGTTAATGGCGACGGTTTGTTGGATTTAGTTGTTTCTACAAATTTGGTGTCGCCACAGATCTATTTAAACAGGGGAAATGCAGTATTCGTCAATGCAACTGAGTTTTTAACAAGAGTTATTTTAGCGCCGGGTTGTTTCATTCCCGGTGACATGAATAATGATGGACGCATCGATTTTGTGACAAGTCAGGGACAGATGGTCGTGTTGGAAAATATTAAAAATATTTCGATCAATGACCTTGTTATTCCTTCTATCAATAAGCTATCCTCCTTTTCGGGCAAAGACGGAGATACTATCAGAATCAGCGGTACGAATTTTACGGGGGCGACTGAGGTACATTTCGGCCAAAAATCTGCAGCATTTCAACTTGTTTCGGATTCGGTAATCGTGGCAGTAGCACCCCATTTTACGAGAAATGGGAAGGTCACCATTACGACCCCCAAAGGCGCGGTAGTCAGTGACAAGCCTTTTGCAGCGCCATTGGCAACGGTCAACATTTTGTTGTCCAACTCAAAAATATCAGATCTGGCGGGTTTAGGTTCTACCGTTGGACTTTTCTCTACAGAAGACCAGGGCGAGGTATATTCCCATACCTATGCATTTGCCACGGGAAACGGGTTGAATGATGCTGATAATGCCAAATTTACAATTTCCGGCGACATTTTGAAAATCAACACGATACTTTCTGCCAATTTACAAACTGAATACCATATTAATATCAAATATAGTGAATTGGGTGGGTTACAGGCAACAAAAGAATTTACAATTACAACCGAAGGAGAAGGTTTGGTCGCTTACTATCCGTTTAATGGAAATGCCAACGATGAGAGTGGAAATAACCATAACGGTTCCCCTTCCAACGTATCACTAACAACGGATCAATATGGGAAAGTAAACAGCGCCTATTCTTTCGATGGCTCAAACAGTAGAATACAGATTGGCAACCATTTGGGGCTGATACAGTCTTCACCCGGTTTTACAATTACTGCCTGGGTCTACCCTGAAGAATTGCAGGATGGCCTGCAATATACGGTCCTTGCAGAACGGGATGGTGCGCAGAATTATCAATTTTGCATGAATTTAGGCTGGATAAAATTCGCATACTGGTCGGGTGGACAGGAATGGGGTATTGATGGGTATGACCCACTTATTACTCCTAATAAATGGTATTTTATAGCAGTAACTTACGATGGGACAAACTTTACCATTTACAAGGATGGTCTCGATTTGCGTACTATGGTAAACACCAGTCCAATAGACAATAACCCTTCTAACCTGCTTATTGGGCAAATTTACGGGAATAGTGGTGTTTTTAAAGGAAAGATTGATGAATTATCTATATATGATAAGTACTTAAGCCCTGAAAGAATTAAAGAACTTTATTCCTGTTCTTCCTCCAGGGGTGGAAAAGTAACTGGGTCCGGCGCCATATGCCCAAAAACAACCACCGGAGTTTTAACCCTCAGCGAAAATGTCGGAAACGTAATGATGTGGCAAAAAAAATCGGGTAACGGACCATGGGTATCTATCCCATCAACGGGCCAGACTTACACCGAAATAGCAGGCCCTTCAGGAACCTACTACTATCGGACTGTTACCCAATATGGAACCTGTGATATTCAGTATTCAGAGCCGGATACCGTTATTGTTAGGGCTATAGATATGGGGATCAGTCAACAAAATAATGTGCTTACAGCCAATGCCACTCCTGCAACGTATCAATGGATCAACTGCAGCACCAATTCCCCAATTGCAGGGCAGATCAGCCAAAGTTATGCAGTACCTGCAAACGGAAGTTACACCGTAAAAATTACCCAAAACGGCTGCATCGATACCTCGGCATGTGTTTCACTGATCAACCCATTCCCCGACAGTGCCGGAACCATTTCAGGAACCAATACTGTTTGCCCTGGTCAAAATTCTGTCAACTACATCATTCCAATTATTGACAATGCAACCACCTATGTGTGGACTTTGCCTGCCGGTGCGACAGGAACAAGTACAACCAACAGTATCGCTGTAAGTTATGGGACTTCCGCAGTATCAGGCAACATCACGGTAAATGGGCATAATGCTACAGGTGACGGGGCTTCTTCCACTTTGCCAATTACAGTCAACCCGCTTCCAGCAGAGGCCGGAACAATTACCGGAGTTACTTCCGTTTGCCTTGGACAGAATTCGGTTACCTATACCATTCCGGAAATAGCAAATGCAACCACTTATATCTGGACTTTGCCAACGGGAGCAGGTGAAACCATAGGAACCAGCGCCACCAATAGTATTTCTGTAGATTACGGTATGTCGGCTGTTTCAGGCAATATTTCGGTAAAAGGGCACAACGATTGCGGCGACGGGGCTGCTTCCAACCTTGCAATTACGGTGAGGACCTTACCCGCCGGGGCCGGAACAATTTCGGGTTCAACAACAGTTTGCCAGGGTCATAATTCATTTACCTATACCGTTCCTGCGATGGTCAGTGCCACTTCCTATATCTGGACTTTGCCAACCGGAGCAACAGAAACCATAGGAACAAATGCCTCCAATACTATTTCTGTAGATTACAGTACCTCGGCATTCTCCGGCAATATTTCGGTAAAAGGGCACAACGATTGCGGTGATGGGGTTTCTTCCACGCTGGCAATTACGGTTAGCAACTTACCCGCCGGTGCTGGAACAATTTCGGGTTCAAGTACAGTTTGCCAGGGTCAGATTTCCGTCACCTACTCCGTTCCCGTGATCGCCAGTGCCACTTCCTATATCTGGACTTTGCCAACAGGAACGACAGAAACCATAGGAACAAGTGCAACCAATAGTATTTCTGTAAATTACGGGACGGCCGCAATCTCAGGCAATATTTCGGTAAGAGGACATAACGATTGCGGGGATGGGGCTGCTTCCAATCTGGCGATTACAGTAAATCCATTACCGGATGGTGCCGGGACAATCATCGGATCAGCCACCGTTTACCAAGGTCAGAATTCGGTAACCTATACTGTGCCTGCCATCCCTAATGCAACATCTTATATTTGGTCGTTACCCCCCGGGGCAACCGGAACAAGCACCAATAATAGCATCTTAGTAAATTACGGCGCTTCTGCTATTTCAGGCAATATTGCAGTAAGAGGTCATAACGATTGCGGTGACGGGGGTTCTGCCATATTAGCGATTACAGTAAAATTTGCTGGTACTGCTCCGCAACTTTCTTACAGGCTTGCCAATCCCAGGATAGTTGGAACCTCATTAACAGTGAACAATTTTCAATTTGATATTCAGGTGCAGTGTGACCAGGCTGGGTTCTATTTATGGGCAGCGCAAATTTGCCTAAGTTTTAATAATAGTACTTTCAACAATAATTATACAACCTGGAATGTCACTACTCAAGGTACATTTAGTGGTTCAAATACCAGCTCACCAGATTTGAAATATACCACAACATGCAATATTACCGGATCAGCGCCAAATTTAAGCTATAATATTGCGTTAATAGGGGACAATAAAGTTGCTACAAATGGTCCGAACCCTAATGACTTTGCCGAGATTCCAACGAGATGGACTACATTGGTTACAGTAAAAGCCAGAATGTCAGATTTGACAGGAGACGGATTGGCAGGAATTAGCTTTGTGCCAGCGGAAATGGATGGATTTCAGCAGTTCATCGCTGATGCTTACCTTACTTATGCCAATTTTAGGCCAACTAATCATTATGATTCCCGTGACTTTCTTACTGCTTTTACCGGCCGTATTTATTCAACAAATTATGGATGGAGTCAGTTGTGGGCCTCGGGAACAGGTAATGCTGCAGTCTGGTCAACAGCTCTCGGTACCACAGTTTGGGATGGCTCCCCGACGATGCCCTCAGGCGCTGCAAATGCCAAAGCATTGCAAATTCAGAATCCCGCTACTCTGACAATACCAGTAACCGGTCAGATTACGGTAACGGGAACTCCAGGGAATACAGAAATTGACACCCCTGCAGGATTAATAATACAGTCTGATCGTACCGGAACCGGATCGTTAATTACAAATTCAGTTTCGGGTTCAGGCACTGCTGTTGGCCAGTGCTGGTTGACTACGGGCAGATGGCATATCGTATCCTCGCCTGTGATACAAAAAGTTACAGAATTTTTGACGGCAAACGGCAATATAGCTACCAATGGAGCCAACAGGGGCATGATGGATTATAACCCGGTATCAAATGCCTGGAACAGCTTTTTTACCAATTCCACCACTGGAAGTATAGGAGCAGGGAAAGGTTTTTGTATGCGCTCGGCCGGTGATGGGATCATTAGTTCAACAGGCGCCCTGCAAGCAGGTACAGTGGCGTTAGTGGATTTGTCATCAGACAATTGGAATTGTGTTGGCAACCCTTATTGCTCAGCTGTTGGGATGAATCAATCTTCCACCAGTCTCAATAATTTCCTAAATGTAAATGGTGCAAATCTCGATCCTTCATATGGGGCTGCCTATTTTTGGGATAACGACGATACTCAAAATGGAACTGGCTCATACATTGCTGTTTCCAACGTCCCTTCATCACCGATTCCTAATGTTCAGCAAGGACAGGCATTTATGGTGAAAATGGGCTCTTCGGCAAGTACGCTTAGTTTTACAGAAGCAATGCAGCTTCATGCACCATCATTGCTCTTAAAATCAACGACAAAAATCTGGCCAACAATCAAATTAAAAGCTATTGTCAATTTACTTCAAAGCACTACGATTATCGCATTTAATAGCGGGATGACCAGGGGACTTGATCCCACTTTTGATGCAGGTCTGTTTAAAGGGGGAGCCGATCTGCTGATTTATACCAAACTGGTCGAAGATACAGGGACACCGTTCGCAATTCAGGCCTTACCAGATAACATTTATGATGGGATGATCATTCCGGTCGGAATTGATTACAAAACAGGTGGGGAAGTGATTTTCTCGGCCGAAACATTTAATCTGCCCTCCAATTGCAAGGTAATCCTTGAAGATAAGCTCACTGCAACCTTCACTGATTTGTCGGTAAATATTTATAAAGCAGTGATTGCTCCTAATTCGGTCATTACCGACCGTTTCAGACTTCATAACTCAACACGGACAAGCGCTCTGAGGAATCAGGGTTTATCGGGCAAATTAATTGCCTATCCTTACCTGAATTCGGAAATCCGCATTATCGGTGATGTCAGCAGTAATGCCGTTGCAACTTTTTACGATATGCAGGGGAAACCAGTGATTATCCAAAGACTGGCAGGGGGTTCATTAAATGTGGTTCCGATATCCAGTTTCAATACCGGATTATACCTTTTAACAGTGAGGGATGGGGTGTATATGCAGACATTTAAAATTTTATTAAAACAATAGGTTTGCAAAGACACAAATATTAACCTCTTTACAAATTTTATTTATGAAAACTACCTCAGCTTTTTACTCAGTACTTCTTGTTGGATTACTCTGTATTTTAATTTTTAGTTGTTCAAAACAGGGAACTATTAAGACAATCCCAATAGTGTCCGTTTCTGTTGTTACGAATATTACAGCCTCATCGGCATCTGCCGGTGGAATGGTATCTGCCGATGGCGGCTCTACAGTAACATCCCGCGGCGTTTGCTGGAGTACCAGCCAACCCCCTTCAACATCAAACAGTAAAACAAGTGATGGAACAGGTACAGGAAGTTTTACTAGTTCCATAGCCGGATTATCTCCAGGTACAACCTATTATTTAATGGCTTATGCTATAAATTCATTAGGAACCGGATACAGCAGCCAGTCAACATTCACAACTTCAGCTTTGCCGCCTGTTATAACTACGGCTGCAATAACGACAATCACCTCAACTTCTGCATCAAGTGGTGGAACAATAACCTCCAATGGCGGATCGACTATAACGGCAAGTGGCGTATGCTGGAGCACTAATCAAAACCCAGGGATTACCGATAGTAAGACAACAGATGGATCAGCTACAGGAAGTTATACAAGCTCAATTACAGGCCTAACTGGTGGAACAAACTATTATGTAAGAGCTTATGCAACCAATAAAGCAGGTACAGCTTATGGAAATCAGTTAACCTTTACTACAGCGCAGGATTTACCTCCTGCTCCGCCTGTATGGTAGTAAGTTAAATTAAAAAGGACGATAATATCTAAATGTTAAAAACGGATTAACCTTGAGTAAACTGGAGAAGCCAAAACCATTTTCAATCTGATTTGTTCCTTGGGTATGAACAGACAAAACAGGTTATCCCGGGCAAGCAGCCCCTATCTCCGGCAACATGCAGAAAATCCGGTCGACTGGTACGAATGGGGTGAAGAGGCATTGACAAAAGCCAAAACCGAAAATAAACCGCTGATCATCAGTATCGGATATGCGGCATGTCACTGGTGTCATGTGATGGCTCATGAATCGTTTTCGGATGAGGGAATTGCCGGAATCATGAACACCCACTTCGTCTGCATTAAGATTGACCGCGAAGAGCGGCCCGATATCGACCGGATTTACATGGAGGCAGCACAGCTTATTTCCGGCAGAGGTGGTTGGCCGCTCAATGCCTTTGCCCTGCCCGACGGGAGACCCTTTCATGCCGCTACTTATTTCCCTCCCGCTCAGTGGATCGATGCGCTTAACCAGCTCAGCCATCTCTACCACAACTCCTATCCGCGCATTTTGCAGGCTGCCGAGGCGCTAACCCAGGGCATTAGGGCAGATTCACTGCCGGATCGGATTAATTCCCACCCTTTCTCCCGGAATGAATTTGATGAGGCATTTGGAAACCAGATTCAGTCAATTGACTTTGATTTTGGAGGATATAGCGGCGCACCAAAGTTTATGTTGCCGGTCGGATTCGAATTTCTCCTCCAGTATCACTACCTCACAGGCAATCAACAGGCGCTTGACGCGGTAATCGTTACCCTTGATTCGATGGCCGGAGGGGGGATTTATGACCAGATAGGGGGAGGCTTTGCACGCTATTCAACCGATCAGTTCTGGAAGGTTCCCCATTTTGAGAAGATGCTCTACGACAATGCCCAGCTAATCTCCTTGTATTCACATGGCTGGCAGGTCACCGGAAAGTCTTTGTATGGCGTGATTGTGGCACAGACGATTGCTTTTGCTGAAAGGGAATTGCTCCACTCATGTGGCGGATTTTATGCCTCAATTGATGCAGACAGCGAACATGAGGAGGGCAAATTTTATGTCTGGACAAAACCCGAGATGTTCTCTGTTTTGGAGCCGAAGATAGCTGAGCTAATCAACAGTTTTTACCAGATCTCAGACCTGGGGAATTGGGAAGATGGGAAAAATATTCTGCATTATAAATCTGATAAAGCGGTTTTTGCAAGCGAAAATGGGTTGTCTGTCCA
>CAIXZH010000113.1 GCA_903923905.1 uncultured Bacteroidia bacterium
AAAAACTTTGGGTTAAAGTTGGGAGCCATTGCCTCATCAGTAGCTCACGATAGTCATAATATTATTGCAGTAGGCAACAACGATGAAGAAATTTGCAAAGCAGTAAATTTAATCATTAAAAATAATTCTGGTTATGATTTCTATCCATAAAATTGGATTTATTTGCCTGGTATTAATCACTATGGCCTTTTCAAAGGAGAAGAAAAAATCACCTGAAATTTTAGCCTCGCAATTGAATACCTATGTCAGTTTTTTGGCATCAGATCAATTGCAGGGTAGACTGACGGGTAGCCCTGGAGACAGCCTGGCTGCTGAATATATACGCAATATACTGATTGAATGTCGATTAATTCCACTCTTTGAGAATGGATTCGAGCGATTCAGAGTGACTGACAAGATTATTTTTGGCCCTGGAAATAAGCTGAAAGTTAATGAGAATCCGTTCAAATCTGAAACAGATTTTGCACCTTTTGCCTTTTCACAAAATAGTTCCTTTTTTGGTAAGGTAGTTTTTGCCGGTTATGGTTTTGAAATTAATGAAGATTCCCTGAAATGGAATGATTATGCCAGTGCTGATGTCAAAGGAAAGGTTGTATTAATTCTCCGGAGTGATCCGGAAATTGAAAAAACGGCCAGTCCATTTATCAAATATAGCCGCGACAGGGATAAAGCCCTTGAAGCCAAAGATCAGGGGGCAATAGCTGTTTTATTGGTTTCAGGTAAGTCGTTTGATCCGGAAGACAAGTTTGAATCCCTGGTAAAGGGTGAGCAATCGGTTGGAATTCCGGTATTTCACATAACCCGGAAGCTGGCAAATCAGATCCTTCAGCCTAATAATTTGCCGGTTGAAGAGCTTGAGAAAAAGCTAAACGAATCAAGGAAACCATTAAGTTTTAATACTGAAGTGACTCTATCGGGCCAATCAGATGTCATTCAGACCACAGTTCCTACCCGTAATGTTGTGATGGAAATTCCAGGGAATGATAAAATTCTTAAAGACGAATATGTGATCCTTGGAGCTCATTTTGATCATCTCGGTTTGGGTGGACCCGGATCAGGGAGCCGAGTTCCGGATACTGTCGGTGTGCATCATGGAGCAGATGATAATGCTTCCGGTGTGGCAATGGTTCTTGAATTGGCCAAAAGACTCTCTGTCTCTCGCAAAATGCTCAAACGATCTGTTCTGGTAATTGCCTTTTCTGGTGAAGAAGAGGGCTTGCTTGGTTCACGGTGGTTTGTTGACCATTCAAAGATTGATCTGAATAAAGTGAATGCCATGGTAAACCTCGATATGGTTGGAAGGTTAAACGAAAATTCACAGGTTCAGATTAGCGGTGTTGGAACTTCCGATTCACTTAAAAAAGTGATCTATGCCTCCTGTGATACAGCAGAATTAAAACTTTCTTTGTCAAATGAAGGTTATGGCCCGTCTGACCACTCTTCATTTTATGGTAAAAATATTCCTGTTTTATTCCTGACAACAGGAGCGCATCTTGATTACCATACGCCTGCAGATACCTGGGATAAAATTAATTACCGCGGAATGGTAAAAGTATCTGATCTTTCTTTCCACCTTGTTTCCCTCTTGGCCAACATGGAACGACTCGTTTTTAAAGAAGCGGGTCCCAAATCAGGGACAGGCCGGGGAACACGCAGAAAAGGTATTACCCTGGGTATAATGCCTGATTATGGTGGAAATGTGAAAAACGGTTTGCGGGCTGATTTCGTTACTTCAGGAAAACCTGCCGCTTTGGGCGGGATGAAAAAAGGGGATATAATTACTTTCATCAATGGAAAACCGGTGAACAATATCCAGGACTACATGTTCAGATTAAATCAGCTCAAACGCGGTGAAACGATCAGTGTTGAAGTGCTGCGTGATAATCAGAAGGTTGTGCTGGTTATACAACTTTGATATAATACCATATGAAAGGGACTTTGAAGGTCTCAAAAACTTTAGAATCAGACCTTGAAGGTTATAAAATCCTTCAAGGTTTTAATATATTGCAAAATAACTGACAAAATTATTATCCAATTATATCGAATTACATGGAACACGAATCTCGATTTCTGGCACTTAACCTGATTTTACCTCCGGCTCCGGAACCTAAAGGAGTTTATACTCCGCTGCTTCAGGATGGTCATCATATCTATGTCTCAGGGCATCTGCCGGTAAATACTGATGGCACACTCCATCGCGGAAAAATTGGAAAAGATATCGATCAGGAAGCTGGAAAACTTGCAGCAAGGCAGGTTGGCTTGACCATACTGGCTACATTAATTTCAAACCTGGGATCGTTGAATAAAATTAAACGGGTGATCAAAGTTTTTGGAATGGTCAATGCAACTGTTGATTTTGACAAACAGCCTTACGTTATCAATGGATGCAGCGAGTTATTCGTTGAGGTTTTCGGACGCGAGAATGGCATTGCAGTGCGCAGTGCTGTGGGAGTTGGAAGTCTTCCTGATAATGTTCCTGTCGAGATCGAAGCGATCTTCGAATTGAATGAAGAATAGCTGATACTGCTTAATGCTGAATTGTGCCATTAATCGCGGATAAAGTGGGGTAGTGTTTGTGGCAGTATAATTGAGATTTCGATTAATCCGCTATAAATCCCATTTTCGTAAAGTGGGGATTGGTGAATGATCTTTTTCACCCCTTTTTTTTCTATTGTATATACGTTGGTAATTGGATTTTTCAGGAATTCAACCAATTTTGACCTTGCGGGTTCCGGGTGACAATCAAGCAGGTTTGTCCCAATCAGTTTGCCTCCCCCGTAATTTGAAAACAGTTTTTGGGATTTATCATTCATATAAGTGATTATCCCTTCGGTGTTACAGATTGTTACAGCACCTTCGAATTCATCGGACCAGATATTCATACTTGTTTTAAGGCGTTATTATAGAGTAGGTTATGGTTTTGCAGTCTTTTTTTGCATACATCTTACCCAATCAATTTCGAAGTGATGAGGCAATGACTGAGCATTTAGTGGCTTATGAATGGTGCCAACGAAATTCAAAAAGAGTTCTTCTGAATTTTGAGAAAGTAGTTCATGATGAACCTCGTGGTTGTTGATCTTCCAGATCAGCATATTTCCGAAAATCTCAAGTCTGAAGATATGAAAATTATTGAAATTCAATCCCTTAACCTGTACAAGTTTTTTTATCCCCCCATTGGCAGGATGTTCAATAATCCCAAGGCCCACCCGTTTATGGCCGCTTCTGAAAACATCTATTTGGGGAAATGGACGACTGCCGGTTAACGAAAAGGCACTGGTAATCGCCGCCTCGGCCCGGAATTTTACTTTCGCTTCAATTACTCCCTCCTTAAATTTAAAACTGTTTCCGGTATTAAGTATGCCGGAGCTGTATTCGAATTCCTTGGGAATAAGGCCAAAGGCAGGATCCCAGACTTTTCCTTTGGATTTTTCAGCTTTGGTGACTATCGATAGGATCTGATTTTTGATCTCAATATTATTCAATCCATTAAAGGCCTGTAATTCTGTTGCCTGCGAAAAACTGAATCCTGCAATCTTTGATCCCCAGTAATTTTCAGGTTCCCAGATTGTCGTTGAAAGCTGATGCCCTGAGAAATTTTCATCCAGTACAATCTCCCACTGATCGAAAAAAGAGAGTTCTGATCGCTTACGTAGTCGATGGTAGGTTATTATCAGATTACTCCTCTCCAGTTCATCAAGTTCTCTCTCCAGCTTGAATTCAGGAGTCAGTTCAAACCTTTTTTTATTTTTTAAAAATTCAACACGCTGCAGAAATTCCTGGTCCTTAACTGCTAATCTTAATTCCTGTAGACGGGCTAAGGCAGCAGAATTGACAATCTCTTTATAATTGGCGAAGATAGAGGTATTGATACACTTGAGATAAAACCTGATATCGCTGCTCTTCGACAAGGTTTCTAACTCATTGAACAGTGGGTAATCAGATGTGGTTGTATACCGGTTCCTGTTTATCAAAAAGGCCTCCTGTTCCAGAAAATGGGGTGAACTGGTTTCGTTTTTAAGTTGTTCTAGTTTTCCAGGCAGATCATGTTTTTCAACAATCAAAAGATTTTGATAAGCTTTGGACCTAAGAAAATGACGGTATATCTTCACCTTCTTATCCTCTTCCTGAAGATTGACGGACTTTCCCTTTTCTGTGGCATCAAGTTTGAGAAATAGATGATACTCATCCGACTCAAGGGTGTTTCGGTAATTTTTTAAACGGACGCTTTTATTTAAAGTGTTAAATTCCTGTCTTTTAAGATGTTCGTGTGAACCCTTGTAACGCAGCCCTTCTGTCTCCTTTTTACGGTGAATAAAATCAGCTGATTGGACGATCTTTTCAAGTTCATAATAGCGGGCTAGATTTGAACTCTTTGAAAGAACATTAAATTTTTCAAAATCAGATGATTGAATAAATTTAAAATAGTTTTTAATAGGTTTTAAACCTTCAAGCGTTGCGAGCTCGTTCAGTAGATGGTATTCATCGCTGTTTTTGAGGCTCAGATTATTTATTTCGCCCTTTTTAGTTTGGAAATCTTTGGATTGAACAAGAAGCTTCAGTTCCTTATAGCGAGCCAGTTCAGGGGATGCTTCAATAGCAAATAATTCATCCCGCATCTTAAAAAGCTCAGCCCATAATGAATCAATCTTTTGAGCCTTAGGGATTAATCCTAAAAAATATCTGATTTGAAATGAAAGTAACATATAATTTGTTTTTAATCTGCACTATACAAAATTAACTATAATGCTAGAGATAAGGTTGCAAAACTGAAGAAATATTGAAATATTTATCACCCGTTTTTGGATAGGTTAAAAATAACATGGAAAAAGTCTAAATTTGAAATTCTATAGTTTAATACTTGAAAATGATACTTCCCGAAATATTCTCACGCAGAATGTTAAAAATTCTTGATCAGGAATTTGAGGCTTTCGAACAATCTTTTGAGAATGAAATTGCGACAACAATCCGGATAAATCCTGTAAAATTTAAAGGATTACCGGCATTGAGACCTTTGGATTACTGTAATTCAGGATATTTCCTACCCCAACGGCCTGTGTTTACCCTTGATCCGTTTATTCATGCAGGTGTTTATTATGTCCAGGAGCAAAGTTCAATGTTTTTGGAGCAGGCAATCCGACAACTTAACCTGAAATATGATATTAAAGTCCTCGATTTATGCGCTTCACCTGGTGGTAAATCGACGCATCTGGCATCGCTGATTTCTCCCAACAGCCTTTTGGTGAGTAATGATGTGATCAGAGCTCGCAGTAAGATTTTATCGGAAAATGTAAAGAAATGGGGGAATCACAATGTTGTTGTTACCAATAACGATCCTCATGATTTTGAACGATTGCCTGGATTTTTTGACCTTGTGGTTTTGGATGCACCTTGTTCGGGGGAAGGGCTTTTCAGGCGGGATCCCAATGCAATGCTTGAGTGGTCTCCGGATAATGCTCAGCTTTGTGCACAGCGTCAGCAAAGAATTCTTGCCGATGTCTGGCCGACCCTTAAAGAAGGTGGTATTTTGATTTACAGCACCTGTACCTTTAATCCGGCAGAAAATGAAGAAAATATTAAGTGGCTTAATGAATTTGCCTCGGTTGAACCGGTTAAACTAATGACCGAAGAGCGTTGGGGAATTTCGGTCACAGATGCAGGAGGATTTCCTTGTTACCGGTTTTATCCCCATAAAGTATCAGGAGAAGGTTTTTTCATGGCCGTTGTCCGCAAAACCGGTGCTGAAGATCGGTTACCAAACCGGAAAATCAGGGAGAACCCTTTACTGGCCTCCAAAGCGGATAAAGAGATGGCTAAACCAGTATTAGTCAATGAAGAACTTGATATTCTTAGATTTGAGGATTCATTGCTGGCATTTCCTTCCGCTCTTGTAGTTGATCTGTTACAGGTGAAAAATAACCTGCGTATTGTTCATGCCGGAATAAAAATTGGTGACATCAAGCAAAAGGATCTTTTACCTGCACACGAACTTGCATTATCGACAATCCTTAACCGATCTGCCTTTCCTGAAATTGAACTGACAATCGAAGAGGCGTTGACTTATCTGAAACGGGATGATATCTCGCCCCAATCTTCCAATAAAGGATGGAATCTGGTGACCTACCGCAATATGGCTTTAGGCTGGATCAAAAATTTGGGAAACCGTTACAATAGTGCATTTCCCAAAGAATGGCGGATCAGAATGTCTGTCGCTGAATACCGGGATGAAAGGCTTAAGGCAGAAATGGCTAAGTTCCCTTTATAACGCCCTCCATCTCTCCATCTCTCGGTCTGTCAATTCATTTTGTTGAACCATTCTCCCTTCTCAGATTCACCGTATGTTGTCCCAATCCAATAATTGCCACCCCGATCATAGCAATCACTCCACCTGCCACCTGGTGGGGCAATGGAAGAGTTCCAAAGATTAAAAAGGCAATGGGAATAATTATAATCCCTTTGGTTGATTGAATGATTGTTCCACGCGAGGCCTCAATATACTGATATGCTTTGTAGACCAGTAATATAGCAAGTACGGGGTCAAGTATTCCGGCAATAATTGTATTGGTGATCGCTCCTGGTGTAAAAGTAAAAGAAGTTACAGTATGAATTACCCAGGCAGAAAAGAAGAGCAATAGCCAGAATGTGCGGTTAAAACTAAGAATTTCAGGGGTCAGATTATTGACTTTTGCCCTTACGATCACTGTGGCTATTGAGGCTCCCAGACAATTCAGAACCACAAGGCCGACACCAGGGATAAAGAAGTCTTTCAATGTTAAGTTCCCGGAAAAACTGGTTAGTAAAGCACCGGTAAAAACAATAATTATCCCGGCAGTTTCAATTAGTGAGAATCGTTCTTTAAGAAACACAATTCCCATTATAGTAGTGAACAAGGGGAAGAGGTTTCCCAGAAATCCGGTCACAGCAGGTTGTGGAATAGCATTTACCGCGGCATAAAAAGTGGAAACAGTAAAAATTTCAAGAAAACCTAGCGTTGGAAATATCCACCACATTGTCCGTGGTACTTTTGAGAGAGTTGTAAAACCCCCTTTTGCAGCCAAAATAGCCAGGTTGATCACAAAACCTACAGAGCACATCAAAAATAAAAACTGGGGCAGAGAAATCTCATTTAATGCTGCCTTGCTGAACACATAAACATTACTAAATGCCACTGTAGCCAGAATCGTATAAAAATATCCTTTCACAATCTTTGCTTGCATAAGATTTTATTTTTATAATGATTTGTGAGGCTGGCCGTATGCGTTCATTTACTTATATTCAGATGGAGGATGAGTTCAGTCACCTGGACCCCACCAAAACTATCAGGATATCTAAAATGCCATACCATTTTGATCGCCCAAATCTACAAATTAAAGTTCCCTGACCCATATATTCCTGTAGCTGACCACACAGCCATGATCCTGTAACCTGATTCCGCCTTTAAGTTGCTCATAGATTTTTTCATCACTGGTACATCCGTAGATCACTGCATTATTCTGGATCAAAATGCCGTTAAGCAGGATAGTAACTCTCGGATTAGTCCGGTAAGTTTTATCAGCGTTGAATGTGGGAGCAGTGAAAATGATATCGTAGGAATTCCACTGGCCCGGTTTTTTGAGTGGATTCACAAGTGGCGGGTGTTGTCTATAGATAGCTCCGGCCTGACCATTTACATATGTTTTATTTTCATTGTTATAGGTTTCCAATACCTGAATTTCGTATAAACCATGTAAAAACACACCACTGTTTCCACGCATCTGTCCATCGCCAGTTATATCAGAAGGGTGCATGAATTCTATATGTAGCTGAAAATCAAAAAATTCCTTTTTAGTGTAAATATCACCAGTCCCTTTTGTAACCGTGAATATCCCATCATGAACGGCCCATTGTGGTTCACCATTTTTACTGTTCCACTCTGATAAATCCTTTCCGTCAAACAGAATAACTGCATCTGATGGAGCCGCAACACCATTTTCTGTGGATGTCAATCCTGGGGCTACAACTTTGGGTTGTGGAGTGTCGTAGGTGTTCAGAATAGGAATCTGGGCAAAGCAGGCAGAACTAATCAGAAGTGTAGAGAATAGTACAAAGGTCAAAGAAATCGGTTTCATCTTTAATTGTTTTAAGTTGGTGTTTATGAAAAATACGTTAATTTGAACATTTTTGAGAATCAGTCAGCATAACTATACCTGGTTCACCGATGAAGATTCATGGCGTGACAAAGCTAAAAAAGAAATTCTGAAGATGTGAAAAAATCTGTTATCACCAATAAATAGGTAATGTGAATAATTAAATGTCGTCTTTAATACTCTAAAAGCTGACGAAAATTTGGAAATGAAAAATGCCACAAAGGCTCTAACACTCCAAGTTACACGAAGATTATTAGCCTCAAATATAGTACTTTGTGATACTTAGTGTCATTTAGTTGTGGATTATACTTATATTTTAGTATTGAAATAATTTTCTAATCTTAAAATTCGACATTTAATACTTTCTAATACTTAGTATTAAAATTATGAATAAACAAGTTAAAGTAAGATTACCCAAAACTTAGGCGTTTAACAAAAAAATAGCAATCCACTCCAACAAACTGGAATTCACATTAAGACAATGTGAAAATGTTTCCCATTTATCCGGCAGAACTATAAGAACAAATAACAACGTTGAATTGTTTGTGATAGACAACCGCATTAGAATCCCTTAAAAAGTATTTCAACCATTTTTTTACTGCCAAACCTCACAATGAGACAATGGTTTGGATTATCACTCCGCTATCATTATCAAAGCATTTGGCTGGGATCTTATGACGGAGACAAACAAAGCCATAGGAAGGAGTTTATTATTAATTTAATGATATAACAATAAGAAATGAAACTACTTTTCAATCAAGTTACTAAATTATTTAGTGCAATTTTATTGGCTCTTTTACTGGCGACATCTGCTTCCTTTGCCCAACTTAAAGAGGTCAATTTAAGGCAGTATACTGAATTGGATGGAGTCCCGGGTGCTGAAGTTCTTTCCGTATTGGCTGACAAATTTGGTTATATCTGGGTTGGTACCCGCAATGGGTTGGCGCGGTACGACGGGTATGAATTTAAAAAATTTATTGATAACATAAATGATCCCGCCTCGGTTCATGGCCTGATTGTAATGTCACTTTTTGAAGATTCCAGGGGGTATATCTGGGTGGGCAACCAGGGTTCCTGGCTGAACAGGTATGACCCCGCTACACGCACTTTCAGGCAATATAGCTTTAAAAATATTATTGATCATCCGGCAAATGTTGAGTTAGATGTCATCTCTATGGCAGAGGATAATCAAGGGAGGATCTTTTTTGGCGTATCCGGATATAACGGCGAATCCATTTCTCAAGGGCTTTTATACATTGATGAAAAAGATGACTCAGTAAGGAGATATGATTCCGCGGATAAACAGGCAATTTCGAATGTTTACAGTATTACAAAAGATAAGGAGGGTTATATCTGGTTTTTGAGTTACAATGGTTTGTTTAAGATTGATGCCCACAAGCAACTTCATCCCATTCATTCACTGGATGAAGATTTTAAAAAGAATAAGGATAGTCCTGCTGACATGAAATTTGATAATCAGGGTCATTTGTGGATGATAACAGGTAGATTGAGGCTTTATGATATTAATTTACGGGACAGTTCAGTAATATCGTATTCCCCACCTATATCCGAAGGAAATTATGGAATTAGGCTGGCCATCGATAAGAATGAAAATATCTGGATGGGTACAAGATATGGAATAACAAGGTTCGTTAAGAACACAAAGAAATTTGAAAATTTTCAAAATGTGGTAAGAAACCAATTGGAGAAGACTTACGCTTCCGTTAGTAGCCTTACTTTTGATGCATTCGGATCACTTTGGGTTGGGACACAGGCACAGGGATTGCTTAAGTACGAGGAAAGAGCCATATTTAAGTCCTATACTTCTACGAATGATCCCAAAAACCCGGTGACTCCAGGTTGGGTCGACAATATTTGTGAAAGCCATGATAAAAAAATATGGTTTGTTACTTCACAGTTAAGTGTAATTGGCGGAATAAACACATTAGATCCTCTGACCGGAGTAATTCATACAATACCATATCGAACCTTGGTACCCGGATTGGTTCAAATTAATGGGTTTAGGGAAGATATTCCAGGCGAATGGATATTGAGCACATATACGGGGAACTATCGCTACTTTTCAAAAACAGGCGAAATAAAAAAGATTGTTTTGAATGGTTTACCAGACCACAGTCGAATCAAGAAATTTTTAACCGATAGTAAAGGAAATGAATGGCTTTGTACATACAACGGGCTTTATAAAAAGGATAAGGGTTCTGACCTGTTTCGGAGATATGATTTGAGTACTATTCCGGGAGGTGATGTTGCCAGTAACTCAATAAACGGAGCTTTTGAAAGCAAAGCACACGGGTTATGGGTATTTACCTACAATGGATTGTTTTTATATAACTATCTAACCGATAAAATTGAAAGGCACGGATACGATATAAAGACAGGGGATATTTTCATTGCACAGATTATCAATTCTTTTTATGAAACCCCCGATGGGACAGCCTGGGTAGGCGCCTGGACGGGAGGGCTCAGCCAGTATAATATGGAAACTAAAAAAATCAAAATATTTACCCGTGATGATGGTTTGCCTTCTATGAGTATTCAGAGCATAATCGGTGATGAGAAGAATAACTCTTTATGGCTGAGTACATTTGACGGACTGAGCCGGTTTGATATCAAAACCGGGCAATTCAATAATTTTTCAATCTCCGACGGAATACAGGGACAGCAATTTGCTGATGGTTCTTTTTTGAAAACATCGGAGGGACTTTTTGCCTTTGGGGGTTCGAATGGAATAACCACTTTTAATCCCAATGAGATTACTAAAAATTCTGCTCCCCCAAAAGTCTTCCTGACCGATTTTAAATTATTCAATAAATCAGTACTTCCGGGAGAAAAATCAGTTTTAAAAAAACCAATATATGATACCAAGGAAATTTCACTGGGGCATGATCAGAACAACGTTTCGATCGAATTTGTAGCGATTCATTTTACCGATCCTATTAAGAACAAATATGCCTATAAGCTCGAAAACTATGATAATGATTGGCGGGAAGTGGGTAGTCAGCATACGGCTTTTTACCCCAACTTACCATCTGGAAGATATCTGTTTCATGTAAAAGCTGCGAATAGTAACGGTGTTTGGAATGAGACCGGGGCATCTGTAGCCATGGTTATCAGTCCGCCATGGTGGGAAACCACCTTTGCCTATATATTCTATGGATTGTTGCTTATTGCAGGGATCTTTGGCGCAGACCGGTATTTCAGGACCAGGATAGTCCGAAGGGAGCGTCTCAGGAACCAGGCCCGCGAACTGGTGCAGGCAAAAGAAATTGAAAAAGCTTATACCGAACTAAAAGCAACACAGGCTCAACTCATCCAATCCGAAAAAATGGCCTCGCTCGGAGAACTCACTGCCGGCATTGCCCATGAAATACAGAACCCGCTGAACTTTGTGAATAACTTCTCGGATGTGAATTCTGAGTTGATTGATGAGATGCAGCAGGAAATGGACAATGGTAACCTGGCTGACGCAAAAGCAATCTCGAATAATATTAAGGAGAACGAACAAAAGATAAACCACCATGGTAAACGTGCCGATGCCATCGTAAAAGGGATGCTGCAGCATAGCCGCAGCAGCAGCGGGGTAAAGGAACCAACTGATATCAATGCACTGGCTGATGAATATTTACGTCTCTCCTATCACGGACTTCGGGCCAAAGACAAGTCGTTTAATGCAACGATGAAAACCGATTTTGATGAATCGATCGGAAACATTAGCATCATTCCGCAGGATATTGGCCGGGTGATTTTAAATTTAATTACCAACGCCTTTTATGCGGTTGATGAAAAGAAAAAACAAGATGGGAAGTCATTTGAACCTATCGTTTCAATTAGTTCAAAAAAGATTGGGAATAATGTTTTTCTCTCAGTCAAAGATAATGGCAACGGAATCCCTCAAAATGTCCTGGGAAAAATCTACCAGCCTTTCTTCACAACCAAACCCAGTGGCCAGGGAACAGGACTAGGACTAAGCATGAGTTATGATATAGTAAAAGTCCATGGCGGTGAGCTAAAAGTGGATACCATTGAAGGTGTAGGTTCCACGTTCATCATTGGTCTACCTGTTATTATTTAATAAAATTAAGATTTTAGCCATTGATGATGAACGGGATGTTCAAACGTTGTTTGAATAATGTTTCAGAAAAGAGATAACGGCGAAGATCCTGAATTTTGTACTTCCCTTTACTAATATGAGTATTTAATATTTTTATTCGTTTTAATTTTCAAAACAATGTTTATATTTGATATGTTATAATACTATTATTCTGTGAGATACGGCGAATAAAATTAGCAATAAATTCGTTTATTCTGTACAGAATTATTAACCATTTTTAATAACTATAAACGAAAAATTCATGAAAAAATTAGTCGCTGAATTTGTTGGAACCTTATGGTTGGTTTTAGGAGGATGTGGAAGCGCTGTATTAGCAGCAGCGTATCCCCAATTAGGAATTGGTTTTGCAGGTGTAGCAATTGCTTTCGGATTGACTGTTGTTACCATGGCTTATGCTATCGGGCATATTTCTGGCTGTCATCTCAACCCTGCTGTCTCAGTTGGTCTTTGGATCGGAGGTCGGTTTGAAAGAAAAGACCTGCTCCCTTATATTGTCGCACAGGTTCTGGGGGCCATTGCCGGAGCCGGAATTCTTTACTTAATTGCAAACGGGAAATCAGGATTTGCAATTGGGGGATTTGCGGCAAATGGATATGGAGAACACTCACCCGGGGGTTACAATATGCTTGCAGCGTTAATATCTGAAGTCGTTATGACTTTTATGTTCTTGATTATTATTTTGGGTGCTACCCATCCCAAAGCTCCAAAAGGGTTTGCCGGATTGGCAATCGGACTTGGCCTAACCCTTATCCATTTAATTAGTATTCCAGTTACAAATACATCTGTAAATCCTGCCAGAAGTACCAGTCAGGCAATTTTTGTTGGTGGATGGGCACTGGATCAGCTTTGGCTATTCTGGGTTGCTCCAATTGCAGGAGCCATATTAGCCGGACTGATTTATAAATATATGTCACCCGTTGAAGAATAAATAACTGATTTAAAATATTATACACTAATTTCTTCTCATTGTCTAGGTTGAAATTTAAGTCGGGCTGTTAGGTGAAATCTACCGAATCAGACCTGGCTTAGATATTTAACTGCTCCTACTCCAATGGATCGAAGCTACTACGAATAATTTTGACAACTTTATAGCTACCCCTGTTTTTATCAATGATTTGGATGCTGACAAGGCTACTTTTATTGATTAATTTTGAATAATTTTGATATGAAAAACCAGTTATCTGAAATTCATATTCAATTTTGCTCGTTAAAACCAATAAACTGCCCATGAATAATCTTCCAAACCTGCTGATTGTTGACGATCTGGAGGCTAATCTGG
Organism: uncultured Bacteroidia bacterium; assembly: GCA_903923905.1. Classification (GTDB taxonomy): domain Bacteria; phylum Bacteroidota; class Bacteroidia; order Bacteroidales; family Prolixibacteraceae; genus JAAFHB01. The sequence goes on from CAIXZH010000113.1 coordinate 13,535, forward strand.
ATCTGCTCAAAGTTATGATCAGAAAAGTCAGGGTTAATCTGATTATTGCCCATTCAGGTGCTGAAGCCTTGAATTTAACTTCCGGGCTTCCCCTGGCACTAGCCTTAATCGATGTGCGGATGCCGGAAATGGATGGCTTCGAACTGGCAGTGAGAATCAATGCTGAAAGGGTGGATGATAAAGTACCTGTTATTTTTCTTACCGCCTTGATTAACAACCAGGAAGAAATTTTTAAAGGTTATAATTCAGGTGCTATTGATTATATTACCAAACCATTTAATATTCCAATCCTGTTATCAAAGATAAATGTATTTCTTGAATTATTCCATCAGAAACAACTGTTAATCAACAAGACTGAGCAATTGGAAGAAACAGCCAACATGCTTTCCAATGTAAATTCAGCACTTAAAAAGAGTGAAGAAAAATACAGAAGTTACATTGATTATGCTCCCAAGGGTGTTTTTGTTGCTGACGATACCGGAAGATATCTGGAGGTGAACAAGACAATGTGCACAACAACCGGTTTTTCGGAAGCTGAACTTTTAAATATGAGAATTTCAGATCTCATCCCGGAAGAGTATTCAAAAAATAGCCGGGAGTTCAGGAGCAAAGTAGTTTCTACGGGTGTATTAAAAGCCGAATTACCTTTCAGACATAAAAACGGAACGAAACGATGGTGGACCTTATCCACTGTCAAATTCTCCCAACAGAGGTTTCTCGGATTTACTGAAGATATCACCGATCGTATAATTATGGAAGGAAATCTGCACTCCTATCAGATTGAATTGGAAATGCAAAATGAAGACCTTATCCTGACCAAGCAGAGAGCGGAGGATGCAACCAAAAAATATACTGAACTTTATGATTTTGCCCCTACCGGTTATCTCACACTTTCAGCCGATCTGACAATTCAGGAGCTAAACCACAGCGCTGCCAATATGCTGGGAAAAGAACGTTTATTGTTAATAGGCAACCATTTTGTTTTTTTTGTATCCAGAGATTCCCTTAACGCTTTTAACTCCTTTTTTCTGAAGGCCTTGTCAGGCAAGAACAAAGAGATCGTCGATGTAATGTTAGAAACCGCTGATAATCAATCAAGATATATTCATATCGAAGGCAGGGTTGTGGGAAACGGACAACAATTTGTTATCAATATGGTGGATCTTACCGAGCGCAAACGGGCAGAAGAAAATCTCCGTCAGGCAAACGGTTTTTTGGACTCAATTGTGGAAAATATACCTCATATGATATTCATTAAGGATGCCGAATTATTACGATTTATCAGGTTTAACAAGTCTGGAGAAGATCTTCTGGGTATCCGGAAAGAAGAGATAGTGGGCAAGAATGATTATGATATATTTTCAAAAGAGGAGGCCAGCCGGTTTATTCAAAAAGACAGAGAAGTTTTAATGAACCGGAAGGTTATGGATATTACCGAAGAGGTTATTCCGACCCGTGAACATGGAATCCGGGTATTGCATACCAAAAAAGTTCCGATTCTGAACGAGTCTGGAGATCCCGAATATCTGCTCGGAATTTCGGAGGATATCACTGAACGCAAAATGGTTGAGCACACGTTAAAGATCAGTGAAGAGAAATACCGGATGATGGTAAATAATTCTCCTGATGGTATCATTCTGATCAATAATAAAGGATTTATCATTGAAGTGTCAGAAATCGGGCAGGAAATAATGGGCGCTGATGCACCTAAAGAATTGTTAGGCAAGAATTTTCACAGATTTATCCCAGGAGACGAAAAAAATACACTTAAGGGGATTTTTGATAAGACGACCAGCGACGGAATATGCCAGAATATTCAAATAAAGATCAAAAAAATTAACAAACCACCATTTTTAAGCGAAATCAGCACTACATTAATACAGGCCGATAACGGTCAGTCTCTCGCATATATGGTAATTATCCGGGATATTTCATTCCGACAGAAAATGGAAGTCATGCAAATCCATGCCGACCGAATGGCTAACCTGGGAGAAATGGCCTCCGGCATGGCCCATGAAATCAACCAGCCATTAAACGTCATTTCAGCGGTAATGGATGGAATTTTATTTGAGGCCACCCTTGCTGAAAAGATCGATCTTGACCATTTTAAAAATAAATCGGAAAAAATATTCCAAAACATCCTCCGGATCAGAAACATCATCGACCATGTCAGAGCTTTTTCCAGGAACCAGAATGATTTTGTATCGACAGTTTTTGATATCAATGTCAGCATTGAGAATGCAGTTTCAATGTTCGAGGAGCAGTTCAGGCACCAGGGGATCAATTTGTCACTTAATCTCGACCAACAGATTCCCCCCTTTGTCGGGAATACCTATCAGTTTGAACAGGTAATCATCAACCTTTTGATGAATGCAAAAGATGCGGTAATCGAAAAGAAATTTAGGGAGGGAGAACATGCAGAACTTAATATTGGAATTACAACACTTCGCGAAAGCTTCAATATAATCATTGAAGTATCTGATAATGGTACGGGCATAAGCAACGACAACCTGCAAAACATCATGCTCCCTTTTTATACAACCAAAGGTGAAGGGAAAGGCACCGGACTTGGGTTATCCATTTGTTATCAGATAATCGAGGGGATGGGTGGCATGATCGAAATAAATAATAATAATTCAGGGGGAATAACAGTCAAAATTGAATTGTACGGCAAAAAATAAAGGCAAAATGGAAAAAACAGAACGGATAAGTATCCTTATAATTGACGACGAAAAACAATTCACCGAAGAATTAGACTATTTCTTTAAAAATTCAAACTATGAATCTTACGAGACCAATACTGCCGAAGAGGGAAGGAAAATATTAAGCAGTCATCTTATTGATCTGCTGATCCTTGATGTACGTCTTCCCGGAGTCAACGGGCTTGACATTCTAAAGGAGGTGAAGGTACAATATCCCAATATGGAGGTGATCATTATTTCAGCTCATGGAGATATGGATACGGTGATTAAAGCAATGCGCCTTGGTGCGTTTGATTACTTGCGCAAACCGTTTCGGTTTATCGATATCCAGATCGCCATTGAACGGACCCATAAATACCTCCAGCTGCAGCGGATGCTGAAGCGGATGGAAGAGAAGAATTCTCTGATTTCCAAGTCACTGGAAGAAAAGATAGAACGCCAATTTATCGGGATAAGTCCAGGGATCAAAGAAGTTTTCGAACAGGCAGTCACTGCTGCCAGCTACCCGGACGCGAACGTACTGATTACCGGGGAAAGTGGTACCGGCAAGGAAAACATTGCGCGGATAATCCACTACTCCAGTGCAAGAAAAGATGCTGTTTTATATGCCGTAAATTGCAGTGCCATTACAGAATCGTTGTTGGAAAGCGAGTTCTTTGGTCATAAGAAAGGCTCATTTACAGGAGCTATAACCGATAAAATGGGTTATTTCGAAGCATGCAACAACGGCACGCTGTTTCTGGACGAAATTGCAGATATGCCTCTGATCCTTCAGGCTAAGATACTCCGTGCCGCCGAAGAAAAAGTGATCACGAGGGTGGGCGATACGGCTGAAATCCGTACTAATTTCAGGATCATATCTGCTACAAACCATAATATTGAAAAACTGGTCGAGAAAAAGAAATTCAGGCTTGACCTTCTACACCGTCTCAACACTATTCACATCCATATTCCGGCACTTCGCGAAAGGCCTGAGGATATAAAACCCTTGCTAATCCACTTTGTCGATTTCTATGCCACAAAATTTAGTAAACCAAAAATTCAGATCGCAGAGGAGGTCTTTGAGCTGTTACGATCATACGATTTTCCGGGCAATGTGAGGGAATTGCGCAACATGACTGAAAGAGCTTTAATCCTCTGCAAAAGCAATCTGCTCCGGATTGAAGACTTTCCGGTTAAATCCTCAAAGCCCATTAAATCAGCATTTAAAGATAAAAACCAGAATCTTGAAACAACCGAAATTAAGATGATCCGGGATGCTTTGCAGCAAAGCAGTTATAACCAGCAGGCTGCAGCAGATGCCCTTGGAATACACCGCGATGCCCTGAGCCGCAAGATGAAAAAATACCATATCACGATCTTCAAAAACAAAGATTAGCCAGTCTTAATTTAAGTATAAGTAATAAGATATATAATGTCGTAATTATTTATTTCCTCTTTTGACCTCCCCCAACCCCTGACCTCTCCAAGGGAGGGGAAAGGAGGGGAGTAACCTGCAGATTACTGTGCAAAAAAGAGAAAATCAGAATTTTAAATAGTACATTATATCTTTCCGATTACTTAGGTTCAAAGGCCGGATGCCCGGCCCGAATCACTTTGTGTGATGAAAAAGGTTCCAAACCGGTAAAATTCTCCAGGGACTCCCGCGTCCCGGGCATTACGCGTTTTCACGCACTCACGCGTTTGCGCGTATTCAATTCGTATCAGATCCTGTTCCGTTATCCGGAAAGGTTCTATTTAACAGTAATCTCCTTTCTGTAATCGATTGTTTAACTGATAGCTGGCCATATAGTCTGGCCTGCTTTCCGGGTGTCACCCCTTTCAGGCACTCCATTTGCAACGGGAAAGAGCATTAAGGATATTGTCCCATAATCTCTCTTAATGTTTAACCAAATAGCCAGACAAAAAATGACACTCGAGGCAAAAGTGTTGGATTATATTAATCATCATCTTGAAGGGGTGAGAATCTCGGAAATGGAGACTCCGCTAGGAATGTCGAGGCTGAGGATTGGATTTGTAGCCAAGAACCTGCTTGATCAGGGAAAAATCGTAAGGATCGAAAATAGTTACTATCCCAGACCTGGTAATCGCGATGAAGGTCCAAAACATTCACTTAGTCCTTAGAAACACATGAAGAAAACAAGAGGAAGACAATCTTACCCAGGGAAATAGCATAATAACCCGTTTGCGGCTCGTTACCAGGTAATGAAAAACAAAAAGCACTATGCACAACGAAACTCAATTTTCTATTTTTTAACAGTTTAAATGAAATTTATATGAGAAAATTTTTAATAATTTTTGCCGCCATCGGACTGATGGCGGGGTTCGCGGGGAAGGTGATGGCAACCGGGGATGGTGCATCTCAAACCCAGGTTGTTACATTTAATCTTCCAACAATTACTATTTTAGGTGTTGAAAATGGATCTGCTCCTCCAGTATTCACCTTTTCAGCTCCAACTGATGCCGGAGATACTATTGCAGCTCAGAAAGATGTGGCAAGTTGGATTAATATCACTTCAATTCTTTCGGATGCTAGTCATCATAAGATAGTCACGGTAGGAATGGGAGCCAGTGATGTTGTCCCTGCCGGCACATTATTAGACCTGGAAACTATGGATCATGTATCCGGCGGCGCAAGTGGAGCTTGGGGAACAGCAGTAGGTAAGAAGAATTTAAACGGTGTACTTGTTAGTTCTCCTCTAACCATAATTGATGGAATCGGAAGTGGTTATACAGGAACTGGTACAGACTTGGGTTACCAACTTAAATACACGTGGAGGATTAATCCAGCATTTCCGGTTGGCTTAATAAGTACAAGTGCAACTACAATAACACTTACCTATACTATTTCAGAGGTAGCCAATCCAATTTAAATGTTGAAAAATTATGATGCTGCTTTACTTTTCAATTGCTAAAATCAGAATAATTGTTCAAATAAATTTATAAAGTGAAACAGCATCATTTTTTTCGATACAAGTGGTAACAATATAATATAGAAAGAGAGATGAAGTCAGAAAAAGTTTTATTAACAATGATATTATTATGGCTGACCTCATTAAATTCATTTGCAGGTTTTGAGGTAGTTGGTAATCTTAGTTATAAATACATTGCACAAAAAGGCGAAAAATATTCGACAGTAATAAAAGTACATAACACTGGGAGTAAAGATCAGGAAGTTAAGATTTATCTTCGAGATTATTTGTTTAATTACGAAGGCACTACATTTTATAACGAGCCGGGTACAAATAATCGATCTAATGCGCCCTGGATACAATTCAGTGCTCAAACGCTGCTTCTTAAAAGTAATGAAACACAAAATTTGCAAATTGAGATTACTGTTCCCAAAGGAGATAACATCACAGGAACCTATTGGAGTATGCTAATGTTAGAAGGATTGGTTCCTTCCGATCAAAATGCACAAGTACAATTAAAATTAAATACAGCAATACGTTATGCCATCCAGATGGTAACCCATATAGGGAAATCAGGTATAGGTCAGCTTGAATTTCAACGACCGGGGGTTGTTAAAGAGGGAAATAAACAGTTTTTTGATTTTATTATGGTCAACACTGGTGAGAGGTCGATATCACCCGAAGTATCAATGGAACTTTTTGATGCAGCGACAGGAGAATCGGTTAAAGTTTTAAAAATTCCAAAGCAAGGGATGTATCCGACTACTTCAACGAAATGGCGCTTCCCACTTGAAGGGCTACCAAAGGGTAGGACTTATAAAGCTGTGATTGTAGCCGACGGATCAGGTGAAGATGTTTTTGGGCTGGAGTACACAATCGTGCTATGAAAGCTTAGAGAAGTTTTGCACGGGGAATATCAAAGCTTTAGATAAATATTCAAGGTTGCGTTTAAAATGATGATTAACTGGGATGCGTAGTACTTTTACCATATTATTTTTAATCATGGGATTTTGCCTGGTCACTTCTGCTCAGAATGAAAATTTTGAACTGCAACTCCTTAATAATGCAAAAATCTCTCTTCCTCCAGGAGTTACAACTAATCTGGTTATCCGCCTAGGAAATAATACAAGAGTGGAGGAGCTAATCAATTTAAAACTGCAATTACCCAATGGATGGAGATGTTTTTCGGACCTAAATTCTATCCTGGCATCTCAAACACAATCTACAATTAAAATACTATGCGTTAATATTCCCTCTAAAACACCTGCTGGCGATTATTTTATCAATATCCAAGCTTACAATAAGCATGGAATAATTATAGGAGAGGTAAAAATACCTGTGACCATAGAGCCAAAATATGGATTAAAAATAGAATTTATAAATGGTCCTGAATATGTATTTGCCGGGGATACTCTTTTTGCGCAGTTTATGGTACAAAACTTATCGAACAGCAAAACTGAAATTATAGCATTAGTAAAAGGTTTTGGCAAGGATGATAAAATGAGTTTTACTCTAAATCCGGAATCGAGTATGCTAATTACGAAAAAAATAAAAACAGAAAATGGAATTTATAAGTCTATTCAGAGAAATCTCGTGCTTTCCGCTTTTGTCGTTGGAAAACCTGAAGTTAATGCCTCAAAGTCATATTTATATAATGTGATTCCTTCCGTAGATATTAAATTTGATCCTTATAATCGGTTCCCAATTCAATTTTCAACCCTGCTTGCTTCTGATAACTCATTGGGAGTTAGGCTTTATGCGCTTATGTTCGATATTGAAGGGAAAGGTTTTTTAAATGAGAATAAAACAAAAGAGCTAAATTTCCAGTTTCTTGGGCCTAACCGACAAGGTAAACCGTTATATGGAATTTATGAGCAATATTTCATGGAATATAAATCTCCAAAATCAGCATTTTCATTTGGTGATGAGAATTATCAACTTTCGTATTTGACAGAACAAGCACGATATGCCAGAGGTGGTTCCGCCAAATTTTTATTTCGCAATTTTACAATTGGTTCATTTATTGACTATCCAAGATTTTATCCTAAAATAAAGAGAGAGGCCTCAATTTACTCAGGTTATTCCATTCCCGATAAAATAATACTAAATATTGGCTATTTAAATAAGCTAAGCAATTTAAATGACATAAATCATCTTGTCACATTCAATGGAACTGGGACTCCATTCAAATGGGCAAAGTTAAATTGGGAATATTCTTTAGGTATGGTTGGCAAGGAATATAAACAGGCTTACAACACAACAATGAATATAAATATAAGATCGGTCCAGTTGTATTATAATTATATCATGGCACAAAAGGGTTTTCCTGGATATTTTAATGATACACAATTAATGATAGCCAATGCAAGTTTCACTCTTTCACATAGTATTAATATTGGAGTAAATTATGCCTTAACACATTCTAATATGGCTTTGGATACACTTTATGGTGGAGCACCATATAGTAAGATTCTTTTTTGCATGCTCAATTATAGTTTTATGAATGATGGCATTTTTTCGCTTGGATACCATTATCAGGAAATGCAAGACAGGATTATACCCATGAAGTTTAACAACAAAGAGAATTTAATCAGGCTATTCCTGAATAAAAGGTTTGGAAATTTCAGACTTAATCTGGTAGGCGAATACGGAAATACAAAGAATCTCCTTTTGCCTGAAAAGGAACAGCAAAATGACTTATATCGTATTGGGATAAACATGGGTTTTAGAATTTCTAGAGGACTTAACATAGGCAATTTTGTCAATTATCAACAAAGTAAGAGTTACAATGTCAATGATTATAAAAATTGGACTTATGGAGGTTTTATAAATGGATCCATAAGTAAAAAACTTAGTCTACTTATTAATTACCAAAATAGCTATAGCGTTGAAGAATATTATCGAGACAGGAGTATTTTGGATGGGCGGTTAATTTATAATCCAAATAAAAATAACAGATTTGAGGCTACAGCAAGGTATGATTTGACAAAAAACTCCTTAAATAATAGAGAGTTAGCCTATACTATCAGATTCATTCATACTTTTAATGTCCCAGTAAGCAAGAAGAAAAACCTTGGAAAACTTTCAGGACAAATTATCAATAAAGGGGTTAAAACAGTTGAAGGAATTGTTTTATCTATAGGCTATGATCAGGCAGTGACCGACAAAAACGGAAACTACAGTTTCCCGATGCTCCCGGCCGGGAACTATTACCTGATGATCGACTACTCACAGGCAGGGGTGTTTGCCGTACCCGAAACACCTGGCCCTTATCCGATTGAGATACTCCCCGGTAGGGAGAGCAGGTTCGATATCGCACTCACACTTGCAGCAAAAATAACGGGAGAGGTATCCATCCTTAAAGATATATCCGACGAAGATAAAACTTATGCCGGGATACGGGACCGGTTGGGTAAGCTTTTGGTTGAGGCTAAAAACGGCAGCGAGGTGTACCGCATCTTTACCAAAGAGGATGGTCAGTTCGCGTTCGAAAGCCTGAGACCGGGTCCATGGACCGTCAGAGTTTACGAAGCGGGGATACCCAAAGAGTACCAGCTGGTCACCGATCAGTTCAATATTGGGTTGGCCTCCGGTAAGGAAGAACATATTGAAGTCAAGATCAAAGAGGTTCGCCGGCGGATTAAGTTCCAGAAATCGATCGAGAATACCCCCGATTTTGAAACCACCAAACCTGCAGTGCCGGGCTCCAAAAAGACTGATTCGTCGAATAAAAACAGCAAACCGGTAAAAACAGCCAAAACAATGGTTAAAACGCCGGAAAAAATCTCCCGTGTGGACACTGCACAGGTCAAGAAACAAATCAGAGTGGTATCGATAAAGGGAAAGGAGTCGAAGAGCACCTCCCAAGATCTCGAATACCGGATACAGCTGGGATCGTACGATAAACCTTTGGCATCAACCAATAAGCTTGCCGCAAAATTAAACGTCACCGAAAAAATAGAGGAAGACCTGTTCAATGGGCACTATATCTACACGATCGGCTCGTTTAAGAGTCAGCGAGAGGCGGCTATCCGAAATAATGAGATTCAAAAAAATGCCAGTACAAGCGGTTCATTTATTGTGAGTTTCAGGGATGGGGCCCGGACCCCAAAACTTGAAAAGTCGGAATTGGCGGAGAAATAAGTTCTTAATTTAATGTTCAGCCCGCTTCGGGGTTGGGGGTGATGGGCGGTTCACTAACCCCGGGCTGCACCGGGGGGGCAATATAATATAAGTCCTTCGGACTTGCGATCATTGATAGCCCCGAAGGGGTGCAATCTTAAGGTTTTGAAACACTAATCAGTCCGTCAGCCGACGAAGCTGGGGGTGGTGGGTGGTTCTTTGGACTTGCAATTATTGATAGCCCCGAAGGGGTTCAATATTAGTGGCCCCCAATGCAATTGGGGGAAAATGGGAAGAAGGTAACCAGAACCCCGAAAGGGTTCAATGTTAAGGTATTAAAGTGAGATTATAATGGAAACGATAATACAAACAATGAAAAAAGCACTAATGAGTATCCTTTTGATATTCAGCCAATTTGTTTTGTGTGCCCAGACCAATACCGTTTCCGTCGCCGAAACAAGTGGTTCTGTCACCTTGACCTTTCTTACCCCCACAGTTGCAGGCAATCCTGTAGTACAGGTGACCAACAGCAACAACTGGTTAAACTACAATACCACCGTGATTCCATCTTCAACCAGGTCGTCGATCAGTGTTCAGTTGGAGACCACGCTTCCCCCGGGCTTTCAGTTGCAAATCCTGGCAGGGACTTACCAGGGGACCTGGGGCGGTTCGGGGGCAGCGCCCAACAGGCGGGGAACGGGATATACCAGCAGTGCGGTTGGCGATTCACCGGGAATACCGGCCACGGTCGTGACGGTTACCTATCTCCCCCAGGTATTAGTAAGTAATATCGGGGTCTTTGACACCGGCTCAGGTACCTATGTAGGGCATCAGCTCACCTATACCCTGAGTATTTCAGATTATACCAAAGTGAGGTCTGCAAATACTTCAGTGAGTGTTCTTTACACCATTACCCAACAGCAATAAAAATAATAAAATGATTAAAAGTTTGAAAAACAGGTCCATTTTCGTCTTTGCATTCATTTTATTGCTCGATATCAGCCTTAATGTGAACGCAACAACCTACTATACTTTTACAAGTGGCAGTCCCTCCACCCTTACATTATGGTGGACAGCAACCAATGGTACAGGAACCCATCCTGCCAATTTTACCACTGCCGGCGATATCTTTACCATTCAGAGCGGTAATACCATGACCACAACGGGTAACTGGACCGTAACCGGAACAGTCCTGATTAATACTGGGGGAATTCTTTCGGTGACCTCAACGGGGACGACCATGAATTTTGGCGCATTAACCATTAGCAGCGGCGGAACCATGAATGAAAACCGTGTGCTGACAGTAACCGGCGCGACGAATATCTCAGGAACCATCAATTTTGCTTCTACCAGTGGGACAGGGCGTTTAATGACCTTTACCGGGGATGTTACCCTGAATGCCGGTGCAGTCTGGAATGAGCTTGCAACCGGGAATGGCGCTACCGACACCTATAATTTCGGGGGGAACTTCACGAACAATGCCACTACCTTTAATGCCGTCGGAACAGGAGTTCATACCTTTAGCGGAGCGGCAAAAACACTGAGCGGATCTACGATCACCTCGATCGGCAGCGTTGCAGTTACCGGAACACCTACAAATACCGGGACGCTTACTGTAAGAACAGCGTTGACTGGCGCCGGAACACTAACCAACGGGAATGGCACAACCGGAACCCTTAACCTGGGAGGAACAATTACCATAACAAATCTGACCGCCACGGCTGCAAATAATCTTGTAAATTATACCGGCGCGGCACAAACTGCCAAGGTAACCACCTATAATAATCTTACTTTGTCAGGCTCTTTGGCAAAAACATTTGCCACAACCCCAACAGTGAATGGGGTTCTTTCGATGGAAGGGACTGCAACCGTGGTCGTAACAACAGGAGTTGTCACCTTTGGAGCCAGCGCCACCCTTCAATACAATACCGCAACCGCACGGACTGCGACCACTGAAGAATGGATCACCCCGTTTGTGGCTTCAGGAGGTATAATAATCAAAAATACAGGAGCAATTACCACACCTGGTGCTGTCCAGATCGGAAATAATACGAGTGTCCCCTTAAATATCAATAGTGGAGCTACCTTAACCCCTGGTGCAAACCTGATCACCCTGGAGGGAGATTTTATCAATGCAGGAACCTTAACCAGCGGGTCAGGAGGAATTACGATTGCCGGAACTGTGTCGACACAATCGATAGCCGGCTTCACCACAACCGGGAGTGTAACATTGACCAAGACCTCAGGAACCGCAACCTTACAGGGTAATGTCAATGGAGGGCCGCTCACCATCAACGGCACGGGAGGTACTTTGAACCTGGGAACAGCGCTGACCCATACCTTTACCGGTATAGTAACCCTGACCGCCGGGACGTTAAACGGGGGGAGCAGTATTCTTAATGAAAATGCAACCAGTACAACAGCCTGGAACGGTACGGGAACCGTGTTCAATGCTGGTACGGGAACAGTCAGTTTTGGAGCTGCAGGGGCACAGACTATATCGGCATCAGCAACCACTTTTAACAATCTTACCGCTTCCAGCGCCGGCTTACTGACTTTTACCAATATCCCAACAATAAATGGTATTCTATCCATGCAGGGAACAGCAACAGTCTCAGCTGCACCCACCTATGGATCAGGCGCCACATTACAATATAACACGGCCACCTCCAGAACCGCTGGAGTGGAATGGATAACCCCGTTTGCGGCAACCGGCGGAGTTATTATCGCCAACACAGGAACCATTACCATGAATGCTGCCAAAGTATTCAACGTATCTGTACCACTTACGGTTAACAGTGGTTCCACATTATCGATGTCAACCTATTTGCTCACTTTGGGGGGAAACCTGGTCAATAACGGTGGAACAGCAAGTGGGACAACCGGTGGAGTTACCATTTCAGGGACTGCAACCCAAAGTATTGGCTCCTTTACGACCACGGGAACCGTTTCAATGTCCAAAACCGGAGGGACTGCAACTTTTACGGGAAATGTAAACGGAGCTGCACTTACCATTAATGGGATAGGGGGAACTTTAAATCTGGGGAGTGCATTGACGCATACTTTTACCGGAGATATAACCTTGACTGCCGGGTCGCTGAATGGTGGAAGCAGTACACTTAACGAAAATAATGTCAGCGCCACTGCATGGAATGGAATAGGAAGTGTGTTCGCACCGGCATCAGGAACCGTAAATTTTGGGGCTGCCGGTGAGCAGACCCTGGCCGCTTCCGGATTAACATTTAATAATCTGATACTTTCCGGCTCAGGGAATAAAACTTTTTCTTCTAGTGCAACAATTACCGGCAGTTTATCCATTAGCGGAACTGCAGTAGCCAACCTGGGATCAAATGATCATTCTGCCAAATCGCTTACTCTTGGCGGGACCATTGAATCATCCGGAAGCTGGGGCGGTACCGCTGCATCACCCACTTATGTTAATAATACCTATTTTCTTTCCGCAGCCACCGGTGTTGTTAATGTGAATTGTTCGGCACCTGCTGCTCCGGTCAGCGGAGGAAACCATACTATTTGTTCCAGCCAGACTATACCTGCTTTATCTGTAACTGTTGCCGTCGGTGTGGCAAACTGGTATTCCCAGGCTGATGGAGGAACCCCTCTTGCTTCATCTTCGTTAACCTACACCCCATCGGCAGCAGGTACTTTCTATGCAGAGACCAATAATGGAGGTTGTTTAAGTCCTACCCGCACCGGGGTTTCCCTGACAATCAATCCCATTCCAGCAACGCTTGCATTAACCGGAAGCTCCATTTGCACAAGCCCCGGGGGAAACGGGACAATTACCTCAACCACTTCACAAACCGGGATAAATTATCAGTTGTATAATGGCAGTAATGCCACGGTACAATCGGCACAGGCAGGTACCGGATCTGGATTGAGCTGGTCATCCCTGGCTGCGGGCAATGGGTACTATGTGATAGGAACCAATGCAACAACAGCCTGTACTTCAACGAGCAGTACCGTAAATATAACCGCGAATACCAATCCGTTAGCCCTTATAATGACCGGGGATACCATATGTGCAAGTCCGGGTGGAAATGGGAATATTTTCTCCTCTACCTCGCAAACAGGGATAAATTATCAGCTTTACGATGGCAGCAACAATGCCTTCCAATCCGCACAGGCAGGTACCGGTTCCGGACTTAATTGGCCCAATATCAATGGGGGAAATGGTTATTATGTGATAGGGACGAATGCAACAACTTTTTGCATTTCACCGTCAAGCAACGCTATAAATGTAGTAATCACCTCCAATCCTGTGGCGCTGGTATTAACAGGAAGCACGATTTGTGCCAGTCCGGGAGGGAATGGAACAATTACCTCCTCCACATCAGTAAGTGGAGTAAGTTATCAGCTTTATGACAATACGGATACCGAAGTTGAGACGCCCATTGAAGGAACAGGTTCAGGGCTTACCTGGTCGGGTATTGCTGCAAACACAGGTTATTATGTCATTGGTTTAAATGATATAACAGCCTGCGTTTCTCCAAATAGTAATGCTGTTAGCGTTTCGACTACAGCCAATCCAACGCTTAAAACAGTTGCAGCGACGGCAAGCTCATTGTGTGCCGGCACCGGGACAAATATCACCGTGGCAGGTTCACTCGCAACAGAAACTTATCAGTTAAGAAATAACGCGGATAACTCCAATATCGGAAGTGCAGTCGCCGGTAATGGCGGTACCCTGAATTTGCCAACCGGAAACCTTTCTGCCACCATAACCTTTAATGTATTGGCGACCACTACAGCCACAGGTTGTGCCACTCTGATGGTAGCAACGCCAACAGTCACCGTAAATCCGGTTCCTGCAATAGGTAATTTCACAGCTTCTGCAGCAGGTGTTTGCGGAGGTGGTGGTTCTGTAGTGACGGTCAATTCCACAACGCTTGCAACAGGTAATTATACGGTTACCTACAATGTAAGTGGCACGAATACCATATCTTCAACAACTGCCTCAATGTCCTTTACCGCGGGGAGTCCGGGTACAGGAACCTTTACAACCGCTAATCTTCCTACAGTGGGTGCAGCCAATGTAGTCAACATTACTTCCGTTGCAGTGACCAGCACAAGCTGTAGCAGTTCAGTAAGTTTTAATACTTCGGTGTTTTCTACCGGAGCTTCAGGTGTCTGGACGGGAACCACCAGTACCAATTGGTTTACAACTACCAACTGGTGCAACGGTGCAATACCCATTGCCTCTACCAATGTCACAATTCCGGGGGGATTGACAAATTATCCCTCAATAGGAACAACCGGGGCGGTATGCAATAATATTTCCATTTCTTCGGGAGCATCACTGACGATAACCGGATCAAATGGCCTGGCCGTCAGTGGTAACTGGACGAATAACGGCACATTTACGGCGAACACGAGTACCGTGACTTTTAATGGGACAACGCCGACTTTTAGCGGAAATGCCACTACTTTTAATAATCTTACCCTTTCCACCTCAGGGGTTAATACCTTCACTACTGCTCCCACTGTGAATGGGACTCTTTCCATTACCGGTACAGCAACCGTTTCTGCAGCTCCAACGTTTGGTTCGGCAGCAACCCTGCAGTATAATACCACAACCTCCCGTTCAGCCGGACCTGAATGGATCACCCCATTTGGCGCAACCGGAGGCGTGATCATTGCCAGTACAGGATCGATAACCCTGAATGGGGCAAAAGTATTCAATAGTTCAGTGCCTTTAACCATAAACAGCGGGTCTGCCTTAAACACTTCATCCAGCAATTATTCGCTGAGTCTGGGCGGTAACTTCAGCAACTCCGGGATTTTAACGGCAAATGCTTCTCCGATTATTATTTCAGGGGCCATGACTACCCAAACGCTTTCAGGATTTACTACCACAGGGTTGGTCTCCATGACCAAAACAGCAGGAACAGCAACCATGCAAGGCTCGATTAACGGGGCTGGGTTGACGATCAACGGAACCGGAGGTACGTTAAATCTTGGAACCGGGTTGACCCACACGTTTTCGGGTGATGTGACTCTTACCGCAGGGAGCCTGAACGGAGGTTCGAGCACATTAAACGATAACTCAACAAGTGCAACAGCCTGGGGTGGAATAGGATCGTTGTTTGCTGCAGGAACCGGAACTGTAATTTTCGGAGCTCCCGGGAACCAGACCCTCTCGGCTTCGTCCACTACCTTTAACAACCTGACCTTTGCCATCACCGGCACAATAACATTTACCTCTGCAACTACGATAAGCGGAGCGTTTACCATAGCCAGCGGAGTTGTGGCCAATCTTGGTACTGGGTTGTCTCACACTGCGGGTACTCTCTCGCTTGGCGGATATGGACAATCAGCGGGATCATGGGGAGGGGCAACTTCATCTGCAACCTACACAAATACAACCTATTTTGCTTCGGTTACTGGCATTATTACAGTTGGAGCTTCCTCCTGCCTGGCAGGTACCTGTGTTTGGCTTGGTGGTACAAATACGGATTGGAGCACAGCATCCAACTGGTGCGGAGGCATTCCAACGAATTCCTCAACAGTGGTCATACCCAGCGGAGGCAACCAACCTGTGATCAGTACAGGGGGCGGTTCGGCTGCATATTGTAATAATCTTACTATAAATTCGGGCGCCACCCTTACTATTTCAGGGACCAATACATTAACAATCACCACTAACGTAACCAATAATGGTAGTTTTATTCCCGGTACCGGCAGTACCGTGGTATTAACCGGCGGAAATCAAACTGTCAGCGGCAATGCCATGACCTTTAACAACCTGTCGCTGATCAGTCTTGGTGTAAAAACCTTTTCAAATGCACCTACCGTTAATGGTTTTCTTTATATGCAAGGGACTGCCACCATTTCCATCGCGCCAATATACGGTTCAAATGCTACACTGCAATACCAAACTACAACATCCCGTACTGCAGGGGTAGAGTGGATCACCCCATTTACTGCCTCAGGCGGTGTGGTGATTGCCAGTACAGGAACAATCACCTTAAACAGCGTCAAAGTTTTTGGGACTTCAGCCCCGCTCTATATTAATCCTACTTCCTCCCTGGCTACAAACAATTTTGAAGTGGATTTTGGGGGCAGTTTCAGCAATTATGGAACATTTACAGCCGGAAGTTCCCCCATCGTGATTACAGGGGCCATGACGACCCAGAGTATTGCCGGTTTTGCAACCACCGGATTGGTTTCGATGACTAAAACCGGAGGTACCGCCACCTTTACCGGTAGCGTGAATGGTGCCAGTCTGATTGTTAACGGAACCGGGGGGACGCTTAATCTGGGGACAGGGTTAACCAACACTTTTACCGGCAACATGGCCTTAACAGCGGGTACCCTGAATGCAGGTTCGTCCACCCTATATATCGGAGGAAATGGGTCAGGTGGGGGTACATTTACGGCAGGGACAAGCACTGTAAATTACAATGCTTCCACAACCCAGATTGTCGCTCCATTTACCTACGACAACCTGACTCTTTCGGGATCAAGCAGCAAAACCTTCCCGACAGGAACAACGACTGTTAATGGCATTCTTTCCATGGAAGGGTCGGCAACAACAACGGTTACCGGAACTCTTGGTTATGGAAGTAGTTCCACCCTTCAATACAAGGGCAGCATTGCTCAAACGACAGGTCCCGAGTTCCCCGCGACCTGGAGTGGATCGGGAGGTATAAAAATTGAAAATGCCAGCGGTGTAACCTTAGGTTCTGCTGGCAATCTGGGTGCAAATCCGCTGAATATCGGCGATATCGTTTCAAACTCAGTTTTCAGTGACGGAGGATTTGCATTGACTGCTACCGGGACAATTAACCTGACGTCAGGAACCTATAATGTGAATTACAGTAGTTTCCCCTCATTCACCACCACTACTATTGCGACAGGTACTACTGTAAATTACAGCGCTGTGGCTACTCAAACGGTAAAGGGAATCACCTACAGCAACCTTACCATCAGTGGCGCTGGTACCCACTCAAAAATTGCCGATGGAAATATTACTGTGAATGGAATCCTGAACTTAAGCAGCGCCAATGCCTCTTCGACGCAGGGTTGCCTGGATATGAATTCAACACCTTTTGTTCTGAGCATGGGCGCAACCGCAACCACTACCGGGACGGGCGATGTAACAGGGATTGTCAATCGGACCACTTTTGTAGTAAACACCCCATATACTTTTGGTAATCAATTTACTACGCTCAATATACAGGCAGGAGGGACATTACCATCTTCAGTCAGTGCTAAAATTACATTAACGTCATCCCCTCTGAGCTGGATGACCAATGGAATCAGGCGCGAGTATAATTTTATACAAACCGGAGGATCGGATTTGACTTTAACAACCATGGACCTCCATTATTTGTCTTCGGAGCTTTACGGAACTTCGACCGAAGGAAGCATGGATGTATTCGATAATGATACCGGTGGAAGTGAAGATCATGGCTACTCAAACTTCAACACTACGAACAAATGGGTAGGTTTAGCAAATATACCAATATCCTATATTGCGCTGAGCAGTACCGATTTTACAGCTAATTCATGGTCGCTTGGAGAGACAACGCTTTCAGGTGTTACCTGGGTTGGCACGACGAGTACAGATTGGACGGTTGGCACTAACTGGTCAGGCGGTGTTGCTCCTGTTTCATCTTCAAATGTAGTAATTCCTGCAGTTATTTCGCCGAAATATCAGCCTACTTTGCCCGCTTCAACTACTATTAACACTTTGGGAATTCAATCGGGGGGTATACTAAATGGAGGGACATCAACTTCGCTTACAATTGCAGGAAATACAGGGGCATGGAATAACAAGGGGACCTTTAACGCAGGTACAAGTACTATTGTGTTTACAAATTCTGCCGCCACCATGTCAGACCCTACCAATTTCAATAATGTGACGGTGGCAAATGGAGCAACGCTGATCCTTGGCACCAACAATGTAATGAGAATTGCCGGAACCCTTTCATTATCATCAACGGGAGTTTTAAATGCCGCGAGCAATACCAATACGGTTGAATACAATGGGGCTTCCCAGACTGTAGTCAATCCCAATGGCTCCACGGCCGGGTACTCTACGCTGATCCTGAGTGGCAGTGGGACCAAGACCATGCCCTCATCTGCATTGTCCGTTGCCGGCGATTTTAGCATGAATGGTTCTGCATCAGCCACTACAGCAAACACATTAACGATAGCCGGAGGGTTTTCCCTTGGCGGAACTGCATCTGCGACCGCCGGTGCAGCAATCTCGGTCGGCGGAAACGTGACTTTGGGTTCGGGAACGACCTTTGCTCCGTCATCCTATTCCCATACCATATCAGGTAACTGGACCAATAACGGGGCTACTTTTACACCCGGAACAAGTACCATCACCTTCAACAGCACCTCTGCACCCCAGGCCATTAATGGAACCGCAGCAAGCCAGACCTTTTATAACCTGATCGTTGCAAAAACTTCCCAGACACTTTCGGTGAGCGGAAGTACTGCTTCGCTGACGGTTAATAACCTTACCGAAACTAGCGGAAATTTTACTGCTCCTGCCACCTTAACGATCAATGGTACGGTGACCCTCACTTCGGGAAC
>CAIXZH010000114.1 GCA_903923905.1 uncultured Bacteroidia bacterium
CCTCTCCAGTACTATAACTTGTTGTCATTCTGAGTGTAGCGAAGAATCTTTGATTTTTCACCGGACACCAATGATTAATATCCACCCAAAAATCGACTACATTATATTCATATTTTAAACTAATCATGAAATTATAAAAAAATAATATCGTTATTTTGTCCCCTTCAATTAAACCTTTATACCTGAAAATCAATTTTTATTGTATGAATAAATTTCTAAGAGCTTCGTTACTGACTGTAATTCTGTTTGTTTCGTGGCAAATTGTCCACTGTCAGGGTCTTGCCGAGCAGATTAAAAGCTTACCCGGTATTATTTCTGTTGAAAAGATGGAACCTAATCCCTTTTTTAAGGAAGCATTAATTATTATGGTTAAGCAGCCACTCGATCACCTTCATCCTGAGTTGGGTTCTTTTCATCAACGCGTGATCCTCTCCAATCTTGGAATTGATCGTCCGGTTGTTTATATTACCGAAGGATACGGCGGCGATTATGGTGCAAATACCAAATACCTCAATGAGCTATGTCCAATTTTGAATGCCAATCAACTATTTGTAGAACACCGATTTTTCGGAAAGTCTGTTCCTGATTCGATCGACTGGAAATATATGACAGTTGAAAATGCTGCGGCTGATCATCACCATATCGTGACCCTTTTTCGACCTCTTTTTACAAAGAAATGGATCAGCACCGGGATAAGTAAAGGGGGTGAAACGGTGCTTTATCACCGGGCACTCTATCCCAACGATGTAGAAATATCTGTTCCCTATGTGGCACCGCTTAATTTCTCAACTGAGGAGAAACGGCATGATTTATTTATCAGGCATAAAGCCGGAACGGCTTCAGGACGGAGAAAGATTGCACACTGTCAAATTGAATTATTAAAAAGAAAGAAGCAACTAATGCCGCTTTTTGACAAGTTATGCAAAGAAAAGAAATATGAATTCAGAGCCGATGAAAGCGCAATATATGACTATTGTGTCCTTGAATTTGCATTTTCTTTCTGGCAATGGGGCCGTTCAGTAAAAGATATTCCCGGAACAACGGCAACTGATCAGGAACTTTTTAATTATTTGGTTAAGATCTGCTCTCCTAACTATTTTGATATTGAGAGTGGAAAACCGACTTTCCCGTTTTTTGTTCAGGCTTTAAAACAGTTAGGATATTATGGATACAATCCTAAACCATTTCATCGATTAATGGAATTAAATGATACACATGGGTATCTGCAGAAATTGTTTATGCCGGAAAAGAGTGAATTTACCTATGATCCTGCAATGAGTCTGCTCGTCAAAGAATATCTTAAAAAAGATGCGCAAAAGATTTTACTGATTTACGGAGGAAGCGACCCCTGGACGGCTTCGGCTGCCAAAACTCGCGGAAATAAAAAGATTCTCAGGATCATTCAACCTAATGGAAGCCATCGGACCCGGATCGGGACACTGCCTGAATATCAGCGGAAGAAGGTGATGAAAACCCTGGATGAATGGATGAATTAATGTGAAAGGAATAGATTGACACAGATTTCGCGCCATTATGGTGATCCGGTTATAAGAACCCGGATAATTCGGCAGGTTATTTTCTGTCAAGTTAAATATTTGAATCTCATGAAAATAGGAAAAGTCTCCTGTCAACGAATATTCCTGATAGTTTTAATAAACTCCTGTCATACTCCTTCATCTCCGGCTAAGCATGAAATCTATAAGTCAGAACTTTTTGCTGTTGAGAAGGAGTTTTGTGCGGTGGCTCAGTCGGAAGGAATTCAAAAGGCATTTCTCTATTTGTAACTTTTACATTATTTATTTGATTGGTATTAAAGAAATTGGCAAATAACTGTCCAAATGTGTCACTTATGAACTAATTTCGTCCAATTTTTAAATAATGATATTGTATTCATGAAAATAGGCTTAAAGCAAAGTATTTATCGCAAATTGTTCAGGTATTTGGGAGTTGGTTTAATCATTGGTTTTGCCCTGATTGGTCTTTTTCTGACTTCTGCCTATTTTGCTGTAAAGTTGCATGTGACAGACGATAAAGGGGCAATCGATTATAATGATCGTTATTTTCAGGAACTTAAGGATAAATATGGCAAGTCAGACAAAATTGACAGCAGCAAAGTGAATAACCGGGAGGCGTTGTTTCTTCACCAGGTTCTGGTTTTGAATAAATATTATCCTGAAAACTCTCTCTACATTCTTAATGCCTACCTAAAAAGTCATAATCTGGCCGAAGCTGAACGGATGATTGGTGCTGTTAACCTTTATATGCAGGATAATAAAAATTATAATTCTGAACTACTGGAGTTTGAAGCGAGAAATTTAATGGATGGCACGCAGCGGAACAGCGGGAGTGTTTTTGGGTGGATGAATATCGCCGAGTGGGCCGATTTCAAAATTGCTGTTGCAAAGGATAAACCGCTGATCGATTCAGTTGCTAATCTCACCAATGTTGAGCCACGCTTAATTGTTGCTGTGCTTGTAGGAGAGCAGATCCGGCTCTTCAATTCTGACCGCGAAGCCTTTAAAAGATGGATTGGTCCACTCAAGATCCTATCTGTCGAATCGACTTTCTCATTGGGTGTAACAGGTATTAAAGTGGCTACAGCTCAAATAATTGAGCGGAATATGAAAGACAGGGAGTCAACTTTTTATCTGGGCACTAAATACGAACATTTACTTGATTTTAAAACGAATACACCTGATATTGAGAGATTTAAAAGGCTTACGGATTTTAAGAACCATTTTTATTCCTATCTGTACGCAGCACTGAATATCAAACAACTTAAAATTCAGTGGGAGAGGGCAGGCTTCCCGATTGACGACCGTCCTGAGATTCTGGCCACCCTATATAATATCGGTTTTGAAGGATCTATACCCAAGGCAAACCCTGCTGTAGGTGGTTCCACGGTCATGATTCATGAAAAACCTTATTCCTTCGGAACTATCGCTTTTGAATATTATTACTCGGGTGAGCTTTATGATCTTTTCCCCTTTAAAAAAGTGAAATTTGACTGGAGAAATGTTTAACCGCTATTCCCACACGGGATATTCCATTGGATTATTTCTGTTATATGGTCTTTTGAATATCCCCCTTTTTGCCCGTGAAAGGCAGGATACCGGTCTCACATGGCATTCCCTGCAAAAGGGGTTATCCTATCTGGAAACCGATGCTCCGGAAAAATCTATTCTAAATGATTCAAAAATATTTATTCTTAAAGCAAATCCAATGCTTTGCGCATTTCAGATAATGAATGCTTCGGAAAATAAAAAGCAAAATAAAGCAGCCGATATTTGGGCAAAGGAATTTGGAATGAATGTTGTCGTAAATGCAGGGATGTTTAACATGACTAACCGGAGAACCAATAAGGGTTATCTTAAAAACTATTCCCATCTCAATAACTCTCATCTGAACGGAAAATATAATGTGATGATGGCCATGAATCCAAAGCTGGAGTCAGATACGGCAATGATTATAACCGATATGACCTTCAGAAGCTGGAAGTCTCTGCAGTCAAAGTACCACACTCTGTGCCAGGGAATGAGGATGATCGACGGCAGCGGAAACCCAATGTCCTGGGATAAACGACCTGGACAATCATGCAGCATGGTTATCGGAGCTACAGATATTGAAGGCAATCTTTACTTTATATTTGTCAGATCCCCGTATACCCATCAACAAGTTATTGGATTTCTTTTCCGGCTGATTCCAAAAATAAGAACCACAGTCTATCTTGAAGGGGGACCTGAAGCGAGTCTTTATATCCAAACAGGAGATACCATAATCTCAAAATTTGGCAGCTACGTTTCGAAAACCTATTCCAACGACAATAACGATCATTTCTGGAAAATTCCGAATGTCATTGGAATCCGTTCCCGGTAGATGATCAAAAATAATCTAAACATTTTTACATTTTCTTCGTTAATTTGATTGTAATAAATTCACCAGGCTATGAAGAAAATTGGAATAATTGGCTCAGGATCTGTCGGAAAGACCCTTGCCACCGGATTTTTGAAATATGGTTTTGAGGTAATGATTGGCAGTCGTGATTTGTTGAAACTGGCAGAATGGAAAGCCTCTTCAGGCCAGCATGGCTATGTCGGTTCCGTTGAAGAGACTGCCCATTTCGGTGAAATCATAGTGCTGGCAACCAAAGGTGCCGCGGCCATTGATGCACTGGTTTTGGCAGGTGAGGCAAATCTTTCGGGAAAGATTATTATTGATACAACAAATCCAATTTCAGATACAACTCCTGAAAACGGTGTCCTTCAGTTCTTTTCGGAGTTAAATAACGCTCTGATGGAACAGCTTCAGAGGAGATTCTCCCGATCCAGGTTCGTTAAAGCCTTTAATAGTATTGGGAGCAGCCTGATGATCAATCCCGATTTTGCAGGGGTTAAACCGACCATGTTTATTTGTGGTAACGATCAGGAAGCAAAGGATGAAGTAGCAGAAATTTGTGCTTTATTTGGGTTTGAAGCAGAGGATATGGGATCTGCCGAAGCGGCAAGGGCCATCGAACCGTTGTGCATACTTTGGTGTATTCCCGGATTCCGTGAGAACCAGTGGAAACATGCCTTCAAATTTTTAAAGTAATTGACTCATCCTGATGCTTGTTTACTTTTTCTGTAAACCTGTCTTATGACCATAAAGACAGAGGCACTCCTGTGCGTCTCTCCGTTACCTATCATTCCTTCTTTTCCCAGATAGTCACTTCGATCGTATTATAGGAATATTTTCGTTTATTAATTCGGGTTACGGATGGAACCAAAATCGGACCCCCTATTTTGGTAAAAGTATCCTGGAGCAACGTGGACAGGTCATCCTCTCCCCAAATCTGTTCACCTCCTTCACGGTGACCCCCGACCCAGTTTTCTCGTTTGGTGCACACCTCGCTCCAGTCAAAACCTGTTGCAACAATAAGTCTTCCTCCCGGATTAATGCGTTTGTGAACCCCTGTCAGGAAGTGACGTGGATTGTACATTTGATCCAGAATATCATTGAGCAATACAAGATCATACCCCACAAAAATGGTCTTCATATTCGAAGCGTCAGACTGGAGAAATGTGATTTTATCAGCAAGTTGATCAAATCCAAAATCTTTTAAAGATAATTCATGATAAGAGACGAGTTCTCCCTCTTCAGGAAAGAGATAATTAAAACTGCCACTCTCCTGCAACTGAACGGCTACCCTGATGTTTCTTGCCGTGAAATCAAGCCCGGTAACATGATCGAACTCTTTTGCTAATTCCCAGGTTGTTCTCCCTGTCCGGCATCCCAAATCCAATACATTCTCTTTGCACTTACCCGCATATTGATTAGCAATTTCGGCAATCTGACTGTAATAATTTTTGATGCCCAGAAAATCACCTCCATATTGTGCCTCGCAGTGACGGACGACCTCAGGATCTGTTTCATAAAGATGCTGAGGAATAACTACCTCATTATCCGATTCAACATAACGGAAACCGGCATGCTGATAAAAATGGCGCCGGAACGCATACCGTGCATTCGCGATTGCTTCATTTCCTGTTGAAATCCAGGAACCTCCCTTAATCAGATTATGTTTTAAATCAAAGGTTGGGGTCGAGAAATCGTCGTAAATCGGGTGAATTTTAAATCCTTCAAAACCGCTGATCGGAGTTTCCGTCCATTGCCAGACATTACCGATCAGGTCATAAATCCCGCCAAAACTGAATTTGTCAACTGGGCATGGACTTTGAAAATGTTCCATATTGATGTTTCCGGGGGCAGTATCCCATGCAGGTTGATCCGGAATATTCGCCTGTTGGTACAATACATACCACTCATCTTCTGTCATAAGCCTGATTGGTAAGCCTGTCTGCTCAGCTTTCCAGTTGCAAAAGGCTTTAGCCTCCAGATAGTTGACTTCAGCAGGCCAGTCCCATGGCATCCTTATTTCATTAAAAACCAGTCGCAATTTCCAGTTGTCAGCATCTTTTATCCAGAATAAAGGATGCTGAGCCTCTTTGTAGGTTTTCCAGTTCCAACCCTCCTCGGTCCAGTATTTTTTAAGATCATAACCACCGGCCTCGACAAACTGAAGAAATTCACCATTTGAACATAGAAATTTCGATGCCTTGAATGGCTTCACAGTTGCCTTATGAATACCATATTCATTGTCCCAACCGTAGAGTGGGTTATTCAACGATTTTCCAAGTTTAAGCTGTTGACCCTTTACCACAATCAGTGAATTCTGAGGAGCAATTGCCGATTCGGAACAAATATTCCAGGTTTGTAAGGACTTAAGAAATTGAAGAGGAACCTGACGGATGAGTACGGAGGAGGTCTCCAGGTGAATACGTTCATGTTCAATCCCCATCAAAATTATCCAGAATGGATTATCCCATCCAATGGGCATATTCAATGGAAGAGTCTTTATCAGTTGATCGATCACCTGTCTCACCTTATTACGGTAAGCTAATACTTCATTTATGGCTGGCCAGTTATAATGACTTATATTCAAATCATCCCACGACATCTCATCAACGCCAATGGCAAACATCGATTCGAATTGGCTATCTATTCTCTCAGTAATTATTTTACTGATAATTAGTTTGTTGATGTAAAATGTGGCTGTATGTCCATAATAAAAGATCAGTGGATGACGCAGCGGATCCGCTTTATTGTACATTGCCGACTGATCTGCAAATACTTCATAAAGTTGTTCGTCGATATCAAATGTTTTATGGAAATAATCAAGTATCTCTCTCCTTTTTTCCTCCGGCGAACCTTCGTTTAGAACCGGCGTTTTTGTATAAAAGAGTGGATTTGCAGTCATTTGAATAAAATTAAATTAACGATCAAATATAGGTAATCATATCGTTAACATTTCAATTTGCTTTAAGTTTCGAGATTAAAAGAATCCCCGTCACCCAATTGTAGCCTGAAGAGTGGAATCAAAATGAATTCTGATAATCCGGCAATTCTGCACTTTTTATGGATATTCATTATCAACATCCAAATTTGCCTATATTTGCGATGTGCAATGGTTGTTTCAAACCGGCAATGAGGACTATAATCATCGGAGTTATAGTTGAAAATTAGCCTATATCGATTTTTCATTTTAATTGGCTTCTAAACCTTAAATTAATTGGTTATGAAAATTTTAACAGATACCTTTAAATTCGCTTGGCCTGTTTTTCAGGGGTGGGCCGGCAGCATATTTCAAAAGAAGAGGGTGCTGAAATTTGTTACAATTGTATTGGCTTTTTTAATATTTAATTTGACAATTTGTTGTAAAAGTTATTTCAAAGTAACCACATTGCCTATGGCTTCTTCCGAATCAGTGGGTGGTTTGAAGGATGCTGGAAAAACATTCATTATTCATTATGACCAACAAAAATGGGTGTTAAGTAATACTCAGATACAGAACAATTTAGTAACGGGGAAGTTGGATGAATATAAAATGCCTCCAACATTTAAACCTGTGCGATCCAACCGGCCTAACCGTTATTTGACCCGGCCATCTTTGAATCAACGGTTTCTGCTCAATGAAGTGCACCTATACCTTTCTGCTTTACCTTTACATGAAAATAACCAGGTTTCCATTCCATTAAGCTCTATTGTTAAAATTGAGATATATGACAAGGATAAAGGGGCTACCACCGGGTCGTATATCTTGGGTTCCGTAGGGATAGCTGCAGGAGTCCTTCTCGTATTATCTGTTGTTGCAGTCTCTATTCTAATATCGGGTCTGGCAGGATCAGTATAATGAAAATTACGGATGGAAGATTTCGATCACCTTTTTTACAGAACCATGAATTAACAACAATCTGCGGGCTTCATCATTTGAAATTTGGAGTTCTTC
Source organism: uncultured Bacteroidia bacterium (assembly GCA_903923905.1). GTDB lineage: Bacteria > Bacteroidota > Bacteroidia > Bacteroidales > Prolixibacteraceae > JAAFHB01. The sequence goes on from CAIXZH010000114.1 coordinate 7,826, forward strand.
TACGATCATCCTGGTCCCCCGTTCAATCAGCTTTTTATTGGTAAGTTGCATATTTACCATTTTGTTCCCTTTTACCCTTCCCAATTTAATCATAAGAGTCGTTGTGATCATATTGAGAATCATCTTTTGAGCAGTTCCAGCCTTTAGCCGGGTACTCCCGGTCACAAATTCTGGACCAACAATTGCTTCGACGGGATATTCTGTGACTTGGGCAATTTCGCTAACCGGATTGCAGGTAATACATCCGGTGAGGATGCCATTAGACCGTGCATGTATGATTCCGCCGATTACGTAGGGTGTTGTTCCTGAAGCAGCAATACCTATCACCGCATCGTTTTTATTGATATTAAAACCCTGAAGGGTAGCCCACGCTTTTTCAGGATTATCCTCGGCGGCTTCCACCGATTTACGCAGGGCGGTGTCTCCACCTGCAATTAGCCCAATTACCATATTATCGGGAACACCAAAGGTTGGAGGAACTTCCGATGCGTCCAAAACCCCAAGCCTGCCGCTTGTTCCGGCTCCGAGGTAGAAAACACGTCCCCCCTTTTTCATTCTTGCTTCAATTTGTTCAACCAAATTCCTGATTTGTGGAATTGCCTCTTTGACAGCCAGATGCACTTTTGAGTCTTCTTCATTGATGTGAACAAGTAACTCTTCAACCGTCATTGCATCAAGATTGTCGAAATTTGATGGTGATTCTGTTACACTGATTTTGGTCCCGGATTTTGACATCATACAATAATTAAAAATTTTGACTTTTGATTTTCTTTTGATGGTAGGCGATCAACCCGCTCATAGGGGCCTGTTCAATTTTTCCAGGAAGCAGGTTTTGTTCTTTAACTACTTTCGTGAGTTGTAGTTGAAAATGGAAAGCTATGCTTCCGGTAAAATAAATGGGAGTATAATGGACCTGGGCGTATTGCATCAGGTTACGCGTCACAAAATTCTGAAATCCTGCGATTACAATATTCTCTATTTCAGGGACTTTTATATACTTAGAGAGAAATTGGGTATATCCGGCAAGATACCTGCTTGGATAGGGCTGTTTATAGACATTTTCCATGATCTCAGCCGGTGAGGTCTGATAATTTTCAAAAAACTCACGAATCAGCCATTGGGGCAATTGGTTTTTTAAAATGTCGCTGATCAGTTTTTTCCCGAGAACTGCACCGCTGCCTTCATCCCCTAAAATAAATCCCAGGGGAGAAACGTGATCAATTATTTCAGAGCCATTGTAATAGCATGAATTTGAGCCTGTTCCTAAAATACAGGCGATGCCGGGATGGTCCTGACATAATGAATGGGCAGCAGCGAGAAGGTCGCTTCCAACAAAGAAATAATTAGCTTCAAAGACTTGTAATAAAGCTTCCTTTATGATTTCTTCCTTTTCGTGATTGATGCAGCCGGCACCGTAAAAATAAATGGCATCAAATTTTTTCTGACCTAAGGTAAATTCATGCTGTAATTGAAGCGCAATCTGCCTGGAATCCTGATAAAACGGGTTGATTCCTGAGGTGAAAATCGTTTCCGTAATTCCCTGATCACGGAGGATAACCCATTCGGCTTTGGTACTGCCGCTGTCTGCAATAAGGATCATTATTTGTCGAAATTATTTTGTACTCAGCCTTAAAATTTCTATTTTTAACTCCCTTGTTCTGGATTCTTAAATTCCTGATAATAATGCATAACAAGAATCCAATATTGTTAAACCTTAAAGCTGATTACCCAACATTTTTTGGAAAAACATATTCTGCAAAGTTACTATTATTATAAAATTAATTCTAATTTTGGCCGCCCTTTAATAACTTATTGATGAATAGATCTATTCGGTTATCTTTTGGTATAGTCCTGTTTTTGCTCTTTCTCTTACCATTTTTCGGCACTTCTCACCCCTTGAAAAGGTCCAGGTTGAGTGCCAAAGCCGAAAGTCGCCTCCGTGAATTAAAGAATTTTTTACCGGAATGGCAGCATATTGGCAGAATAGCCTTCGATTCACTTTCCATATTATCTGATCAAAACCCGATCAGGATCTATTTTACAACCCCGCTTTCTTATGTCCCTGTAAGGGAGTCAGAGGTAAATTCAATTGAGAAATTGGTTAGAAATACACTCGGACGAAAATTCCGAAAATATCAGATTGCACTGTATACCGATCATCATTTAGTACGGGAATTGATTCCAAATCAATTAAGAACAAGTATTCCGGTTGATCAAAGCAGGATCTCAGGTAATCAACCCGGACGGATACCGGTTGTAAATCAGGTTGGAAAAGAGCAACCGAGTCTCGGACTTTTCAATAATAACATTGCTTTATGGGAGAGCCATGGGTGGTATTATGAATCAAAGCAGGATCGGTGGAAATGGCAGCGTGCCAGGTTATTCGGTACCATTGAAGATATGTCGCCCATGAGTTTTGTGTTGCCATATCTTGTTCCGATGCTGGAAAACAGTGGCGCAAATGTGTTTCTCCCACGCGAACGTGACTGGCAATCAAATGAGGTGGTGGTCGATAATGACCGGTCAACCGCCGGATCTGAAATGATCTTACCTAACGGATTTTCACATCCTGAATCTCAACCGGGATTTCTGTTTAAGGATTCACTTTTTACAGGTGAGAATCCGTTTCATATGGGTACTTCCCTCAGAATCAGTAATTTGAATAAAGATCAGGTTATTCAGTACCTTCCATCTTTTAGGGTGAAAGGGAGATATTCAGTGTCAGTCTGTTATCAATCTGATCCATCGGCAATATCGAACGTCATTTATACCGTTTATCACTCAGGCGGAAGGACTCAGTTTTTGGTTAATCAGAAAATAGGGGGAGGAACGTGGATCTATCTGGGAACATTTGACTTTCTCCCAGGTAAGAACCCTGACACGGGCATGGTTACCTTGGGTTGCGATGGAGAAGGGAATGGTACAATTTCGGTTGATGCCGTAAAATTTGGAGGTGGTATGGGAAATGTGGCACGTCGACCATCCCAGGGAGCTCTTTTTAACTATAAACTTAGCGGCAAGCCACGTTACCTGGAAGGTGCAAGATATTATCTCCAGAGTAGCGGTTTTCCAGATACGCTCACCTATGATCTGAATGGAGATAAGAATGATTATAATGATGATTATCAGTCCCGTGGAGAATGGGTTAATTACCTGATGGGAAAACCTAACGGACCTGAAAAAAAGCGAAATACCACAGGCTTAAAGATTCCTGTTGATTTAGCTTTTGCTTTTCATACCGATGCAGGTATTGCCCCAAACGATTCAATCATTGGAACCCTTGGAATATATAGTACCAAAGCTGATAATGGCGCTTTCCCAAATGGGAATTCTCGCATGGCCAGCAGAGATATATCGGATATTATTCAAACACAGGTTGTTAATGATATCAGAAAACTCTACAGAGGGGATTGGACTAGACGTGGTCTCTGGGATAAGCAATATTCTGAGGCGTGGCGCCCCAATGTTCCAACGATGCTGCTGGAACTTCTTTCACATCAGAATTTGTCAGATATGAGATTTGGCCTTGATCCGCGCTTCCGGTTTTCAGTGAGTAGGGCCATTTATAAAGGGATGTTGAGATTTGAATCCTATCAGGAAAACCGTCAGTTTGTGGTTCAACCTCTTCCGATAGATTGCTTTGCAATCACCAAACTGAGTGCAAATTCTGTCAGACTAACCTGGAGGGTAGTAATTGATCCTCTTGAACCTTCTGCAAAGCCTGATAAATTTAAGATTTACAGGCGTCTTGGCGACTCAGGTTTCGACAATGGTATAGTAGTTGCAGATACCTCTGTTGTTCTTAAGCTTGATCAGATTAACAAAATATATAGCTTTAAAGTTACTGCAATCAATCAGGGAGGTGAGAGTTTCCCGGGCGAGACCCTTTCTGTTGGAATGAAGAGTAACAGTAAGGGCGATATTCTTGTTGTTAATGGGTTTTACCGGGTTTGTGCTCCTTCAACTTTTGATATTAACGGGATGGCTGGAGTCGCCTGGTGGAAAGATCAGGGTGTTGCCGACCGCCAGGATATTAGTTTTGTCGGGAATCAGTATGACTTCGATCGCAACTCAAAATGGCTGGATGACGATAGTCCGGGCTGGGGCGCAAGTTATGGGAACATGGAAGGTAAAGTGATTCCGGGAAATAGTTTTGACTTTTCCAAGGTCCATGGTGATGCAATTATGGCTGCCGGTTACTCATTTACTGCTGTCAGTAAGGATGCCTTTTGTCGGGCTGATTTTGATCTGTCACCCTACTTTGCAACTGATATTATTCTGGGTAAAGAGCGTTCCACACCTGGACTAAAAGATTCTGCCAGAATCGATTTTAAAATATATACTTCTGAATTTATCGCCAAAATCTCCGATATAACCAAAAGAAATGGCAGACTTTTCTTATCCGGCTCCTACATCGGATCTGAATTTGGAGAGAGAAATGATTCATTGGTGGCTGGTTTTGCCAAAGAGGTTCTTCATTTTACCTGGAGAACAGGACATGCCTCCAAAGGCGGAGGATTCTACGCAACCGATTATGCCAGGAAATGGCTTACTGGAAACTGGAATTTTAACGTGGAATATAATCCGGATATTTACAGCGTGGAAGCGCCAGATGGAATTGAACCTGCAGGAAAAAATGGTATAACTGCATTTCGCTATGGCGAAAATAATGTAAGTGCAGGTGTTTTATACAATGGAAATTACCGGATTGTCGCCATGGGAATACCCTTCGAAACAATTTTGGGGAGTGCTGAACAATACAATCTGATGGTTCAAATTATCCGGTTTTTTGAATAAAAATATACCTTTGAGAACCAAATAATATGAATGAACTGATCACATGTGTGTTAGCTTTTGACAATGATACAGAGGTTGGGAAAATGGTCAAAACTTTTTGCAATTCTGGAGCGATCGCAAAGATTATTCTGGTGGGTGAAGCAGAATTGTCCGGAGAAGGATTGAATAATGCAGTCATCATACGCGGGAATCTTGGATGTGCCAAAACTTTGTTTAAGTTGTCAGGATTTATTACTACATCATATACATTGTTATGTACCAAAGCTTTACCATTTGATATGGGGCAGAATGCGTTGCATCGAATGGTCCAGGTATGTACATGCAGCGGAGCCGGAATGGTCTATTCCGATTATTTGGAAGAGAAGGAGGGGGTCACAAAACTTCATCCCGTTATTGAGTATCAGGAAGGAAGCTTACGCGATGATTTTGATTTCGGGTCGCTGACACTCTTTCGATCTGAAGCTTTAATAGCCGCTTCGGAAGCTATAGATCAGCAATTTGAATTCGCCGGCTTATATGACCTGAGATTGAAAATTTCACAAAATTATAAACTGGTTCATATTCCTGAATTTCTTTATTCCGAAATTGAAATGGATTCGCGCAGGTCAGGCGAAAAGATTTTCGATTATGTCGATCCTAGTAATCGTATTAAACAAACTGAAATGGAGAAAGCCTGCACGGCTCATCTTAAAGCAATTGGCGGCTGGCTTCCTCCAAAATTCAGGGAAATCTCATTTTCTGATGGAAATTTCAAAACCGAAGCCTCTGTGATCATTCCTGTCCGGAACAGGGTTAAAACAATAGGTGACGCCATCAAATCGGTACTAAGTCAGGAAGCGGATTTTAAGTTTAATTTGATTATTGTTGATAATTATTCCACAGATGGAACCACCGAATTGATCAGTACCTTTGCAGATACTGATAATCGGATTATTCATATTATTCCCCGGAGGAAGGAGCTCGGAATTGGAGGGTGCTGGAACGTAGCGATTAACAACCCGGCCTGCGGAAAATTTGCCATCCAGCTTGACAGCGATGATTTATACCTTGACAATACAGTAATCAGGCAGATTGTGGCCTCATTCTATGAACAACGCTGTGCGATGTTGGTGGGTTCTTATCAGATGGTTAATTTTAACCTGGAGAAAATTCCACCGGGGTTAATCGATCATAAAGAATGGACACCTGAGAACGGAAGAAATAATGCATTGAGAATTAATGGATTGGGTGCTCCAAGGGCATTTTATACCCCGATTCTAAGGGAGATTCAGGTTCCAAATGTGAGTTATGGTGAAGATTATGCACTCGGATTGTCAATAAGTCGTAATTATCTGATTGGAAGACTTTATAATCCGTTGTATCTTTGTCGCCGCTGGGATGAAAATTCGGATTCTTCTCTTGACGTAGCCAGGATGAATACTCATAATTTTTATAAAGATAAAATTCGGACGCTGGAATTGTGGGCGCGTCAGTCGATGATCCGTGAGGATCAGTAATATTTGTCAAAATATTTTTTAAATAGGATTTAGCAGAAATACTAAAAAATGGATTTTTCAGAAAAAGCAAGAGCATTAGTCCAGGAACAAAAGGCCGATTGGGACCTGGTTGGCCGGAACTATGAAGGTTTACGCAATGTAAAAGTAAAAACCTTGGATTTTATTGATTTTAATATCGATGTTCAGTATAATCCTGAACGAATTGTTTCTTCAATGGCTAAGGTAGATGACCAATCGATAGAGGAACGTTCATGTTTTTTATGCAGGAAAAATCTTCCGTCTTCACAGCGCTGGATTCCATATGGCATTGATTATGTGATATTAGTGAACCCTTTTCCAATATTTCCGGAGCATCTGACCATTGCAAATATCAATCATACCAACCAGCGGATTTTTGAAAATTTTGAAACGATGCTCGACCTGGCCTCTCATTTAAGTAAATTTGTCATTTATTATAATGGACCCAAATGTGGGGCTTCAGCTCCAGATCATCTTCATTTTCAGGCAGGTATTAAGGGATTTATTCCAATCGAGAATGATTTTTCCAATGAAATTTGTTGCCGCGAAGTTCGCCACATTGACGGAATTAAAATATCGCATTGGCCTGAATATCAGAGAGGTATAATTACTTTGACGGGAAACAACAAATCCAATCTGATCGGTTGTTTCAACACCATTTATCATCAGTTACAACTGGCCAAGCATGATCAGCCGGAGCCGATGCTTAATATTATTGCATCTTTCGAGCGCAAAACATGGACTGTCCATATTTTTCCCAGAACTTCACACCGCCCTCGTCAATACTATGAAACAGGCGAAAGTCAAATTGTATTGAGTCCTGCTTCTGTAGATATGGGTGGATTGCTGGTCACTCCCCGCGAAGAGGACTTTCTGAAAATAACGGAAGAAGATATTATTGATATTTTTGAACAGGTTTGTTTTGACACCCAATCAGTTCTGACTTTGATCAACAAACTTTAACCGGACGATATTTTTGATTTGTAGTATATAAATGGAAATACCTGTAATCAAAGTTGGGATAATGGCTGAACAGGAAATTTCCTTTACATTTCATGGAAATTATCTCATAGAGCATCTGGAAGCTATTATTTCAGGAACATTTAAGGCGGGCAGGTTCGGGACTGAAATTTACATTGATTCAGGAATTCAAAAATGGTTCTTGCCGGGTACTTTGAATCTGATTCCGATTGATCCAAATACCGGGTATTTCACCCTTCACGCTGTTACAATTGGCATTAATTTCCATTGGGAGCGAAAGGAGGACCAGGTTTTTAAAGGAAATCTTTGTTTTTTTCCTGAAGGCGACAAAATTCGGGCAATTAATATAGTCAGTATTGAAGATTATTTGCACAGCGTGATCTCTTCCGAGATGAGTGCAACCTCTTCAATTGAGTTTCTAAAAGCTCATGCGGTCATTTCCCGAAGCTGGCTGCTGGCACAAATCCGGAAAAATAAACGTCTCCAAACAGATCCTCAAAAATATAAGACCACCTGTCAGACGGAGGATGAATTAGTCAGATGGTACGACAGGGAAGACCACGACCATTTCGATGTATGCGCTGATGATCATTGCCAGCGATATCAGGGAATGACCCGCGCAACATCCACATTGATTGAATCAGCAGTTCAGGAAACGAACGGCGAGGTACTCACTTATCTTGGCTTAATCTGTGATGCCCGTTTTTCGAAATGTTGTGGCGGAGTAACCGAACTCTTTGAAAATGTATGGGAGCCTGTGAATCACCCTTATTTACAAAAGGTTTTTGATAATCGATTGCAGCCTGCAGTATTTAGCGAGGAGCTTACACAGGAACAGGCTGCAAGGCAATGGATAATGAATAAACCAGATGCTTTTTGCAACTCTTCCGATAAAAATATTTTGATACAGGTCCTGAACGATTATGATCAGGAAACCAATGATTTTTTTCGCTGGCAAGTGATTTATACACAGTTAGAGTTGAGCAATCTGGTGAGGACCCGGACCGGAATAGATTTTGGAAAGATTACTGATCTGATCCCGGTTGAAAGAGGGGTATCTGGCCGGCTTATTAAATTAAAAATTGTCGGTACTTTACACACGATGACCATTGGTAAGGAGTTGGAAATCCGAACGACATTATCTGAATCCCACCTTTTAAGTTCTGCTTTTATCTCTGAAAAACAAGTAATTGATGGAAATTTGAATTTCGTTCTTTTTGGAGCAGGATGGGGCCACGGCGTGGGTTTATGCCAGATTGGTGCGGCAGTGATGGGAGATAAAGGGTATACCTATTCAGAAATATTATCCCATTATTTCCCAGGGGCAGGATTGGAGAAAATTTATTGATTTTTGTGTCGAGACGCGTTTGAAACCCGTCTGTACTTAATATAGGATTTTTCATCTGTTAAAAATCCAGGATCAGATTTCGCTGGATTTAATTGAAATCACGAATAGTATAATTCAATTAATAAAGAATCAACATGATAAATAAAATTGCATTTGTAGTTATTCTGTTATTTGTTGCAATGGTATCAAGTGGTTCTTCCTGGATCCGGATAAACCAGATGGGTTACCTTCCACAATCGGTCAAGGTTGCTGTTTTTATTTCGGATGAAATAGTGGAATTACCCGTTTTTCAGGTTATAGATGCTGAATCAGGCAATGTCGTTTTTGAAAATGTTCCTGCGATTTGTGACGGGGTAAAATGGGCAATGAAAACTGCCGCACGTCTCAATTTTTCAAGGTTTTCAAAATCGGGTCGTTATTATCTGAAAACCGGAAATTCCCGGTCAGGTGAGTTCAGTATTTCAACGGATGTCTTCAATGGTATAGCCGATTATACGCTAAACTACATGCGCCAGCAACGGTGTGGGTTCAACCCTTATTTGGGCGATTCATGTCACACACACGATGGTTTTATTGTCGACCATCCAACCAAATCGGGTCAGATAATCGATGTTGTTGGGGGTTGGCACGATGCGACCGATTATCTTCAATATGTAACCACTTCAGCTAATGCGGTCTATCAAATGCTTTTTGCCTATCTTAAGAATCCGGAAATATTTGGGGACAAATATAATGCCTCCGGACTTCCGCGAGCTGATGGTGTTCCGGATATCCTGAATGAAATTCGCTGGGGTCTGGACTGGCTGATTAAAATGAATCCGGATAGCGCAGAAATGTATAACCAGGTTGCCGATGACCGTGATCATAGAGGATTCCGGTTACCCAATAAAGATACGGCGTCCTACGGGAATGGATCCTACCGGCCTGTATATTTTGTGACTGGCAAGGTTCAGGGATTGTCAAAATATAAAAACCGGACAACCGGAGTATCGTCTGCTGCAGGAAAGTTCAGTGCGGCATTTGCCTTGGGTGCCAGCCTATTTCAGAAATCTGATCCTGAATTTGGTAAGCTGCTCGCACTTAAAGCCAGACAAGCCTATGCATTTGGATTAACTGACCTTGGGGTAACCCAGACTGTCTGCACGGTCTCTCCGTACTTTTATGAGGAAGACAACTATGTGGACGATCTTGAACTGGCCGCATCCGAACTTTATCGGCTAACAGGAGACAATTATTATCAGAAACAAGCAATTTACTGGGGCCAGCTTGAACCGGTAACTCCCTGGATGGAAAAGGGGTGCGCCCGCCATTATCAGTATTATCCTTTCGTGAATTTAGGGCATGCGAATCTGGCAGATCCGTCTAATCCTGAATCCAGGATGTTTGGCGGATTTATGAAAAGCGGGTTAAAGGACATTCTGGAAAGGGGTAAAGACGATCCCTTTCTGAATGGTATCCCCTATATCTGGTGCTCAAATAATCTGACCGTTGCGGCAATAACCCAAGCCAGGCTTTATTTTGAAGAGACTTCCGATTCGTCTTACGTGGAGATGGAGGCGGCCTTGCGCGACTGGTTATTCGGATGTAATCCATGGGGGACAAGCATGATTGTCGGTCTACCCTCTGAGGGTATATATCCACACCTGCCTCACTCTTCAATCACCTGGACCACGGGAGAACCCACTTACGGTGGTTTGGTGGATGGACCCGTATACCGCGAAATTTTCAATAATCATATCGAAGTCAAGCTTTATAAGGAAGATAAATTTAAGGCTTTCCAAAATGGGATTGCTGTTTACCACGATGATATGGGTGATTATACTTCGAATGAACCCACTATGGATGGCACGGCAAGCCTTAGTTTTTATCTTTCGTCACTTGAAAAAGATGGTCTCAGACAATCCAAAATGAAAAATTCCATTGTTGACGAAAATGGGGCATTGGTAAGATTGGAGAAGGATCGCAAAACCATCTTCCTGATTTTTTCTGCTGATGAATACGGCGAAGGGGCCGATCAGATTCTTTCCACCTTATCCCTCAATAAAATCAAGGGTTCATTTTTCCTGACGGGAAATTTTTTACGGAACCGCAGGTTCGAGGAGGTTATCAAACGAATAGTATCTGGGCAAAATTTTGTCGGACCGCATTCTGACGGTCATTTATTGTATGCACCTTGGGAGAACCGTGATTCAATGCTGGTTACCCGGGAACAGTTTAACCGCGATATGACTGCAAATCTGAAAGAGCTAATTCGTTTCGGGGTTAAGCCGGAGGAGGTTAATTACTTTTTGGCCCCTTATGAATGGTACAATGCAAAAATCAGTGCATGGAGTGCAGACCGTAAGATGCAATTGATTAATTTCACGCCGGGTGTCGGCACAAATGCTGATTATACAACTCCTGATATGCCAAAATACAGGTCCTCAAAGGTGCTGAACGATCAATTGCTTCATTTTGAAGCGAATAATCCGGACCACCTCAACGGGGCCATTATTTTGATACATTTAGGAACCCATCCAAACAGGAGTGATAAATTTTACAATTCATTGGATCAGATTATTAAATCGATTAAAAAGAAAGGGTATTCTTTCAGAAGGTTACCTTAAATCCATTGAACCAGTTCCCGAATCTGCATATAAATAACCAATAGTTTATTTCATACCAGGCAAACTAACAGACCAATTATGCTCGAAAAAAGCCGGGATGGCAAGACCACAAACCCCTGGACATGGATTCCAACCTTATATTTTGCCCAGGGTCTTCCTTATGTGGTTGCAATGACGGTTGTTGTTATCATGTACAAGCGACTTGGGATATCAAATACCGACATAACCTTGTATACGAGTTGGTTATATCTTCCTTGGGTAATCAAACCGTTCTGGAGTCCGTTCGTGGATATGCTGAAAACCAAACGGTGGTGGATTATTACCATGCAATTATTGATTGGTGCCGGATTGGGAGGAGTCGCTTTCCTGATTCCATTGCCGTTTTTTTTTCAGTCAACTCTGGCAGTCCTCTGGCTGATTGCCTTCAGCTCTGCGACTCATGATATTGCCGCCGATGGATTTTATATGCTCGCCCTGGAAAGCGGACAACAATCGTTTTTCGTCGGCATTCGCAGTACCTTTTACCGCCTGGCAATGATCACCGGTCAAGGTCTTTTAATCATCATTGCCGGTTCTCTTGAGAGTTTCACAGGGCTTGAACCCGTTCACTTCACGGTCGGTTCATCAAATTCAGTCCATTCGGAAGTGAAATTACATCCGCAAAAATCGGTGGTGCCCGAAACTTCAAAATTAACGTTTGTGGCTATCCCTTCCGATTTGGTCTTAAATGTCAATAATATAAGTCCGGATTCACTCGGTAAAATCAAGGATCTCGCCCTGAAGGAAAACCAGGCCAACGGTTTTCTTCCCAATGAAGAGATTAATTCCCGAAAGTCAGGGCAAAATGAAGAATCGTGGTGGACTAAATTTGTTTCTTCACCGTTAGGCGCGTTTATAAAGGATAAATTCAGTCAGAAATCACGCCAGACTATGGGAAGCAACGGGAAGGTTGGTAATGCAGGTCTCGTGGCTATCCGCCTGACCCGACCACCTCTGCCCGGAGAATCCGTTGTTCTGAACTCCCGATTTGCTGAAGGAGATAAGAGTATTTCAATAATTTCAGGAGAACGTTTTGTATATACACCGGAGAATTGGGAAAAACCGGCATACATCGTAGTGCAGCTCGACTTTAAACTGAAAGACCAGGTACGCTCCAAATTCGAAGGGATTTCAGGAAATCTGCGGTTAGCCTGGAGTATAACCTTCTTTATCCTGGCTGGATTTTTCCTGATGGTTTTCATCTATCACCGGTTTGCTCTGCCATATCCAGGTTCGGACCATGCCACCGAAACAAATTCAGTGGGTGGTATATTCTGTGAATTTGGACAAACATTTGCCTCATTCTTTCAAAAGAAAAATGCCGGCTTAGCTATCTCCTTTATGTTGTTTTACCGTTTAGGCGAGGCAATGCTGGTGAAAATATCACCACCTTTTTTGCTGGATGCGCGGGAACTGGGCGGATTGGGACTGACTACCGGACAAGTTGGTTTGGTTTATGGAACAGTGGGTGTTATTTCACTTACCATTGGCGGAATTGTCGGGGGAATTGCCGCCTCTCGTAAAGGGTTGAAATATTGGATCTGGCCCATGGCCCTTTGCATCACTTTTCCCCATCTTTCTTACCTTTACCTTTCGTGGTTTACCCCTGAAAATCTGCTTCTAATCAATATTGCTGTGGCTGTTGAACTCTTTGGATATGGATTTGGATTTACGGCTTATATGCTCTTTATGATATACTTTGCCGACGGCCAGCATAAAACAGCCCATTACGCGATTTGTACCGGCTTTATGGCTTTGGGAATGATGCTTCCGGGCATGGTCGCCGGCTGGCTTCAGGAACTACTTGGCTATAACCACTTCTTTATTTGGGTGATGATCTGTGCTATTCCAACCCTTGCTTTAATTCCATTTTTAAAGATAGATCGGGAATATGGCATAAAGAAGAATCCTGCCGGTAGTTAATCGCAGGATGATATGTAGATAATAATAGCGGAAATAATGAATATGAAAAAACTTATTGGATTTGGTGTTTTGGTGCTGTTAACCTGCAGCTTAATGGCTTCAAGATATCCCAAACGGGAGATGAGAGCGGTCTGGATTGCCACAATTGCCAATATTGACTGGCCATCATCTGCCACACTTTCCAGCGGGCAGCAACAAAAGGAATTCATTGAATTGCTTGATTTGTGTAAAATATACAATATGAATACAGTGGTTTTCCAGATCCGGCCTGCCTCCGATGCCTTTTATGCCTCAGCATTTGAACCATGGTCTCAATGGCTTACCGGCAAACAGGGTAACAGACCCGATCCGTATTACGATCCGCTTAGGTTTGCAACCACTGAATGTCATAAAAGAGGGATCGATCTTCATGTTTGGATCAACCCTTACCGGGCTGTATCAGATGTAAATGTTAACCGGACTTCGCCGCAACATATCTCAAATATTCATCCGGAGTGGTTTATTACTTACGGCAAAACAAAGCTGTTTGATCCGGGACTGCCACAAACCCGCGAATATGTTACTAAAGTCGTCTGCGATATTGTCCGAAGGTATGATATTGATGCCATTCATATGGATGATTATTTTTATCCGTACCGTATTTCAGGTGTGGAGTTTCCCGATGATCAATCCTTCATAGATTACCCCCGGGGATTTAAAGCCTCGGAACGGGAGGAGTGGCGCCGGCACAATGTGGATTTGATCATTCAACAATTGCATGACAGTATTAAAGCCATTAAGCCCTGGGTTGAATTCGGGATTTCTCCGTTTGGCATATGGAGGAATGCTTCCAAAGATCCTGCCGGATCGAATACCAAAGCCGGACAAACCAATTACGATGATCTTTATGCAGATATCCTAAAATGGGAGAAGAACCAGTGGATTGATTATGTCACACCGCAGGTTTACTGGGAAATTGGCAAAGAGACAGCCGATTATAAAATTATTGCCGATTGGTGGAGTCATAATAACTTTGGTACTCAGCTGTTTATTGGGCATGGACTTTACAAACTTGATCCGGAGGCTAAGGAGAAATCGTGGCAAAGTGCTGATGAAATTGTCAGCCAGGTTAAACTTAACCGGAAACATCATTCCATCTCGGGAAGCATGTTTTACAGTGCTAAGTTTCTGCGGAAAAATCCCCTTGATCTTCAGCAAAAATTGCAGGAGCGTCTTTACCGGTATCCCGCACTTGCCCCGGCAAACGACCGGATAACTCCGGTAATTCCTGAGAGTCCCCAAAATGCCCAAATTACCGTTTCTGACGGACGACTTCGGTTTGCATGGGAAAAAGGGGAAAATACCAAGTCGTTTGTAATTTATCAGTTCAACAGATGGCAAATGATTAATATTAAAAAACCTGCCCGTATTTTTCTGACAACTTCTAATAATTCAGTTACCTATTTAAATAATGAATTGACAGATCCTGACCGTTACAGATATGTGGTTACTGCAATAAGTCCTACAAACCAGGAGAGTCATCCAGTGAAATTCTACCAACACAACTAATTATGAATTCATCACAACGTTATCTCGCCCTTGATGTCCTGAGGGGAATCACTATTGCCACAATGATCACGGTCAATAATCCCGGCACCTGGGAGCATATCTATGCTCCGCTTGAACATTCGAAATGGCACGGATGTACTCCGACTGACATGGTTTTTCCATTCTTCCTTTTTGTGGTGGGGGTATCCATGTTCTTCTCATTTTCAAAGTATAACAGCACTTTAAATAAAGCATCACTTTTTAAAATCGGGAAACGGACTTTGCTGATTTTTGGGATCGGCTTGTTTCTTAATGCGTTTCCACAGGCTCTAACCGATTTTTCGAGATTAAGGATAATGGGGGTTCTCCAGCGCATTGCTGTTGCCTATGGAATTGGTTCACTGATTGTTCTTGCTATGCCAAGGAAATACCTTCCTTTAGTCGGAATATCCATTTTATTGGCTTATTGGGGAATACTGGCCTGGTTTGGGAATGGTGATCCTTATTCACTGGCTGGAAATGCCGGTAATCCGGTTGATCTGGCGATCCTGGGAGTCAGCCATATGTACAGAGGTTTTGGAATTCCGTTTGAACCGGAAGGGCTCCTGGGTACTATACCAGCAATTGTAACTGTAATCATTGGCTACTTGACCGGAGGATTAATCAGGCAGACCATACCGGCCAAGGTTCCGCTAAAACTGGTTGTTTATGGAATAGCGGGAGTAATAACCGGTTACCTTTGGGGACTTTTGTTCCCCATAAATAAACCACTTTGGACCAGTTCCTATGTAATTTATACGGCAGGCTGGGCGTTGCTTGTACTGGCACTGCTCATATGGGTAATCGACCTGAAAGGTTGGTCCAAATGGACGCCGTTTTTTGTGGTTTTTGGGATGAACCCCTTATTTATCTTTGCATTGTCTGGCATCTATGTGAAATCGATTATCTATCTGATTCATATTCAAGAAACTGATGGAACCATATCAAATGGATATTCCTGGCTCTATCATCACCTCTTCCAGCCGCTGTGTTCCGATCCGAAAATATCTTCTTTGCTCTTCGCCCTTGCCCACATCCTGATCTTTTGGGCAATTGGGTTTATCCTTTATAAAAAGAAGATCTATATTAAAGTATAAATAAGTTTTCAAAACATAAAAAATGCAGAAAATTAAGCTGTTATATTTATTTGTTCTGTCCTTTCTGGTTTTTCAGGCAAAGTCTCAATCACAATTTAGCCTGGATAAATATTTAAATCATCCCTGGGTTGATTCGATCTTTAATTCCCTGTCGCCGGATGAGAGGATCGCTCAGCTGATTTGGATTGACGCCAATAGTGGCGAGGACCTGCAGAAACAATTTCAGGTGGGTGAATTGGTTCGTAAATATAATTTTGGAGGGTTGATTTTCTTTGCCGGGAAAGCGGTCAAACAGGCAGAACTGGTCAATTATTATCAGTCGATCTCCAGAATCCCCCTTATCGTAGCCATGGATGCCGAATGGGGACCGGGGATGAGACTGGATGACGTTGAGCCGTTTCCCTATAATCTGACAATGGGTGCTGTTTCAGATGAGAAATTGATCACAAATTGTGCTATGTCAATGGCACAACAGTTGAAAATGGTTGGTGTCCAAATTAGTCTTGGGCCGGTTGCTGACATCAATACAGAACCACAGAATCCGATAATTGGGATCCGTTCCTTTGGGGAATCACGGGACCTGGTAACTCAAAAATGTGTGGCTTATATGAAGGGTCTGCAGGAGAATGGAATCCTGGCAATCGCCAAACACTATCCGGGACACGGCAATACCCGGATTGATTCACACGTTGCCTTGCCGCTTTTGTCCGTTTCGCGTCAGCAACTGGACAGCATGGAGCTTTATCCGTTCAGAAGTCTCGCTGCCGAAGGTATCGGAGGAATTATGACTGCCCATTTGAGGGTTCCCGCGCTGGATGCTAAAAACGAATCTCCATCCAGCTTATCCGAAAGTGCCGTTGAAGGGGTGATCCGAAAGGAATGGAATTTTCAGGGGCTGGTTATCACAGATGCTATGAATATGGGTGGGGTCACCGGATTTGGAGAGCCCGGAAAGAACGAGATTCTTGCCCTGAAGGCAGGGAACGATGTGATCGAATTTCCCGTTGACGGAGCACTCACACTTAAAGCAGTAAAAGAGGCAATATTGGTTAATAAGCTTACCTGGAATGATATAAATTATAAGTGTCGCAGGGTATTGGCAGCCAAATATCTAACCGGACTTAATCACCGCAGACCATTGGCAGTGGCAAACCTGGTGGAAAATCTGAATTCTTCATCGGTGCAATTTGCACAGCGGCAACTCATGGAATCGGCACTTACCCTGCTTGAAAACAGAAATCAATTGATCCCGATACAGGGATTGGACACTCTTCGGATTGCATCACTCTCTGTCGGTTCTTCGGCCATTACCCCTTTTCAGAAGATGCTTGGCAACTATACCCGGATTGATCATTTTAACCTTCCGGATAGTTTTACCGAAACTGAAGCCAATGAAATGATCAAAAAATTAGGCGGCTACAATCTGGTAATAACAGGGGTCCATTCTCTTTATGAATGCAGGGACCGTCGATCATTTACCGGGAATAAAGTAATTTTGAATAATTCCATTCAGCCTTACGGTGTTTCGGAAAATCTCCGGAACCTCCTTTCCCGGATCTCAATGACCAGAAATTCAATTGTTGTTTTGTTTGCAAACCCTTATGCGATCAATGAGATCAAAGAGTTTAGCCATCCGGACGGATTGGTGGTTGCTTATCAGAATACAACATTGGCCCAGGAATTGGCGGCTCAATTACTGTTTGGAGGAGTTTGTGCCAGAGGTAAACTTCCGGTTTCAATAGGATCACGTTATCCGCTGAATACAGGATTAACGACCGGACCACCTGTCCGGCTAAAATATACGCAACCTGAAGAATTCGGATTGAATTCCTTTCAGTTTAATGAATCGGTTGATTCAATTGTGAATAATGCATTGAAAAATAAGGCTTTCCCAGGTTGTAATGTTTTAATTGCAAAGGACGGTAAGGTGATCTTTCGGAAGGCCTATGGGTTTCATACTTTCGAAGAGCGGGTTCCTGCCCAACTGGATGATATTTATGATCTGGCTTCAGTCACTAAAGTTTCAGGAGCCCTGCCTGCATTTCTGAAACTATATGAAGAGGGGAAATACCAGCTGGATCTACCGTTCTCAACCTATTGGCCCGATTGGCGGAAGGGGTTTTTGCACCCTTCAAATAAAAGTGATCTCACCGCCCGGGAATTGTTGGCACACCAGGCGGGATTAATTCCGGATGTGCTTTTCTGGAAGGAGACCGTAAATGACAAAGGCTTGATGAATAAATGGTACAGATCAGAAGAAGATGAGCGGTTTAATCTGGAAGTGGCTCCGGGATTATATCTGGATAAAGGGTTTAATAAATATGTATACAAAGCGATCCGGAAATCACCGCTCAATTCACGCGGAAAATATGTCTACAGCGATCTGTTCTTTGTGATGGCACCGGCTGTGATTACCCGTCTGTCAGGCATGAATTATACCGATTATCTTGATCAGAACTTTTACTGGCCGTTGGGTGCCACTACGGTCACATACAGGCCATCCCGGAAATTCTCAGACGACCAAATTGTTCCAACCGAACATGATAATTATTATCGTAAACGATTAATCCATGGCAGTGTACATGACGAATCCTCTGCTATTCTGGGTGGAATTTCGGGAAACGCAGGATTATTTGCCTCTGCAAATGATTTGGCAAAGATTGTTCAGATGTATGTTCAGTTTGGAACGTATGGAGGCAGGAAATATTTGAATCATTCCACGATGGAAGAATTTACCAGGATTCAGTTTCCTCAGAATAAAAACAGGAGAGCGCTGGGTTTTGACAAACCATTGATTGACAATCAGAAGTTTGACAGGGAAAATTCCTATCCTTGCCCGGCTGTTTCACCGCAGAGTTTCGGCCACTCAGGCTTTACAGGCACCTTTTTCTGGGCCGATCCATCCAATGGATTGATTTATATATTCTTATCTAACCGGGTATACCCAACTCGCGAAAACAATAAAATCAGCGAAATGAATGTAAGAACAGATATTCTGCAATTGGTATATGAGCAATTAAATAGAATAAAACACTGAAAACAGATTTTAGTAATCTACAGTTAAATACTCCAGGGCAACTTTCTCATTAGGCTATTGCAGCCATTAAAGGTTGCCCTGAAGCGTAATTTATAGCACAATATGTGGTTTTATTTTTATTTTAATCGCCAGAAATTTGTTAATTGACTCTTAAAAAGCAAACCCAAATCCTATATTAGCGATAGGCCCTCCACCCTTGATAGGTGAATTAAAACTTTCATTCTGAGTAACTCCATTTTTTACAGCTGTAACTTCAAAAACCGGATTATTCATGGCTAAACTCCAGCCAAGCTCCCATCTGAAGAAAAATAATTTACCATATTTCCCGCCAACTTTTAGATTTAAAGAATTAATGCCGATGTTAGCTGCCCCTTTTTGGGTTGTACCGTCAGACGTGAAAGTTACATTTTTTGTAACATCAAGACCCATTCTGCTGTATCCAAAACCACCATAAAAGCCTCGTCCTTCCTTAAAAAAATAGTAATCTGCAAAAAAACCAAAATTGGAATATGTCACTGTAGCAGAATTCGAACTTAAAGGAAGATAGCTAAAATCTATATCAGCAGCTAGTCTTTTACTCATCAGCGGAGTAACATATTCAAGATTTAATCCGACTACCTGGGGATAACCAATCTTTAAACCAATACTAACCGGGCGTTCCTGACCTGATACATTCGAATTCATAGCAAGAATTAACAGCAAAATGCCAATTAGGCTAAACTTCAAAAATAGATTTCTCATGAGTATAAATTTAAGATTTTCCTACTCGTTGGTTTTTCGGAAACGACCTCCTACTCTATTATATGGATTTTCGGAAAACTCCAATATAATTATATTTTAAAGCAAATATCGGACTAAAACAGCTTAGTTATTTTTATTTAGATTAAAAACAAATAATAGCCGTGTTTTGTTCTGAATTTTTCTGAAAATATGTGGTCAATTTCTGATATTAAAGAATATTATTTAAATTTTAATTAGATAGAACATAATTGGTGAGTTTTGGACTTCCCTATCAAAAATAGAATCCTTTAAGATTAAGATTACCAGCTTACCTAACAATAAGGTCAGTTAATCCTGAATATTTCTAAATGATTCAATTTGACTAAAACAATGATTTCTCAAGTATTGTGATTTTGCAATTCATTTGAAATGTCTACTTTTAGATTTTCAACCCGAATATTTGTTAAAAAAGTGATAAATGAAAGCTATCCAATCCATTTTACTCTTCACTATATTTATTTGCATTATAGGTTGTTATCAGCCTCCTGACGCACATAGGTCAATTAAAGATATTGAAAAGGCTTTCCAAAATGGCTATTTTAGCCAGACAATTAAATGGTCCGATTCCATTTTAAGATGCAGCAATACTGATTCTTTAACCATTTTCCGGCTGAATTCGATATTAGACATGGCCAGACGGATTAAAGCCGACTTTACTATGACTGCTGAGGAAACGGACACCCTTTTAAAGAATGAAGCAGTAGAGTTTACGCCATCTGAAAGAGAGCTATGGGAGCGAAATAACTGGCTTGAATACCGGATGATCGATGGAGAAAAGCGCTATTTCAAAAGAGCTGTTTCCAATCTGATTTTAATTCTCAAAAGCAAACAGCCGGCCCGGGAAGGTGAGCAGATTTTGGATTCGCAATCGCGGTTTTGCCTGGAACGTTCCCGTAAGGTAATCATGGCGGCCGGATCTTCCGGGAAACCGGTCATTCCAGTTAAACTCAAAATTAATTATCAGTTAACCGTCAAAGCGGATGCCGTTCCTGCAGGAGAAATTGTCCGCTGCTGGCTTCCATGGCCACAAGAGAATCATTCGCGTCAGACCAATGTTAAACTCCTTAAAATGGTTCCTGAGTCTTACCGGATTGCACCTGATTCGGTTGAGCAGCGATCGGTATATTGCGAACAAAAGGCGTTTAAAGGGAAACCTGTAGTGTTCAATCTTCAGTTTGAGTATGTATCAATGGCACAGTATTTTGAACTGAATAAAATGAAAGCTCTTCCAGCCGTTACATCCAAAGCCATATCTGAAAGGTATACAGCCGAGCAATATCCGCAGATCGTATTTAGCGCTGAGATCAGGAGATTGTCAGACAGTATAGTCGCAGGCACTTCCAATCAGGCAGAAAAGGTTCGGAAAATTTATTACTGGATCAATGACCATATTATATGGACAGGTGCTTTGGAGTATTCGATCATACCCTTTATTCCCGGCTATGTATTGGCCAACAGACGTGGTGATTGCGGTATGCAGACCATGCTCTTCATGGCGATGGCACGATACCAGCACATCCCTGTAAAATGGCAAAGCGGATGGATGATGCATCCCCATGAGGTAAATCTACACGATTGGTGTGAAGTGTTTTACGATGGAATCGGGTGGATACCACTCGACATGTCCTTTAATCTTCAGCAGTCAGATAACCTTAGCGAGAAAGAGTTTTATATCAGTGGAATCGATTCATACCGGTTGATAATCAATGACGGAATCGGAAGCAGACTGGTCCCGGGTAAGAAATTCCCAAGAAGTGAACCTTTTGATTTTCAGCGTGGAGAAGTTGAATGGCGGGGAGGCAACCTCTATTTTGATCAATGGGATTATCATATGAACGTAGAGTATTTGTAATTGGAAGTAAAACTGATCTGCATTCCCATACCCCGGCTGAAAAATACTATTTTTGTATAAATCGTAGATGTATATCCGTAAACGAATTTCTTATGAAATCTATTTTTTCCCTTTCCGTTTCTATGCTCACCCTGCTGCTGAGCTGTCAATCAAATCCTGTGGCACCCTTGCAGACTGAAATTGACAGTATTTCCAAACATTGGGCACCCGACAAAAGGACAGGAATCTGTAACATAGCCTTAAGCAATGGGAGAGGAGCTGAGCTGATTTTAAAAGGAGAAACCATGTTTGCCGGCGCCAGGACCAAGGTTTTACAATTGTTAAGCAGCAAAGGTTTTTCGGTGATTGACAGCGTGACCATTCTTCCGGATACACTTCATCTTGAAAAAAACTGGGGCCTGATTACTTTAAGTGTTGCCAATATGCGAAGTAAACCAGCCCATTCGTCTGAGATGGTTTCACAGACGATTATGGGTACTCCGGTCCGTATTTTGAAGGATGGGGATGGATGGGTGTTGATTCAGACTCCTGACCAGTATATTGGCTGGACCAATAAATCGGCAGTCCAACTGATGAGCCGTTCTGAAATTCTACAATGGCGGAAGGCGGAACGGCTGATCTTTGAAGGAAATGAGGGTATTATCTTTGGTGATCGTCAAAGAACTACGATAATGAGTGACCTGGTTGCCGGAGCCATCCTCGTTAAAACATCTGAAGGCCTGGATTATGTCGCGGTTGGTTTACCCGATGGACGTTCCGGTTATGTTTCAAAACAGAACTGGTTCAGCTTTAAACGGTGGAAAGATACGGTTTCTTTGAATGCAAACCGTATGATTGTCAGCGGAAAACGACTGATGGGCTTTCCGTACCTTTGGGGAGGTACATCCTCGAAAGGGATGGATTGTAGCGGGTTTGTGAAGACTGTATGCTTTTTAAATGGTGTCGTTCTGGAGCGTGATGCATCGCAACAATTTTGTCACGGAAAAGAAGTTGATCTTACTGCAGGATGGGAAAAACTGCAAAAGGGTGATTTGCTCTTTTTCGGGTCCAAAGAGCCTTTCCGGGTGACACATGTAGGCATGTATATCGGTGACAGTGAATTAATTCATGAATCGGGAAGTGTGCATATAAATAGTCTCGATCGCACAAAGGCCAATTACAATGATGAGCTAAAGGAAAATCTGGTTGGAGCGAGAAGGATCATCGGATTTTCTTCTGAGCAGGGATTATGGCCCATTCGGAATCACCCTTGGTATTAATTTTTGATCAATTTTAAAACTAACTTTCAGTATCTCTCGATCTAAAGCATTAGCCTACAGACTAAAAGTCTCCAACCTAAAAGCCTAAACCCCTGAAACAATTAAATCAAATTTTAATCCTATGAGTAACAGACGCAATTTTTTAAAATATAGCGGTTTAGCTGCCGGTTCACTACTCTTGCCCGCTCCAATGCCGGCAGCAAAAGGTTGTCCTTCTGTCTTTAAAAAATCAGGGAAATCAACCATGATGAAATTGAGGTTCCGTCCTTACGAATTGCAGCTCAGACATGTCTTCACGATTGCCAATAATTCAAGAACCACTACTCCCGTCATGCTTACTGAGGTAGAGTTTGACGGAATAATTGGATACGGCGAAGCCAGCATGCCCCCTTATCTTGGCGAAAGCCATAAAACGGCCACTGAGTTCCTATCTAAAGTTGATCTCTCCTCATTTAACGATCCTTTTGAGCTTGAAGATATTATACAATACATCGATAGCCTAGCTGCCGGAAATTATGCGGCCAAAGCCTCGGTGGATATTGCCTTGCACGATTTAATCGGGAAAATATTGGGACAACCCTGGCATAAACTCTGGGGATTAAATCCTTCGAAAACGCCGAATACCAGTTTTACCATTGGAATGGATACTCCGGATGTGGTCAGGGAGAAAGTTCATGAGGCAGATATTTATAAAATTTTAAAAGTCAAACTGGGACGTGACAACGATAGGGAGATGATCCAAACGATCCGCTCAGTAACAGATAAACCAATCTGCGTGGATGTCAATCAGGGTTGGAAAGACAAGCATATGGCCCTCGATATGATCCATTGGCTGGCTACTCAGGGGGTGGTCTTCGTGGAACAACCCATGAGCAGACTGGCGGTCGATGATATGGCCTGGCTGACGGAAAACAGCCCGTTACCTACCATGGCAGACGAGGCCGTGCAGACTGTTTACGATGTGCTTTCTGTTCATAAAGTATATTCGGGAATCAATATCAAATTAATGAAATGCGGAGGCATGCGCAACGCCCATAAAATGGCCGATATGGCTAAGATTTTGGGAATGAAGGTAATGATTGGTTGTATGACCGAGACTTCCTGTGCCGTCTCTGCTGCTGCTCAGCTGTCTCCTATAGCCGATTGGGCAGATCTTGATGGCAATCTATTGATTAGCAATGATATTTACGATGGAGTCAACGTGGTCGATGGGAAAATGACACTTTCACAACTCCCGGGAATAGGGATTCGTATGAAATCCAAATAAGCTATTGTACGTAAAACAGAATATACCTGATAATTCTTCACTATCAAATGTCAGGTTATTAGATAACGAATAAAGCAGGACCCCGGTTGAAGGCTCAATGGATATACTCTTTGGGAGGGAATGTTAAATGTTTAAGTGATTCCGGGTCATCCTGAAGACTTTTGGAAGCAGCCTCATGTACGATCTCCATTAACCTAAAGAGCTCTTTCATGTTGTTCTGGTATGTCCTGTTTCTATTCTCTTTTTTCTGGACATATTTAAGAAGCTCTTCGTGTAGGTTATTGATCTGATTGGATAAACTTATTATCTCCTCCAATGTTGAATCAGGACAATTGGCTACTTTTAAAAAAAGTCTTTTATCATTGATCAGGTTTACTGTTTTTTCCAGAAATACCCTTAATTCAGGATAATTGTATTTTACCTTTTCCATTGCCACATATCCAAATGTCTCGCATAAATCTGAATCATAGGGAAATGCTTTTTGAAGGTAGAAACGGAAAATCAGAAAGAAGTTCATGATTTGCTCTGTCAGCGTATCCAGGTCGAGTTTATACTTATAAGTAATGCTGTCTGTCTCCGGTTCCCATGGATGGGCCTGAACTTCATAGAATAATGCTTTAAATTTGTAAATAAATCCCTGATCCATACCCGTACTACTACTTCTCATGGCCGGAAACTTATCTTTTAAATGCTTTTTAAAATCGGATGCTATTTTGAGCAGTTCACGTTCGGGGTATGATGAGATATTCATAATATTCAATTTAAGAATTTATGACTACAACCTAATAATGAAATAACAACTGTATTGCAATTATCACCGGTAAACAATCCATTGGAAGATTTAAACCAGTTCAAACCAGGATCATAATTATTCTTCAGGAAAGTATCACCTTTTAGAATCGTTATAAAGATACTATGAAAATGACGATTTTATTTGCTTTGAATCAAATATTTTCGATCATTTTAACGGGTATTAAAACTTTTTAGGGATATTTTATTCTAAAACCAGGGTTGGAACTGAAGGGAATACACTATCCAAAATGCTTCAAATAGTTCTGCATTCTGCGACTATTGAAGGATAAAATGATAGGTGATCGTTCCTTTCTGAAAGGCAGGAGCTTTCTGTTCGGTGTTAAAGCTTGCAGCCACGGCAGCTTTTCTTGCCGCTTCAAGCAGATCGGGATTGACGGTATTTGATCCTTTAACACCGGGTAATGCCTTGGTCACTTTACCAAATTTATCCACCGTGACTTCAACAACAACAACTCCGGCCTCATTGCCCGGGAATGCAGGCTTAGGAAGAGAACGGGCATTACGACCTGAAAGGTTAAAGGAAATGCCTTTGCCTTCGCCACCCCCAAGACCATACTGATTTGCCCCGGGGGTACCATTGGGGCTCCCTTGATTTCCACTTCCATAGGTATTTCCCTGACTGGTACTTAATGAACCGTTATCTGTCTTTCCACCTCCAAAAGCATTCTTAGCCCTGGAGTTTATGGCTCCTATTTTTTTCTCCTGATCCTGCCTTACACGATTTTCTTCAGCCTCCTGTTTTTGCTTTTCATAGGCATCATCTCTCTGTTGCTTCTCCTTCCGTGCCTTTTCTTTCCGATCTTCATCAAATTTTAATTTTTTCTCGATGACCATTTTTTTCCGGGCATTGGCCGCAATGGAAACTGTTTTTTCGTACTCCTGGGTAAGTAAATCCTCATCGCCTTTATCCTGGGATTTGGATGATGGGAGTGGCCGGCTGACCGGATGCAAAGCAGGTGCAATTTTTTTCGTTGCAGCACCGGCGTCAGGAGCATTTGCAGCTGAAGGCTCTTCCAGACCTAGACCGGTGTCCGAATTACCAAAATCGACCAGAAAGCCCTCCTCCTGTTTTGGCGGATAAGGCAATACCAATCTTATATATAACAGAAACAGCAATAATACAGTATGAATCAAAACTGTTGCAATTACTCCGGATTTCTGGTTATTGGTAAATGTCATATCCATTTTAATGGTTTAATAAGGGCAAAAATAAGAATTTCATCTGTAAATAATTTATTTTTTAAGATCAGATAGAATCCGTCAGCTGACCTTGGTGATATTTTAATTTTCGGTTTGGGATTTCTCAACCGTCGTTATTACATTTGGGATTATTAGTTTTAAATTGGCCGATGGTGCAGGTGTGGATTAAATTAAATATCAATTGTGTTTCTGAATTCCATTTCCGAGTCATTTAAAATGAATATTCAACAAGTGATTAATTATTGGGTAGTTGAATTATTCACAGGATCGGCTCTCATAGGAACTTTAACTTTCAATCTCTTTGAACGGTAATGTTTAAATAAATCGCTCAGTGTATTGAATTCTTCTTTATAGGAAAGTCCAATACCTTGTTTATACAGAGAGGTATCATAAATTAAATCGTCGTTTGTCCGATTGTAGGCTTTCAATTGCAATTTCCCTGATTTGTTTAGTTTTACAAATACTTCCACCTCGCCAATCACCGGATTTGTAGCGTTTGACTGCAAATTGCTGTTATTGCCTATATTGCCGTTAATCGTTACCCGGTCGTTAAGGATTTGAGTACTTAGAGCTACCTCCATTTGGTTGGCATTAACCTGATCACCCGGACGGTAATTAAATCCAATATCGAAGTCATTGCTTATTTGAGATAGCCAGTTGGAAAGTTGATTGGATAGAATATCTGAGGTAGTTGAACCGACTACACTTGTGCTACTTGACTGAAAATCCTGTCTTCCCCGGAGGTATTCAGGAGTAAAGAACTGTCCCATAACTAATAAGGATACCATTTGTCGGTTGATATCGTCCTGTGTACTTATAAACTGATCCAGCTGATCTTTGGTTCTTTCATCGGCAGTTGGAAAGTCAATTGCAAATTTAACGGCCGGATTAAGCAACTTTTTAGATAAGTTGATCTTACATTGTACAGGAATCCGGCGGGAATTATCATTTTGATTGTAATTAATCAAAAGATAATTAATTGGAGCTTTCAGTGTATAAAGCGCATCGAGGTCAACAATTGCACCATAAGGATCACCATTCCATGAAATAAGTCCCCCAGGAACGATATGAAACTTTCTGACGAGCACATTCTGCAGCGTAAACATATAATCTCCCTTCTCGATTTTGTAATCGCCATAGATCAAAAAATTACCCTCTTTATCATACTTAAACCGCAGGTCACCAGATCCATATCCATTGATTGCATCACCTACTGTTGAACGGAAAAGCAACTGTACCTTTGCATCAGGAGTGGCCGCAATATCAAGGTTTATTTCCAGACCGCCGGAATCGAAAGTTCGGGCAGTAGGCGAATTCTTTTGCTGAAGGGTATCTGCACTTACAAACCGGATAAAATCGTATTCATTAACTGATTCCGGATTCTCAAACGGTACATTTATCTGGGTTCCAGGTTTTGATTTTAACAAAATATCCAGACGGATATCAGCTATCTTTCCATAAATTTTGATAGACCCTGCACCATGAGCGAGGCCATAAAAATAATTGTTGTCTGCCGGAGCCGTATTCAGGACCATTATATTTTCTGTCACAGCAGTCATATCGTAAGTCATGTGGTTGAATAAATTATGAGTAATTACACCATTGAACCTGGCTTTGTTTTTTTCGGCATCGAAAATCTGAATATTTTTAAAATTTATGGAGTCTCCCGAAAACCTGACTGTATCATTCAGTGAATAAATCACTTTTGTATAATCAATACCAATTTTTGCATTTGTCACTGCAACATTACCGTTGAATTTAGGCTCTGAAAGTTTCCCGGTAATGTTAACCATTCCATTCCCTCTTCCTTCAACTTTGTTAGCAAAACTACTTAAAATTGGAAGCAATGATTCGAGCGGATAATCGGTCAATGAGGTATGATAGTTAATACTGTCACTCTTTGGCTGGTAATATCCCTTCAAATCAAATCCTATTTTTGAATCTTTAACAAGTTTCAGTGTAGTATTTAACTTCGAATGCTCCTGATCCCAACTGTTATCAAGCAAGATATCGCCAAAGTTTTTTTCCAGGTAGGTAAAGTCTGAAACTTTCATTCGACTTGTCAGATAAAGGGAGTGATAAGGGTCTGCAATAGATGTGGTTCCATCTAATTCGCCAAAGATCCCAACCTCTTCTCCGAGTAATAAGTCGAGATTGCTTAATTTGACTTTCGTGAATTCAATATTGATTTGATCGGAGGAATTATCGGCAACTTTCCCGAAAATTCTGAACCGTTCCTGCTTATGGTGTATATTAAAATTGTCGATTGCAACTGAAGTTGAATCAAGGTGGAGGTGACTTCTTTCGATTTGCCATAAGGAGTCGGCAAGCCAGATCTTTGACGGATTGAGATAGAAGTCAGCCAGGTTATCTCCCCGCTTATCTTTAGTGAAAATACCCAGAAAATCTATTTTCCCGGAGTAGGTGGGTACTGCAGTATTATTCCATGTAATCGTAGTATTTAGACTGTCATTCACCAGTTTGTTATTTATGGAGAAATTTTCAACAGCAACAGCTCCTCCCATCAACGCATCCTTAGTCCCAATTCTGAAAAGCCAGTTATTCCCGATATTCCGCGAATTGATCGAAAGCCCTTTTGCCTGATGCTTATAAAACTGCAATTCATTAACCATACCATCCAGATTGAGATTTTTTTTGTCTGAATCTATGCTCCCGGTAAGAACTACAGGTGATTTAACAACCAGTCCCGGCATTAAAAAACTACCCAGTTCTTCCGCTTTCTTTATCCGGATATCGAATTTAAATGCATTTTTACCCGTTGAAGCTCTGTCAGAAAAAGGTAATTTTGCCGAAGGAAGATAATGATGGAGATAATCCCGGAAAGTCAGATCAAATTCTCCAAAATGATATTTCCCGTCAATGGTAACATCAGCAATATCAGATTGTAGCGTTATATTATTTTTTTCATCACTATTTTCGGTCTTAAGAAGGAAATCATGAATCTCTAGGGTTTTATTATCCCTGACAAATTTGAAATCCTGAAGATTGATTTTCCCGTTAATGTTGTCAATCCTATTCCCGGTAAAATTTGCACTTACCTTAAATGAGAGATCTGCAATCTTCCTCTCCTTCTCCAGACCAAGAATCACAAGATTAGCTTTCTCCACGGTGGAAGCAAAATTGAATTCAGGAATTATCCCCTCAAAATCAGCTTTACCTGAAAAAGTCATTTTCAAATTATTATCTTTAACATTCAACTCACCTTCAAAACTTCGGTCACGTGCCTGTCCGTTAACATATATCGAATCTATTCTGTAATTATTGAAATAGAGACTGTCGATATTTCCGTCAATCAGCGCATTAAACTTTTTATTCCCTGAACGGGATCCATTTATTTTTACCTCCATAGTGACCGGTCCAAGGGGGGAATAATCCAGTAATTTGCCGGCCTGGAAGGATGTGGCTTTTACACTTCCCTGAAAATCAATTACTCCTGATTCTTTTGGACGAATGGCCATATCAGTGGATAATTTGCCCAAACTCCCATCTAATGTTCCATATGCAACAAAATCTGAGGGAAAGCCGCTGAAATTTCCCTGGTAGGTGAGCCTGCCCCCGGAAAGTAACTCCTGAGGGATTTTAATGTACCTTTTGGGTGAGCTATCTGGCATGCGAATTGTGGATAAATCATTGAAATCAAATGTGTTATCATACATTTTAAAGAAAATAAATGTATTTCTCCAATCCGGTAAACCTCGAAGTTCAAGATCTGCATTTATCTGAGTCCCTTTGCCGACTTTAAAATTAATCTTCTTAAATTTCAAATTGGATAAGGAACCTTTCAATCCTCCCGAGAATTGTATTGGCTCATTCATTCCCCAAAGCTCTGGAATAACATACGATAAATCGGTGAGTGAAATGGTCGACTCCCTAAAATCACTGTCGATAACCCAGCGGTTTGTTAAAGTCTGACTCTTTTCTGAATAGAGCGAATCAACTCCGAATAACTTGTTTCTGGAAATCTTAATTTTACTTGCCTCAATATGTGAATGGTTCGAAACTAAGGTCATATCGGAAAGTTCAAATCCATTCGAATCAATGCGGCCAGCAAACCTGAGATCTCCAATTGCAAGCCCGGACTTCTCATAAACAGAGGCATTATCGAGAAAGAAGGTAGTAACCGAATCAGTGAAATGCACATTTACGATTGAAAGGTTTAGTTTTTTGATTTCCAGATCGTTAAAGTTTACCCCCTTGACCAGTGTATCATTTACTGTAAGATCTTTGTATTTGATTCTTGAATTGAGCAAATAAAGGTTGTTAAAAGTTATTTGCCAGGGATGAATTGTATCAGCTTTTGAATTTTCAGATCCTAACAAAAACTGATAATTATACCCCTTTGTAGCTTTTAAAATATTTATATTGGAATTTTCGAAATACAGATCACCAAAATGAACTTTCTTTTCTAATAGCTTTAAACTGTCAATACGCAGTTTTACATTACCGATTGAAAAAAGAGTATTCTTTTCCTGATCTTCAATGATCACTTTTTCGAGAACAATGCTCTTAAAGAGGGAAATATTAACTCCACCTACACTAATTCTGGCTTTAAAGGTAATGGATAATTGATCTGTAAACCATTGAGCAACAATTGTCTGAATCCTGGTTGACCGAAAAAGAGAATAAACTCCACCGAACATGCAAGTGAGTATAAGGATGATGATAAGTAATATTTTAAACCTTTTTTTGATACTTTTGAGTTTTAATTTTAATCAACAATAAATTTGTACGCGTACTTCTGTTTTGATGTTTTAAAAATAGCACTTTTTGAAGTCTGTTTAAAGGGGTAATCATACAAATTGATCAAAACTGGATAAATAATGGCAAAGGGAAAAAACAACGACGTTATAATTCTGGGAATCGAATCGTCATGTGATGATACTGCAGCAGCAATAATTTGTAATAATTTGATTATTAGCAATGAAGTAGCTAGTCAGGCAGTTCATATGGCTTATGGTGGTGTCGTGCCGGAACTAGCCTCGAGAGCCCATCAACAAAATATTATACCGGTTGTTGATCTGGCAATCAGGAATGCTGGAATTTCGATTGACCAGATTTCGGCAGTCGCTTTTACCAGAGGTCCCGGATTGCTGGGATCTTTACTTGTAGGTACCTCGTTTGCGAAAGGCTTTGCCCTGGCCAGAAATATTCCATTAATTGAGGTGAATCATTTACAGGGACACGTTCTTGCACATTTTATTCAGGAACGATCAGTGGATTCGAGGAAACCTGGATTCCCTTTTTTATGTTTGTTGGTTTCAGGTGGTAATTCGCAGATCATCATTGTAAGGGATTACCTCGATATGGAGGTTATCGGACAAACTATAGATGATGCCGCAGGCGAAGCGTTCGATAAATGTGCAAAAGTTATGGGATTACCCTATCCTGGTGGTCCATTGATTGACAAATTAGCGAAAGAGGGTAATTCAAGGGCATTTGTATTTGCCAAACCACGTATACCCGGATTAGACTACAGTTTTAGCGGTTTAAAAACTTCTTTTCTCTATTTTATTCGTGACAGGATCACAGAAAATCCCGATTTTATTAATGAGAATAAGGCTGACATTTGTGCCTCTTTGCAGGAAACTATTATTCAGGTGTTGATGACAAAAGTTATTCAGGCAGCAAAAGAAACAGGAATCCGGACAATAGCAGTTGCCGGCGGTGTCTCTGCAAATTCCGGATTGAGGGAGGCCTTACTTAATGCTGCAGTGAAATACAACTGGGAGATGCATATTCCGCCTTTCAAATTTACAACGGATAATGCAGCAATGATTGCAATTACCGGCTATTATAAATTTCTGAAAGGTGAATTTTCATCTCACGATGCAGTACCTTATTCCAGAGTATCTTTAAAGTAGAAGATTTAAAAACATGTTGTAATCTCCATAAATACTGTGTTGTATGATAAAATAAAGAATCCGGAATCAAAAAATATGACTCCGGATTCTTTATAAATTATTAGTTAACGAGATTACCAGGCAAACATTGGGTAACCTTCCATCATTTGATTCACCCGGCCTCGAACGTCTGCAATTACGCTTTCGTCCTCCGGATTCTGAAGAACCTCATCAATCAGATCAACGATTAGTGCCATATGCTCTTCTTGCATCCCTCGTGTAGTGATTGCCGGAGTACCGACGCGTAAACCGGAGGTAAGAAATGGAGAGCGTGAATCAAAAGGAACCATATTTTTATTGATCGTTATATCGGCTAAAACCAATGCATTTTCAGCTTTTTTCCCGGTAAGATCAGGGAATTTGGTTCTCAGATCGATAAGCATGGAATGGTTGTCTGTGCCACCGGAAATCACCTTGTATCCCTTGTCGATAAAGGCTTTGGCCATAACTCTGGCATTTTTCTGTACCAGAATCTGATAATCCTTGTACTCTGGTTCCAATGCTTCGCCGAAAGCAACTGCCTTAGAGGCAATTACATGTTCAAGAGGCCCACCCTGAATCCCCGGGAAAATAGCAGAATCAAGTAGAGAAGACATCATCTTTAATTCACCTTTTTTTGTGGTTAGTCCCCAGGGATTTTCAAAATCTTTGCCCAAGAGAATTATTCCGCCACGCGGACCACGTAAAGTTTTATGAGTTGTAGAGGTAACGATGTGTGCATAATTAACCGGATTGTCCAATAACCCGGCTGCTATCAATCCTGCCGGATGGGCCATATCAACCATGAAAATGGCTCCGATTTTATCAGCAAGGTTTCGCATCCGCTGATAATCCCATTCGCGCGAATAGGCTGATGCCCCTGCAATGATCAATTTAGGCCTTTCCTTTATGGCAACTTCTTCCATCATGTCATAATCCACCAAACCAGTATCTTCTTTTACTGAATATGCTATCGGATGATATAATAAACCCGAAGAGTTAACCGGTGAACCATGTGAAAGGTGACCTCCATGGGACAAATCTAGCCCCATAAATGTATCTCCTGGTTTGAGTACAGTCATCAAAACAGCCATATTAGCCTGTGCACCTGAGTGTGGCTGAACATTCGCATACTCCGCTCCAAAAAGCTTTTTTAAACGATCGATTGCAAGCTGCTCTGCTTCATCAATAAACTGACAACCACCATAATAGCGATGACCTGGGTAGCCTTCAGCATATTTATTAGTCAGGCAGGAGCCCATAGCTGCCATCACCTGGTCCGAGACGAAATTTTCAGAGGCGATCAGTTCAATGCCATGAAGCTGTCGTTGTCTCTCTTTTTCAATGATTTCAAAAATCTGTGTATCCTTTTTCATTCTTTAAACTTTGGATAAATTTAAGTGCAAATTTACTGTTATTCTTCCGAAAACCGAACTAGTTCTGTTCGATAGGCATTAAAAATAGTTGACTTTGATATAAAACCGATGTATTTCCTGTTGTTGACAACCGGCAGATTCCATACCCCACTCTCATTGAATTTTTTCATCACATTCTCCATTTTCTCATCCGGTGCAATAATTTCAGGAGGCATGATCATCAAATCTCTAACCAGTGTTGTTGCATATCGGTCCTTATCAAACATGAACTCTCTGATATCATCCAGAAGAACAACACCGCAGAAATTTCCCTCCTGATCGATAACCGGAAATAAATTACGTTTTGATTTGGAAACAATTTTAACTAATTCTCCAAGGGTACTTTCGACATTCACTGTCAGGTGATCGGTTTCAATCACATTTTTTAATTTCATTAGGGTGAGTACTGCCTTATCCTTATTGTGAGTGATCAGTTCGCCACGTTGTGCCAGTCGTAAGTGATACAGTGAATGCGGCAGTAACGGTTTGATGGTGAGGTAGGCAGTGGCTGAAGTGACCATTAATGGAATCAACAGTCCAAACCCGCCGGTAATTTCCGCGATCAGAAAAATTGCTGTCATAGGCGATTGCATTACTCCGGCCATCATGCCGGCCATTCCGGCAAGAGCAAAATTCCGGGCTGGTACCAGATTGCCATCCAGATTTAATATGGACGAAACAAAAAATCCTGCCATACTTCCTAAGAATAGGGAAGGGGCAAAAATACCGCCGCTTCCGCCGGCCCCGGTTGTTGTGGCAGATGCGACAATCTTTACGAGCATGATTAAAAAGATCATTCCAATTAAAATAAACTTGTCGTCCTTAAACCCTACAAAAAGTGAATTATTCAGAATATTCGACCCACTGTCCGTAAGAATCTGATCAATGCTAAAATAACCTTCTCCCCAAAGCGAAGGGAATAAAAAAATAAACACCCCCAGCAATATTCCCCCAATAAGTACTTTGAGATAAGGATTGTTTATCTTCCGGAAACGACCTTCAACCAATAAATTCCCCTGAGTGAAGAGATATGAAAATAGACCACAGAAGATCCCTAACACAATGTACCATGGAATATTTGCTACATTGAATGCTTTATCTATCTGAAAATCAAAATGGTGAGCACTTCCCATCAAGAAATAGGCCAGGGAGGCTGACATCGATGCAGAGATCATCAAAGGAAGCAAAGAGGCCATTGACATATCGAGCATCAATACCTCGATGGCAAATAACATTCCGGCAATGGGCGCCTTGAAGATTCCGGCAATTGCTCCGGCAGCTCCACAACCAATTAGTACGGTCATGGTATGGTAACTGAGATTAAACCGCCGGGCAATATTAGAGCCAATTGATGAACCGGTGAGTACTACTGGTGCTTCGGCTCCGACCGATCCGCCAAACCCAATGGTTATTGTGCTTGAAATAATCGAGGTGAACATATTATGCGCACGCATCCGACCTCTCTTGTTGGCTATGGAGTCAAGAACTTTTGTCACGCCATGGCCAATATCGTCCTTAACAAAATACCTGACATACAATACAGTAATAAGTATGCCGATTCCGGGATACGCCAAATACCGATAACTCTCAGAATAGGAGGTGAAGTTCTGGGTTAAAAATTTTCCAAGATGGTAGATCAGATTTTTTAGAATAATTGCGGCAAAACCACTCAATAAACCAACAACAAAACTTAAAATCAATAATATTTCGCGTTCATTGAGGTGCTTCAAGCGCCACGAGTTGATATATGTGGTTATTGCGACTAATTTTTTCATTGCCCCGCAAATTTAGCTTTATTTTCAAAATAATGCAGTCCGGACTATATCAATATAGGTGCATGCAAAAGTCAATCTTTGAATATTGCACATTCCCTGTTGTAGATTCTTAGTTTTCATTTTCAGCCCTCACTTTATCTATAAAATACCAGCAAATTACTCATATGATTGAGACTACTATTTTGATACCTATTTAAAATAAAAAGAGGATCACATTTTCGGGTGTCCTCTTTTTAGCTGCATTACAAAATTTTAGGAATTCTGTGCTTCGTTATTTTCCATTCTCTTTTTTCTGTGGACCCTTGTTAGGCTTTGCAGCAGGTGCAGCTTTAGGTGCTTGCTGTCTGGAGGCAGCAGGATTAACTGCTTGTCGCGACTGACCCTGGTTATTTGCAGGTCTGCTCTGTTGTTGTTGAGTGGCTGCGGGTCTGTTATATTGAGGGGTTGCAGCAGCTCTGTTCTGCTGCTGAGTGGCTGCCGGACGGGCAAATGTTCTGGCATTATTTTGATTAACTGAAGGTGCTGCTTGTCTGGCTGCCGGTGTTCTGGCATTACCTTGATTAAATGAAGGTCTTGGCTGTGTAGCTGCCTGCCTGGAAGCCGGGAGTGATTTGTTTTGATTAACAGCTGGTCTTGAATTAAATGTTCCTGGTCTGTTCCCTTCCTGAGGATGCACAGGTCTGTTTCCAATCTGCCTTGATGCCGGAAGTGAACCACGCTGCTGAATTCCAGGTCTGTTTTCCTGCCGGTTCAAATTTGCAGGATGCTGCCTGTTGTATTGAGCAGCCCCTTCTTTCCGTAATTCAGGATGGGAGTAAGTATTTTTATAAAATCCTGCGTTTCTGTGTTGAATTACCGAGGGAGCAACATGTCGTCCCGCATAATAATGATCACGAAAATGATTGTCATGATATACAGCTGTACGACGGAAATTTCCTTCATAATAATGATTCATATTGGAATGATAGCCGTAATAAGAGTGCCAAAACACAGGATGCCATGGTCTCCAATAATTTGGATAGTAGCCATAATAGTAGGGAGAATGCCAAACGACATAGGATGGGAGAAATAACAATCCGAGTAACGGCCAGGCGCTGGCTTCCATTACTACAGGCTGCTCAACAACTACCTCCCTATTTCCTGAATATCCGGGATTTGCAGTTTGTCCGGCATTAACGTTTCCGCCAATATTGGGCTCGATAATATAGTCTTTACCATATAATGCTTCATCACCAATTAATTGAACCTGAACATGATGATTGGCGTCTTTCCCAATATAAAAAACAGCAACATCCTGACTCTCATTGGCATTAATTGCATCTTTCAGAACAATGGTGTGTACCTTTCCATCGAAATTGTCAACAACGCTGATGTAATCTATCTGACCGTCTCCATTAAGATCAAGGTTATTTATCCTTGAGTTCTCGTCATTCAGATTTTTCTCAAATAGCTCCAGGGTCTTCGATTCCTGAAATAACTTCATCACAGCATATAAATTCAGATTATCCCCAGGTAAGCCAAGTGATCCGGCCATATTATCCTGGGATTGGGCTATGGCACAAAATTGCAGCATAAAAAAGCAGCAAACGAGTAGTACTAGATTTTTCATATTCGTATTTTTAGTAGTGGAGGTAAAGTTAAGGATTTTTTTGAAACATAATCGGGGATTATTCCTGTTTTTTAACCAACTTTCAATTAATTTGCTAATTTTGTTTTGAAACAAAAATGAGAATCCCCAATTTAATTTTTATGATTATGAAAAACAATACTTTGATTACAACCAGTACTTTCCTTGACGGATATAAAGTTACAAGGCAACTTGGACTGGTTCGTGGAATTACAGTTCGTTCACGAAGTATTATCGGAAATATGGCTGGAGGATTTATGACAATTTTTGGAGGTAAAAGTGCAATTTATACCGAGCTATGCGAGAACGCTCGTGAAGAAGCTCTGCAATTAATGATCAATCATGCCAGCGAATTAGGGGCCAATGCAATTATCAGTATGCGTTATGATGCCAATGAAGTAATGAACGGTCTGACTGAAGTACTCGCGTACGGGACAGCTGTGGTTGTGGAGAAAATTAATTAGTTTCCATTTATTTCACAGGATGATATAAAAAGTCGTCCCTTCAGCTTCTGAAGTGGTGAAATCAACAGTTCCACCCAGATGTTGTTCCCCAAGAATTTTCATGCTGTAAGTTCCCAGGCCTCTTTGGGTGCCCTTTGTAGAAAAAGACCTCATAAATACTTGCATTTCAATTTCTCTTGGGATAAATTTAGGATTATGAACTGAAAATTTCACTTTATTACCGACCTGAACTACGGAAATTGTGATGGTTTGCCCTTCAGTACTTGCCTCCAGTGCATTCTTTACCATATTGTTCAGGATACGACGTAAAAGCACAGGATCGCTATTAATACGAATGTCAGGAGAGCTCTTATCAACGACTATTTTTTTACCATGGGCAACCGAAAGAAACCTTAAATCTAAGGCAATTTGTTGTATAAAATTTAAACAATCAATAGGTTGAAGGCTTATAATTAATTCCTTTGTTTCAGCTTGAGCAAGCAATCTTTGAGTGCCTATTTCATCAATAATTTGCTGACAAAGGGACGCTCCCATTTGAATAAATTCCTGTTGTTCCTTTTCATCAATAGAATCAAAGATCTCAAAAAACCCTTGCAGGCCTGAAGCAACATTCATAATATCGTGAAAGAATATTTTCTCAATAATTGCCCTTCGTTTACGGTCCGTTATATCAATTAGTGAGAAGATGGTATAATTTGAGTTTTCATGAGTAAATGGCGTTGCCGTCACTTCAACATCAAGGAAATTTTCGGCTCCCTTCACTATTCTCCGAATTCGGCACTCTTTTGTTGTCTTAAGACCGGTTGTCTGGGATTGCAACATTGCATTAACTGCTCCGCAATACCTGCAATGTTCTGATGTTCCGCATCCTCCCTTTTCTTCAAATGAAAACCGGCAATGGATAGCTTCTCCGAATCGTTGCCCTAAGACTTCTTCAATATTTTCAACTTCAAGAGTTTTCATCAGCACATCGTTGGTATAAACGATCTGTCTGTTCTCATTCAGAATACAAAAAATAAAGGAGAGAGAACAGAAAATGTCATTCAGGTAGGTGATCTTTTCTAGTGCCAGATTACTTTGCAAAACATTATAAAAAGTGCTTCTCTCTGCGGGGGCGTATTTTGTTTCCATCGTATTAATTAGTTTTCCATTTTTTTTGTGAATATACAAAAAAAAGTGAAGCCTTCATTTTCAATGAAAGCTTCACCTGCAACTATTTGGATTATATGCGTATACTGTTCCCAAAAAAATGTATTTAGGCCTTATATTAGTTAGTCAATTTTTCTATTTTGAACTACCAAACATATATGCTAACGAAATCTGAAACACTTTATTTTTAACCTTATAACTTGAGTCATCAATAATATTTGAAAGCCCAAGTTCGTAATTTGCACTTAATATTATCGAACCTAATTCAATACCAGCTCCAAATCCCAAACCAAAATCAAGTCTTTTCATTCCACCTGGTTCTCCGAATGTGATATCTGTACTTTCACCACTATATTTATCTTTTCCACTTAATGCATATCCAAGATAGGGTCCGGCCTGAATTAGGAATTTCGAATTTTCGTTGATTGGAAATTTGTATGCCAGATTTAAAGGAACTTCCAGATAATTGACAGTTATCGTTTCTCCATCAACTCCCTCAGTTTTGGTCCCTTTTATTGAAATGTAGGCTATTTC
Organism: uncultured Bacteroidia bacterium; assembly: GCA_903923905.1. GTDB lineage: Bacteria > Bacteroidota > Bacteroidia > Bacteroidales > Prolixibacteraceae > JAAFHB01. The sequence goes on from CAIXZH010000114.1 coordinate 46,769, forward strand.
ATAACAGCTGTACCTATTATTATAATAAGTGTATTATATATTTTGATCCACTAGTGTCCGGTTAAGATTTTTTTAATTGTTGTAATATATTAATATATAGTTATTTGCAAGGTTTTTGCGATTTTACGACTTGAATTTATATTTTCGCTTATTACCTATTTTGAGCGATATGTATTCCGGAACAACA
>CAIXZH010000115.1 GCA_903923905.1 uncultured Bacteroidia bacterium
TAAAAAGCGGCAAACTATTGGCCGTGAACTGAGGATGCGTTTCAATAAGCTGGTCTACGTAGATAATGATGCCAGGATGCATGCCCAGGGAGAATTCCATTTTGGTGCCGCCAAAGAATATAAGGATGCCATCATTATCCATTGGAGTTGGGGACTTGGCCTTGGGATTTTCATAAACGGTCAGCTTTGCAGCGGGAAAAACGGATTTGCCGGCGAATTCTCTCATATTCCCGTTGTTGAAAACGGGGAGTTATGCATCTGCGGGAAACGGGGCTGTCTGGAAACCATTGCCTCCTCCAACGCAATTATCAGACGAGTTAAGCAGGGTTTTGCCGACAAGGAAATTTCCTCGCTGATCAGGCAGTTTGAAAACCATCCCGAGAAAGTGACTCCGGAAGATGTTATAAATTCTGCACGTCAGGGTGATGAATTTTGCATTTCGATCCTGAACGAAGTGGGAAGTGCCATGGGGAAAGGACTATCCTATATCATTCAGTTACTGAATCCGGAGGTGATTGTACTCAGCGGACCGCTTTCGAAGGCCAAACAATATGTTTTATCACCCATCCAGCAATCTTTGAACAGACTTTGTCTCGAAAAGATTTCGGAAAGTACCCTGCTGCTCATCTCGGATATGGGCGATCAGACTGCGCTTCTCGGAACTTCTGAAATGATTTTTCAGAAAGTATTTAATGAAATAAGTTTCTTATGAATAATAAATCAAAAGTATGCCTATGAACAACTTGAAAAGTGGATGAAAATCATTCAAAAACTCTCCTGTTTTGAGCAAAACAGGAGATTGCGCTTCGTATAAATCTGCAGGTACGAAGTGGAGACTAATTCTTCTGCGGAAAAAATATCAATTCAGAAATTAAACTAAAATTAGAACCCTATGCGTAAAATTTTATTATTGGCTGTCTTGACGATGGGACTATTCTGCTCGTGGCAGGTAGCACTCGCTCAAAAAACACTCACCGGTAAGGTAACGGATGACAAGGATGGTACTTCAATGCCTGGCGTTACAGTTCTCGTTAAAGGAACGACTATCGGAACAATTACCGATGAACTGGGTGCTTTTAAAATATCGGCCCCAGCTAATGCAAACACCCTCGTATTTTCCTTTATTGGTTTTAATACCAAGGAAGTAGCAATCACAAACCTGAAAACAATTAATGTAAGGCTTCAGGCTACTACTGCCCAGTTGGGTGAAGTCGTCGTTACAGCTATGGGTATTGCCAAGCAGGAAAAAGCGCTTGGATATGCTTCTACGACCGTTAAGTCAAGCGAAATCATTAAAACAAGTCCGACCAACTTCGCGATGGCACTCTATGGCCAGGCGCCAGGTTTACAAGTTGGTTCCAGTCCTGGAGGTTCAACCAGCGGTGTAAATATGACAATCCGTGGGGTCAACTCAATTACGGGTAAAACACAGCCACTGATCGTTTTGGATGGTGTGCCAATCCGCGACGGGGAATTCAACAACGGAAACTATTGGGGAGACCAACGACTTAGAGGTACCGGTTTACTCGATATTAACCCTGAGGATATTGCATCAATTTCAGTATTAAAAGGCGCTTCTGCTGCTGCTCTTTATGGATCGGAAGCTGTAAATGGCGTTATTTTGATCACCTCTAAATCGGGTAAAGGGAAAAAAGGATTTTCAGTGGATGTAAATATTTCAACCAGTGTTGATCATATTGCATATCTGCCAGATTATCAGAATGTAAGGGGCTATGGATATCCAACATACCTAAACGACGCAGGACAGGATGCAAACTTATTTATACACAAAACTATAAATGGAGTGGACAATAGGGAACTTATTCAAACTTCAGTTAACTATGGTCCTGTATTTGATGGTAAACCCATTATGTCGTGAGATGGCATTGTCCGCCCATATTCCGCTCAAAAAAATAATTATTCTAATTTATTTCAGACGGCCAACAGCACGATGTATAATGTAGCCGTTTCAAGTTCATCCGAAAACTCAAATACACGATTATCAATAACCCGTTCGGAGAATGAAGGAATTAGCATGGGCTCCCAGGAGAACAAAAATAATTTCAACCTGACCAGTCACCACCAGTTTGGCAAGAAAGTTTCCGTTGATGTCAATGTTAACTATATCAATAACCATATCATCAATCGTCCTTATTCCATCGACCGGATGATCAACAACTTTACCGGGATGATAGGGCCGTTCGACAATGGAAACTGGTATCTGAAAAAGTACCAGACCAGTTTGGGCTACCATGCTGTTTATGGGACCAACCAGAGTCTTACCCCAAATGAGAACATTACTAACAGCGGCTACAGATCAGACATCATGGACTTTGTATGGAATGTCAAGGCAAACAGGGAAGATGAATACAGCGACCGTATTATTGCAAATATTACCACCAATTATGAGATTGTTAAGAATTTAAAATTAAGGTCTAGGTTTGCGACCGATGTTACCTCCCGGAAAATTGAAGACCGTAACCGGAACACCGTACCTCTTTTATTTGGTAATTCAGGATCCTTCGGATTTTCATCTTATCGCGATAACATCTTCTACGGTGACCTTTTGTTAACCTATAACAAAAAGATTATGCCAGACCTCGATTTCACAGTGATGGGTGGTTATACCGCGAAGGAAGACAAAACCAGCAACGAGAGTGTGTCAACCAACGGTGGCTTGAGCACAGAAAACCGGTTTGACCTCTCTTCTACTGTCAATGTACTTAATGCAAGCGGATCTCTTGGAGAATTGGTTTCTGATGCATTGATTGGAACGATTAACTTTAACTATAAGGATTACCTGTTTTTGGAAGGGAATGTACGACGTGACCGGTATTCAACGATGAGCCCGAATAATAATACGTTTGCTTATCCTTCTTTGAATTCAAGTTTTGTATTCTCTGAAGCGCTTCATATGCCTGGATTCATTAATTATGGTAAACTGCGCGGATCATGGGGTATTGTAGGTAACTATCCTGACCAATACAATGCCAATATTGCTTATAACCAGGGTACTTTAGGTGTTACCCAGAAAGGTGGCTCATCTGTATTGTATACCACTTTGCCAACTACTATGGGGAATGACGGTATACGGCCGGAAAAAAAGCATGAAATTGAATTTGGATTGGAAACAAGAATGTTCAACAACCGCGTGAGCCTCGATGTTTCTTATTATAATGCTCAGCTGAGAGACCAGATTTTACCGTTAACTACCCCAATTTCTATGGGCGCAAGCTCCGTGTTAACCAATATTGGAACGCTGAGGAATTCAGGTCTTGAAATCGGATTAAACATTACAGCAGTTAAAGCCGGAGAATTCAAATGGCAAACAGGAATTAACTGGGCAATGAATCATAACAAGATCGAAAAATTGACCAACGGACAGAATATGCTGCAGCATGTAGATTATGATGGTAGTGCGGCACAATTGAGATCTTACGTTGGTCAGCCAATGGGAGACCTCTATGCACCACCGGTATTGAAGGACGCTACGGGACAACCAATTGTTGGTTCAGATGGATGCTACCAGCTTGAAACGGATCCGGCTAAGATGAAGAGAGTTGGAAATGTGATGCCTATCGCTATTGGCGGATTTTTCAACACATTCACCTATAAATCGTTTACCCTCGACGCTATGATTGATTTCCGTATTGGAGGCTATATTATGCCAACCGGTATTAACTGGTTGACCAGTCGAGGTCTGACTAAGGAGAGCTTAAACCATATGGATAAAGCACATGGCGGTCTGAGTTATTATATTAAAGTAACTCCTGATGGCGCAAATTCAGGAATTGCAACTAACGGCATAACCGGCCCTCATGGCGAAACTGTGTTTAACGATGGTATTTTGCTTCCAGGAAATGCTCCGGATGGATCAAAAAATACAAATATCGTAGGGCAGGCATATTACTATGATAATGTTTACAACTGGGGTGGTCCTCAATATGGGGGATCCCGCTATGAACTGTTTATGAAAAAGAACACTTACTATAAGATGAGGGATATTACCTTCGGCTATGATTTGCCTAAAGGTTTTGCCAACAAAATCGGTGCTTCTAAACTCAGATTTTCTGTATATGGGCGTAACTTGTTCTATATCTACAGAAATATTAAAAACATCGATGGTGAAGCTACTGTTGCCGGTTCAAGATGGATCCAGAACGTGAACAACGCAGGTGAAAACCCCACTACCCGGACCTTTGGTGCAATGTTAAGGGCAAGTTTCTAAAAACGATTTTATAAATTTAATAACATTTTAGATATGAAAAAAATATTTATAATACTTGCTGTCGCAGTATTCGGTATTTTATCTTCCTGTAAGAAATCCGAATTTGCAGCTGCCTATCCCGATCCTTCTAAAATTGCAACTACCACGGTAGAAAAACAGTTTGCTGGATTTATGCAATCAAATGCTGCTTATATTGTCCCCAGCTACTGGAACTATTTTGTAGATCTTAGGACCTCGTTGCTCAATTATACCCAGGTAATAGGTTGGATTAACGGTTCCGGTCAGTATGTGGCTCCGGCCTCAGGTAATAGCGATGTGTGGAGTAATTATTACAGTTTTCTTGCTCAATACAGGGCATTCCAGCAGGTATTTGCTGCACAGTCCCAGGCCGATCAGACGCTCAAAAGAATCTATATGATTGCTGCTACCATCTATTTCTATGATTATACTGAAAGAAGTGTTGACCTTCATGGAGATATTCCCTGGAGTAAAGCCGGGATGATTATTCCTAATGGGGGAAATTATGGTGTTTCTTATGCCCCATATGATAAAGCAACCGATATCTACACCACCATGCTTGATGGCCTGAAAGGTTTCTCAGATGAACTGAACTCAATTAATGTTGATGCAGGAGTACAGACACTGTTTCACAATCAGGACATCGTTAATTATGGCTCAATGAGTCTTTGGAAAAAGTACTGTAATTCATTAAGATTAAGAATGTTGACCAGGGTTTCAGGAGTATCTGCACTAAGTTCAAGGGCTTCCAGCGAAATGGGTGCAATTCTTGGAAATGCCTCCTCTTATCCTATTTTAACAACCAATAGCGATAATATCCTGATTAATGTTTATTCGCAGACCAGTGGTTTTAACTCACAGGGATGGCAGTCCGGATTGGAAAGCGCCGGCTGGGGTGGAAATTATGCCGGGAAAACGATGATTGATCATATGAATGCAAATAAGGATCCCCGCGAAAGGGTTATGTTTGAACCCGGAGTCGGTAGTCCTGGCATCTATATCGGTGTAGATCCATTGGCAAATAGTAGTGTTCAGACAACTATGGTCAATGCCGGTATCAATGCACTCTATAACCGTTCGACTTTAACACGTAACTGGTGGTTCCCCGGAATCCTGCTTACCGCTGCTGAAGTCCAGTTCTATGTTGCCGAATATTACCAGAAAGCCGGCAATTCTGTCGCAGCTCAGGCAGCGTATGAAAATGGAATTACCCAATCAGTGAATTTCTTCTATAGCGTAAGGGCATTGAGCCAAGACAACACATCAGGTTCGGTTACTCCGACCACTCCTGCCGAAATTGCTATTTATATTGCAAGTTCCGGTATAAGCTGGACTGCCAACGCCAGCAAGCTTCAGTTGATTGCTACCCAAAAATGGATTCATCTGAATATTTGCGAACCATACGAAGGCTGGGCAGAATACAGAAGATTGAAATTACCAGCGCTTTCATTTTGGGCAGATACGTCTAAACCAAATAATTCACTGCCTCCGGCAAGATGGATTTATCCGGCTGATGAAGAAGCAAATAACGCTGCTAATTATGCTACGGTTTCCGCACAAGACACGCCTGGTACCAAATTATTCTGGGATGTAAATTAATTACCCGAGAATTGAATTCAAAAAGGAGGTGTCTCATGAGTTGGGATACCTCCTTTTAGTTTATAATAAGATAGTCCAAACCTGAAAGTTTGGGGGCATACATTTCCTAAAGAGAATTTAAATCCCGGAAGGAGCCTTGTTATTTGGCTATTGATGGATAACGATTAAAAAAGAAGGAGCTACGAATTTCTCCAGTCTGATCATTTTTTTGGTTTGGTGGGAACAATGAAGAGCGGTATAGTAGTGTGATGCAGTACTTTTTCATCAACACTCCCTATTAAGATATTTTCCAGCCATTTCCTGCTGTTGGACCCATCACAATAATATTACCTTCGCTCCTAATGTCCTGGAAAATTCAAATCCCCCTCTGCAACTTTCTGCAATGTTGGATCATAATCCAGGGCAATCAGTACCTTTTTCATCTTTTTATTCTATTTGCTAATCCTCTTCCAGATCATGGTGATCATCACCTCCTAAACTGTAATAGTTGTTCTCTTCATCTTCATCCCCAATATTCCCGCGGAAATCATCCAATTCTAACTCTGATACATCTAAGGTTTTATCATCTGGGACGTTATTCATGTTGCTTTCATCGCTAAGGAAATACTCTTCTGCGTCAGCCGAATCTTCAGCCCGGGCAATCCTGTCGGGATCTAAGTTCTTCTCTTCGTGATATTTGCTGTAAATATCATCGATTGATGGGTATAATGGATAACCTTCCAGGCTGGTTATCTCCTGGTCATCTCTCTGCCTGGCAAAAAGATTTTCGGGATCGTCTTTTTTTTTCATATTCCCGGATGAATTAATACACATCTAAGTTAATAAGAATTCAGCCCAATGGTGCACGATAGTCCCAAAATTCGCCCCATATTTCCATAATTCTTCGTATCTTTAATCAGGTAAATCAGTCCCCACTAATTCAAATTTAATCTTAGTGGAAGGCGATTCCTGCCGAAACTTAAAAAATGGAGGGAATTACAATGAAAACAACAAACTATTTTGCGGTATTGATCTTTTTTGTCATTCTTGGAATTGGAGTTGCATTTGCATACGCCAGTTATGGAGTTGAGGCTAAAACTGAAGGGACTGTGATTGAAGTGATCTCTTTCGTAATTGCCCTAATCGTTTCATGCTCAATTAAGGTTGCAGATCAGTGGGAGAAAGCGGTTGTCTTACGGCTTGGTGGCTTTCATTCACTCAGGGGACCGGGACTTTTTTTCATAATTCCGGTAATTGATACCATTCCATACTGGATTGATATTCGCGTTATTACCTCTTCATTTACTGCTGAAAAGACCCTTACTAAAGATACGGTACCTGTAGACGTTGATGCGGTGCTGTTTTGGAAAGTTCTCGATCCCAAAAAAGCGGCTCTCGATGTGGCAGATTATAAAAGCGCAATTAATTGGGCCTCCCAGACTGCCCTGCGAGATGTCATAGGTAAGACAATGCTTTCAGATATGCTTGAAGGGAGAGAGAAAATTAGCAACCAACTTCAAAAGATTATTGATGAACGCACTGAGCCATGGGGAATTAATGTCATTTCAGTGGAAGTAAAGGATGTACTCATCCCTCCTGCATTAGAGGATGCTATGTCGATGCAGGCTCAGGCGGAAAGAGAACGTCAGGCCAGAGTAATCCTCGGTGATTCTGAGCGCCAGGTAGCCCAGAAATTTGAAGAGGCAGCAAAATCATACTCCAATAATCCTACAGCACTTCATTTAAGAGCTATGAACATGCTCTATGAAGGGTTGAAAACAAATTCCACGATTGTGATTGTCCCTAGTTCTGCACTGGAAACCATGCAGTTAGGTGGCCTTGCCGGATTAACTGCGATGACTATGGGGATTTCAAAGGAAAATCAGAAAAAAGAAATATGAATTTAATCTGCCTCCCACTTAAATCATTCAAAATTTTCAGAGGTTGGCTTAAGTCACAAGCTGAAACATGGATGATTTCTAATTAAAAGTGCTTTGAAAGAATAATTCTTTCGGTCAGTCTGCTTGTAAATTGATTGGTTTGGTAGTGTTTTTTGTGGAATCATTACCTGACTCATGGCCAACCCATTTACTTAATAATTCCTTGGCATCTTCATATGACTTACAACTTTTATAGCTCTTTATATTTGTAACTTTTAAACCGGATTTATCGATAAAGCTATTTAATAAAGGTGTTTTTTGGGTGGCAATTTCAATTATTCTATCCTCCATGTAATTGTACAAGAATTCTTCATGCTTTGCAATAATAAATTCTATGCCAGATTTCCCGCCGGGAGTTAAATAAGGAGCAGAATAAACGATGTAGATTTTGTTGTCCGGAGAGCCGTAATAATACGCCGGAAAAGAAGTTTTCAAATATGTTTCATCCGCCTTATAAATTAGTCTTAATTTTCTCATAATATTTGTGGCATAAGCATTAAGAAGATGTAAAGATAAAAATATTAAGAAATCTAAAAATATTTTAATTAAACAAATTAACGTATCGATGGCAATTCTTATTGCACCTGATCTTGTATTTTAGTACAATTGCAACCAGAATAATACCTAAACAAAAAATATGAAAGAGAGTTCACCGTTTATTATTACAATCAGCCGCCAACTAGGGAGTGGAGGGGCATATATTGGACAACAACTGGCAAAAAAGCTGAATATTTTTTATGCAGACCGTGAAATCATTATTCAGGCTGCCAAACAATTCTCGGTATTGGAGGAGGATTTGGAATCATCAGAAGAAAAAAAAGGCTCATTCTGGCAATCAATTATCCAGTCATATGGATTCGGAACACTGGATGCATTTGTACCGCCACAAATTACTTTGCCTACCGACAGCATCCTGTTTAAAGCTGAATCAGAAATAATCACACATATTGCCCGAGAACGTTCTGCCGTAATCATCGGACGGTGCGGGTCTCATATCCTGCGTGACCTTCCTAATCATGTGAGCATATTTTTACATGCTGATCTGCCATTCCGAAGATGGAGGATTCAACAGGTGTACAAATTATCGGAAAAAGAGGCCACTCAAAAAGTAATCCAAAGTGACAAAGAAAGGTCACTTTATTATCATGCCTTTACAGGCAAAGAGCGGGAAGACACTACTCAATATGATATTTCGTTAAATACAGGTAAAATAGGACTTGATAAAAGTGTTGAAATTATTATGCAGTACCTTGATTTTATTAAGAAAGATGATTGACAATTTGCATGATTAATATTTTCCAAACCATTCGAATTGTATTCAATTTAAAAATTCCTTTATTTTCACGTTGAGATTGCAGTTTAAAGAATCAATTCTCCTATATATATCTTTATAATTGGGATTAATTTTGATCGCCTTATTCCAGTCAATCATAGCTCCGGAAGTATCTTTACAGTAAAATCTGGCTAACCCGCGATGATAATAGGCATTTGCAAACAAAGGATTAATTTCGAGAGCTTTATCAAAGTCTGTGATAACGCTTGCATAGTTATTAAAAAATTTATCTGATTCTCCATTTTCATTCCCGGCAAAATCAAGGTTTCCAGAAACTATTGGGTTGTTTTGCATTAAATATTTTATTGTTTCCCACCTATCCTGAAAGACCATTTTCACAAGACCTCTGCGATAATAAGCATTAAAATGTCTTGGATTAATTTTTATTGCTGTATCATAATCGGCAATTACACCCTCATAATCTTTAAATTGAAAATTTGTTTCAGAAACTCTTTTTACGGATTTCTCTGCATTTCTAACAATAACATCAGGATAATTAACCTTTTTGTCGGAATTAATACCCGAATCTTCCAAATTATTTTTAGCAAGTCCTCTGCAATAATAGGCATCTGCATATTCAGGATTTATACCGATTGCTTTATCAAAGTCAGCTATTGCTCCTCTGTAATCTTGAATCAGAATGTTGGTTAAATAGCCTTGAATCGCCAATTCTCCAGTAGAAGATGATTCAATTTTGTCCAATTTTGTTAAGTCATTTTTCGTACTACACTGATTATATTGATAACTTTTAGCTAGTCCGCGAGTGTAATATGCTTCAGCAAATTCAGGATCTATTTCAATTGCTTTATCAAAATCAGCAATCCCCCCCCAATTTTCTTTGGAGAGATTCTCCAAATTGTGCGATTTGGAGTTATCTTGATTCCCGTTCATCGAGTTCACATCATAAAATATTGAAATTTTAGAAGAAGATTGCGAATGATTATAAAGGCAGCTTCTTTCAACACCGCGGATAAAATAGGCTTTTGCGAAGTCTGGATTTAGCTCAATTGCTTTATCAAAATCGGTAATTGCCACTATAGAATGTTGATATTCAGAATGCAGTGGAACATCTGACTTCGAATAATCTGCCGTTTCAGATTGATCTGTGACAGGAATTTTACTAAAATCCAAAGATACATTTTCACGATTGAGGAAATAATTTTTAATCATTCCTCTGCTTAAATAAGCCCATGCAAATCTTGGATTCAATTCTATTTCCTTATCAAATAATAGAATTGCTTCTGCATATTCTTTTTTGATTATTTTCGAATTACCTTGTTTGAAATGGAGCTGAGCGATTTTCATTTATTTGTAAAGACTATTTCTCGATGTTGTCAATTTAACCTACGGGTCTGCAATCATACATTACTCCGAATCTTTTGGATGAATTTATTGCTATAAATAAATTTACGCACGATCAGTAAAATATTTACAGTAAAATATACTGTAAATATAGTCATTATATTTTTACATTATTCGCTTATCATATTATTGAGGAGGTTTTTTATATACAACATTATTACTAACCGATATTATGGACAATGATATTCGGAACAATCCCTGCCAATATTATGAGATTCACTTAGAGTATCAGTCAAAATTGGAAAGGAATATCTTCTTGAAGCCATATCGGAAGCTTGAACAAGAAATATAAATCGAAATTGATTTCAAATACTTTTTTGTTGCATTATAAAAAAGGGCATCTAAGATAGTAGAAACGCCATTTTTTTGCAATTTTACCAAAACAAGATTAGAACTTCATTTCAAAATAAAAATTTTAAAATTTAAAATGAAAAAACTCTCTTTTATCCTCATATTGAATGTTTTTATTGTTCCAAATTTTGCTGCTCCCCAAAAGTTCTCAGATTTTATGAGCGTGAGTTATCAGACTCGGGTCAACGGGAAAACAAGTACTGAAGATGCCGGAATCAAGGTCATTTGTTCCCCCTATACATCAAAATCATGGATTTCTAGGGACACAGCCAGATTACTTCCTACGATAGCTTCTGAAACCAGTTATATTGATTTTATTCAGAAAATGACCTTTCAGGTTGCAAGGTTCAGAAATGGGTCTATAATTCATACTTCTTCTCCATTCTCGGAATATCCAATTCTGACCGAAACCAATGAAACTGCAGTTATTCTGGGATATAACTGTAAAAAGGTCAGAACTACGCTTCGTTCCAATGCAATTGATCTTTGGTACACTACAGAGACTGGAGTAAAGGGAACACCGGCAATGGCTTACGGTGTGCCCGAAGGATTGGTGCTAAAAATAGTTCGCAATGGTAATTTTGAATTGATAGCTACAGAAGTAAAGCTTTTAAAGAAGATGGGTATGGAGCAAATTTTTCCGTTACAAATGGGTGTTAGCCTCGACTTACCTCAATACAGACACCGGATAACCCAAAATCTGATAACTTCAGTACCCATCTTTTCGAATGAACAAATCAGTTTTGGAAATAAAATTGAAAACCCCGCTGATTCCGCCGATCAGAAAACTTTCAGGTACGCTTCAGGTACCATTTTACTTAAAAAAGTAAAATTACCTGTGGTACCTGAGGAAACACAGCTTTTTGCAGAGTTGTACCAGCATTCAAATGGGGATGCTTATGATCGTACCGGATCGGTTTTTATGATCCCGATGGATAAAGAAAGATCATTTTTGGATGGGATGAAAAATGGGATTGGAGCACTTCCATCCTTTATGGCTAAAAATGGGAAAACGTATCAGGGAGTAACCGCCTCGGAACATTTCTCCCCCCTAGTCGAGATGGTCCGTTTTTTTACCCCGTTTGGGATTGGTCAATTCAACGATAAAGTAACCGTTTATGGCCAACGTTGGGAAGACTCCACATATTATAAACAGGAAATTACAGAATTGCTCCCATTGCTTCAGGGAGAGAAATGGATCGGGGTTTTTATTGGGAATTACGACAAGGGAGGTCACCGCATAACCCTAACCCTAAAATATTATCCCGGCAGTAAAGAGATTTCACAAAAACCCGTGAAAAAATATTGGAGTATGCCTCTGTTCAATACATTGAATGTTATGGAGATGGCAGGACAGGAATACGGAACGCTATTTGATAATGATTCCCTTTCAACCGAAATAAACATTCCAAAAGGAGTTAAGAATATCCGAATGCGTTATATTACAACCGGACATGGAGGATGGGATGAAGGAGATGAGTATAATCAAAAGGTGAATACGATACTCCTTGATGGTAAAGTTCTGTTTCAATTTACACCATGGCGTTGCGACTGCGGTACCTATAGAAAATTTAATCCGGCTTCGGGTAATTTCTGGAACGGAGTCACTTCAAGCGATGGGAGCCGATCGGGATGGTGCCCTGGCACTGCCACAAATCCTGTATATTTTCCGATCTATTCCCTCTCTGCAGGAAACCATAAATTTTCTGTAACCATCCCAATCGGAAGTAATGAAGGAGGAAGTTTTAGTTCATGGAATGTTTCAGGTATTTTATTGGGAGAATATGAATAGAATCTTCGTAATATATTGATAATTTTATTTTTATTCAAAGCATGAAGCGACTAGTCATTTTATCGGGTGCGGGGATGTCTGCAGAGAGTGGAATTCGGACTTTCAGGGATATGAATGGTCTTTGGGAGGAATATGATGTCATGGAGGTTGCGAGTATCGAAGCCTGGCACAAAAATCCTGAATTGTTGCTCCGTTTTTATAACGATCGGAGGAAACAAATGATCAATAGCCAACCCAACAGGGGACATTTGTTGCTTGCCCAATTGGAGGAGTTTTATGACGTGCAAATAATCACTCAAAATGTGGATGATCTTCACGAAAGAGCGGGTTCATCCAAGGTTCTGCACCTTCATGGTGAACTGACAAAGGCCCGGAGCTCCAAATATCCATCCCTGGTATACCAACTGGATAATCCTGAGATGAAAATGGGAGATCTTTGTGAAAAGGGGAGTCAGTTGAGGCCTCATATTGTATGGTTTGGGGAGGAGGTGCCGGAAATGGATAAAGCAATCAAAATCACCCGATCCGCAGATATTTTGTGTGTGATTGGAACTTCGCTCAATGTCTATCCGGCTGCAGGATTAGTCAATTTTGCCCCGGCAGGCATTCCTGTCTTTCTGATTGATCCAAATCCTCCGGCACATTTACCCCGGCATATCCGGGTAATCTCTGAAAAAGCCGGCGCTGGAGTAGATATTCTATGTCAAAAGTTACAAGATGCTGTTTAATAATTTTAATGGGGGTTTAAATGAAGCGGGATGCGATGAGGCTGGCCGTGGCAGTCTGTCCGGACCTGTGTTTGCGGCAGCTGTAATTTTGCCCGAAGATTTCAGATCAGAACTGTTAAATGATTCCAAAAAACTTACCGAAAAGCAACGTTATCAGTTGCGTACGCTAATCGAGAAGGAGGCAATTAGCTGGGCAGTAGCAAGCTGCGATAATGATGAAATTGATGAGGTTAATATTTTGAATGCGTCCATTTTGGCTATGCATCGTGCATTGGATCAGCTTTCTACCCGTCCGGAATATCTTATTATAGATGGTAATCGTTTTAAACCGTATAAAAACATTACTTATACGACCATTATAAAGGGTGATGGTAAGTACCTGTCCATCGCGGCAGCCTCTGTTCTGGCAAAAACTTACAGGGATGATTTTTTGATTGCCCTTCACGAACAATATCCTGAATATGGGTGGTGTCAGAATAAAGGTTATCCAACAGCATTTCATCGTGAGGCAATCATTAAATATGGAATTACACCTTTTCATCGGAACAGTTTTAAGTTTACCGGGCAACAGCTCTCCTTGAATTTTTCTATTAAATCATCGTTAGATTAAATGGAATGAGGCTGTTTTTTAATAGTTGGAATATATTATTTACTTCTTAAGTTCAGAAAATGAGCTTTTTAATAGTTAAAAATGCACTTTCAGAAGCATAAAAAGCAATCACAGATAAATATTTTATTACTTTTGGACCAATTATAAATAACGATCTTAACAATGGGAATTCTTCAAACTAAGCTATCACACTACCATTTACCACAAAAACTTATTTCAGCAGGCCTCTACCCTTATTTCCGGGTTATTGAATCGGATCAGGATACCGAAGTGATGATCAATGGTAAAAAAGTGCTCATGTTTGGCTCAAACAGTTACCTAGGCCTTACCTGTCATCCCAAAGTAAAAGAAGCTGCAAAAAACGCAATTGATAAATATGGAACTGGTTGTGCTGGATCCAGGTTTCTCAATGGGAACCTGGATATTCATATTAAACTTGAGGAGAAACTGGCCAGACTCGTTCATAAAGAAGCGGCTTTATGTTATAGTACTGGATTTCAAGTGAATCAGGGGGTGATTTCTTGTGTAACCGGACGAAATGACTATGTTATTCTCGATGAACTTGATCACGCTTCCATTATTGATGGCAGCAGATTAACTTTTGCCAAGACACTTAAGTTTGCCCATAACGACATGAAGGATCTTGAGCGCAAACTTAAACTTTGCGAACCCGATAAAATCAAGTTAATCGTTGTTGATGGTATTTTTTCCATGGAAGGTGATATAGCCAAATTACCTGAAATTGTCTCCCTTTCAGAAAAATACCGGGCCTCCATTATGGTTGATGATGCACATGCCCTGGGCGTTATAGGCAAGAACGGATCAGGCACCGCCTCACATTTCGGCCTTACTGAAAAAGTTGATCTGATCATGGGCACCTTTTCCAAATCTTTGGCATCCATAGGAGGTTTTATTGCGGCCGATAAAACAGTCATCAATTACATTAAGCATAATTCACGTTCCTTAATGTTCAGTGCGAGTATGACACCTTCATCAGCAGCCAGTGTTTTGGCTGCAATCGAAATAATGGAAAACGAGCCCGAAAGAATTTCTCATCTCATGAATATCACACAGTATGCTCGAACTCGTTTTAATGAGATGGGCTTTGATACCGGTAAATCACAATCTCCGATTATTCCGCTCTTCATCAGGGATGACATAAAAGCTTTGCAGATGGCGCAACAATTGCTCGAAGAGGGGGTTTTTATTAATCCGGTCGTTTCTCCGGCAGTTCCCAAAGAGGATTGTATTATCCGGTTCTCATTGATGGCAACTCATTCTTATGAACAGGTAGATAGAGCCATTGAAAAAATAACTTCTGTTGCAAAACAGCTCGAGGTTTTGGGTTGCGAAGTTGCCTTAAATAAAGAATATTTATTGTGATTAATTTATTGACCTGATGGCAAAAGTTGTATTGATTACTGGTATTTCTTCTGGATTTGGGAAAGCCATTTCGGAATTGCTTTCAACAAAAGAATATATTGTTTACGGTTTTAACCGGAAACAACGTGAAGATCTGAAGGGGATTATAAAAGTTCTCCAGGCTGATGTTACCGACCCTGGATCAGTTCAGGATGGAATTACAAAACTGGTTAATAGAGAAGGCCGCATCGATATTCTGATAAATAATGCCGGCATGGGTATTACAGGTTCTATTGAAGATTGCTCACACGAAGATATTCATCTTCAGATGAACACGAACTTTATGGGATATGTAAATATGATACAGGCTGTTCTCCCGACAATGCGTAAACAGGTGAGTGCAACCATCGTTAATATTAGTTCAATCGGGGGATTAATGGGATTGCCATATCAGGGTTTCTATGCTGCAAGTAAGTTTGCAGTTGAGGGATTAAGTGAATCATTAAGGATGGAATTAATCCCATTTCATATAAAAGTAATTGTCATTCAACCTGGGGACTTCCTCACCAGTTTTACAGCTAACCGCAAACCGGTTCAAATAGAGGGGACTGATAGTGTATATGAGGCGCAGTTTCAGAAGACATTATCGCTAATTGAGAAAGATGAACATGGGGGATTAAAACCGGAATACCTGGCCCGGAAACTTGCCAAAATCCTGGAGAAGAAGAATCCAGGTCATAACTATATCATTGCCACACTGGAACAAAAATTTGCTGTAGTGCTTAAACGGATTCTCCCGGGATCGTTATTCTCGTCGATCCTCTCCTCGCATTACGGGATTAAATAAAGAGATTATCCTGACGGGTTTTGAAGCTTGTCAGGGCTTCCTTAAAGTCTTTTATCCTAACCCCAACAGTTTAAAAATCCAGTAAATAGCTGCTGCCAAAGCCATTGAAACGGGGATGGTCAAAATCCAGGCATAAAGTAAACTCCGTGTAACACCCCAATGAACCGCTGAAACCCGTTTGGTTAAGCCAACACCCATAATGGCCCCCGTAATGGTATGTGTTGTACTTACAGGAATACCAAATGCTTCTGTTCCAAAAAGTAATATAGCACCGGCACTATCTGCTGCAACTCCTTCAAAAGGAGTTAGCTTGGTAATCTTAGAACCCATTGTCTTGATAATCCTCCATCCACCCATCAGGGTCCCGGCCGAAATTGCAGTATAACAACTAATGACAATCCACATGGGGATATCATGAATTTTCCCGTCAATAAAATGAATATGTGCCCAAGATGGAATTGAAGCAGGATCGGCCGATTTGAAATAGACCAATAAAGAGGCTGAAATAATTCCCATTACTTTCTGGGCATCATTTCCACCATGTCCAAGACTGAGTAAAGCGGATGAAAACAATTGACCCTTATTAAACCATCTTTTCAATCTGAAAGGGTTAAAACTCTTGAAAATCCATATCAGTGCAATCGAGATAAAATAGGAGAGAAACATACCAATCATTGGAGCCAGAAAAATAAATGCCGCAATTTTTAATATTTTATCGGAATGAACAACACTCCAACCTGAATAGGCAATTGCAGCACCGGCAAATCCACCCACAAGGGTATGCGATGAGCTGGAAGGGATCCCAAGATACCAGGTGATCAGATTCCAGATAATTGCCGCAATGATTCCAGCCAAAATCACCTGAAGATTAATCATATCTGTATCAACAACTTTTGCAATTGTATCTACTATGTGCAACTCAAATATCCCATAGGCAGCAAAGTTGAAAAATGCCGCCCAAATAACTGCCTGCAAAGGAGTCAATACTTTGGTAGACACAACGGTTGCAATTGAATTGGCAGCATCGTGAAATCCGTTGATTAAATCAAATATTAATGCCAGTACAACAATGGCGACTAACAGGGTAAAATTCATAACTAACTATGATATTTTAACGATTATTGATGAAAAGACATTGGCCACATCATCACATTTGTCAATCGCCTTTTCAAGAGAGGCGAGGATATCGCGTTTCTTAATCAGGTTTATAGCATTTGTTTCTATTTCGAAAAGATTTGAGAGGTACTCCTGATACAGATAGTCAACTTCACTTTCATATGTACTGATTGTAGCACACGATTCGGCAAATTTCAGAAAATCGGAAGCATTCTTGACACTATGAAGAACCACCTGGATTTCCTTGTTTGCTGCATGTATGTAATCGGCTATTTTCCCAAATTCCACAGGAAAGGTAGGCAGTTTATAGAAATGAGTTCGGATGGCAGCCGTATGGATATAGTCAACAACATCATCTATCGTCGAAATCAGCTGATGGATGTCCTCCCGGTCAAATGGGGTGATAAAGGTCCCATTCAATTCGATAAGTAACTGGTGTGTAATTACATCACCTGTATGTTCAGCCTCTTTGATCAGTTTAATATAAACTTCGCGCTCATTCAAATCATTTTCACCCATCAATTTAATCAGCAAATCGGAGGCTACTACAAGATTGTCCGCTGCTTTAATAAACAATGGAAAAAATTTGCGGTCCTTGGGAACGAGAAATCCGAATATTTTGTCCAGATTCATAATTTAATTGGTTTAAATAGTTTGAATTTAATTAGCGTGCTAATTTATAATTTTCTGTTGGAGGAATTGCTGATTTATCAATTGAAGTGACAGATTTTAATCAATTTCGTCATAATAAACAAAACAAATCTGTAATAGGCTGAAAATTAGGTGGCATTTTAGGGATCAGGATTTCGTGTAGGATACAAAATCACGCGTTGCTTTAAGCAGGTTTACCGTTTGGAGAAGCAGGTGTTTTGTTTCTGACATTACTCCAAAATATAAAACCGAATTGCGGCTATTGGTCTCTTTTTTCTTGATTCTGCGGATCTGCCGCTTTTCCTGTTCACGCATCAGTTCAAGAATCTCTTTTCGCTTCTGAATCAATTCATCGATTTGCTCAAATCTCGACTCCTTGATAATGTGGAGTGCAAAATTAAGAAAATCTGTAACCTGGTTACTAAATTCGGTCAACTCCCCATTCTGATCCTCAGCAAAAGGCTTGTGATTATTTGCAAGGTGTTCATGAAGCGGACGGATTACGTATTTTATCGAGTGGGCCATTTCACGTAAATAATCGACAATTTGCACATAATAATGGCCCGTCTCAATTGAATCGTGCTGAAGTTGCTGGATAATCCTGTAGGTATTGGCTTTTAGTCGTCTGGCCCGTTGATTGAACTCTTCAATCTCTGTCTCAATCTCTTCCAAAAGCTTCATGTTTTCCGAATGAAAACCTGAAATACCCAGATAGTAGGTTTTTGAAATCATAATGATAGCATTCGAAGAATCTTCAGTGGTCTTTACCAACACACTTTCAGCTTTAATTAATGGCTCAGAAAACTCTTCTGTCTCAGAAATACCTGGTTCACTTTTAGGCAAGTTCTTGCGATTGCGGGAAAA
Source organism: uncultured Bacteroidia bacterium (assembly GCA_903923905.1). Classification (GTDB taxonomy): domain Bacteria; phylum Bacteroidota; class Bacteroidia; order Bacteroidales; family Prolixibacteraceae; genus JAAFHB01. Next base: position 18,781 of record CAIXZH010000115.1, read on the forward strand.
AATAAGAATTATCCTTGCAACGATCATTCCCAAAATAAACCAAAAAAGAGGATAAAATCTTTCCATTAAAAAATATTAACTTTTTTGCAACCGACAAATGTATTTCTGAGCGGGCACCTATCGTGCAATTAGTGTATTAAATAAACGTTAATTAGTCAATTGAAATAAAGAATTGCAGGGAAGAGTAATAAAATCTAAATTTGCAAACTCGAAATCTAATAGTAATAGAAGATGATTCCTGTAAAGACAAATACACCTCAGAAACTTTCAATTACCTCTTCCATTATCATTACGGCATTCACTGCCATATTAATGATGATTGCTCATTGGCTGGGATGGACTTTCTGGCTACCCATCTTTATTGCCGTCCTTTTTCTTATATCTTATTTTACGACACTTTACATCTTATCAATTCTCATTAATGATAAAATTACCCCGATTTATAAAACCATTAGCGAGGTTCCGTTTGAGATGAAGCGGATAACCAAACTGATGCATGGGAATAGGGACCTGATAGCGGAGGTCGATCAGGAAGTTAAACTATGGGCTGAAGATAAGCTGGCTGAAATTGAACGATTACGGGAACTCGAAAAATACCGCAAGGATTTTGTTGGAAATGTTTCGCACGAACTAAAGACTCCTATTTTTAATATTCAGGGTTATATTCTTACCCTGCTGGACGGAGGTCTGGAGGATCCTAAAATCAACCGTCTCTATCTGGAGCGTACAGAAAAAAGTATTGACAGAATGATTAGCGTAGTTGAAGACCTCGAATCGATCACAAAACTTGAATCCGGAGAGCTGAAGATCAATAAAGAGCCGTTTGATCTTGTAAAACTGACCGAAGAGGTATTTGAGTTTGAATTACGTGATTCAAAAGCAAGGAGGATCAGCATGAACCTTGTAGTCCCCCCAAATAAACCTGTTTTTGTAATGGCCGACAAAAAACGAATCTTTGAGGTCATCAGTAACCTGGTTGGAAATGCTATTAAGTATGGAAAGAAAGGAGGTAATGTGAACGTGGTTTTTTACGATATGGATAAAATGGTCCTCATTGAAGTTAGTGATGATGGAATTGGAATTGAAAAGAAGGACCTGATCCGGATCTTTGAACGTTTCTACCGTGTAGATAAAAGCAGATCCAGGATACAGGGAGGAACCGGCCTTGGACTATCAATCGTCAAACATATAATTGAAGCACATGAACAGACTATTCATGTTAAAAGCCAGGTAGATAAGGGGACTACCTTTACCTTTATGCTTGAAAAATATAACAAATAAAAATATTTACATCCGCGGACGGCAAACTCTAAATTATAACTATATTTATTTCCTTGAAATCAGGGCAATAAATTAATAAAAAAACCAATGGTAGAGAAAGATAATACTCCAAGAATACTTCTTGTCGATGACGAGGAGGATATACTCGAATTTGTCAGTTATAATCTTCAACGTGAAGGATTTAGAGTTTATTTGGCCCACAACGGCTTGGAAGCCATTGAAATGGCTGGTAAGGTTAAACCCGATTTAGTTATCCTTGATGTGATGATGCCTGAGATGGATGGTATTGCAGCTTGTGAGGAGATCAGAAAACTTCCTTGTTGTAAAAGTGTTGTAATCGCCTTTTTGACAGCACGAGGCGAAGATTATTCCCAAATTGCGGGATTTGAAGCGGGTGCCGACGACTACATCACCAAACCTGTCCGCCCAAAAGTATTAATTAGCCGCGTGAAAGCATTGTTAAAGAGGGCAGGAGGAATCACTGCCGATAATGCCGAAAATAGCAAAATACTGAATATTGGCAATATTGTGATAGACAAAGAGCGATACATTTTGATTATTGACGGTAAAGAACTTACATTACCCAGAAAAGAATTTGAATTATTGTCTCTGTTGGTTTCAAAACCAGATAAGGTTTTTACCCGGGATGAAATATATAAATCGGTATGGGGAAATAATGTAATTGTTGGTGATCGCACTATTGATGTACATATCCGAAAATTACGTGAAAAAATCGGGAATGATCATATCCGGACGCTAAAAGGGATTGGTTATAAGTTTATTACTTAAAAATTTATTAGTTATAACTGATGAGTGATAAGTGCAAAGGGATTAGCACAGAATTTAACTCCCATTCCTACGGACTACACATCCTTCATAACTCACAATTTATCACTCACCTAAAGTTCCTTCCGCATGCGGGCAACCGGAATATCGAGCTGTTCCCTGTATTTGGCGACAGTCCTTCTCGCAATTTCATAGCCCTTATCATTTAAAATCTGAGTTAACTTATCGTCATTAAGAGGCTTTTGTTTACTTTCATTATCGATACACTCCTGCAAAATCGATTTTATCTCCCGTGTCGAAACCTCTTCTCCGGTGTCTTTCTGCATTGATTCTGAGAAAAAATATTTCAAGGCATAAATTCCAAAATGGGTCTGGATATATTTACTGTTTGAGACTCTCGAAATTGTCGAGATATCAAGGCCTGTCCGATCGGCTATATCTTTTAAGATCATAGGGCGCATTTTCGTTTCATCGCCCTCCATAAAATATTCCTTCTGATACATCAATATCTCGGTCATTACAAGCATCAGGGTCTCCTGACGCTGCTTAATGGCATCAATAAACCATTTGGCCGAATCTATTTTTTGTTTGACGAAGAAAACAGCCTCTTTGACATCGCGGGTCATTGACTTCCGGTTATCCTGATAAGACCTGAGCATATTGGTGTAATGCCGGCTGATATTCAACTCAGGTACATTCCGCTGGTTAAGACTAAGCTTTAAGTCGTTGTCAACAACTTCGAGGATAAAATCGGGAATTATGGCCTGATTCCCCTGACTAATATTATTACTAAATGAATTCCCTGGTTTTGGATTCAGTTTAAGAATTTCATCAATCGCATATTTGAGTGTATCCTCATCAACGCCAAATTTCCTACTGATTTTATCGAAGTGTTTTCGGGTAAACTCCTCAAAAGCATCCTTAAGGATCAGGCCTGCAAGTTTAACCTCCGGTTTCTGGTCGACCTTGCGGTCAATTTGCAACCTCAGGCATTCCCTTAGATTTCGTGCTCCTACACCCGGAGGGTCAAGCTCCTGAATTTTCCGGAGAACCTTAATCAGTTCCACCTCCTTGGTCTTTACATTTTGTGTAAATTCAAGATCATCAATAATTGAAAGAATATCACGCCTTAAATATCCGTCCTCATCAATATTCCCAATAATATGTTCTGCCAAAATGTTCTCCCTGCTATCGAACATCTCCATTCTCACCTGTTCCTGGAGATATTCATGAAATGATGTGCCGTCAGAAAAAGGGATGTCAGTTACTTTATCATCTTTAGAAGAGTTTTGGGTATTATAGCGATAGGAGGGGTAATCTTCTTCGTTGAGGTAATCACTCACTGAAAACTCTTCATTATCGTGATCTTCGTTGGTTTTTAGATCATTGGAATATTCCTCCTCAGTGGATCCATAATCTTCGCTCTCAATTTCGAGTACAGGATTCTCTTCAAGCTCCTTCTTGATTCGTTGTTCAAGCAATAAACCAGGCAGTTCCAGCAGTTTAATAACCTGCAGCTGCTGAGGGGAAAGCTTTTGAAGTAATTTCTGTTGAAGACTTAATTTCTGCATATTCCGTATACCCTTATTCCGGATCTAAAGGTAGCAAAAATTTAGAGTCCCCATAAAAAATGGGAAAAAAAGGCTCGCTTAACCTATTTAAACGGGGTTAGAATTCACAATTCTTAGGAGTGCGGGCAAAAGGGATAACATCACGTATATTTCCCATTCCGGTAACAAACAGAAGAAGTCTTTCAAATCCTAACCCGAATCCGGCATGCGGACAACCACCAAACCGACGCGTGTCAAGGTACCATTGCATATCCTCTTTCGGAATATTCATTTCATCCATCCTTCGTTCCAAAAAATCAAGTCTTTCTTCACGCTGAGAGCCGCCTATGATCTCACCAATTTGAGGGAATAAGACATCCATCGCTGAAACTGTTTCCCCATTGTCATCCATCCGCATATAGAAAGCCTTGATTTCTTTGGGATAGTTGGTGAGGATAACCGGTTTCTTAAACTCAACCTCGACAAGAAACCTTTCATGCTCACTCTGAAGATCGGTGCCATAACCTGTTATCGGATACTGAAACTTCCCTTTTTTATTCTGTTTGGAGTTCTTGAGAATTTCAATTGCTTCAGTATAGGTGAGTCTGACAAAATCATTATCGGCTACAAATCTCAATTTTTCAATAAGTTCCATGGAGCGTTGATCTGCAGGTTTATTTTTTTCCTCCTCAACCAGACGGCTACTCAGAAAGATCAGATCATCCATGCAATGCTCAAGAGCATAACGGATTAAATATTTCAAAAATTCTTCGGCCAAATCCATATTATCATTCAGATCGAAAAAAGCCACTTCCGGCTCAACCATCCAAAACTCGGCAAGATGACGGGAGGTGTTGGAATTCTCGGCGCGGAAAGTAGGACCAAAGGTGTAAATCCTTGACAACGCCATGGCAAATAGTTCACCTTCGAGCTGACCTGACACGGTAAGATTCGCAGCTTTTCCGAAGAAATCCTGCGAGTAATCGATATTTCCCTCTTCATTCAATGGGGCATCTTTTGCTGGAAGTGTGGATACACGAAACATCTCTCCCGCACCCTCTGCATCAGAACTAGTAATAATTGGGGTATGAACATTATAAAAACCCCTGTCGTTAAAGAAGTTATGTATGGCAAAAATCATGGAATGACGGATTCTGAAAATTGCACTGAAAGTAGCAGTACGCGGACGAAGGTGAGCAACTTCACGCAGGAATTCGAGCGAATGACGCTTGGGTTGGATAGGAAATTTCTCCGGATCTGCCACCCCGATTACCTCGATCGCGGATGCCTGCAATTCAACGGATTGCCCCGAACCGGCTGATTCGACCAGCTTCCCGGTAACACCAATTGCAGCACCGGTATTGATCAACTTGAGGAGCTCTTCTCCAAATGCATCCACTTCAGCTACAACCTGCAGATTATGAATGGTTGAGCCGTCATTTAAGGCAATAAAATTCACATTCTTGCTTCCCCTTCGGGTTCGTACCCAACCTTTCACAGAAATCTCAGCACCAACCTGACCCAATTTTAGAATATCAACAATCCGTAAGTTCTTCATCTTTTTTACGCTATAATTTGGAATCCTCCACGGATTCAACATTTAAATAAATTGACCAACAAAAGTAAAATTTTTGACCTTTCTACAATCTATTCTGTGCCGAAACTTTTGATTCTTAACAAAGAACTAATAATTGTATGTTTGCAAAAAAACCTGACAATGAGAAAGGTGGATAATTGGAAGGATTTATGTGAGAAACTTAGTGAGCTTTTTGGGATTGAAGTTGATTTAAACGGAGTACTTTTTCTGGTTGGAATGCGTGAACGGGGTCTTACTTTTCAAAGATTCTCTAAAGAGGAAAAACTAAATCTGATAAATCTTGGAAGTTGCACTCTATACCAGGAGATGGGAATGGTTTCATCTTATGGCAAAGACGAGGATGGCTGGCCTCTTTTTCACCAAAATTCTATGGCCCCGGTAATCCCTGAAGAACTAAAACTGAAAACACTGCAGGATTGTGCAATCCGCTATTTTCAGAAAGTCTTCCAGGGATGAAATCAACAGATTGTTAGTTAAAATCGGGTTAGGTCGCCGGGATGCGGCTAATGTTTTTTATGTCATTCACAACTCCATTGAGCTCAGTGCGATGCGGTCTATTTTTATTAATAAATACAGTTCTTGAACATATTTGTTGCCGATATTCTGTGAAAAATCCTTGCCCGTATATTGTACAAAACGATAATTATCCTCAAATTTCCATTTCGCATTAACCTCTATACCTACGACCTTAGCCTATGATTGTAAGATCTCCTCAATATTCTTCAGTTCACCCTCAGAAAAAGCGAGGTTACTGGCAGAGGCCAGATTGTCTTTCAGCTGGGCAACGGAGCTTGCACCAATCAAAACAGAGGTTACCCGCTGATCCTTTAACAACCAGGCGATAGCCATCTGTGCCAGTGATTGCCCGCGAAATTTTGCGATATCGTTCAGTTGCCGGACTTTTACCAAGGCTGGCCCAACCTGGTCTTCACGCAAATATCCCCATGATTTTGCGGCCCGCGAACCTTCGGGAATCCCGTCCAGATAGCGGTTGGTAAGCAGGCCCTGGGCAAGGGGAGAAAAAGCAATAACACCGATTCCCTCCTCCTCCATGACATCCAGGAGTCCGTTCTCGACCCAACGTTCAAACATTGAATATTTGGGTTGATGGATCAGGCAGGGAGTGCCCAATTGTTTCAGAATTGCTGCAGCTTTTTTAGTCAGTTCGGCAGGATAGTTTGATATACCGGCATAAAGTGCCTTCCCGGAACGAACAGCATAATCGAGAGCCATCATCGTCTCTTCAAGCGGTGTATCCGGATCGGGTCGGTGCGAATAGAAAATATCGACATAATCAAGCCCCATCCTATTCAGACTCTGGTCAAGACTCGATAAAAGGTACTTTCTTGAGCCCCACTCACCATAAGGGCCAGGCCACATCAGATATCCGGCTTTGGTGGAAATGATTAGCTCGTCTCTGAACGGAAGAAAATCTTTCTTATAAATAACACCGAAATTTTCCTCAGCCGATCCAGGAGGGGGTCCGTAATTATTAGCGAGATCAAAATGAGTTATCCCCTGGTCAAAAGCGCAACGTAGCATTGCACGTCCATTCTCTAAAACGTCAACCCCCCCAAAATTATGCCACAACCCCAAAGAGATTTCGGGTAGTTTAATTCCACTATGACCACAACGTCGGTAACCCGTCTTGTTTTCATATCGTTCATTATCCGGAATATAGCTCATTGTCACAGACTTTAAAATTATGGTTATAAAATTAGAAATATTAAGTTATCCAAATTAATTATTTCTATATTTGTTCGATTAAATCAAATATTAAAAAATGAGACAAGTAGCAATTGGAATTGATATCGGCGGCACAAATACGGCTATTGGAGTTGTCGACTATGAAGGTAACGTATTGTACGAAAAGAAGCCTCAGCTGCCTACTCCGCAGAAAAGGGAAAACCCCAATATGACCATGGCCGTTTCCGAAGAGCTGATCGAAAAATACATTTCCAGTCTTACCTTAGAGATTAAGACCGCAATTGAAATTGTGAAGCAGATTAATCCCAATATTGAAGTCGCAGGTATTGGCATCGGAGCTCCCAACGGGAACTACTATAGCGGAACTATCGAAAATGCAGCGAATCTTCCTTTTGTAGGTGTTGTCCATTTTACCGATTTAATTCAAAAAAATTTCCCGGATATCAAACATGTAAAGCTGACAAACGATGCCAATGCAGCCGCACTGGGTGAAATGATCTATGGTGGGGGTAAAGGGATGAAAAATTTCGTAATGATCACATTGGGAACCGGCCTTGGAAGCGGGATTATCGTCAACGGTGATCTTGTCTACGGTGCTGACGGTTTTGCCGGTGAATGTGGCCATACTACCCTTGTTCCTAACGGGAGACTTTGCGGATGCGGAGGTTACGGACATCTCGAAGCCTACTGCTCTGCAACCGGCATCAAACGAACAGTCTATGAACTACTTGCTCAGTACAATGCTACTGAAAGTGAGTTGGCCAAAGTCCCTTATGCCGATATGACTGCGAAAATAGTCTACGATGCTGCTGAAAATGGAGACCCTATTGCCAAGGAGGTATTTCAGAATGCAGGTGAATTACTCGGCCGGTCACTGGCAGATACAGTACACTACCTTAGCCCGGAAGCCATCTTTCTGTTCGGAGGTGCAGCAGCAGCTGGTGATTATATTTTCAAACCAACCAAAGAGAGTCTCGAACGCTATGTGCTCCCAACCTTCCGTAATAAAGTTAAAATTCTCCCATCAAAACTAAAAGAGGGTTCTGCCGCTATTGTTGGTGCAAGTGCCTTGGTTTGGAAGGAAATGGAGAAGAATCAAAATTAAGCGAAACTTAGTTTGCTTTTTTTATTGTATTGAATCCCCTAATCAATTATCTTTGGTTGGGGGATTCAATATGAATGAGTGTTCTTAATCTGCAGACTTCGGAATTGGATACCAAAACGATTAAATCTTACATCAATTTTGATTATCTTTAGTGCTCAAAAAATATTTAATTTAATTGCCATTTAATTCTTCACTTTTATATTAATCTCACTTCAATGAAACGAGTAATTCTGGTACGTCATGCTAAAAGTGTCTCTCACGGCTATGATCAGGATTACGACCGCACCCTGACAGATAGAGGTGAAGAAGATGCCCATACCATCAGTCTGGAACTTCATAAAATGGATATAAATCCTGATTTAATCATTGCCAGTCCTGCAGTAAGAACTGCGCAGACTGCACGAATTTATGCCGAAACGTTAGGATATCCTTTTAAGTCCATTTTGTTCGAAAAGAAATTGTATAGCGGCAAAACATCCGAAAACTTCCTGGCTATGTTAAAAGAACTGGAAGATGAAAAAGAGACCGTAATTGTCTTCGGACACAACCCAACCATCTATTATTATATGCATTTCCTGATACACAATTTTAACGATGATGTTCCCACCTGCTCAACTGTAGGAATTGATTTTGAGGTGGATAGCTGGAATAAATTAAAGGAAAGAGGCGGACAGATGGTTTTCAGGTTTATTCCTGATATGTTCAGTTGAATGATATTGAAGAACTTAGAGATCCGTCTCTCCTTCTCTCAGTCTCTCCATCCTGAAGTCTCTCAGTCTCTCCATCATGGGAGCGTCACCAGTTAAACTTAACCGTCTGCTTTACATCGGGATGCAAGCTCAGAGCAACAGGACAGTTTTTCGTAACCGCCTCTAAGATTGCTTTATCTTTTTCGGAAAAATCATTCTTCGGAAATGTAAACTCTACAACGATTTCCCCAATACGACGTGGTTCCGCAGACATGTTTTTGGTTGTTTCAATAGATGTCCCTTTAAGATCAAGACCTTTGTCTCTGGCTTTAATTCCAATGATCGTCATCATGCAATCGCTCAGCGCAGTAGCTACTAAATCGGTAGGAGAAAATGCCTCCCCTTTCCCTTGATTATCAACCGGAGCATCAGTAATAAGTTTTTGCCCGGAACGAATATGCTCATTTTCAGTCCGAAGTTCCCCAAGATAAATTGTACGAGACGTTGCCATAAATAAAATATTTTGGGTGCAAGTTAATAAAAACTGTTTATTCATCTTTGCCTTTAGAAAAGAGTTAACTTCGTATCCAAATTTTAAAGTATAGATCATGTTTTCAGGAATTATTGAAGGAATGGGCACCGTAGTGGCTATTGAAAAGGAACGTGAGAACGTTCATCTGACCTTAAACTGCGATTTTGTCGAAGAATTAAAAATCGATCAGAGTCTTTCCCATAATGGGGTATGTCTGACTGTTGTGAAGAAAAACACTTCAACATATACGGTCACCGCCATTATGGAGACTTTGGCAAAATCAAACCTCGGATTACTTAAAGTTGGAGACAAGGTTAACCTCGAACGCAGCATGATGATCAATGGTCGTCTGGATGGTCATATCGTTCAAGGTCATGTTGATCAGACTGCAATTTGTTCTAAAATTGAAGAATCAGACGGAAGCTGGTATTTCACTTTTAATTATGACTTCGATTTGGACAAAGCACGGCAGGGATATATGACCGTAGAAAAAGGTTCGGCAACAGTGAATGGGGTAAGCCTGACTGTTGTAAACTCAAAGGACGATTCCTTTCAGGTTGCCATTATTCCGTATACCTACGAAAACACCAATTTTCACACATTCAACCAGGGGAGTGTGGTCAACCTTGAATTTGATATCATTGGAAAATATCTGAGCCGACTTGCAAGTTATAAATAGCCAAAAGTTTAAGGGGAAAGGATTCATCTTGTATTCCGGAAGATATATGGATATAATATTGATTACCAATCTTTTTAATTAATGAAAACGCTATTGTTTTTGGTTTTTATAATAATATTCTCTGCAACTTTCCAGCCTGAAAGGGAAGAAACCTTCGCTCAGAAGGCCACCCGCATTCACAAAGCAATTCTGACAATCGACACTCACTGTGATACTCCGATGAATTTGACCAGATCGGAATTTAATCTGGCTGAACGACATGATGCTAAAACTACCGGAACTAAGGTAGATTTTCCAAGAATGAAGGAAGGGGGACTCGATGCCACTTTTTTTGCAGTCTTCCTAAGCCAGGGGCCTAGAAATGAGAGTGGACATTCCCTCGCCAATAGAAAAGCGTTTGAAATTTTAAAGTCAATTTATAAAGGGGTTGAGTCATCTCCCAACCTTGCACAAATAGCCCGCACTCCTGAGGACGCCTACACGCTGAAAACGCAAGGGAAACGGGCTATTTTTATTGGGATGGAAAATGGGTACCCCATTGGACACGATTTGTCAATGATTGAAAAATTTTGGAATCTGGGGGTCCGTTACATTACCCTCTGCCATACTTCGAACAACGATATCTGTGATTCTTCCACAGACAAAAAAGGGGCAGAATACAATGGATTATCCCCTTTTGGCGTCGAAGTAGTCAGGGAGATGAACCGCGTAGGGATGATGGTTGATGTTTCACATATTTCTGATTCATCACTTTACCATGTCCTGAGAATAACTAAACTGCCGGTAATTGCAAGTCACTCGTGTTCCCGGGCACTGTGTGATAATCCAAGAAACCTGACAGATGACGGTCTGCGTGCTGTAGCCAAAAACGGTGGCGTCATTCAAATGTGCATCCTTTCCGATTATGTGAAAACACCCGATCCAAACCCGGCGCGTGACTCCGCCAAAGCAGTGGTTCGGCGAAAGTACAATGACTTTACCAGGCTTTCGCCTGAGGAGGAGAGATCTGCCTGGGATGAAATGCGTGAAGTTTCAAAAAAGTTCCCTCAGCATCTTGCAACAATTAAAGATGTTGTCAATCATATAGATCATATTGTGAAGATTGCCGGTATTGACCATGTGGGTATTGGAACCGATTTTGACGGAGGTGGGGAAGTCTCCGGATGTTTTGACGTTTCTGAAATGGGAAATATAACCCTCGAACTGGTAAAACGGGGATATGATGAAGAACAGATCCGAAAAATCTGGGGGGGTAATCTTATGCGGGTATTTACAGCAGTCCTGAATAGTGCTGAGACAAAATTGCATTAGCTAATCGTTTAAATATCTGCCTTATATTCGAGTATATCTCCGGGTTGACATTCAAGAACTTTACAAATAGATTCGAGTGTATCAAACCTTACCCCTTTTGCTTTGCCAGTTTTTAAAATTGACAGGTTTACTGTTGTCAGCCCAACACGCTGTGAAAGTTCATTTAATGACATCTTCCGCTTTGCCATCATAACGTCCAAGTTGATTATTATGGCCATAACTAAATAAATGATTCGTTTTCCTTTTTAACCTCCAGGGCAGAGGTTAAAAATTGCTTAACTGCCCATAAAATTGCAGCCAGCAACAAATATATGGTTTGAGGACTATTGAATATCAGAAGACGTGTAAACGACCTAAATAACAGATTTACAATACTCACCATCGAAGTCCATTCGCCGATGTGTATCTCACCAAAATTATTAATTATAATTTTGACTCCCCCCAAAAAGGCAAGACCTAAACACGACCAGATTATACCATTCAAAACGGTTAGGCTATCCGAATCAAAATACCCGGTTCGCTGATATTTCCGGAACAACCGGATCAGCAACCATGACACGTAGAGGAAAACCAGGTTACTGCAAATTTGAGCAATAAACCAAACCGAAGGTATTTCACCAATGGGAACCGTGTAATGATTATCGGGATTGAGCAAAAACGGGATAAACCACCTGGTGTGATATACTAACGCCAGACCGGAGAAATAAATAGTCACCCACAAAACCAATTTAATGACGGCTATTTTGGATAATCGAACCTTGAACATGGGAATAACACTTAAATATTATTCCGCAAATGTAATCCATTTTTTGAATAAACACAGATATAATTATCGTTTTATTTTAATATTTAAAAATTAAACGATAAATACAACGATCAGTTTGAATGTAGGCCAGAATTAATTGGCAGACATCCAAAACCCGGCTGCTGGATCCTTTTTGCGCAAGGATGACAATGCAGTTATGGCTTCGCTTTTGTCTGCATAGGATTGAACAATGACCAAAAACGCACCTTTTGGCAAAATCTTAAGTTCTGATTTAAATCCATCTGACTTAAGCTTCTCCAGAAGTTTATCGGCATTCTCTCTCTGCTTAAAGCATCCGCCAATTAACCGGTATCTGGAATTGGGTTGAACAGCAATTTGGTTAGTTTGCACCTGACTTATTCCGGATTTAGATGCAATTGCATTGGTCTTATTAATGACGGATTTATCGGAATGATCAGGTTCGATTTTGATAGCTGGTGCCGGAACTACAGGACTATTTAGCGGGATTGAAGCCGTACTTGAGGTTTGTATCGCAGAATTTGATTGGTTGATCCACGAATACTTTGAGACAGGGACAAAAATCAATGCCAGTAAGATTGGGATTCCGATAGCCAAAGCCTTGACCTTTCTTGAGCTGAAAACAGGACGGACTGCCTCTTTATTATTGAAAAGCCTATGGGAAGGTGTAATCTCTGTTCTTTCGAGCTGTGGAAATTGAAATCCTTCCATCCCATAGGCTTCCAGTAAAAAATTTTCATGCATTTCAGGTTCAAAGATCAATTTTTCATTCCGGTCAAATTGAAGGGAACCAATATCTTGAAATTCTATTTTTTCTCCATTTTCAAGTCTGGACCACACTTCGTCCACAAATTCAGAAATGATCTGACGGGCTTCCATATAACCAATGCCTTCGGTCTCTGAAATATAATTTACCAGCAATCCGTCGTTTTTACTCAGCTTTCCGGTAAAAATGATCTCCTTAACTGGGGGATTAAAACTATTACTGGCAAGATCCATCTCTGCCGGACGATAATTGGTAACAAAACCACCAAGATCCGGAACTATCACACAATCATGTAACCGCAATAATTCTACTAAATAAAATGCAATATCCATAGCCTGCTATTTTCGAAGAATCAAAAATAAGGAAAAATAGGGTTATTGACGAGTTTCAGGAGAAAAATAACAGCATCTTTTCTAAATTCATGAAATCAAAGGATATACACCAAATAAATAATCTTAATTTTGATTTCATATAAACTTGAAAATATGGGACGACAAGTATTGGTTACAGGTGGAACAGGATACATTGGATCACACACTGTTGTGGAGCTGCAAGCCGTTGGATTTGAAGTGATAATCATCGATGATTTATCCAACTCGACTGCTGATGTAGTTGATAATATTGAAAGAATAAGCGGAATCAGGCCGGTTTTTGAAGAATTTAATCTGTTGGATTTGGGACGGCTGGAAACTTTTTTCGAGAAATATAGAGGGATTGAGGCAATTATCCATTTTGCAGCCTTCAAATCTGTAGGAGAATCTGTCGAAAAACCGCTCTACTACTACCGCAACAATTTGGTTTCATTGATGAATATTCTGGATTGCATGTCAAAATATAATGTTCCGAACCTGGTATTCTCATCCTCATGCACAGTTTATGGTCAACCTGATCAATTACCTGTCACTGAGAATACCCCGAAGAAAGATGCTGAATCGCCTTATGGAAATACCAAGGCAATCAGCGAAGAGATTCTCCGCGATGTTGTTAAAGTTGCACGTGAACTGAATGTTATTGCCCTGCGCTATTTTAATCCTATCGGTGCCCACCCGTCAGCCCTGATTGGTGAACTTCCTCGTGGTATCCCTAATAACCTAGTGCCATTTATCACTCAGACAGCCGCAGGAATTCGTCAGCAGCTAAGCGTCTTCGGCGACGATTATAACACCACGGATGGCAGTTGTGTCCGGGATTATATCAATGTTGTCGATCTGGCCAAAGCCCATGTAATCGCCATTAACCGGCTAATTACCAGCATTAATATTGATCGTTACGAATTTTTTAATATTGGAACAGGTAAGGGCGCTTCAGTTCTGGAAGTCGTTAAAACCTTTGAGGAGGCAACCGGAGTGAAATTAAATTACAAAATAGTTGACCGACGTCCGGGAGACGTGGAAAAGATTTATGCTGATACTACGATCGCTAATACAGTCCTTGGATGGAAAGCACAAACCTCGTTATACGATACCCTGCTATCAGCCTGGAATTGGGAAAAAAGGATTAGAAATATTGATTAACATATTGATTCACTGTATTTTCACATAATTTAATTAAAAAAATGAAAACATTACTAATCACAGGGGGTGCAGGATTTATCGGCTCACATGTTGTACGAAGATTTGTGAATAAATATCCTGAATATAAGATTGTTAATCTTGATGTTTTAACCTATGCCGGGAATCTCGAAAACCTCAGGGATATCGACTCGCGTTCAAATTATGAATTTGTAAAAGCAGACATCAATGATAGCGCAGTGATAACCAATCTCTTTGAAAAGTATCAGTTTGACGGTGTTCTACACCTTGCCGCTGAATCGCATGTTGACCGTTCAATCGCTGATCCTATGGCATTTATAATGACTAATATTGTAGGCACGGTAAATCTGTTGAATGCCGCCCGTAAAATCTGGAAAGCTGGCAGTGAAGGTCATCGGTTTTATCATATTTCAACAGACGAAGTTTATGGTTCTTTGGGTGAATCAGGTCTTTTCCTGGAAACAACTTCATATGATCCTCACAGCCCCTATTCTGCCTCCAAAGCTAGTTCTGACCATTTGGTAAGAGCCTACCACGACACCTATAAATTACCGATTGTGATCACAAACTGCTCAAATAACTACGGTCCAAATCAATTTCCGGAGAAGCTTATTCCATTAGCAATTCATAACATTAGTCAAAACAAGCCTATCCCAATCTATGGGAAAGGGGAGAATATCAGGGACTGGCTATACGTGGAGGATCATGCTGCCGCCATTGATCTGGTTTTCCATCTAGGTAAAGATGGTGAAACTTACAATATCGGAGGCCATAATGAATGGACCAATATATCCTTAATTAAGCAGTTATGCTTAACAATGGATAAAAAACTTGGACGCGAGCCCGGAACAAGTGAAAAATTAATTACCTATGTTAAAGACCGTGCAGGTCACGACTTGAGGTATGCAATTGATTCTTCAAAAATCCAGCAGGAACTGGGCTGGGCACCTTCGCTTCAGTTTGAGGAAGGAATTGAAAAGACAGTCGACTGGTACCTGGCTAATACCGAATGGCTTGAAAATGTTGCTTCAGGTGCTTACGAAAAATATTATGAAAAACAGTACGTTTCGAGATAATCAGGATTTCCAAAATAGCAGAGAGGTTGTTTCAGGACTAAAATAAGTATGATATGTCTGCATCAATCATCAAAAAGAGAGGACTCTTTAAAGGGTAAATGGTGAAAATTCAGAAACTCCAGGTATTCCTCCTGAAAAGTTTTTTTCCAGTGATATTGCTCCTGATTTTGGATATAGAGCAACGTACTGTCAAGTTGCGATCGGCTGATGGAAAAAGCGGCAAATCCGGCTGACCAGCTAAATGAACGAAGTATTTCGAAGTTTTGCCTTAACCAGGTGGTTGAGCTCTGTTTAATAGGTATAATCGCCGATTCTACTGAAAGTTTAGTTGGAAGAGACAATAAAAAGTGGATGTGATTTTCAGTTCCTCCAAGTGCAACCAGGATCATTCCTTTGGACTTGGCAACAGCTGAAAGGTAGGCTGAGAGTTGACTGCGGATCTCAGCAGTAAGAAAGTTCTTCTGATGATAAGTCCCTATCACCACATGCATAAGACAACTGATGAACTCCTTTGACATAAAATTTGAAGATTTTGGATACCAAAAACTTATTGTTAATTCTAATTTTCCGAATCCACGAATAGAAGAGATAAAATTACAAAGAATATTTTAGGTTTAAAGGGGACGCGACTGATTACACTAGTTTAAAAATAAAAACACATTTTGAAAAACTAAATAACATATTTTCCGTCGACAAGCTTAAAACCTATTCTTTCCAAATAGCTGTTATGCTCTTTACTTTGTGGTTCAATATAGATGCGTTTGTAGCCCAAAAAATCAATGCAGCGTAACTCACATTGGTAAAAAGTTCTGGCTAACTGCGAGTTCCGATATTTTGGAACCATATAATCGATGCATATCCTTAAAGTTTCTTCATCCCTAATCTCGGCGATCACTAATCCGACAGTCTCCATTTTCGAAAATAACAATGCAACAAGAAACTCCTCTTCAATACTAAAATCAAACCGTGGAAAATACCTGGAGATATCATCCTTGTAAAAGTCAAGAAAATAATTTAAGAACCGATCATCACGATCAGGAATCAGAATTACCTCTATCGATCTGTTTTTTTCTGCATGCCTGCGAAGTCTAAAGATTATCACTAAAGCAGCCACCAATGCTGATACTGCAAGGAGATAAGATTTTACTAGCAATCCTCCTATGGCAAATATGGAGATAACCATAATATAATAGGGCCACCCTTTAACTCCCGGCTTAACCCAAAAACTACAGGTTATCAACATAATGGCTATAAAACCGTAATAAAAATTGAGATATGTATTTGTCATTTCCATCTTTATCCGAACAAAGAAATCATGTTTTTGTTTAATCCTGGGACGAATAATAAGCCATTTTAGTTAAAAAGGTTTTCGTGAAGTAATGGTTAGGATCTTTTAACTAATCAAATTTTTCAATAGCCGAGTTTCTTGCTATTTTTGTATGTATGGAGTATATCCTTAAAGTGCTAAGCGTTTTTCTTGTTGCCAGTATCAAATATTTCTGGGCAACGCCCTATTCATATGGCCTTAAGCTTAATGAATGGGAAACTATATTTTTCATGGAGGCAGGAGGAATCTTGGGATTCTTATTTTATTATTATTTCTTTGGATTCATGTTTAAGGAGTTGAAATTATTATGGCCTGCAGTTTACCATTTCACTCCGGTTCAATTTAAAGTAAGATTTGAAATGTGGTTAACCCGCAGACGGGCAAAACGAATCATTGCCAGAAAATTTACAAAGAGGAATAAAATAATTGTCCGAATGCGTAAACGATTCGGGATTTGGGGACTCGTAATATTGTCTCCTGTAATTCTTTCAATTCCGGTAGGAGCATTGTTAGGCAATAAGTATTTCAAACATAATCAGCACTTTATCCCGTATATGCTTCTTTCAATCCTAATCTGGGGAGTAACTTCAGTAGCCTTTTTCAGCACCTTTATGAATCATTAGGAGCGCAGTTTCTGAAGCAGTTTCCCTGACCGGTTGATAAAACCTGCAGAGCCTCCCTCTTCCCTCATATTCTCAATCACAGAAATCAATTCTCCCTTAATATCAGGTAATTGGATAGCGATATTAAAAAGAACCTGCATCGCAAACACCCTAACTGCTGCAGGTTCAGATGGAAGAAGTAATTCAAAGCATTTGTTGACTAAAACAACAATGTAATCTTCCGGAATATCATATCGCGATAATATGCGGGTAAAATGCCTTTTCAAAGATCCGTCCTTTGTTGACATAAGCGCTCCAATAATCTCCGGCAGTTTGTCTGTAAGCAATTCGGGGCAATCTGCTGAAGCATTGTCAATAATCCAACATGAGCGCCAGGATAAACGATGATTACCCGAATAAATGAATCCGTATAGCTGTTTAAAAAGCTTTTGATCAGCTATAACAGCTCTTTTCCAGAGTTCAATTTCATGGACTCCAATTTTGAATATTTCTTCCCCTACAGCTTTATCATCTCTAATCTCTGACATTTCTTTCCCTGAGATAATCATAAAATGCCAATTGAGATTTTACATGAGGCAATTTATCCTGATTTTTAATAACATTATTCAGGTCGTTATCGAGAATCCTGGCGGCTGTATTATCCTGCCATTGCAAATTGAAAAAATCGATCAGCTCTTCTTTGATTTCCTGATCATAAATAGGTACAGCCACTTCCACTCTTCTGTCAAGATTACGAGTCATAAAGTCTGAAGACGAAATATAAACTTTTTCCTCTCCTCCATTCAAAAAATAGAATAACCTCGAATGCTCCAGATACCTGTCTATCATTCCAATTGCAGGAATATCCAGCTTCCCATCCGAATTAGAAGTAAACATCGAAAACATCCCCCTGATGTTTAGCCTGACATCCACACCACATCTTGCTGCCTCCTCGATTCTGTTTATAATTTCAACGTCAACCATATTGTTACACTTCAAATAAATCCGTGCCTCAACTCCCGCCTTTGCATTGATTATCTCCTGTTTAATCATCGACACAATCTTTTTCCGCATAGTAAACGGTGAAACCAGTAAGTGTTGGAATCTGCTAATCTTGTAATTACGGTCAAAAAAATCAAAAACACGCGTAACTTCACGTGTAATATTAGGATCGGTAGTGCATAACAGTTGATCGGAGAATACTTTGGAAGTTACTTCATTAAAGTTGCCCGTGCCTACCAGTGCAAACTTCTTCGACTCCTTATCCTCTTTTCGCATTATCAGGCACAATTTGGAATGCACTTTCAAACCAGGAACTCCCAAAATCACTTTTACATTTTCCTTATCCAACATATTTCCGTATTCAATATTATCCTGCTCGTTAAAGCGGGCCCGAAGTTCAAGTACAACAGTCACTTTTTTACCATTTCTTGCTGCATTAATTAATGCATTAATTACATGCGAATTATGAGCCATCCGGTAACCGGTAATTTTAATTTCGGTAACTTTGGGGTCAATGGAGACTTCGCGCAATAAATCAATAAAATGGAAAAAAGAGTGATATGGGAAATGAAATAAAATGTCGCTTTTACTAATGCTATTTAAATAGGTTTGACCATGCACTATTTTTTTATGTCTGACCGGACTAATGGGTTTATAGTAAAGATGTTCGGCTCCAACAAGCGGGAATCCCATAAAATCCTTAAAATTATGAATTCTGCTTCCCCCAATTACCACATCCTCCTTCTTAAAATTCAGTTTAGTAAGCAGAAAAGAGAGTAAATTATCCGGAATCTCCTTTTCGTGAACGAAGCGTACAAGGGCACTATTCCCACGTTTGACAATACTTTTTGCAACCAGCTTAACATAACTTTCAGCTACGTCGTCATCCAAATCAAGCTCTGCATCCCGGGTCAATTTGAAAATATAGGAACTAATTTTGTGATAATTAAACATATAAAAAGTGTCATCCAATTCATAACGAATGACATCTTCCAACAAAATAATATAAGTCGAATGATCATTTGAAGGAATAATAACAAATCTTGGAAGAGAGTCAGTCGGAACCTCAATGAGGGCATATTCTGATTTCTTGTTCTTGGCCATATCCACGGCAAGGTAAATTGCGTCGTCACTCAGCAGGGGTATCTTAGATCCCTTTTTGAGGATTATCGGCATTATCCGGGGTCGGACTTCTCTTTTAAAATATCGTGTTACAAACTCACCCTGTTCAGGGCTAAGTTGGTTTTCATTCACAATAAAAATATTCTCTGCTGCCAATTCCTCCAATATCTGATTATATGTTCTCTCAAACCGATTACTTTGTTCGATGACAATATCCTCAATTTGTGTCAACACTTCACGCGGATTTCCACCCTCGGCAAGTGTCAGTTGTCCAACCATTGCAAGACGTCTTAAAATAGCCACACGAACACGGAAGAACTCATCCAAATTGTTGGAATATATCCCCAGAAATTTAAGCCTCTCGATCAGAGGAACTTCTTGTCTGGATGCTTCCTGAAGAACCCGTTCATTAAAGGACAACCAGCTTATTTCTTTACTTCTAAATTGTGTACTCATGACGTTTGATCCCAATTATAATTGTATAAAGATAAAAATTCATCAGCGATAAAATAAACACCAGGCTGAATTCTTGTTTGGCACTGTTTTTTCTTGTAAATTTGATGATATAACTGAAAGACAAAGATGACGGGAAAAGAGTTAAAAGATAAATATACCCAAATTTGTAACCTGCTATCGGCAAGAAAATTAAAGCCGGCTTTCGATCTGCTGGAAAAATTAATTTCAGGAACCGGTCTGGCGGAGTTACATGAACAATATAGTAGCCTGGAGCAAAATTACAAATTTATGCTCAAATATACCGTTGAAGGAATCAACGATCCCGAAAGGCAAAAGATTTACGAACATTTATTGATATCCACCTTCGAGCTCTCAGACATTACCTATGAGAACCTTCGGATGAAATTCTCACAAACTATTGAATATCAGAAAAAAAGAGGATTTGCCAAGCACTTTATCACCAATTTGGAAAGTTTCTCCAATGATTTAGAGAAGTATTCTATACAAAAGGAACTCAGGACATTACTTAGTGATTCCTCCTCTGAATCTTCGGATATCTACCTGGATGCAGAGTTGCATTTACAAAAGATCTTCACTATATTTTACCATTTTTGGTTTGTTGACCGCCTAACAGGGGATGAAATTCAATTCCTTGGATCATTCCTCAGAAATGATTCTTCACCATCTTTCGAAAAATCAATGGTTATAACGGCTATCACACTCAGCCTTATGCGATATTTCGATGAGCATAAAATCATTCTTCTTTTTAATGCCTGTGAAGATGAGGATGAGGAAGTAAGTCAAAGGGCATTAATCGGTCTGGTGATCGGGATTTATTATTACGATCAACGCATGCCTTTCTTCCATGCTATTACAGGCAGGTTACAAATCTTTATGGAAAATAAAAGATTCAGGTATGGTTTTGAAAAAACGATTCTTCAATTTATCCGGAGTAAAGAAACCGAGAAAATACAGCGGAAGCTTCAGGATGAGATATTTCCGGAGATGATCAAACTTAGTCCAAATCTCCGAAACAAACTGAGCATTGAAAGCATGCTTGGGGAAGGATTAACTGAAGATAAGAATCCTGCCTGGCAGGAAATATTAAAAGATGCCCCCGGATTAATGGGGAAAATGGAAGAATTAACTGAAATGCAAATGGAAGGAGCAGATGTATTTTTAAGTTCATTTTTAATGCTTAAGCATTTCCCGTTCTTTAGTGAACTGGCAAATTGGTTTTTCCCGTTTACGCCTCAGCACCCCGAAATTTTAAGAAATCCAATCAATAAAGAATCCACCGAGGATCTTGCATTTACGCAATTGATTATGAAATCTCCTATGCTTTGCAATTCAGATAAGTATTCATTTTATTTTAGTATTATGAATATTCCGCCTGATTATAAAAAGATGGTTTCCGATTCATTAAAAGCTGAAGCTGAGCAACTCGATGAAATTGCCAAGGATGGGTCATTCCTGACGCCAAATAAAAATGCTGAAATAATTATAAGTCAGTATATTAGGGATATATATCGGTTCTTTAAGATTCATCCTCAACACGCTGATTTTGAAGATATATTTGCCTGGAAATTTGACTTTCATAATAAATTTGCCTTTTCAAAGCTATTGGGTGAGGACCAGAAGATGCAGCGAAATATTGCAGAGTTTAATTTTGCCAAGAATTATTTCCACGAAGCTGCCGATCTTTTTGAAATGCTTCTTCAGGAGACTGATGATGCTGAAATGCTTCAGAAATTAGCCTTTTGCTACCAAAAGATGGGTGATTATAAAAAAGCCCTGAATTCTTACCTGAGAGCTGATTTGTTTGATCAAAATAAACTCTGGAACTATAAAAAAATTGCCCTATGCTACCGCAATTTAAAAAAATCGGCTAAAGCCCTTGAATACTATCAGCTTGCTGAGATCTTAGAGTCTGACAATTTAACTTTGCAGATTTCTATCGGACAATGTCAAATGGAGCTTAATCTTATTGAACAGGCGCTGAAGACCTATTATAAAGTTGAATACCTTTCTCCGGGAAATAAAAAAATATGGCGACCTATTGGCTGGTGCTTATTTCTGCTTGGCAGAATCGATCAGGCGGAGAAATATTATGATCGCTTAATAAGTGATCATCCAAACAAGTATGACCTGCTAAATATGGGTCATGTGCAATGGTGTCTGGGAAACAGAAAAACTGCACTCAAATATTACAAGAAAAGCATAAACGATTCTGACAGTTCTGAAAAAGATTTTATGGAAGCCTTTGACGAAGATGTTCAAAATCTTATCAAACAAGGTGTTAATCCTGATGATGTTCCAATAATGCTCGATCAGTTAAGATACTTTTTAGAGGATTAGAAGTATCTCGGGATGTTATGGCGCGCCCTTCGAATAGTGACAAAATCGTAACTGATCATAAACTCATGTGTACCCGAATTAACCTGGGTTGGCCGGTAGGTCATCAGGTCATAGGAGTAGCCGAATTTGAGTTGGGGATTGACACTGAATTGAAAGATAAGCCCGTATGAATTCTTGAACCTGTAGGCAGCGCCAACCCATACCCGGTCGTACAACAATAAATTTGCGGTAATATCTGTGTAACTTATGTAGAAAGGTGTATTTATTGCCCAACAGTGTAACAACGTTGGTTTGAATTTAATGATATCATTTATAAAAAACACATAACCACCCATTGCATAAAAATGGCGGACTTCGTGGTAGACATTCGCACCATCATCGCTTTTGACGCTGTTTTGTAATATTTTGGGAGACGAGGCTCCTAAAAAAAATCGGTCACTAAACCATAATATCCCTACTCCCATATTTGGAAGAAACTTAAATTTAATATCATAGGCAAAAACCAAATCTGGATTTTGAATAATTGTCAAATCTGTAAGATTGGCCTGGTAGGTATTAAATCCCCCTTTTAATCCGAATGAGAGAAATTGATTGCCGGAAATCTTAACTCGAAAGGCGTAATCAGCATAAATCCCATTTTGTTTTACAGGACCCCAGGAATCATTTACAATTGAGAATCCAAGTCCAATATTGTATTTTGGAATTGGGCCCGAGATAGTCAATGTGTTAGTGTTTGGAGCGCCATCAAATCCGATCCATTGAGCGCGAGAAAGACCCGTGAAATTTAGTATGTCTGTGATTCCGGCATAAGCAGGCTGAATAGTTAACAGGTTATTCATATACTGAGTATACACAGGATCCTGTTGCCCAATACCACAAAATGGGATCCCCAATAAGATGCAAATTATTAAGCATAGTATCCTGACAGCTAATATCTGATTCCTTTTTCTCAAAATAAAACCTTTAATTATCAAATATAGTGATAAAATGAGTGAATTAGTCTTGATTATTAGTAGTTTATTCGGAGTCTACAGAATCTTGAGCAAATTTGTTTGGATCCAAAGCCGTTTAAGATTCAAGGAAGTTTATTACGTAAAAATTGGCCAGGTTTCAATTCGAAATTCATTGTTAAATTATTCGAGAATTTAACATAGCGAACTGCTCTCAGAAATATTTTTCAGTCTCTGCCAGTGTTACTATTAACCATCAATTGAAGGAAATATTACGACATTACCTGGAGGTAGATTGCAAATAATAGTTGACAGCGTATATTGGGGTTGGTACAAAGCAAAAGGGGAGATTTGCAATACTCCCCTTTAAAACGAAACTTTCTTAACCAGTTATTCTAAGCATCCTCTCACGGTACTTATTTAATTATTCATTATCAACCATTTTGCAATGCTTGATGATATATCATTACCTTTTATATCTTCGACCCATTGGTATTGCCCAATTGGGTTTAAGGAATCAAAAAACCATTCATAATCGTCAGTCACAATGAAATCAAAAACGCCATGCGTAAGATTAAGCTCGTTCATTATCTGAATTGCCCTAATTTTAATTTCTTTAGGAGGGTGTATTTCAGTATAATTATTTGTGACACTTTCTATGATTTTGCCATCCTTGTCAACTTTTGCCCTAATTTTACCTATGAAGTATTCTTTGCCTACCACACTACATCTCACCAGATAACTGTTCCTGGTTAGAGGACAGTTAATTTCGGACTTAATCTCAGACGTTGATATATTTAATTTACTGCCGCAATTTCCACTGCAATCTCCAATGGATTTTTCTATACATCCCTGATCCATAAGCTCAAGCAAACGATCTTTCTTTGTTTCAAAAAAACTATTAAGGTAATTAATGTCGTTTGAGCAAATATAAGAAGGCCATTTTAATCCGGTATTCCTGGAAATAACAAATTGACTGAACTGATTCTCGTTATAAAAGTCCTGATAGAAATTCAACCATTTGGTTGATTCCAGGGAAGAAAAAAGTCCCCCAAGTGTTTTATTCCATTTCTCTTTCCAAATCAAATAATTCGGATCCTTAGTGGTTCCATTTTCAATGAATTGGTCAAAATATGTACTGCTGTTCCACACTGCGTCAATTTGGTTTGTCGAGAAACTGCAATTAGGAGCTTCTATTCTAAATGAGTTTTCTTCTATTCGGACAAGAATAGATTTTGCTGAATCGACATCAAGATTCAATCTTGAATATTCTGCTTCATTTTGTTGCAGAATTGATTCAACACGATCTGCATGCTGATCACCTTTGTCCGATAATATCAATATCATTTCCTTTAAAGCGTAAAAATTTGTAACTGGTCATGCTTTGAATCCTTTCCTGAATTCTAGTGTTTATAGGAAAGAATTAACAAATGTTACCCTATTTCGGATACCTTATTTCCCATTATCTAAAAACGCCCTTAAAGGATTGATCAACCGGGTAATTAATCGCATTTCTTTGGTAATAATCTCGGCAGTTCCATCCATTTGCTGGATGAACTTTAGATTTTCCCGGTGATAGGATGAGGACATTCCATTTGAAAGCTCAATTTCAGCAATATAACCTCTTGAATCCGGAACCAGTGATATCGACCTTATAACTCCTTTTAACATCCCATACTCCATGTAAGGGAACCCGCTTAATTTCAAATTTACCCTTTGTCCAACTTCAACTTTTCCAAACCCCGATGGTGGTATTACTGCTTTTGCAATTATTGCAGAAGGTTCAATCGGTATAATAGTTGCAATCAATTCACCTGTTTTGACCTCCTGATTGATACTCCATATCGAAGTAAAGGTCAATTTTCCTTTGATAGGGCTATAAACCAAATATTTTTCTTCCCATTGATGAATTGCATTTTCAAGATTCTGCTTCGATTCGTCCAGCAATAACCGAAAATCTGATAACTCTTTTTGATATTGCATTTCCAATTCAACCCGATTTGACTGCATTTGTAAAATTGAAGACTCAGTTTCTCTAAGTACAGCTTCATAACCAACAACAGCGGACTTTTTTGAAAGAAAAACCTGACGTGATTTGTCATATTCCGCTTCGCTGTTTATTTTTTTTAAATAAAGGGAAGAATCGCGGAGAAAACTTTTTTCAGATAAGACCAGATCATTTCGCTGAATTTCCATTTGATGCAATAAAGCCTGGTAATACTCCTGGTGCTTAATTATTTGCTTTTTGATTAATTCAATCTTTTGAGGAAGAAAGTTTTGGCTAAGATATTGTTTAAAATTATTCCGGTTTTTCAAAAATGGGCCGTAAGTGGTCAGCAACTCACCCAGGATAAGATGTTCTGATAAATCAATTGCAAAAACCTGATTATCCCAATCCTGAATTCGTGAACAATCTGCCAACTCTTTTTTAAGTACTAGATAATGAGAGAAATCGGTGGGATTGTTGATCAAAGCTATGTTTCCTTTCTCCTCAATATTCTGGCCGTCTATTGCAAATAGCCGGTCAATTTTCCCGGTAGATTTGCTGATTAATGAAACAGGTGGATTTTTTGTTGTTAATACCATAGGAGCACTGATGATCTCAGGCGATTTGAAATAATAACTTCCGACAACCAGAATTGCAAATACAATAAAAATAATAGTCAACCCCCACCGGATGACATGATTTGGAATAGATGACATAATATCCTGGACCTCTTCACTATGAGTTTCCAAATAAGTCTCTAAATTTGATTTCTCTGTCATGATGATACTTAGTGATTCAATAAAGTATTTTATCGAACTGAAATTAATTGCCTAGTTCAAGCTGGTCTTTAATAAGTTTAAAATAGACTCCCTTTTCTTCAACCAGCTCTGTATGTGTTCCTTTCTCAACAATCACACCTTCCTCCAAAACAATGATTTGGTCTGCATTTTTAACGGTACTTAATCGATGTGCCACAACTATTACAGTTCGGTTTTTAAAAAACTGAATCAGGTTCTGCATTATTATCAACTCATTTTTAGCATCCAGCGCATTGGTTGCCTCATCGAAAAAGAGATAATCAGGGTTCTTGTATATCGATCTGGCAATCAGAATCCGTTGCTTTTGACCTGTACTTAATCCATGTCCATCACTGCCAATTCTGGTGGCATAACCCAATGGAAGTGATTCAATAAAAGATCCGATATTAGAAGAATTAACCGCGCTTTCAATCTTACCAGAATCGGGAATTTCATCTCCAATACCAATGTTACCGGCAATAGAATCGGAAAAAATAAAGCCCTCCTGCAATACTACTCCACAACTTTTACGCCATTGCTGCTGACTGTAGCGATCCAGATTAACTCCACCCAACGATATATCTCCTTCAACAGGTTTATAGAAGCCAAGAATCAGTTTTACAAGTGTACTTTTTCCACTTCCGCTGGATCCCACTATGGCAGTAATCTTATTCGCGGGGACCACAAGATTAATATCCTTCAAAACCTTTGGAGATCCAGGGCCTTCATATTGAAAAGTAACGTTTTTCAAGACAATATCTTTCCCCTGGGGTATCTGGTTTATTTGCATTTTACCTGGATCTTCCTCATCTTCTTTATTGTTAATTTCGCCTAATCTTTCCAAAGATATTTTAGCATCCTGCGCTGACTGTACAAAACCAATAAACAATTGAATAGGTGCATTTAACTGCCCGATAATGTACTGTACAGCCATCATCATCCCAAGAGTCATATCTCCGGAAACAACAGCCCTGGCAGTCATGAAAGAGATAATAATGTCCTTGGTCTGATTTATAAAAGTTCCTCCGACCATCTGGTTCTGATTAAGAAGAAGCCCTTTAATATTTACTTTATATAATTTAGCCTGTATCCGCTCCCATTCCCAGCGTTTTTGTTTTTCACAATTATTAAGTTTTATATCAGCCATTCCTGTGATCAATTGAACAATATTACTTTGATTTGCAGATGCTTGCTGAAAGCGCTTGTAGTCAAGTGTTCTGCGCTTTTTAAGGAATAGCAAAACCCATCCGATATAAAGGATACTTCCAATAAAAAATACCAGCAGGATACCCGGATGATAGGTGGCCATTATAACAGTATAAATCACCAAAGTAATGGTAGCAAACAAGATATTGACAAGTGAATTGGTAAGAAAAGTCTGAATTCTACTGTGATCACCCATTCGTTGCATGATATCTCCTATCATCCTGGAATCAAAGAATGAAATTGGTAATCGCATCAGTTTGATCAGAAAATCGGAGATCAGGGAAATACTAACTCTGGTAGTGACATGCAGCATAATCCAGTTTCGGATCATCTCATTGGCTGTCTGGCCGAAAGTCAGCACTAGTTGAGCAATTAATACCAATCCAATAAAACTCAAGTCACTGTTGCCTATGCCGTAATCAACAATCGATTGGGTCAGGAATGGGAAAATCATGCTCACAAAACTTCCTGTTAACATCCCAAGAAGCAGTTGAATAATGAATTTACGATATGGCCGTAAATAGCTAAATAAGTAACTATATCGTTTTACATTCTCGTTTTCAGGCTCTTCATTATAAAACCCGGGAGACGGCTCTATCAACAACGCCACACCTTCCTTGCTGTGCTCGGACCAACAATTTAAAAACTCAGACTTACTATATTTTAACAGGCCTTGCGCCGGATCTGCTATATGAACAACATCGCCTTTACCCTTTTTCCCTGAGAAAAGTGTGAACTTTCCTTTTCGGGTAATTGAAGTAACGACTACAAAATGATTTTGTTTCCAATGGACAATACATGGGAGCGACACTTCATCTCTAAGCTGTTCCCATGTTATGCGCACACCTCTGGTTCTAAACCCTAAATTCTCGGCAGCGTCGCTAAGACTCAGCATTGATATGCCTTCACGGGTCGTGTGCGAAAGGTTTCGCACCTGCTGCAGTGAATAACTCCGACCAAAATACTTTGCAATCATGCGCAAGCAGGAAGGCCCGCAGTCCATAGCGTCAAGTTGCCTGAAAAAAGGAAATTGCATGGTTAATCCAATAATAGATGTTCAGGTAAATTTCAGCAATAAAACCTACCACGATCCTTTAATTCATAATGGTTAGATCTTAATTCCTGAATTGTAAAAGTACGTTAAAAATAGTCTTAGACACTGACCTAAACCACCAGTAATTAAATATTCAAATAGTTTTAAAAATTATTTAAAGAAAAAGAAAATTATAAAAATAAATAAGTAATTCGAAATCAGCACTATATATTTTGTACTTTTGTTTTTTACTAATTATCAATAATTTCATTGATTTATTTCTCTTTCCCAGGTAACAACTTTGAAGTAATACCTATTAATAGACAATTTAATCTAAAGATTAACTGTGATGAAAACTAAAAATTCCTTATCCTCAAAAAAAACAGGCTTAGAAGGTCAGTTTAAAAGTTTGGACAATATCGAAATGAATAATCTAAGAGGTGGTGGTAGCCCCAAAGGTATTCCTCCGCTCCCTCCCTCAGGTGGTGAAGATTTTCCGATTCCAATGAGTGCTTCAAGTATAACTTTAGTAACGGTAAGTTATCAGCAATCAATTCCGGTTGTAACAACAGCTTCTTAATTTAGTCTATCTTTCTGGAATTTAGTTGCTTGTAAATATTTTTTAATATACAGGTTGTATTTCTTATAGAGGTACAGCCTTTTTTGCGGCCACACGATTTTTTCAGAATGTGCAAGGTTTCAATTGTATTATTTTTACTCTGTTTAGTTTTCATATTCGCCAATTGCCCAGTAAAACCAGGGATTAAATTTCAAATAATTAGAAATCAGAAAATTTCTATCTCTATCAATCCTAAAATCGATCAACAAATTCTTATCTTGCCGGAGAATAATTGGGGCAAATTTATCTCCGGACATGAAGTATTTGAAACAAATTTTTATTATATTTTTCTGTTTTCTGAGTCTTAATTTGACTGCACAACATTCGGAAAAGGATAGTGTCAAAGCTGTTTTTACAGCATACGATACTTTTATAAAAGGAGGACGTCTTAAAGAAGCTGTAAAATGTTTGTCTGGCCTCTTAAGTTCTAACACCCAATTATCCCTAACAACAAAACTCGCAATAAATAATAACCTGGGTATACAATACAAAAACCTAGGTCAATATGAGATGGCCCTAAGATATTATGACAAAGCCGAATCAATATACCTGAATAACAATTTCCCTGAGAATTCATTTTTAATCAGAATTTATGGCAATAAAGTGAATATCTACCTCATGCAGGGAGATTTTCACAAAGCGCTGGATTACTGTGAGAAAGCAATCCGAATTATTGCAGAAAGCAGTCAGGAAGAGGTATCCAAGCAACAGTCTATATCCTCTTTATATCTAAATACGGGAATTGCAAATTATCATTTAAACAATTTCAAAGAAGCTTTATGGGCATTTCAAAAAAGTACTTATTTAAAAAACAAATATAACTTACCCGGGAAGGATATTTTATATAAGCAACAGGCCATAACTTACACAAAGATAGGGAACAAACTTCTGGCGGATAAATGTTTTAAACTCAGTATAAAGCAGTCGGAATCCGGTGATAGAAGTTCCTCAACTAGTCTGGCAAATGTTTATCTTGAGTATAGCAACTTTCTAATGGCTGTCAATGAAAAGAATAAGGCATTCTCTGCGATTCAAAAAGCATTGAAAATCAACCTCAGCAGTTTTGGTGAAAAGAATCACTTTACCTCAAATTGTTATCAATTAATGGGCGACTACTTTTACTGGGTTATCAAGGATTATTCAAAAGCGCTAATCTATTATCAGAAAACCCTGGTATCAGGTTCAAAAGATTTTAATAATTTTGACATTAACACTAATCCATCACTGAAGGAAATTACGGTCAATCTTTGGCAGTTGAGGGTATTGCAGGCGAAGGCTGATGCCTTAGCACTGCTTGCGGATAAAGAACAGGATAAGGAAAAAAAAATCAACTTTCTGATCTTAAGTGTGAATACCAACAGCCTTGCCATAGAGATGACGAATCAAATCAGGGTGGATTATCAGGATGAAGAAACCAGATTGACTTTTAATGAAAAGCAAAAAAATGTTTTTACAGAGTCAATAGAAACAGCTTTAAAGCTCTATAATCTCACCAGCGAAAAGAAGTTTTTGCAACTTGCCTATCAAACTGTCCAACAATCGAAGGCTAATGAACTCAGGTACGAAATTTCCAGGAACGAATCGTTTTCGAATAAGGAAATATCTGACTCTTTACGGTTTAAGGGGAAAGAAATCCAAAGTAATATATCAGCATACAATGCACTAATCCGGAATGAATCTTCTATTTTAAAACCAGATACGGTCAAGCTTGCTTACTGGAAAGATCAGCTGTTCATTTTAAACAGGGCCCTGGAAAAGAACTTAGAGACTATTGATCGGGACAATCCACGATTTACAGATCAATTAAAGAGAGGGAAAATTGTTGAACTAAAAACGATACAGTCAAATTTGAAACCAGATGAAAGTTTAATTGAGTACCTCTACTCTGATGCGGAAGGACTTGGGGAAAGGAAGTTATATGAGTTTGTAGTTACACCAAAAGATCTATTTTGCCATACAGAATTAGTTGACAGCACTTTGTCTGCGAATTTAACCGGATTAAGAGCCCAATTAACTAATCAATTAACTGAAGAAAAGGGCATTACTAATTATAACAAAATGAATAAGCGGCTTTTTAGAGCCTATTCTGTATTAATTCAACCTCTGGAAAAATATATTCAAGGAAAACAACTGGTTATTATTCCGGATGAAGGTCTTTCTTATTTGCCTTTTGATACATTTTTAACATCATGGATGCCGAAAACTAAGATTAATTATGCCGAATTGGATTATTTAATTAAGAAGTATTCAATTTCATATGGATACTCAACCAATACTCTTTGGAAGAACAGTTCAAAACCTGAATTGTGGTCTAAAGTTATCGGATTTGCTCCAGATTATTCAGACAATACATCTGAGGATCGAAGATCGTTTAAATCATTAAAAAATAATAACCGGGAAATTGAAAGTATTCTAAATAATTTCAACGGAATTAGCTTTAGTGATGGCCAGGCTACTCTTGCCAACTTTACATCAAAGATGAACAGCGGCGCCATACTTCATCTTGCGATGCATTCGGATCTGGACACTGTCTATGCAGGTACCTCCAGTTTAATATTCAATACGGACAATCGCCAACAAAAGAATTATCGTTTATATAATTATGAAATTGGACAAATGAATATTAAATCGCCCATGGTAGTATTAAGTGCATGTAATACAGGAAACGGAAAGCTTTATAGCGGAGAAGGCTTGATGAGTCTTGCGCGAAGTTTCATTCTGGCAGGCGTTCCATCTGTTGTAGAAACGCTTTGGCCTGTTGAGGACATTGCCGGATCAAAAATTATGGGTGATTTTTACAAATATCTTTCAGATGGGAAGCCTAAAAATACGGCATTAAGATTGGCTAAGCTTGACTATATAAATAATACTTCACCGTCATTTGTAAATCCAAGATATTGGGCAGCCTATACCCTTGTAGGTGATGTTACACCCATAAAAAAGAAATTGTGGAAAGAGCCGTGGATTATTCTTTCCACGGCTCTTTTAAGTTTAATTCTTATTGCTTTCTTTGCTTATCGTTTAAGGTTCTTAAGGATTAACTGAGCTTTCCCTTTATAAAAACCTTCGGTCTCAGATAGGGTCGCCAATAATGTACGGGCTTTAACCAGATCACCGGTTTTTATATAACACAATCCCAAATACCATTGAGCCTCCGGAACAAACTGATCTTCATGAGAAATCAGATCACTAAATGTTTTGATTGCTGCAGAGAAATTATTTTGTCCCATCTGGTTAAGACCAGAAAACAGAAGTAATTCAGGCATATTTTTATTCATCTTTCGCAAATTATCAAAAGCAAGTTCGGCCTTATCATATTCCTTAGATAAATAATAACTAACTCCCTCTTGTAATTTACTTGTAACAACATCCTGAGTACTTCCTCTCAACTGATAGGAGTTTGCTTCGAGAGGCTGGTAATTATTTTTATAAACAGAATCTCCGGAATAGGTTGGAATAAGCGCTTTAAAAAGCAATAACGAAAGGATAAATACTGCTGCAACAGCCTGGAATACAACTTTCCTGGTGATACTGTGGCTATTATTAGGCATTTGAATGACTTTTTGGTTGAAAATTTCAGACTTTCCGATATAATCAACAATTTGCCGGGCGGCTATATCACGGTGCAGAAGTGGTTTGCGTTTTTCAAAATCGATAACCCATTCCTCTGATATATCATCAATTCCTGACAAAACCATTTCGACTTCAGCTTTTGCAATTATTTTCCGGATTTCAACTTCGGTTTCAACCTGGAAGGTTTCACTAACCTTTTTACTATTCAGAATTCCTCCCTTTCTTAAATAATTATCAATATCCTTTTGGGCTAGAATTTCAGCTTTGATCAGATCAGAATCACTTTCAATACTTTCCAGAAATAGGTTCTTTTTCATGACTTTATCAAGTTTCTCCTGAAACGAAAATTCCTTTCTCAAATCTATATTGAAAAGAAAATCACGATTAAACTTCTCTCGCTCACTTATAGTCATTTCACCTGATTGGTACTGGAGTATCAAATCATTATAATTATTCATAATATCTATTAATTGGTTGTTTAATATTTAGGTTTCTTTCCAATTCTTTATAATCTGTATGACTAATAATTCGATTTTTTAATTCTTTCATACTTTCACTTTTCTTTTTACGGACATACCCATATGTGTATCCTAATTTCCTGGCAATTTCAGCAGGCGAGATCTCCATCCAATACATTTTAAGGATTTTCTGCGAGACTTCGTCCATTGAATCAAAACACTGCTTAAAAATATTCTCATAAAAACCGGTATCAACAGATTCAGTAAAATCATTTTCATTGTGACCAGTTGAACGACGTAGTTCATAATTTTTAGCAGCTTTTTGTTTGTCAAGCGCCATTAGCCATAAATTCTTGCATATGGCAAACAAATAGGTAGATAATGTTCCTTGAAGAACTAAATCATTATTGTAAATTTTTTCAATAATAATAAATAAAGCATCCTGAAAAATATCTTTCGCATCTTCCTCGTTACCATTATTTTTAGATATAAAATACCTAATCACGGGGAGAAAATCCCTGACCAGAAATTTTACCGCAAATGATTCACCGGATTTTATACCTTGAATAATTTCCTGATCGGTATACTTTTTCATTTTCAACAAAATATTCAGAGTTTTTGCTATATTGTAATTCGTGCTTAGAAAACACGGAAATACATATCATCTTTTAAGTAAAAAATATTTACGTAACATTAAAAGATATACTGTATTAATTTTGCTGTAAATATATGCAAAACTTTAAAATCTGTCTACAAATTTACTACAAGATAATCCTATATTATGATTATTCCTGGCAAAATTGATTTTAAAATAAGGCGATCAGGCAGAATTAAAAATTCAATCCATTAATCAAAGAACGAAAATAAAAAAAAACAGACATGGCATTGTTATAATCATGGTACTAATTATTACCGGATTATAATTCCTTATCGATTAGTTTTCATCTTTATGCATCTTAGTTAATTTTGCTTCAAAATTGTTACCTGTTTTTAGCATTTATTTTTCATAAAAATAGGTTCCAATAAAATTTGATAAATTTTTGCTTGTATGAATTTTTTTGTTTTTCTTTGTGCAAGAAAATTTTTAAAGATGCATACATTTAAATCAATATGGCTTTGGTGGGGCAACACATTCCTCTGTTAGAGGTGAAGCCATATTGTATTTTTTAAAATATATCCGGCTTACCTTGTACAGGTGAGCCGGATTTTTTATTTTTAAGCTGTACTTCTTGAAATAATTCAATTAACAAAAAAAGATGAAGCAAAATTCTCAAAATATTCTGGTCTGGCGTTGGCAGGAATACTATTTACAAACGTGAATGAATAACCTGGATAATGCCTTGTGCAAGAAAAACGGTTTATCGGATCACGATAAACCGTTTTTCTATTTTCAAAATTTTAATTAATAAAGAACTATGAAAACATACAAATTTAAAACCAGTGTCAGAGAGATCCTGGCCGATACCGTAACCCCAGTAAGTGTTTATCTCAAAATGAGAGATATTTTTCCAAATGCGTTGTTGCTTGAGAGTTCCGATCATCACAGCCTTGAAAACAGTTATTCATTTATCTGTTTAAAACCAGAGGCATCTATTGAGGTTGCGCAATTCAACACAATCCGAAAATATCCTGATGGTAAAACAGAGAATGGAAGAATTACCAGGTCAGGGCAGTTAGCAGAAGAAATGGAAGCATTTTTTAACTGTTTTAATTCAGAGCATAATTTGTCCGGACTCCCGGCAAATGGTTTTTTTGGATATGTTAGCTATGACGGTGTTCAATACTTTGAAACGATCAAATTTAATCATCCGGTGAATTCTGCTTACGAAATTCCGGAGGTTCACTACTCTTTTTACCATTATATCATTGCAATAAATCACTATCAGAATCGCATTCAATTGATTGAAAATCTTTTCGAGGGAGAAACCTCTTCTTTGAATGTCATTGAAGATTTACTGACCAGTCGCAATTTCGCAACATTCTCTTTTGAACCTGTTAATGGCGAAAGCTCAAATATTACTGATGAGGATTATAAAGCGATGGTCACTAAAGGTAAGGAGCACTGTTTCAGGGGTGACGTCTTTCAGATAGTTTTATCAAGACAATTCTCGCAACAATTTCTTGGCGACGATTTTAATGTTTACCGTGCCCTTCGCTCCATTAACCCTTCGCCATACCTATTTTATTTCGATTATGGGAATTACAAAATATTTGGTTCCTCCCCGGAAGCCCAACTTCAGATCAATCATCGAAAAGTTTCGATCAATCCCATTGCCGGGACATTTCGAAGAACCGGGAATGACGAACAGGATCGCATGTTGGCCGAAAAGCTTTCGAAAGACCCTAAAGAGAATGCAGAACATGTCATGTTGGTCGATCTTGCCCGTAATGATCTGAGTCGCAATGCGACAGATGTTAAGGTGGAACTTTTCCGTGAAGTTCAGTTCTATTCGCACGTTATCCATTTGGTTTCGAAAGTTACCGGTAAACTCCCTGAAGGAGCTAATCCGGTGCGTGTGATGGGTGACTCATTCCCCGCAGGGACACTTTCGGGAGCGCCAAAGTTTAAGGCGATGGAACTGATAGATAAATATGAAAATCAGAACAGAGGATTTTATGGCGGATGTATCGGGTTTATAGGGTTTGACAATGGGTTCAACCATGCAATCATGATTCGTTCGTTCCTGTGTAAAAACAATACCCTTTTTTATCAGGCAGGGGCTGGAATAGTTGCTGCATCAGACGAAGAGAGCGAATTGCAGGAAGTTGTCAATAAACTCGCAGCTCTCAAGCAGGCGATAGTAATGGCAAAGGAAATTAAGTAATGGACTAGTCCGATTAAAATTAAACAAATTAAAATCACTGGAAATGAAAATATTAGTTATAGATAATTACGATTCATTCACCTACAACCTTGTTCACGCTTTAAGAAAATTTGATGGGGTAACAGTAGAAGTCCGACGGAATGATGAATTGGCTAAAGATGAACCGGCGATTTATGATAAAATCGTATTTTCCCCCGGACCGGGTCTGCCGGAAGAGGCCGGTTCAATGCTAGCTGTAATTCGTGAATATGCCGGGAAAAAACCAATGCTAGGCGTTTGCTTAGGACATCAGGCAATTGGAGAAACTTTTGGCGGAACTTTGCAAAACATGAATGATGTCCTTCATGGCATTGCTACCCCCATAACCGTTGTTGCCAAGTCCTACCTTTTTGATCATATTCCTGAAACCTTTGATGCCGGAAGATACCATTCCTGGATCGTTGAAAAAGAATCGCTTCCTGAAGTCCTAGAGGTCACCAGTATAGATCAGGAAGGTAGAATCATGTCACTTCAACACAAAATATTCGATATACAGGGTGTTCAATTTCATCCTGAATCAATTTTAACACCTATTGGCGAAAAGATCCTTGAAAACTGGGTAAGGCATTAGATTAATGAAGAAATGAAAGAATGAAGAATTAATGATTAGTTTAAAAATAGATTGCATCAACCTTCAATTTTATAAATATGAGAGAGATTCTGAATTACCTTTTTGAATATAAAAGGTTAACCAAACAGGAAGCTGAAGATATCCTAACTGAAATTACCGGTGGTAAACTTACCGATGCCGAGATTGCAGCCTTTATCACGGTATTCAATATGCGTACAATCAGCATTGACGAGTTGGAAGGATTTCGGAACGCATTGCTAAAAACGGCTATTCCAGTTGATTTCTCGGGTTTTGATACTATCGATTTATGCGGTACCGGCGGAGATGGAAAAGATACTTTCAATATTTCTACTTTGGCTGCCTTCGTAGTCGCCGGAGCAGGCGCAACAGTAGCCAAACATGGTAATTATGCGGCTTCATCTGGTTGTGGATCATCCAATGTTATGGAGTATCTGGGTTATAAATTCTCGAATAATCATGATCGATTAAGAACCGAACTGGATCAATGTGGAATTACGTTTCTGCACGCTCCGCTATTTAATCCTGCGATGAAAAATGTCGCTTCGGTTCGCCGGGCTTTGAGACTCAAGACTTTTTTTAATATGCTTGGTCCAATGGTGAATCCCAGCAGACCTCAAAATCAGGTGGTGGGAGTTTTCAGCCTGGAACTGGCCAGAATGTATAATTATCTCTACCAGAAGAGCACCGTTAATTACGCGATAATTCATAGTTTAGATGGCTATGATGAGATCTCCCTTACCAGCGATTTTAAGGTCCTTACAAATAAATCGGACAGGATTCATTCACCTGACTATTTGGGAATGAAAGCTGTTAAGGTGGAGGAATTGGCAGGCTCGGGAGATGTTCCCGGAACTGCAGCTATTTTTAAGAATATTCTGGAAGGAAGAGGAACCATTCCTCAAAATTCTGTAGTTATTTCAAATGCAGCTATGGCTCTTTCGACCTATTTCCCTCCAAAAGGGATGGAACAGTGCCTGGAAGAAGCCAAATCATCTTTGAGTGGAGGAAAGGCACTGAACGTTTTTACAAAATTAATTTCCCTTCAATGAGTACTATCCTGGATGAAATCGTTTCAAATCGGCACAAAGAAGTTCTGGTGCAGAAGCACCTTATTTCTGTGACCGAAATAGCGTCTAAAACCGATTTTAGTGCTGATCGCAATTCCTTGTCTGCCCGGCTTTTAGTTCCCGGGAGTAGTGGGATAATTGCAGAATTCAAAAGAAGATCTCCTTCAATAGGGGTGATCAATGACCGGGTTGAACCGGAGATTGTTACCAAAGGATATGCAAATGCCGGTGCCTCAGGTATATCGGTGCTTACAGACAGTCGCTATTTTGGCGGGTCCATTGCAGATTTTATAGCAGCACGTACCCACAATCCTTTTATTCCAATGCTCCGAAAAGATTTTATTGTGGATGAATACCAATTATTTGAATCAAGATTTCTAAATGCTGATGTTATCTTGTTAATTGCAGCTGTTTTGAGGAAAAAGGAGATTTCCCGTTTCACCTCAATTACACATGAACTGGGAATGGAAGTTTTGCTTGAGTTACATGATGCAGGTGAAATTGATAAAATTGATAAAAATGTAGATATGATCGGGATTAACAACCGCAATCTCAAAGATTTCAAAGTAGATATGGATCGCTCACTTAAATTGCTCAGTCAACTGCCTGCTGAAGTCGTAAAAATCTCGGAAAGCGGTTTAAGTGACCCAGAAACAGTTGATTATTTGCGCAGTCGTGGCTTTAATGGTTTTCTAATGGGAGAAAATTTCATGAAGACAGAAAATCCA
This sequence comes from uncultured Bacteroidia bacterium, assembly GCA_903923905.1. GTDB lineage: Bacteria > Bacteroidota > Bacteroidia > Bacteroidales > Prolixibacteraceae > JAAFHB01. Next base: position 56,917 of record CAIXZH010000115.1, read on the forward strand.
ACTCTTACTTGCACTAATTTTATCTCCAGGTTAAAACTTTAAATAAATCTGGATCAGATGACTCTGAAAATAAAAGTTTGCGGAATGCGTAATCCTGAAAATATCAGGAGACTGACTAAACTCAATCCTGACTTTATTGGCTTTATCTTTCATCCGCAATCAAAACGATTTATCGGTGAACAAATCACAGATGAAATTAAGTTGCTTATTCCGAAATCTATTCGAAAGATCGGCGTTTTTGTGGATGAACCATTCGAAAGTCTGATTGAAAAATTCAGGATAAGCGAACTTGACATGGTGCAATTGCACGGCCATGAACTTCCTGAATATTGTCAAAGACTTAGAGATCTGCATATTTCAGTAATAAAGGCTTTTAGCATTTCACCTGAATTCGATTTTGGGAGTGTTCAGCCTTATGAAAATGCCTGTGATTACTACCTTTTCGATACAGCGGGAGTTTTGAGTGGTGGAAACGGTCTAAAGTTTGACTGGAAGAGGCTGAAGCAGTATCAGGGGACCAAACCTTTTTTTTTAAGTGGAGGAATTCATCTATCCGATATACCGAACATTAAAAGCTTAGTCCACGAGAAACTGTATGCGGTTGATGTTAACAGCGGATTTGAGGCAGAACCTGGGATGAAGGATATTTTGCAACTTAAATCGTTTATTAATGATTTAAGAAATAATCAAATTTAAAATCAATATAATGAATTATCAATCTGACAATAAGGGGTATTATGGCACTTTTGGGGGTGCCTTTATTCCCGAGATGATGTATCAAAATATCAACCAACTGCAAAATTGCTATTTGGAGATTATCGAAAGCAGTACATTCAAACAGGAATTCAGACAGTTGCTTGAAGATTATGCAGGAAGACCTTCGCCACTCTATTATTCCGATCGTCTCTCCGAACACTACAATACACACATTTACCTAAAGCGGGAAGATCTGAATCATACAGGTTCCCATAAAATCAACAATACAATCGGTCAGATTCTGCTGGCCAAAAGATTAGGAAAAACGCGGATTATTGCGGAAACAGGTGCCGGTCAGCACGGTGTTGCCACTGCAACTGTTTGTGCAAGGGCCGGACTGGAGTGCATCGTTTATATGGGAGAGGTAGATGTTGCCAGGCAATCACCTAATGTTGAGAAGATGAAGATGCTTGGTGCAGAGGTCCGGTCAGTTCAAAGCGGGAGTAAAACGCTTAAAGATGCCACCAATGAGGCGATCCGTGACTGGATTAACAACCCGGTTGATACTCATTATATTATTGGTTCCGTCGTAGGTCCTCATCCATATCCCGATATGGTGGCACGGTTTCAATCGGTGATCAGTGAAGAGATCAGAGTTCAGTTGAAAGCTAAGACCGGTCGGGAGACACCGGATTATGTAATCGCCTGTGTTGGGGGAGGGAGTAATGCCGCCGGAGCTTTTTACCATTTTCTGAATGATCCGGATGTTAAGTTGATAGCTGTTGAGGCTGCCGGGAAAGGAGTTGCATCCGGGGAATCAGCAGCTACCACCCAACTCGGCCGACCCGGTGTTTTGCATGGGAGCCGCAGTCTGCTGATGCAGACTGCAGATGGGCAGGTTATCGAACCTTATTCAATTTCCGCAGGACTCGATTATCCAGGAATCGGGCCAATGCATGCCAATCTGTTTATAACCAAAAGAGCACAATTTCTGAGTGCTACAGATGACGAAGCATTAAAGGCAGCATTATATCTTTCGCAAAAAGAAGGAATCATTCCGGCACTTGAATCGGCACATGCATTAGCTGCACTTGAAATGATTGAGTTCAAACCTGACGAAATAATAGTGGTAAATATTTCAGGACGTGGCGATAAGGATATGGAAACCTATCTGAAATATTACCAATCCCTTAAATAATTTTTTCATTTTCAGCCGTTACCGGCATCAGTATGTCAAAATCAATTAATCATGGAAAATCGAATTATATCACTTTTTCAAAGAAAAGACAAAAATATACTATCTGTGTATTTCACTGCGGGATACCCAAATCTGAATGATACACAAGCGATTATCTCTCAACTGGAGCTCAATGGGGCGGATCTGATTGAAATTGGAATGCCTTTTTCCGATCCTGTGGCCGATGGTCTGGTGATTCAGCAAAGCTCCGAAATTGCATTAAAGAATGGAATGACTATTCATCTGTTATTTCAGCAATTGAAAGAGATCCGGAAGAGTGTTTCAATTCCATTGATCTTAATGGGATACCTTAATCCGGTAATGCAATATGGGATCGAGAATTTTTGTAAGCAGTGCAGTGAAACCGGAATTGATGGAACGATTATACCAGATCTTCCACTGGAGATTTATGAAGCAGAATACAAAGTTTATTTTGAAAAAAATTCTTTGAGTAATATCTTCTTAATTACACCGCAAACGCCGGAAGAGAGGATCAGGAAAATTGATGCTTGCTCCAAAGGATTCATTTATATGGTCTCCTCCTCATCAACTACGGGGGCGAAAGAATCAGTCGGCAATGAACAAATCATTTATTTCGAGCGTATTCAAAAAATGGAACTGAACTCCAAACGATTAATTGGATTTGGAATCTCAGATATGGCTTCATTTGAAAGAGCTTCAAACTACGCTAATGGGGCAATAATTGGCAGTGCTTTTATAACAGCCTTGTCTGGAGAACCATCCCTGGAAAGAAATGTCTTAACATTTATGCAGAAGTTTCAATAAAACAGATATATTATGAGTTTTATTCAATAGGTAATTTTATAAATAAAGTTACATTTGCCGCAAAATTAAATTAAGACAAATCCACTTGATTCGCGTTTATGAACATTGCAGAATAAACGCCTGGTGAGGATCTGGAAAATACTGAATATTTCAATTCCTTAGTCCTTATATTGATCATTAATAAATAATATCCTAATGAAGAACAGTTTTATCGCACTCCTTGTTTTTGTAGTTGTTTTAACAATTAAAGCTCAAGCCGATGAGGGAATGTGGCTTCCTTCGCTTGTTGGGAAGTTGAATATCCAGAAGATGACTTCATTAGGATGTAAACTGACTGCTGAACAAATTTACAGCATTAATCACTCAAGTTTAAAGGATGCTGTTGTAGCCCTTGACCATGGCTCATGCACAGCGGAAATAATTTCAGCCGACGGGTTACTTTTAACTAATCACCATTGTGGATTTGGAGAAATTCAGGCCCACAGTTCCGTTGAGCATGATTATCTTCGGGATGGTTTCTGGGCGATGAAACGTGAAGATGAGCTCTCAAATCCGGGTAAGACAGTGACTTTTCTGATTAGGATGGAGGATGTTACCGACCAGGTGCTTAAAAATGTTACCGCTGACATGGATGATCAAACCCGTACAGCCAAAGTGCGAGAGGCAGCTGCAAAAATTGAGAAAGAAGCTAAAGGCGAATCGGGTTACGAAACGCGTGTCAGAAGTCTTTTCGAATCAAATAAATACTTCCTTTTTGTATCTCAAACATTTAAAGACATTAGGCTGGTAGGAACTCCACCACAGTCAATTGGAAAATTTGGCGGAGAAACTGACAACTGGATGTGGCCCCGCCATACCGGCGATTTTTCCATGTTCCGGGTATATTGTGCTCCTGATGGTAAACCTGCTGAATATTCCAAACAAAATGTTCCTTTCCACCCTAAATATTTCCTCCCTATTTCATTAAAGGGAATCGATAAAAATGACTTTACCATGGTTATGGGATATCCCGGTACTACCACCCGTTACCGGACATCCAATGAAGTAAAGTATACGATGGAAGTTGTAAATGAGGTGCGGATAGCCGCAAGGGAAGTCAAACTTGACATTATCAAGGATTATATGGCTACCAGTCAGAAAGCCAGGATACAATATGCTTCCAAATTTGCCAGAAGTTCAAACTATTATAAGTATTCAATAGGACAGAACAAAGGGCTTACAGCGCTTAATATAATCGGGAAGAAACAGGATATTGAAAAAGATTTTCTGAGATGGGCGAACGAGACTCCTGAGAGAAAAGCCAAATATGGTAGTGCTCTTGATACAATAAATATGGCATTTACAAGCCGGGATGAAAAAATTGCTTTGGAATATTCCCGCGAGGCATTGCTCAGGGGGGCCGAAATCTTCGCTTTCGCAGCAAAGGCCTCTTCACTCGATGAGGCTTTGAAAGGTACCGATAAGGATAAAATTAAATCCGCAGTCACTGAACTAAGGGGGTCACTGGATGAGTATTTTAAAGATTATGATTCAAGTACCGATCAAAAAATTGTCGCTTCTTTGTTGAAATTATATTCCCAAAAGGTTAATTCAAAATATATTCCAGGTTTTATCGCTGAGATAGAATCAAAATTCAGAGGAGATTTTAATGCCTATGCCCGGAAATTGTTTGCAAAAACAATTTTTGCTGATCAGGCAAGATTGGAATCCTTTCTGAATAAACCAAGCAGTAAAGTGCTGGATAAGGATATGGCTTTCACTGCAATGCGTTCGATGTTTGAAACAATGAATACGATTTCTCATGATCTTAGCAAGACAACTTCCAAACTTGAAAAAGCCAGAAGATTATTTGTGGCCGGTCTGAATGAAATGAACAAAGACAAATCAGTTTATCCCGATGCGAATTCCACCATGCGACTGACCTATGGCACTGTTGATGGATATGTGCCTCATGATGCCACATATTATAGTTACTTTACTACTCTGAAAGGATATGTAGAGAAGGGGATCAGCGGAGATGTCGATTTCGATTTTCCACAAAAGTTGGTCGATATGTACAATGCCAAAGACTTCGGGCCATACGCAGATAAGGATGGCTCAATACATACCTGTTTTACTTCAAATAATGATATTACAGGTGGAAACTCAGGGAGCCCGGTTATTAACGGAAATGGAGAACTGGTTGGTATTGCATTTGACGGCAATTGGGAGGCCATGAGTTGCGATATAGCTTATGAGCCCGATTTACAAAAGTGTATTTGTGTAGATATCCGGTTTGTTTTATGGACTATCGATAAATTTGCAGGTGCAGGTCAGCTGGTGAATGAGATGAAACTGATCCGCTAACCAGGTCGACCATAAAATGAAATTGAAATTCTGGTAAATTGTTGAAAAGGATAATTTACCAATAAATAAAACTAATTCTAATGAAAGACCGGCAAATCAACCGGTCTTTCAATTTTTATTTAAAAGAATGGGACAACAGGAATTACCCGAAATCACTATTTATACTGATGGAGCTGCGCGTGGAAACCCCGGTCCGGGAGGGTATGGTGTTGTCTTAATGTCGGGATCACATCGGAGAGAACTGTCACAGGGATTTCAGCTAACCACCAATAACCGGATGGAGTTAATGGCAGCCATTGTAGGGCTTGAAGCACTTAAGGTTATCCCTAGCCTGGTTACAATCTATACTGATTCAAAATATGTTGCCGATTCAGTTGAGAAAGGCTGGATATTTAACTGGGTAAAAATCCGTTTTAAGGGGAAGAAAAACAGTGATCTCTGGAAAAGATTTTTGGAAGTATACAGAAGGCATCGCGTAAGATTCATTTGGGTAAAAGGTCATGCAAGCATTCCTGAGAATGAACGATGCGATCAGTTGGCAGTTGAAGCTTCTTTACAGCTTATTTTATTGGATGATTCTGGATATCAACCTGATAAATAAAAAATTATTCGTTTTATTTATTTCACTAAATGAAATACATTTGTCTGGCAAAATCTATATAAAATGAGGTGGCTTTATAACTTAGGAATATTTGGATATTACCTGTTGGTTAAGATCGTTTCGATACGAAACGAAAAAGCCCGAAAATGGATCGCTGGTCGCAAAGATATCTTCAAGAGGTTACGAGAAACGATTATCCCCGGTGAACCAATTTTATGGTTTCATGCTTCCTCTCTTGGAGAATTTGAGCAAGGAATGCCTGTTATCGAGGCGATTAGAAATCTTTCTCCTGAATACAAGATTTTACTCACTTTTTTCTCTCCTTCGGGATACGAGTTGCGAAAAAACTATTCCTACGCAGATTATGTTTTTTATCTCCCCCTGGACACCAAAAAAAATGCCATTCAGTTTATTGATATTGTCCGTCCCCAAAAAGTCTTTTTTATCAAATATGAGTTTTGGTACAACTTCCTGTCTCAATTAAAAGAAGAGGGAATTCCCACCTATATTTTTTCTGCACTTTTTCGTCCATCCCAGGTTTTTTTTAAACCTTGGGGTAAATGGTATCTCAAGGCAATTGCTACTTACGAGCATATTTTTGTGCAAAATCAGGAATCATTTGATATCCTTCATAAATTTGGGTTCAATAATGTTTCTATCTCTGGAGATACCCGTTTGGATCGGGTAGGTGAAATTGCAGATGCTGCACCCAGATTAGAAAAGCTCGAAATATTTTGTGGTGATCAAAAGGCAATCATAGCCGGAAGCACCTGGAAGGAAGACGAGGATCGCTTTATCCCTTTTGTAAATAAGAGTTCTGCGGGTTTAAAATTCGTTATTGCCCCTCACGAAGTGACTCCTCAAACGCTGGAACGAATTTGCAATGCCCTGGAAAAAAACTTCGCCTTTTATTCCTCCGCATCCAACCTGGAGTTGTCCAAAGCCGATGTCCTGATTGTTGATGGCTATGGTTATCTTAATTCTATTTACCGTTATGGAATGTTGGCATATATAGGGGGTGGTTTTACCTCTGGAATTCACAGTATCCTTGAGCCCGCAGTATATGGAATCCCGGTGATTTTCGGCCCCGACTATCATAAATTTCAGGAAGCATACGATATGCTGAGATTAGGAGCTGCAAGCTGTATAAATGATTCTGCAGATCTTGAGGCACAAATTGAGAGTTTCCGCTTAAACCCGGAAAAGCTTCTCAAGGCATCGAATATAGCCTGCAGCTATGTCAATAAAAACCGTGGTGCATCAAAAGAGATTGTGAAATACCTGTTTCATTAATCAATACCTCTCAGTCTCTCCTTCTCTCCCTCTCCTTAGATCGGAATGGCTTAATGTCTTGTAATCTTTACATTCCGGAAAAATCAGATATTTTTAAAAATTATTTTTTTGTAAACATTTTTCAATTTGAAAATATTTAGTTAGCTGAAATACAGTTAACTAACACAATAAAGTTGATAACTTTTTATATTTTGTAATAAAATTGTAATCAGAAACTACAATACATCTGTATATTTCCTAAACAGAAATGTCGGTTTATAATCATTATTAAATCCAATTAAATCAACCTAATAATAAGAACGATGGAATTAAAACAGATCACCCCCACGCAAAAAGATGATGTTCCCACGACCTACACACCGGATCAGGCATTCTTAGCATCTGTTAAATATTTTAAGGGTGACGATCTTGCCGCCCGGGTTTGGGTCAATAAGTATGCACTAAAAGATTCTTACGGTAATATTTTTGAATTGACTCCTGATGATCTACATCGCAGATTGGCCAAGGAAATTGCCAGGATTGAGAAGATGTACCCCAATCCGCTGACAGAAGATGAATTATTTGAATTGTTCAGGGATTTCAAATACATTGTGCCGCAGGGAGGACCAATGACCGGAATTGGAAATGATTTTCAGGTGGGTTCATTATCCAACTGTTTTGTTGTCGGTAATGGGGCTGATTCCTACGGTGGAATAATTATGATCGACCAGGAGCAGGTACAATTGATGAAACGACGAGGCGGAGTAGGCCACGATCTTTCACACATCCGTCCCAAAGGATCTCCTGTAAAGAACTCTGCACTGACCTCAACCGGAATAGTCCCCTTTATGGAACGGTTTTCAAATTCAACGCGTGAAGTAGCTCAGGATGGAAGACGTGGTGCACTGATGCTTTCTGTCTCCATTAAACATCCTGATTCTGAAGATTTTATTGATGCCAAAATGGATGAAGGGAAAGTTACGGGAGCAAATGTATCGGTAAAAATTGATGACGAATTTATGCAGGCTGTGCGGAGCAAAACTACCTATCATCAAAAATATCCCATTGAAAGCACGAATCCGATCTATACCAAGGATATTGAAGCGGTTAAATTATGGGAAAAGATTGTTTTCAATGCCTGGAAATCAGCTGAACCCGGAATTCTTTTCTGGGATACCATCATCAGGGAATCGGTTCCAGACTGTTATTCTGATCTGGGTTATAAAACAGTTTCAACCAACCCATGCGGGGAGATCCCTCTCTGCCCTTATGATAGCTGCAGATTAATCGCTCTGAACCTGTATTCGTACGTCGATGAACCATTCACCAAGAATGCAAAATTTAATTTTGATCTGTTCCGTAAGCACATCCGACAAACACAGCAAATAATGGATGATATCATTGATCTGGAACTCGAAAAAATTGATGCAATCTATAGTAAAATCATCCATGATCCGGAAGAGGCAGAAATTAAAAGAGTTGAGATCAATCTTTGGGAGAAGATCAGAAAAATGGCAGTTGATGGTCGTCGTACCGGAATTGGGATCACTGCAGAAGGAGATATGCTTGCAGGACTAGGATTGCGTTACGGATCTGAAGAAGCGGTTGAATTTTCGGTTGAAGTGCACAAAATTGTGGCTTTGGAAGCCTATCGCGGCTCTGTAATGCTTGCCAAGGAACGTGGTGCTTTCCCTATTTATGATTCGAAACGGGAAAAAAATAATCCGTTTGTCCAACGGCTGGCACAGGCCGATCCTGAACTTTATAAAGACATGACACGGTTCGGACGCAGAAATATAGCCTTGCTGACCATTGCCCCAACCGGGACAACTAGTCTTATGACCCAAACGACCTCAGGTATAGAGCCAGTCTTTATGCCTGTTTACAAACGCAGGAGAAAAGTAAATCCCAATGATAAGGATTCCCGGGTCGATTTTATAGACGATATGGGTGACAGTTGGGAAGAATATATGGTATTCCACCATAAGTTTAAAACCTGGATGGAAGTGAATGGATTCGAGCTTAAAAGGAATTACTCAAACGAAGAGTTGGACGCATTGGTTGCCAAGTCCCCATATTATAAAGCTTCCTCGAATGATATCGATTGGTTATCAAAAGTCCGGATGCAGGGACAAATTCAGAAATGGGTCGATCATTCCATCTCGGTTACTATCAACCTGCCCGAAGAGGCTACCGAGGAATTGGTAAATAAACTTTATTTTGCAGCATGGGAAAGTGGATGTAAAGGGGTTACCGTTTACCGGGAGGGATCTCGTTCCGGGGTACTGATCTCTACCAAAGACAAAACTAAGGATGGAATTTTCCCTACAAAACGTCCCGAAATCCTTGATGCGGATATCGTCAGACTTCAAAATAACAAAGAGAAATGGATTGCTTTTATTGGATTGATCGATGGTAAACCATATGAGATCTTCACCGGTTTGGCTGATGATGAAGATGGTATTCTGTTACCGCGCTCAGTCACTGAAGGTTGGATCATCAAGAGCCGCGATGAATTGGGCCAATCGCGTTACGATTTTCAATACCGGAACTCCAGAGGGTATAAAACAACTATTGAAGGACTATCTTTTAAATTTAATCCGATTTTCTGGAATTATGCAAAGTTGATTTCAAGTGTTTTGCGCCATGGTATGCCGATTCAGAAAGTGGTTGAACTGGTTACTAGTCTACAATTTGATGTAGAGTCGATCAATACCTGGAAAAACGGGGTTGCCCGCGCCTTAAAGAAATATATTCCCAATGGAACTGCGGCAGAAGATGCTAAATGTGAAGGTTGTGGTTCTGCAAATGTGATATACCAGGAAGGATGTCTGATTTGCCAGGATTGCGGATCTTCCAAGTGCGGATAATTTTTGTCAACCCTATATATTTTCAGAGAGGCCCGGTGACGGGCCTCTTTTTTAATTCTTTCTGCCCTGACAGGGTTTCAAATCCTGTCAAGGCGGAAAGAAAATCTATTTTAACTCCAGAATCATCGAGGTTTTTGCTGGAATAACGATGTTATTCAAATCATTAACTGTTTTTCCCGACATAACTTCTTTCGCAGAAGTAAACCCCTGAAGTGATTCCGCAAACCGAACTGTATTAAGGGTTTTATCTTCACTATTCATATTCAGAATAACCATTACCGATTCCTGATCATTATACCGGAAATAGACGTACATATTGTCCTTGGGATAATAATGTTTCAGCAATCCGTTATGAATCAGGTTTTTCATTTTTCTCCAATTGACCAGTTTTTTCAAGAATTGCTGAAAGTCCAACTGATCTGATGTGAGGCCGGTTCCATTAAAACCATTGATTTGATCACCCTGCCAACCTCCCGGGAAATCTTTCCGAAGTAATCCGTCTCCATCCCGCTTATATCCTTTCATTAAAATTTCCTCGCCATAATAAACCTGAGGGATTCCACGGGTAGTCATTAAAAAGATCATTGCTGCCTTCGATTTTGGAATATCTCCGTTGATGGCTGAAAAATAACGTTCTGTATCATGGTTTTCGGCAAAAATAACCAGAATGTCTGCTTTTGGATAAAGATAATCCAATGATAATGTTTCATAAAGGGGATTGAACCCCGAATCTTCAGTCATCGACTTGACCAGGGCATTCTGCATCGGGAAATCCATAAGACTTGGAAGATAGGAGGTATATCCGTTGGGATTTATTTTCCCCCTTTGCCAGAAAGCAACTGCGGCGGGATTGATATTCCATTCTTCACCAACGATATTGAAATTTGGGTACTCTTCCATAACTTTTTTGGTCCAGTTGGACATCATCTGTTTGTCTGGGTAAGGATAGGTGTCCATTCTGATCCCGTCGAGACCGACATACTCAATCCACCAGATCGAATTCTGGATCAGATAATTGGCGAGATAGGGATTTCGTTGGTTAAGATCCGGCATGCTGGGAACAAACCATCCGTCAGTAAATTCTTTGGCATCAATAACCGATCCATAAGGATCCTGAACGGTCGCTTTTTTGTGATTGGTAATGGAATAGTTTGGATATCCGTTAATCCAATCTTTCATTGGCATATCTTTCATCCACCAATGGCTTAGACCAATATGGTTGAAAATCATGTCCATTACCATCTTGATCCCTCTTTTTTTAGCCTCAGCACTTAACTGCTGATAATCGGCATTGGTGCCAAACCTGCTGTCGACTTTATAAAAATCGGTTGTCGAATAGCCATGATAGGATACGTGCGCCATATTGTTTTCCAGTACCGGATTGACCCAGAGCGCGGTATACCCATTGTCCCGGATGTAATCCAGATGATCCTGTATCCCTTTTAAATCTCCTCCATGACGGCCGTTAGGATCCTTCCTGTTTGCCTTTTCCAGTTCATCAGCTTTTGAGTCATTGGTCGAATCGCCATTTGCGAACCGGTCAGGCATAATGAGGTACATGACATCGGAGCTGTTGAATCCGATGCGTTTGGATGAACCATTTTCCCGCGCTTTTAGTTCATATGTTGTACTGACGATGGTTTTCCCGTTTTGTTTAAACAGGATCTCAAACTTCCCCGGTTTTACGGTTGAAGAGAGGTTCAGATCGAGAAAGAGATAATTCGGATTTTCAACGGAAGAAGATGAAACCAATTGTACTCCTTCATAACTGAGTTCCGGTTTGGTTTCAGATATTCGTTCCCCATAAACCATTAACTGCAATGATGGATTTTTGAACCCGGCCCACCAGAAAGGGGGCTCAACCCGGTTGAGAATAGGTTTATTGGTTCCATGAACCGGGAACAAGCTAATTAAGAGTATTGATAGAAAAGCAATTCTCTTTAAGGAAATTTGTTTCGTGGTCATTTATACTATTTTTTAAGTTGAACTTCGGCCTTTTTATTTGCGCCGATAAACTGTTCCTGATTATAGAGTATCAGTGTTAATTCCTTTTCAGAAAGATTTTCAATGCTTACTTTCTCTTTGGTGACATTTATTTTCAGTATGGTGTTTCTAAAGTTAATTCTAAAGGAGTAGGAGCCCCAGTTATCCGGGATAAATGGAGAGAGTGATACTTTTCCATCTTTTACTCTCATACCGCCAAACCCCTTCACAAATGCCATCCAGGTTCCACCCATCGAGGTAATGTGGCACCCATCTGCGGTGTCGTTGTTATAATCATCGAGATCGAGTCTTGCAGTTCTGAGATATAGCTCGTATGCTTTGGCTTTATAACCGATGGCGCTGGCCAATATGGTGTGGATGCATGGTGATAAAGAAGACTCATGAACGGTGTAGGATTCATAAAAATCAAAATGCTGTTTAATGGTATCTTTATCATACTGGTCTTCAAAAAGAAACAAGCTTTGGAGCGTATCTGCCTGTTTAATATAGGGCGAGCGCAATATCCGATCCCAGGACCAATGCTGATTAATGGGTCGTTCAGCTAAGGGTATCTCAGAAGAAGGTTTTAATGTTTTATCAAGGAACCCATCCTGTTGAAGGAAAATAGCTCTTTTTCCGTCGTAAGGAAAATGAAGATTTTCAATAATTTCCAGCCATTCAGCTGTTTCGCCCTTTTCGTCAAAGTGCCATTTGTCCAGCAGGTGATTATATTCAGATAGGTGATTCTCTTTGAGATACTCAATAACTTCAAGAGTATATTGGAGTGTCCACCGGGCGATACTGTTGGTATGGAAATTGTTGTTTACGTTATTTTCGTATTCATTGGGACCAGTTACTCCAAGAATAACATATTTGCGACGATCATCAGACCAGTTTACCCTTTGTGCCCAGAAGCGCGATATGGCGAGCAATACTTCGAAGCCGTTTGGCGCCAGGTATTCCCAATCTCCCGTGTAACGTATATAATCGAAAATTGCAAAGGCAATTGCCCCATTTCGGTGGATCTCTTCAAATGTAATTTCCCATTCATTGTGGCATTCTTCACCATTCATAGTAACCATTGGGTACAATGCTGCTCCTTTGGTGAATCCTAGGATTGCTGCATTTTCAATTGCCTTTTTTAGGTGTTTGTGCCTATATTTCAGAAGATTACGCGCTACTTGAACCGGGGCAGTTGCAAGGTAGAAAGGGAGACAGAAGGCTTCTGTATCCCAATAAGTTGACCCGCCGTATTTTTCTCCGGTAAATCCTTTGGGACCGATATTCAATCTTTCATCCTCACCTGTATAGGTTTGATGAAGCTGGAAAATATTGAATCGAATTCCTTGTTGTGCCGCCACATCGCCTTCTATGATGATATCGCTGGTCTTCCATTTTTCGAGCCAGGCTTGCGAATGTTCCAATTCGAGCTGTTCGAAACCTTTTTGATAGGCAGAATTCAGATGTTTTGCTGCAGTTTTTAATAGTTTTTCTTTCTGAAAATTTTCGGATGAGACATTTACTCCGAATTTTTCGACCGTTATTGATTCCCCTTCACCGATAGTCAGAGGGATAATATTGGCAATATATTTGGTTCGGTTTTCGACATCAGCTGCGAAGGCACATTTTGTTCCGTTTCGGAGGATATTAATTTTCATCCCTGAGCAGACGTGAAACAGGGTCTTTCGTACCTCCGCAACAATATATCCTTCGCCGGGTTTAACGTTGATATCGACTTCGTCCCAGAATTTTTCGTCATAATTAGCATCTTCGTTGCGGACATCAAAGTCTAGGTAGGGAGTAAGGGTGATTTTGTCGGAAAAATTCAGGGCAGTAAGGGTGTAACTGATTGCGCCGATTTCAGAATCAACAATACTCATAAAACGCCGCGTGATCACTTTTACCTGCTTTCCAGAAGGGAGTTGAGCAATAAATTCGCGATTTAGGTGACCCTCCTGCATATTCAGTTCACGTCTGAATTCCATAATTTTGGAACTGTTCAGATCAAGTGTTTCGTTTCCGATTTTCACATCTATACCGATCCAGTTTGCTGCATTGAGCACTTTTGCAAAATATCTCGGATAACCGTTCTTCCACCACCCAACACGTGTTTTATCGGGATAGTAAACCCCGGCAACATAATTCCCCTGAAGGGTCTCCCCGGTGAATTTTTCCTCAAAATTGGCCCGATGGCCAATTCGTCCGTTTCCAAGACTCATGAGGCTTTCCGTTATTTTGTTATATTCAGGATGGAAACCTTCTTCAATAATTTTCCATCCGTCATGGATGATATAGTCTTTCATATTGATGTCATTTTGTTATATATGGACGTATGTCATACGTCCCTACAAATACCATGATCTTAATTGATCAATATTCATATTCGCAAAACCCGGGATTACGAAATCGGCATTTTTAAGGTTTTCTCCTTTTCCAATACCTATTACGGACATCCCTCCGTTTCGGGCAGCGTCGATGCCTGCCTGGGCATCTTCAAATACCAGACAATTTACGGGGCTGACACCTAGTTCTGAGGCCCCCTTTAAAAAAACTTCCGGATCGGGCTTTGCCCGGAAGACTTTAGTCCCATCAATCACTGCATCAAATTTTTGTGCAAGGCCGATCTTGTCCAGAATGAACATTGCATTTTTACTTGCTGATCCGAGGGCAATCAACAGGTTGTTTTTGTGCAATTCATCCAGAAACCGGATTACACCCGGAAGAATTTCATCCGGCGTCATCTGTGTGATGTATGAAACGTACAGGTTGTTCTTTTTTTCAGCTAACTCAGTCTTTTGAGCCGAATCAATATTTATTCCGCCCAAATCAAGCAAAATATCCAACGATTCCATACGGCTCACTCCTTTAAGCCGCTCATTATCCTGTTCTGAGAAATGAAAACCGAGCTCTTCTGCTATTTTATTCCATGCGATATAATGGTAACGGGCCGTATCGACCACAACGCCATCCAGATCAAATAGGCAAGCTTTTATTTTCAAACCTTAATCTTTAGTAATGTGTTCTTTTACAAATACAACCGATAATGCAGCTACCAGCATGGACAATCCGGCCACCCCCAGCATGAGGATTGCCTTACCTCCAGCCAGTGATAATACCACCCCTCCCAATAATCCTGCAGCGATCTGGGGAATAGTGATTGTTGCGTTGAAGATTCCCATATAAACTCCCATTTTGTCTGAGGGAAGTGCGGCAGAAAGAATTGCATAAGGCATTGCAAGTATTGCAGCCCAGGCGATCCCAATACCAACCATGGAGAATATTAGCCCGTATTGATTTTGGATAAAAATCATTGATACCAGTCCGGCTCCTCCGGCCAAAAGCGATAACATATAAATTGTTTTACGACCAAGGCGATTAGCCAGCCTTCCCATAGCAATTGAAAAGAGTGCTCCGAATAAACTATACCCTGCGAAGATTACCCCAACCCAGTTTCCAGCTTCGTTATATCCGGCAGAAGTTGAATCGCCGGCTACTGTCTTCCAAACATTCTGGGCTACCCCAGGAGTAGTGTAGACCCACATCAGAAAAAGGGCAAACCATGAGAAGAATTGGACGATTGCCAATCGCCACATGGTTATCGGGATCTCTTTGAGTAAGGTTAAAAAGGAACTTTTCCTTGTTTCCTCCTGTTTGTGCTGTGCATATTTGCGATACTCTTCGGGAGGAAACTCTTTTGTTCTGAAGCTTGTCCACAACACTGTTAGTAAAAGGGTCCCACCTCCCAGATAGAATGCCCAGATAACGGTCGGTGCAACTTTCTCCCCTGCTGCGGGTATATTTGATACACCGATCCAGGTTAAAATAAATGGGAGCAAAGAGCCGACAACAGCGCCTGCATTGATTAAAAAACTTTGAACAGCATACCCCTGATTCCGCTGCTCCTCCGATACCATATCGCCCACCAACGCTCTGAATGGCTGCATGGTTATATTGAATGAGGTATCCATGAAAAGGAGCATAAATGCACCAAAGAATAGCGGAGGGAGAATATAGGCGAAAAATTCTGAATTAGGCATGAAAAACATGGCCATCGCCGAAATAATTGCCCCCAAAAGGATATATGGAATTCTGCGCCCAAGTCTCGTCCAGGTGTTATCACTGAAAAGTCCTATGATCGGTTGTACAATCAACCCGGCAAGTGGTGCAGCAAGCCAAAAGTAACTTAAATGGTGGACATCAGCTCCCAAGGCAGATAATATTCTGCTTGTATTGCCATTTTGAAGTGAATAACCAATCTGGACACCCATAAAGCCAAAGCTCATATTCCAGATCGACCAAAAAGAGAGACGCGGTTTTTTTTCCATAATTTTTAATTGCAGTTTGGTAATCTAAGATAAATTGGACAAACATTAACGTTCACATTAGCCAGGACCGATACTCCGAAAAAAATCCGGAAGCATCGATCACCTATGGAATAACATATCATCGGAGTATAGGTTCCGATCATAACTAATCCATTGTTTGTACAAAAAGTAAGTGCGTAATCCAGGAATGGAATACGATTCGTAAAGGGGAAAGACAAGTGATATTCGGCAGCAAATATAGGTTGGAAATTTCTCAAAAGCAATAACTAATTGCTTTCAGATCAAAATAATAGTTAATTATTTTCAGAACCCTGTATGCAAACGTTTGCGAATGTTGTAAAGAATCAGATTTTTTTTGTCGATTCACGGATCACAAGGTTTGTTTCAATGAAAAAAGTTTCACCGGGACCTTTTCTCTTCCCCTCGATCCGCTCCAAAAGAATAGTTGCTGCTTTTATCCCCATTTCATATCCGTGCTGATCTACTGAACTAAGTGTGGGAGTCGTAATATCGGAATAGCTTCCTGCCGAAAATCCCATAATGGCCACTTTATCCGGAATAGCAATCCCCATTTTCTGTAAAGTTTTCATAACACCTACTGCTGTCAGATCATTCACCGTAAATATACCATCGGGCGGTGTAGGGAGCTGAATTAAATTACGGGTCGCGATAGCTGCAAGATCAAATGAATCTGCAACAATTACATAATCCTCCAGATAAGGCATGTTGTGGTCCTTCAGGGCCTCTTTATATCCCTCCAGCCGGAATTTTCCTATTCCCAGTGAATTTGGAGCAGCCAGGTGGGCTATCCGTTTGCATCCCGATTCAATTAAATGGCATACGGCATTATAGGCGGCTTTTTGATCGTCAATAATCACATTGTCAGATTCAAAGCCATCAGGTATCCTGTCGAAAAAAACAATCGGGATACCGCTCTCTTCAATCAGTTGCAAATGAGAAAAATCCATTGTCTCTTTGGAGATGGAGATTAAGGCCCCTTCAACACGGTTGGATAATAGTGCCTGGGTATTTATAATCTCCCTTTCATATTTTTCGTTCGATTGACAGATCATTACATTATAGCCGGCGTCGTAGGCAACATCTTCTATTCCGCTGATTACCGATGAAAAGAAGTAGTGAACCAATTCAGGAATGATTACCCCTATAGTATAGGTTTTACTGTTTTTAAGCGAGAGAGCTACAGCATTGGGTTTATAGTGAAGTTTTTTTGCAAGTTCATTTACAGCGTCTTTAGTATCCCTGCTTATATCCGGATGATCTTTCAAAGCACGCGAAACGGTGGATGCAGAAATTCCCAGCGCTTTTGCAATGTCTTTTATGGTAACCTGACTGTTCATTAATTTGTTTAGTTCGGAGGTAAAATGACTTTACTAAAGTAGTAATTAATTTGGGATGGACAATATTAAAAAAACCAGGGTAAGGAGAGTAGTTCTGGTACAATGACCTTGGGTGTAGGTAATAAGAACACCTCAAAAACAAAATTCAAGATAGCCACCAAATTAGTTAAAGCTTATGCCGCAAATTATTATACAAAAGATTTTGACTCCCTTTCAGGCTGTTATCTTCAGCTTGATCACTTCAATTTCGGCTCCATTTTTATATGCTTCATTGGCCTTATCCATTACTTCTTTTGCGGTATTTTGGTCAAGGTAATATTCTCCGCAATTGTTGCAGATGCTCGCAGGGACTTCCTTAATCACAATAATCGATTCCCCGCGCTCCAGGGTTACTGTAGCCTTACCTTTAGCAGTTTCTCCATTTTTACAGATCATGCACTTCATATTCATCTCTTTTTTACGGTGAAATCATCCTTCCATATTGAATTATCTGGTTGATATGCTGTAATAATAATATACTCCCCAACTTCATTTAGAGCATACACTAAGTGCAAGGGGATATTAGCACTAAAGAATAGCAGAAGGTAATTTGTATACGGCTTGTCATCAGGATATTCTCTAATTATTACCCCGGCGGCCAGTGCGAGTTCAATATCTTGCTGAGATATACCTCTTTTAAACATCTGAATAACCACATGCGATGAATAGATCAACTTTCTTTTCATGGATAAATCAGATGCTTTATTTCGATACAAAGTTAATAAAGATTTATTAAACTGGTTTAATCCGCAATTGAAAGTAGAGACGCAAAATTTTACGTCTCTAACCCGTTTTTAAAAACATGTTGTATAACATATTTGCCGCAAACGTCACCGCAAACGTTTGCATAATAATATTTGCGGTTTGCGCAAATTGGGTGTGTTAAAATTGTGTTAAAATTGTATTAATTTGTAATGCCAAAATGAGTAAGGGAAAGCATTCGTGAAGGCAAGTAATTGATATTCAAGTGCATAAATGTTAAAAATGCCTTAAATGATGAAAAATTTGAACCAAGAATTATGAACCATTAATTTGAATCACATGAAATTTGAAATTGTAAAAATGAAAGCAATTTGGTTTTTCCTATTTGCGCTGCTGACCCTGTCGGTAACGGCACAGGAGAGATCAATTACCGGTAAAGTTACCGATGCGACTACCAATGAGGGACTTATCGGCGTGACAGTTTTGATTCAGGGAACTTATACCGGCACAGTTACCGACGTGGATGGAAAATTCTCCATTAAGGCGGCTCCGGGAGCGAATCTTGTTTTTTCATTTATCGGTTACCAGACTCAAACCGTAGCGGTAGGACAACAAACTACGTTGAACGTTTCCTTGAAAACTGAAGTAAAAGGACTTGATGAAGTTGTGGTTATTGGATACGGAACTGTTAAAAAGTCTGATGCAACCGGTGCAGTAAGTACGGTAAGCACGAAGGATTTTAACAATGGAGTAATGACCTCGGCTCAAGACCTGATTGTTGGGAAAAGTGCAGGGGTTGTTATTACCACTGCGGGTGGAGCTCCCGGAAGCGGAGCAACAATCCGTATTCGTGGCGGGTCTTCTTTAAATGCCTCCAATGATCCTTTGATTATTATTGATGGTGTCCCCCTTGATAATAATAATGTAGCAGGAAGTGCAAACTTTCTTTCGTTCGTTAATCCTAACGATATCGAAACCTTTACCGTTTTAAAAGATGCCTCTTCCACAGCAATTTATGGTTCGAGGGCTTCCAATGGGGTCATTCTGATTACAACAAAAAGTGGAAAACTTGGCACTCCTTTGAAAATTTCATATAACGGGAATGCTTCTATTGGTGAGGCAATCAAATATGTTGATGTTTATTCGGGAGACCAGGTAAGGCAAATTGCCTTTAGTCACCCGGGACTTTACAGCGCTGATAGCTATACCAAACTTGGATCTTACAATACCAATTGGCAGAAAGAGATTTTTCGCCCTGCTTTTTCTCACGATCATAACCTGAGTTTATCCGGTGCAACAAAAAATTTACCTTACAGGGTTTCCATCGGCTTTACTGATCAGAACGGTATATTGAAAAATACAGAGATGCAGCGGTTTACAGGGGCTGTTAATCTTAATCCTACACTTCTTGATGGTACTTTAAAGTTAAACATCAATGCGAAGGGGATGAATACGAATCAGAATTTCTCCGATCAGGGAGCCGTAGGATCTGCAATCAGTATGGATCCTACTCAACCTGTTTATGACCCGAGTACTTTAGGTCAGACCAAGTCTGCAGGCTATTTTCAGTGGAGTAATTACGGTGCCAATTTGGGTACTGCGAATCCATTGGAACAATTGATGATGGATGACAATAAGTCAACAGTAAACAGAGTTGTGGCCAATATACAGGCAGATTATAAGATCCCCTATATTACCGGTTTACATGCCAATTTAAATCTGGCAACCGATAATACCCATGGAACTGGACACAACAATCGTCCTGTAACCTCTCCTTCGGTACTTACTGCCCCCTTGAATGGACAGCTGGATAATTATAAAGGAAACAATTATAATAATCTGCTTGATTTCTATCTTAATTATGTGAAGGAGTTAGGACAGAATCATAAAATTGATGCAACTGCCGGGTATTCCTGGCAGCACTTTGCTAGGAATGGCAATGATTACAAACGCGGAATTGTAGATGCTACCCATGCATATCAAAAAGTGGACAGTACCTTCTTTACCACCGAGAATTACCTGGTTTCATTTTTTGGTCGTGTGAATTATACCTTTATGAATAAATACTTGCTGACTGCTACTATTCGTGATGATGGTTCTTCCCGCTTCGCAAAAGGGAACAAATGGGGTCTTTTCCCATCAGCTGCTTTTGCATGGAAAATCAAGGAAGAGTCATTTTTGAAAAACAACAGTGTAATTTCCGATTTGAAGCTCCGCTTAGGATATGGCGTTACCGGTCAACAGGATATCGGGAATGATTATCCCGCACAGGCAAATTATATAAAATCTCAGGCCGGTTCACTTTATGAAATAGGAGGCCTCTACCTGCCAACTTTGCGTCCGAATGCATACGATCCCAATATTAAATGGGAATCAACCACGACATATAACGGTGCACTTGATTTTGGCTTCCTGAAAGACCGGATTACCGGCTCATTGGATGTTTATTATCGTGTAACTGACAATCTGTTGAACACCGTTACAGTTCCTACCGGAAGTAATTTCTCCAATACGCTGTTAACCAATGTGGGTAGTCTGAATAACCGCGGAGTTGAATTAAACCTGAACCTGGTCCCTATCTCCAAGAAAGACATGAACCTGACCCTCGGATTTAACTTCACCTATAACCGGACAGAGGTAACCAAGCTTTTGATTTCAAATGATCCTACCTATATCGGAATTCTTTACGGAAGTGCATTCACCGGTACCAACCAGGTAACAAGAGTTGGGGAAGCTCCTTACTCTTTCTTTGTAAATAAACAGGTATATAACGCTAATGGTAACCCCGTTGAAGGATTATATGTTGACCTGTCCGGGAAGGGGGGAACTGTAAGTGGGAATAACGCAGATAAATACATATACAAGAATCCTACCCCTAATTATCTGATGGGATTAAGTGCCCGCTTTAACTACAAGAAGTTTGATCTTTCCGCTTCCGCCCGCACTAATCTCGGCGGATACGTTTACAATGGGGTAGCATCGGGTGCCTCATTAGACCAAATGTATCAGATCGGATATTGGAAAAATATGCCAACCTCATTGAGTGCAACAAACTTTGTTTCCCGGCAGTTTACCAGTGATTATTATGTCCAGAATGCCTCTTTCTTCAAACTGGACAATGTAAGTGCAGGCTATAATTTCGATAATGTTTGCGAACATTTCAAATTCAGGCTTAGTCTGACGGTACAAAACGCACTGACCATCACCAAATACAAAGGGATTGACCCTGAAGTTCCGGGTGGCGTTGATAATAATTTCTACCCAAGACCTCGTACCTTCATGCTTGGTGTAAGTATAAACTATTAATATTCTAATAATCGATAGATATGAATAAAAAGATTTTAATATTAGGAATTGTTCTTTCTGCATTGATTGTCAATTCATGCGTGAAAGATTTGAATGTAGTTTCAAAGGATCCGAATACCATTTTATCGGGGAATTTGGGAGATAGTGCTGTATACAGGGCAGAGGCTCTTGGAAAGATTTATGCCAGTTTCATTATATCCGGACAGGGAAGTATTGGGGGTGATGATATTGCATCCTCTGATGGTAACTTTTTTACAACAACCAGAGCACTATGGAATTTGCAGGAAATAACTACTGATGAGGCGATTTGTGCGTGGGGGGATGTCGGTATTGCCGATTTAAATACCCAAACCTGGAGTGCGCAGAATCCTTTTCTTACAGCGGTGTATCAACGTCTGGGTTTAAGTGTAACCTATGCCAATTTGTTTATTGGGCAAACCAAAGCCAGCACGGATCCGACAATTGTCAGATACAACGCTGAAGCACGCTTCCTAAGGGCACTTGCATATACCTGGGATCTGGACCTTTTTGGAAATCCTCCTTTTACAACTGAAGCTGACGGTGTTGGTAAATTCTTCCCGAAGCAGATGGATCCGAGTGTAACTGTTGGCAGGACTAAGTTATTTAACTATGTGGTTTCCGAATTGCATGCGATTGAATCAAAACTTGGGGCGCCTAAATTTTCGTATCCTGAAGCCGATCAGGCCTCCTGCTGGATGTTATTGGCCAGGCTTTACCTCAATGCCCAGGTTTGGACCGGAACTGCCAAATTTGATAGTTGTAAAATCTATTGCGATAAGGTGATAAACAGTGGACTCTATTCTTTAGCCCCAAATTACCGGCAAAATTTCAGTGCAGATAACGACGGAAAACATAATCCTGAAATGATTTTTGCATGGGAACAGGATGGGACCAATACCGAAGGTTATGTAGGCACCACATTCATTATTGAATCGTCCAGCGATGGAACTTATATCAATGCTCCGGACCTTGGTTTGACTTCAAATACCAACTGGAACGGTAATCGTGCCCGTTTACAATTTTTAAATTCGGCGATCGACACTTTGACAACTTATGGTGGCTCTCCCATTCCTGCAGCAGATATCTATTTCTCACAATGTAAAGATAAACGTATCTACATGAGACTTAAGAAGAGCGAGAATATTCCAAGTCCTTCTTCTAGTGGCGACTATGGAATTGGCGTTTTCAAATTTACTGCTAAAAATTCGGATGGCAGTCAGGCTGCGAATTATAACACAGCCTATGCCTCTACTGACTTTCCGGTTTTCCGCTATGCTGATGCTTTATTGATGAGAGCTGAGTCTTTTCACCGTTTGGGTGACGATGCCAGCGCTGTCAATGATATCAATGTAGTCAGAACCCGCGCTTACGGAAATGCCTCAGGTAATATTACCACGGCCCAATTAACCGATCAGTTCCTGCTGAATGAACGTGGACGTGAATTCTATTATGAAGCTCAACGGCGTACAGACCTTGTCCGCTTCGGAAAATTCACCGACGGCTCCTACAACTGGCAGTGGAAGGGTGGTACTTTTGCAGGCGGGAATACAGATAAGCATTTGAATCTCTTCCCAATTCCCGGCGACGAAGTTTCTGCCAATCCTAATATCCATCAGAATCCTGGTTATTAATCTTTTAATCTTTTAAACAATGAATAAGAATTTACTGATATATTTAACTTTCATTGGGCTGTTCGGACTTTTGTTTGGCTGTTCCAAGGATGCCACAAAAGTGGTAATGTTAGATACCCCAAATGCACCAACATTAAGTACTGTGCCCGATCTGACCCTTAAGAGGGCTAATGGCCTCGATACGCTGACCTTCGTTGGTACTGCTGTTGATCCGGGATTCCAGGCTTCGGCCGGCTATGTTCTACAGGCAGGTGCTGCAGGAACCAATTTTAGCGATCCAATTGTGATCCTTACCGGAACCAGTGATACCAAGATGAAAATCACAGTTAGTGATTTAAATGGTCTTTTACTGAAAAAATTCCCGGCTGATGCGGTTTCTTCTGTCGATTTTCGGATCATCTCTACCCTGGTAATCACTGCAGGTACTGGTGTTTCACCAATGGTTTACACATCAGCAATTAAAACAGCAAGTGCTACTGTGTACGGTCTGCCCCGACTTGATTTAATCGGATCGGGTGTTACCCAGAAAATTGAATCTGCATTGGGTGATGGTAATTACAACTCCTTTGTTAAATTAGACGCTACAAAGCCTTTCACCCTAAGCAATCCTGACAATGGTATTGTTTATGGTGCTAATGGTACTGCACTAGCGGTGAATGGAGGAGGGATAACTGCCCCGGCCAGTGGATGGTATATTCTAAGTGTTAGTGTTAGTGGGCTTAGTTTTACCCTGACACCCTATATGATTGGTGTTATTGGTGATGCTACACCGAATGGGTGGAATTCTCCGGATACTAAAATGGATTATAATTCTGCCACCGGACTCTGGTATAAAACCATGGATCTGATTGTCGGTTCGATAAAAATCAGGGCTAATGATACATGGGGTTTAGTGAATCTTGGACTCGGAGATGCAACTCATACACAGTATTCATTAACCAATTTGTGGAATAATGGGAGTAGCCAGAATATTCCTATCGCAACTGCAGGTAACTATACAATACAGGTGTTCATTGGAACCACTACCTATAGTATGACTATAACAAAAAATAACTAATCGGGTAACCGATTAGTTTAAAATCAATTCATTGATTAACGAAATAAAAAATTAAGTATGAAAAGAATATTCAACTATAGAATATTGGCCTTCCTTTTTATTGCGATCATCATGTATGCCGCATGTACAAAGGAAACAGCAAATACCAGGCTGGCTGCGAAGATCTCTACGTCTCAATTTGAGAATGTTACGGCTGACTCTGTTACTGTTGTCGGTTTTGTTGTCGCAGCGGGTGCCGGTTTTACGGAAGAGGGTGTAGTCTATGGTACTTCAGCTGCCCCCACCACATCAAACACTAAAATTGCCTTTACCGGGCCAACTACCGGGGCGACCTACTCTGTAAAAATAGGAGGTCTTGCTTACGCTACTGTTTATTATGCACGCGCTTATGCAATCAATGCAACCGAAACACTTTACGGCGAACAGGTGACTTTTACTACTCTACCCGTAGTTCCTGCGCTTACAACAACTGCAATTACCGCAGTTACGGGTAATGCAGCTGCCGGCGGAGGAAATGTTACTGTTGACGGTGGCGCTGCGGTCACCGCCCGTGGTATAGCCTATGGCACTGCTCATAATCCAGTTATTTCAGGAACCAAAACTTCCGATGGAACAGGTACCGGTGCATTTACCAGCGCTCTGGCAAGTCTGAAGGGGAATACCACTTATTATGTCCGTGCTTATGCCACCAATGCTGCCGGAACTGGTTACGGTCCGGAAGTAAATTTCACGACTTTGGTTGACCTGCCTGTGGTAACTACTACTTCAGTAACAGCTGTTACTAAAACTGGTGCAGTTTCGGGTGGCTCTGTTACTTATGATGGCGGAGGAACTGTTACAGCAAGGGGTCTTGCCTGGGGTATGAGCGCCAATCCAACTATTGCAGGTACAGTTATTCTTGATCCTGGAACCGGCACGGGTACTTTTGTCAGTAATCTTACCACATTAACAAAATACACTGCTTACCATGTACGGGCTTATGCAACCAACAGTGCAGGTACTGCCTACGGTGCCGATATCGCCTTTACTACTTTGGCCGATATTCTGACCTGGTATCTTCCGGGCGATTATGTTGCTGCAAGCTATCCTGGTTCTACATTCAATAACTGGGATCCGGCCAATTCGCCTATTGTGAAGAGCACTATTTCTGCCGGGGACAAACTTGAAGGCTACGTTTACATGGCAAATGCTTCAAATAACTGGAAGTTTGCAAGCCAACCGAACTGGAATGGCCCTAATTATGCGAATAATAATGGTGCCGGTACATTAGAGCCTGGTATCCTTGATGCCAGTGCAGCCAACAATATTGCTTCTGCTGCAGGTTACTACAAAATAAATGCAGATGCAACTGCAATGACCTATACCCAGATTGCAACAGTATGGGGTGTTATCGGCGATGCAACTCCGGGAGGCTGGGGCGCTCAGACCAATATGACCTATAATCCTACAGCTCAGAATTTCTCCCTGGGTGTACATATGACCACTGGCGGATCCTTCAAATTCAGGGGTACCTCAGACTGGAATGTGAATTACGGAAGCACAGCAGCTGACGGCATGACTTTGGATGCCGGCGGTTCCAATATCGCAGTCACAACTACTGCTGATTATGCTGTTACTCTAAACCTGAGTGTTCCTAATACTTACACCTATAGTGCAAACTTCTGGGGCCTGATTGGTGATGCTACTGCAGGTGGGTGGAGTACTGATACACCAATGACCTGGGATCCGGTTCATAATGTATTTACAGTGACATTGGCTCTAACCGCTAATGGTGGCAGCTTTAAATTCAGGGCAAATTCAGCATGGACGCTTAATTACGGGGGGACTATTAATGCACTTTCAGCCGGAGGCGATAATTTAACTGTCCCAACAGCCGGAAACTATACTGTTACCTTCGATCCATGGAAGTTAATAGCTACTATTACAAAGAATTAATTGATTGAATCATTTATCTTAAAGGCCTGCTTGCTCAATACGAGCAGGCGGGCTTTTTTTATGTGCAGGCCTGATATAGGGAAGCAAAGGTTTTATGAGCAAGGAGATTGTAAGCAGGAACAGTTGAAAATAGTGTGGAAATGAAATCTTTTTATTACTCAATGAGTATGTCATTCAGAGGAGCTCGCTGAAAAATCTTTTTGGGGAATGATTGACATCGTGAGTGAGGAAGCAATCTAATACTTTATTGAAAACAGTATTGTATGGTTAAAATAAAGTTTGGAGGGTGTATCTGCAAACTAATCCTGGGTGGGAGGGGATTCCTACTTTCTGCAGTGGCAGTATTCAGCAGCAATTTTTAATTTACTGATAACATCGGTTAGAGATATTGGCTTCGGAATATAGTCATTCATTCCGTTTTGCAGGCATTCATCCCTGTCATTTGACATTGCATTTGCAGTCATTGCAATGATGTATGGCTGTTCAACTTCCATATGACGAATGGCCCGTGTAGTTTCAAACCCATCCATTTGGGGCATCCTAATATCCATCAGAATCACATTATGCTTATTCTTATCAAACAGGTTGAGTGCCTGAATGCCATCAGAAGCTACCTCAGTTTGATAACCAAGTTTAGTTAAGATTCTTTCGATAAGCTTTTGATTGACAAAATTATCCTCCGCAATAAGAATATCCAGTGGATAATCTTCCGCAAAGGTGCCCATCATAATTTCTACCTGGGAACTTTCCTTAGCTGAAAAAACTTTACCGGGTGCAGATATCATTGAGTAAGCATTTATTGCGTTTTTGGTTTTCAACCTGCATTCAAATCAATTTTAACATTGATTTGAGTAGCGGTAGATATCCAGAACAAATGTAATAAAATATTTACAAATATGTTCTTGGTTGGATAAAAAATCTTACATACAAATTAATAAAGGATTAATAGGTAAAAATATTTACTAAATAAGGGGTTAAAGGGCATTTTGGGATCAATTGGAATACTTTAATTGTTAAAAATTAGGCTTGTTTTTTTTACTCCAATTTTCAGCTGCGATCTTTAGTATATCAGTAATTACCTTTAGCCGCATTGGTTTGGAAATGTATTCGTCCATCCCGGCTTTAAGGCATTTATCCCGGTCACCTGACATTGAATTGGCCGTCATGGCAATGATGTAAGGTTGTTCAATTGGCATTTGACGAATTTGTTGTGTTGCTTCAAAACCTCCCATTTCCGGCATCTGGACGTCCATAAGAATAACATTATAGTTTTTTGTTTTGAGCGCCTCAATTACCTGCATCCCATTTTCAACGATGTCGGTTAGATACCCTAATTTATTCAGAATCCTTTCAATAAGTTTTTGATTGATCAAATTATCCTCTGCAATGAGTATTGTTAAGGGATATGCAATACCAAATGAATCAGTCAGAATTCCTCCTGCGGGATCTTCCTGATGAGGATAAAGACTTTGCGGATTAAATATTAAATGAAGGCTTTTAAGCAGTCGATGTTGTTTGACCGGTTTAGTCAGAATTGAATCGAATAGGCCGGGGTATATTTTATGAGTGTCATCTCCAATAGAACTAAGTAGAATTATAGGTTGAGGGACTTTGCGTATTCTGATTTGTTTGGCAAGTTCAATACCATCCATATCCGGCAAATACCTGTCGGTGATAACAAGATCTATTAATTGATTTTGAGATAGATCAAGAATCTGAAGAGCTTCCCATGCACTTGATGCCTTGTATGTTATTAAATTCCAATCATCCAGCATACTGCTTAGAACATTCAGTGTTGTTTGATTGACGACAACAATTAAAACACTTTTAGTCTTCAGTAAATTAACATTCTCTGATTGGGGTATTAACTTTTTGACGTTGTTTATTTTACCTTGAATCGAAAAAGTAAATGTAGACCCTACTCCCAGCTTACTGACGACACAGATTTCACCCCCCATAAGTTTTACCAGCCGGTCACAAATTGCAAGGCCTAATCCGGTTCCCCCATACCGTCGGGTTGTTGAGGTATCAACCTGAGTAAATGCGCCAAACAAGCTTCCAATTTTATGTTCAGGAATACCAATGCCTGTATCACGGACCTGAAAACTGAGCATAACTTTATTCGTTGCCGGATCGTGCGAATTGAGATATACTCTTAGAAATACTTCTCCTTGGCTGGTAAACTTTATTGCATTGTTAATCAGATTGATAAGAATCTGCTTTAGTCTTAAGGTATCACCTATAATCCGGAGAGGAACATTTTTCTCAATCTGGAAGATCAGGTCGATCCCCTTACTGGCTGTTTTTTGCGAGAAAAGGTCCATAACCTCTTCAATGCTGCTCCTTAAATCAAAATCTTCCGCTTCTAATTCCATATTCCCCGACTCTATTTTCGAGAAATCGAGAATATCATCGATCACCGAAATCAGGTTTTCACCACATGTCAGAATTGTATCTTTGTAGTCCCTTTGTTCCGGAGTTAGTTGGGTATCCGACAGTAGAGAAGACATGCCAAGTACCCCGTTCATTGGGGTTCGTATTTCGTGGCTCATGGTTGCCAAAAAGGTACTTTTTGCATTATTTGCATCTTCTGCCTCCTGTCTGGCTTTTTGCTCCATTATTTTTTGTTCCTGTAACTCTGAGGACTGCTTCTTTAATTCGGAATTGAGCACCTGGAGTTCTTCAGATTGTTGTGCGATCCTGGCAGTACGTTCATTTACCAGTTTCTCAAGTGTTATCCTTTTAAGATTGATTGATCTCACCCGATATTTATAGAGTCCGAATAAAACCACTAAAAAGAAGAATGGAATTAGTATTTTAAACCACCAGGTTAACCAGAAAGGGGGAACTATAGTCAGGTTAAGGGTATGGATCTCCGGGGACCATTCTCCGGATCTGTTTTGGCATTTTACTTTGAACACATAATTTCCGGGGTTCAGATTGGTATAGTTGGCTGAATTCTTGCTTCCAATCATATTCCATTCACTGTCAAATCCTTTAAGCTTGTAAGCATAAACTTTGTTTAAAGGAGAGGCAAAATCGAGAGCAGCAAACCCAAAGGTGATCACATTTGAATTATAGGGTATGACCAATGATTTTGTCTCAGAGATGTCTTGTCTGAGAGGAGAGTGATCATTCGTATCTTTAGCAATGGGAACATTTTTGTTAAATATTTGAAAATCTGTAAGAACAATGGGTGGATTATATGGTTTTTTACAAATTTGGTCAGGAAAAAAAGAGTTATAGCCATTAATTCCCCCAAAATATAGTTTCCCCGACTTTCCAATAAATGCCGAATGGGGCTTAAAAATATCAGTCTGTAATCCATCTTCTATTGAATAGTTCTTTATTATTCCTGTTTTTGGTTCATATCTTGAAATTCCTTTATTGGTGCTAACCCAAATGTTCCCTTTTTGATCTTCCAATGCCGCATAAATACATTGGCTTGGAAATTTATTCTTACTATCAACCGGGATAAACAGATGCTTTGATGGATCAAAATAATTGAGACCCCCATTTAGTGTGCACACATACAGTAATCCTGATCTGGTTTCTAAAAATTGGTGGACAGAGTTGCTGTTCAGATTCCCGTTCTCTTTGTTATACCGTAAGAAATCGTTTGTTTTTGGCTCAAAAAGATCGATTCCTCCGTCAAATGTTCCAACCCACAGATTCCCGGCCTTATCTTCAAGGAGGTCACTAATTTCATCACTGCTTAAACTTCTCGGTTCCTCTCTGTTATGCCTGAAATGGGTAAACCGATTTGTTTGTTCATCGTAAATGTTTAATCCCCCACCATGAGTGCCAATCAGAACCTTGCCACATCGGGAGATCATAACCTCATAAATATTATTACTGCTCAGCCCGGATTTATTGCTTTCGTCATATTTGAAGTTGGTGAAATGGTGGTTTTTGACATCGAATTTACTCAGACCACCACCCCAGGTTCCAATCCAGAGGTTCTTTCCGGAATCTTCAGCTAATGAAAGAACAAAGTTTCCGCAAATACTGTTTCCGGAATTGCTCTGTTTATACAGATACGATTTGCCGGTTCGGTGATCATACCTGTTTAAACCACCTCCGTCTGTTCCGATCCATAAATTCTCATTTTGATCCTCCAGAATGCTGAGGACAAAGTTATTTGAAAGACTACCCGGCGAAGCATTGTGCTTATACAGGTTAAATTGATCGGCATTTTTTTTATGCAGGCAGATTCCACCAGAAAATAGTCCAACCCACATGTTTCCATCCTTATCCTTTGTTATGACATCTGCTGAGTTTGCCGATAAACTATGATCATCCGTTTCGTCATTCATGCAAGTCCTGAATAGTTTCGACTTACAATCTAAAAGGCTAATCCCTCCATTTTCAGTTCCAATCCAAAGGTTCCCGTTGTCATCCTCATTAATTGATTGTATGTTGTCGTTGGCTATCGAGTTGGTAGCC
Organism: uncultured Bacteroidia bacterium; assembly: GCA_903923905.1. Lineage (GTDB taxonomy): Bacteria > Bacteroidota > Bacteroidia > Bacteroidales > Prolixibacteraceae > JAAFHB01. The sequence goes on from CAIXZH010000115.1 coordinate 87,528, forward strand.
GGATTATTTCTGTAATGAATGAATTGTCCTGTTTTATAGTCATAACGGCTGAGACCTCTACCCGATGTTCCAATCCAAAGCTGATGGTCAGAATCCTCAAAAATTGATGAGATTTCATTACCTGAAATTGATCCCTCAATACTCGGATCACTTTTATAACAGCTGAAACTATTGTCCTTCCTGTTGAAACAATTCAATCCGCCATATAATGTTCCAACCCATAGATTGTTACGACTGTCGGCAAATATAGTAGACACATTATTGTCACTGAGTGATTTAGGATCGTCATTATGGTGAATATAGGAGGTAAAACTATTTGTAGCCGGGTCAAACATGTTCAATCCATCGAGGGTAGCTATCCAGAACTTACCATTACAGTCTTCCAGAATCTTATTGATTGTATTATCTGATAGGCTATTGGGATTGTCGGGCGCATGGATATATCGTATAAACCGGTTTTTTTTGCGGTCGAATTTATTTAATCCGCCCCCATGAGTTGAAATCCATATATTTCCCTGGGAATCTTCCAGGATATGCTTAACATAGTTGTTACTTATGCTTCCTGAATCAGCCGGATCGTTATAGTAAACCTTGAATTGATGACCGTCGAACCTGTTAAGACCGTTCTCTGTCCCAACCCAGATAAATCCGCGACTATCCTGCATGATAGACAGAATATTAAGATCTGATAACCCATCTTTTGTTCCGATTCGCTCAAAACTAAGCTGTTGGTTCTGCGCAAATGCCAGGAATGAAACAAATTGAAAAAATATTATTATTAAGTACCTGCCAGTTTTCACACGCATGAAATTAAATTACTAAATATCAGATCTTTGATCCGTGTGGAACCCTCATGAATTTTAAATATCTCCTTTTGTGCCCGAAAGTTTAAGCGGGTTTCATGATCCTATATTGGCGTTATTCTGAGATTTCCAGATAAAGGTTCGTTATATTAGACTAAATATCTACCAGGTTATTCAGGTTCACTTGAATGATCTAACCCATAGTAAATATTTTAAGCAAATGTAATAAAAATTTACAATGTGATTTAATGGATATAAAAAATTATCCTGAATGCTGAAAATTGAGAGGAGATAAAGAAATCTTTACGCGAGATAAAAAAGAAGAGAAGCCGCCAGACCCGAAATAATAAGGATTGAAAAATTAATGATCAGTTTTTTAGATATTCGTTTGCTACTCATGGATAGCGCATAGATCATTTTCAGGATGTTATTACTGTTTGTAGCGTTAATGACAGCTAACCCAATGGTCATTTCAGTAATTCCCATTTTATGCTGCAGTAGATTAAGCAAAAAAGGATCTATGTCTGTGATTCCAACAACATAGGCCAATGATGTCACTCCGGCATTTCCATAGGATTTCATTACATAGTCCGTAATCATCGCAAAAAGCACAAAAAGCATTCCAAATAGTAACGCAGTTTTAAATTCAAGAGGATTTTTGTGAGTCTCTACCGTTGAATCAATAAGTTCGGGTTGAGAACCTGGATTAAATTTTCTATAGGATAATTTAGAAAGTATTCCGCATAGCACAAAAAGGGAAAGAAATGGGATAGCCAAAGTGGATGCAATGGCCGGATTAAAGAGAAATGCTAAAATCAGAATCCTCAGGTACATCATCCCATTGGCCATCATGATCGCTGATACAGCCTGATCGCCACCATTTCCCTCTTTTTCCCCCCGGGCAATAATCACAGTGGTGGTGGTGCTACTGTACAATCCTCCCAGAATACCTGTAAGCAAAATGCCGGAGTCGGGGAATACAAATTTTTTCAGCAGGTAACTAATATATGAAATTCCTGATACGACAACTATGGCCAGCCACAGCCGGTAAGGAGATACCGGAATCTGATCAGAAATCGGATTATCTGGCAGAAGAGGTAGGATCACTCCTGCAAAAGCAATAAATTTAGCCAGTGTAATAAATTCTTCTTCAGATGCTTTCTTCGAAATTGAGATAAGATCACCTTTAAGCTCAGTGAGGATCAATATGACTACAACAAATAAGAGGAGGAGCCAGACCGGCTGAGTAAAAACCATAACAGGCAGACAATAAGTCAACAGAGCCAGAATAGAACTGGTCAAACCAAAATAGTTGTATTGACGGATTTTATGGAAGTATTGAATCGCGAGCAATATACCAACAATTACCAGACCAGTTAAAAAAGGGAGATACGATTTTGGACCGGCAATAAATAATACGTAGCCGAATAGCCCGATAAATGTAAAAGTGCGGTCAGTTCCAAACAACTGTGCCTCATTCTCGGTAATGTGGTGACGTCGTTGTTCCAGGCCGATAATCAGGGAAAAGATTACCACCAGAAGGAACCGGATAAATTCTTCAGGAATAAGATGCTGGAGTGACATATCTTGTTGAATGTATAACAAAGATATTCAAAAATTCAGACTTGCAGTTGCTTTGGACCGGCGAACTTTTAATTGGCAATATCCGCGAGTGGCCAGTAGTAAACTGCTGGTTTCCTTTTTTAAATGGTCCCTGCTGAAAAACGGGCAACTAATAGATATTCAGATCTATATGATTTTATTTATTCGTTGGAGTGCAAAATAAATTGAATCATAAATGCAAAATTCATGCATCAAAATATCTCAACGTTGGTAAAAATCCTGAACCAACGGTCAGCGAAGCTAAAGGATTTAATCTCAATAACTCCCAGTGAGGAGTAACGAAACTGGGGGTTAAGAATCCAGTGAAAACAGGAACCCTGCCAGGGTTCAATATTAATAATTTAACCTAACTTTCAGCCCGCTTCGGGGCTGCTGTTGTTATCGTTCATTCCCCCCGGTTTCGCAAGCTTCACCGGGGGTTATTCAGATTTAACCACTCGTGGTTTAAAATAGTTTTTCAGCAGACCCTTCTATGTTGAAAACCAAATTTTCTAAGCGTTATTTTTCAAATATCTTTAAATTTGCATAGTAAGGCTCAAGAGGAACCAGGCTCTGCAGGGGTGCAACCTGTCAGCAATAAGCTTTGCGGATA
>CAIXZH010000116.1 GCA_903923905.1 uncultured Bacteroidia bacterium
AATAATTTTCTGTCCTGACCCGGCTTTCATGAACCTTAGTATATTCTCAAAGCTTCCCAGCTTCAAATTCTTCGTAGTTCGTTCTCTTTCCTTCTCAATATCTTCAATGAACTCTGTTCAATCACTATTCTTTAATTCCACCCAATTTTTTCTGGCGAAAGTTCGGCAAAGGTAATCCATTTTATTAATCTGCAAAAACTTTATTCCACTATTTTCATAAAACATACGAAGAACTATCTGTTAATACAAAAAACAATACTTCTGAAAATACTGAAACGATGAGTCAAATCCAGCAAATTATCTGAATCATCAACATATTATCTATGATATATTTAAATATTGTAATCGTAATCTATTGAAAAAAAGACAAGTAATTGTTAAATTAGAATTCAAGGCATTTTCAATGAGAACAGGTATGAAAAAAAAGTGACACAATATCGTGTCATTTTTTTTTCAATATATATTTAATTAAAATCATTATTGATATTAATTAAATGAAAGTTTAGTCTCGAAAATGAATTCCTAATCAATTATAAATTCAATTATCATCCAGATAAAATGCAGGAAAGTTCACATTTTCATTAATTGTTTGCTTCCTTTAAAATCACATCGTGAGCCCCACCTTCAATAATACTGGTTGAAGATACAAGTGTGATCCTGGCATTTTCCTGCAATTGAGGTATCGATATCACTCCACAACTGCACATGGTAGATTTTATTTTATCCAATGTAACGTCTAAATTGTCTTTTAATTTTCCGGCATAAGGGACATAACTATCGACTCCTTCCTCAAATTTCAAGGTTTCATTACCTCCCATATCATAGCGCTGCCAATTTCTGGCGCGGTTTGACCCCTCGCCCCAATATTCCTTAACATAACTATTTCCAATCTTTAATCTTTTGGTTGGACTCTCATCGAAACGGGCAAAATATCGCCCCATCATCAGAAAATCAGCTCCCATTGCCAGTGCTAAAACCATATGATAGTCATAGACGATTCCTCCATCACTGCAAATAGGGATATAAATTCCAGTCTCGTTAAAATAATCTTTCCGCGCCTGGGCAACTTCAATCAATGCGGTGGCCTGGCCTCTTCCAATCCCTTTTACTTCTCGCGTGATACATATGGAACCCCCTCCGATTCCTATCTTAACGAAATCTGCCCCAGCATTTACCAGATAGAGAAATCCTTCCTTATCTACCACATTCCCGGCTCCAATTTTAGTATTCGATCCAAAGTTTTCTTTAACATACCTTATTGTTTCAGCCTGCCATTCAGAAAATCCGTCGGAAGAGTCAAGGCATAGAACATCTGCCCCGGCTTCGATTAAGGCAGGAACACGTTCTTTATAATCACGTGAGTTTATTCCGGCACCAACACATAGCTTTTTATTATTGTCAAGCAGCTCGTTAAGATTTTCCTGATGATCATCATAATCCTTTCGGAAGACGAAGTATTGCAGATTCTGTTGGTCATCAATAATGGGGAGGCAATTCAGTTTATGTTCCCATACGGTATCATTGGCAGTATTTAATGAGATCCCTAATTTACCGACAATCAATTTAGAAAAAGGAGTCATAAACTCTTTTACCTGTTTGTCCATAGGATCTTTTGAAATACGGTAATCCCGGCTGGTAACAATACCAAGTAATTTACCATTGGATTTTCCATTATCCGTTATGCCAACTGTGGAATGCCCTGTTTTTTTAACCAGATCAAGAACGTCTGCCAGACAGCTGTTGGGAGTGAGATTTGAATCACTGACCACAAATCCAGCCTTGAATTTTTTCACCCGCTGAACCATATCGCATTGGCTTTGTACCGATTGGGAACCAAAAATAAAGGATAAGCCGCCATTTCGGGCCAGGGCAATTGCGAGATTGTGATCAGAAACCGATTGCATTATCGCAGAAACGGCAGGGATATTTAATTCAATATCTGATATCTCACCTTTTTTGAATTTTACGAGGGGGACTTTTAACGAAACGTTTGCAGGAAAGCAATTTTTGTCAGTAAGTCCCGGGATCAGGAGATACTCGTTAAATGTTCTGGATACATCATTAAAATATTGTGCCATAACGTAATATATCGATTAAAATGAACTTCAATGCAGAAAGACCTGTATTGTCAATTTAGTTGCAAAAGTAACGAACTCAGGAAACTTATTCAAGGGGTATGAGAAGAATCATTAAGCTTTAATGATTTCTTATTCTATTAACATATCTTTCAATCTATCACTTCAGTTACATGTAAGGGAGAACTTCACATATTAAATCGCCCTTGCAACTTCACCGTGCATATGAAAATCAAGACCGCTTTTCTGAATGGCATCGGTTACCTTAACTGGCACAAAACGGTTGATGACATGAAGCATAATCCAGGTAAATGAACTTGCCCAAATAATTGCAAACAGCAGTGCAATAACCTCTTTGGTTATCAATTCAAAGCCACCGCCATAAAAAATACCATTGATAGTCCCAGGATTTATCGTGGTTGTGGCAAATATTCCAAGCAAAACGGTCCCGAATACTCCGCCAACGCCATGGACACCCCAAACATCGAGTGCGTCATCCCATTTCATCCTGTTTTTAAATTCAACGGCCATATAACATACGATTCCAGACATCGTACCGATGCATGCTGCCGCACCGACAGTGACGTATCCTGCGGCGGGAGTAATGGTTGCAAGGCCGGCTACGGCTCCGGTCATTAATCCTATAAAAGTAGGTTTCTTTTTCCCGCTGTTCCATTCAATCATCAGCCAGGTAATTGCAGCAAATGAAGCAGACACATCCGTATTGATAAAGGCAGCTACGGTTATATCATTCATATCAAGTTCACTTCCTGCGTTAAATCCATACCAACCAAACCACAGTAAGGTAGTTCCGATCGCGACTAAAGGTATATTATTGGGTTCATGCTCGCCCCCTTTTCTTTTTCCAACATAAATGGTGGCAACAAGAGCCGCAAACCCGGCTGTAGCGTGTACAACTATTCCCCCGGCAAAGTCGATTACACCCCAATGCTGCAGGATTCCTCCGCCCCAGATCATATGAACAAAAGGGTAATAGACAAGTATTTGCCAGAAGATCAGAAATATAACATATGCTTTAAAGGTTACCCGGTTAATAATTGCTCCGGTTATCAAAGCAGGAGTAATTATAGCAAACATCATCTGGTAGGCGAAAAAAACATATTCAGGAAAAGCCTTACCTACCATCATGGTCTTTGGCGTGATTCCGTGCAGGAATGCTTTATCAAGATTTCCGATGATACCAAAAAAATCGGTCCCGTTGGCTAAAGTTCCGCTAAAACAAAGAGAATAACCAAAACTAAACCACAGTACGGTAGTTAATCCCAGCGAGACAAAGCTCTGCATCATGATATTAAGAATGTTCTTCTTGTTACCGAGTCCACCATAAAAAAATGACAGTCCGGGTGTCATCAGCATTACAAGACTCGTTGCTAATATCATAAACGTAGTTACCCCTTTGTCGATCATGAGAAATTAGTTTTTAGTTTTTTTTTGGATAATTTGCGTGCAAAAATATGAAATTATGACTAAAGTCACATTAAAATGTAGGTATTTAGATTGAATATACCTTTATTGTAGAAAAATGACATAATTGAAGAGGGGGGATGGATGTAATATTTTGATTAATATGATCAGATAGTCATGTTGCAATTTAGAAGGAATACAAGAACCCAATAATTAGTTATATTTGGCCTAATTAATCCTTTAAACAGATACGATATGGGCATGTTAGGTGAGTTCAGGCAATTTGCCATGAGGGGGAATGTGGTTGATCTGGCAGTCGGGGTAATCATTGGTGGAGCTTTTGGAAAGATTGTATCATCCTTTGTGGGAGATATTCTGATGCCGCCGATTGGAGCACTGCTTGGTGGAACCGATTTTACCGGGTTGAAAATAGTCCTCAAGGAAAAATTGGTCGAAGTGGGAGGGAAGGCTGTTTCGCAGCCGGTCACCCTTAATTATGGCAACTTTATCCAGGTGACGATCGATTTTCTGATCATTGCCTTCTCGATATTTATGATGATTAAAATGATGAACGCCTTGAACAAGAAAAATATTCCTGCACCACCTCCCCCGGCCGAACCATCCAATGAGGAAAAACTGTTGACAGAGATAAGGGACTTGTTAAAAAAGCAATAAGCCGAGGCTGTTGAAAAATGTTAAGTCTGGCTTCCGGAAAGAAGCTGGCCTTAACATTAAATCATTAAAACTGATACTTTTAATTCTGGTGAAACTCCTCAGAAACAAATTCCAGAACTTTGGGTAATGCATCGCGCCAGTAGGTCCAGTTATGCGCTCCGTCACGTGTACGAAATTCATGCGGAATATCTTTCTTTCGCATTGCAATGTGAATCAGGCAATTCCCCTCATAAAGAAAATCGTCATCACCGCAATCAATGTACCAGCGCACCGCTTTCTTCTGATCATCAGGCATCCGGTTAACCAGTTCAATGGCGTTATGGTTTTCAAAATAAGCCTTGATCCTTGCTTCATCAGTGATTTCGGGATTGCTCTTTTTTATACGGGTTTTGGCATCCTCCATATTCAGGGGGCCAACATAAGCGCTTAACGGACAGGCGGATGAAAATAATTCGGGATGATGCAGCGCGTACATAAACGAACCGCCTCCACCCATAGATAACCCGGCAACTGCACGATACCTTTTTTCTCCTTTAATGCGGTAACTTTTTTCGATTGCAGGGATAAACTCCTGGAAGAAATAATCTTCATAATTCCAATTTCCTGCGATGTTATTAAAATACCCCATCTGACCTGTTTGGGCATCCGGCATCACAATAATCATTGCAGTTGCGGTGCCGTCTTCAATAGCTTTATCGGTAATGCGCTGGACTTCACCGAATTGCACCCATCCGGTATGATCGTCACCGGCGCCATGCAGTAAATAGAGCACAGGATAACTCCTTTGCGAGGTTTCATAACCAGGTGGGAGATAAATTGCGTATTTACGATCACTTTTCAGAATCTTGCTGGGTATCGACTGGTTGTCGAAAACTTTGCTCGGTTGAGCCATACTCAATAGGGTGAAACAAATAAAGAGAACAGAGAGACAAAATGATTTTTTCATTACTAAGTTATTTAATGGACTTTACTTCTCAAATTTGATTCTAAATGTAACAACTTGCCAATCAGGTAATTTAAGAGGCTTGCTAATAACAAGTTCCTCTGGTTGCTGCTTCCAGTTCAGTTTTTCGTTACTTCCCAACAGAATAACCGACATTACCGCTTTTTGAGCCAGTTTTGAATTCTTGCCAAGAGAATTAATCCGGATAGTTCCGGCAGGGGTTCCCAGACAAAACGCATACAAGATATCTCCTTTTTGGGTAAAACGGATATCTTTGGCACTGTATTTTACCTTTTCTTCATTAAAGTTTCCAGCTAGTACCATTTTTGCATCTGCAGGTTTTTCTCCGTATAATTTCCAGGGACGTGTTCCGTAAATTCCTTCTCCGTTTATCGCCGTCCATTTGCTTATTTCATCCAAGATTTTGAGCATATCAGGTTCCAGATCTCCTTCAGGAGTCTGCACTACATTGATAAGAAGGTTTCCGTTTTTACTGACAATATCAACCAGCATTTGAATTATTTCAGTTGAACTTTTATATTTCTGTCCGGTCCGGTAATACCAGTCGCCGATTGAGGTATCTGTTTGCCATGGAAACTGGTTAATCGTATCTTTTACTCCTCGTTCAAGATCTTCCACCCACATCCCCTGCGAGGGTTGCTTACAATTATAAACAGCCTCGAGTTTTCCTCCATTCTTTTTAATATCCTCATTGTAAAAGTGGGAAACCATTTTTCTCCCGATATCTCCGAAAGGGAAACTGCTGTCGGAGTAGAGCAGATCAGGATGATAATTGTCAATCAGCTCTTTAATTGAATTAAGCCACTCCTGTTGATTGTCCGGATCATTGGTCAGCCAATCTTTATCACTTGCAGCGGCTTTTTTATGATAAAGATCCTCATATTTACTATCGGCCCCGTCATAGGGAACTCCGGCCATCGGACCATTCTTGTCTGCCAGATGACTGGCCTGGAACCAGGTGTAGCTGGCCCCGAGATGCTCAGAAACCCCAAATCGCAATCCTTCTTTTTTGGCAGCCTTCTGCCAAAGCCCTAATACATCTTTTTTTGGACCCATATTGGCGGCATTCCATTTGTGAATTTTTGAATTCCAGAGAAAGAAATCATCATGATGAGATCCCATACTCACAAAATATCTGGCTCCGGCCTTTTTGTAAAGAGCCATCAGTTTTTCCGGATCCCATCGCTCCGCCTTCCATAAAGGGATGATGTCCTTGTATCCGAATTTAGATGGGTGGCCATAATGGGCAACATGGTATTTATTATCAGCACTACCTTCTTCATACATTTGTCTCGCGTACCAGTCTCCCTGACGTGGCACTGCCTGCGGTCCCCAGTGGGCCCAGATTCCGAACTTGGCGTCGCGGAACCATTCAGGGTATTGGTATTGTCTGAAAGACTCATCAGTTGGCTTGAAGGTTTGGGAGAAAAGTTGACCGGATTGAAAGGTTGACAAAATAATTGTCAAAATCATTAATTGGAACAATTGAAGGTTGTTTTTCATGATCATAATTTGATTTGGTCTTTTATGGCTGATTTATTGGATATTTGTAAGTCTTTAAATAATAGGTGGTTTATAGAAATTAAGACAATTTTCACCCATGATCCCGGATTTAATTGTGGCCTCATACTTTTCAAGGTAAGTCCTCACTATGTCTGTGATTTTTGAGTAGGAACCTCCCAACAGACAGACGGGCCAATCGCTGCCAGTCATCAACCGGTCCGGACCAAACGCCCCGAAAACGTTATCCAGGTATGGGATGAAAGTTTGCTGATTCCAGTTGTTCGGATCAGCCTCGGTTACCATTCCCGAGAGTTTGCACCAGACGTTTGGATATCGTGCGATGGATTGAATGTCCGTTTTCCATGGATCGAAGATCCCTTTCCTGATTAACGGTTTCGAAATATGATCGATAACGAAGGGCTGGTTCGGAAACTCAGCAACCAATCCGGCTGCAATTTTTAGATGTTTAGGAAAGAGAAGCAGGTCGAAAGTTAAATCATATTTTCCAAGGCAGCTTATGCCGTTCCTGAATTCATCTCTTAACATGAACAGTTCATCTGCTTCATCATGAAGAACATGCCGTACACCGACCAGTTTTCTATTTTGTGATAATTCAGCCAGTTGTTTGTCAATATCAGGGGAGCAAAGATCGACCCACCCAACGACACCTTTAATCCATGAATTTTCATTGGCCAATTGGATTAACCAATGGGTCTCGTCAATCGATTGTCTTGCCTGCACCGCTATACACCCATCGAAACCTTCCTGTTTCAATAAAGGTTCCAGATCCGGAGGCAGGTAATCGCGCTGAAGGATTTTCATGGATTCATCAATCCATCTGTACTCTGAGGAGTTGAATTTCCAAAAATGTTGATGACTGTCGATTTTCATAACAGGCTTTAATCTAATTCGATAATAGCTTTGATAACTCCCTTTTGGGGATCGAGTAGCAGAGGAAACTGATCTGGCACTGAATGCAGGGTGATCCGATGCGAAATTAGAGCCGAAACATTGACGTTGCCGTTCCTGATGTTTGTGACAACCTGGTTGAAATCTTCACGTGTTGCATTGCGGCTGCTTCTTAAAGTTGTTTCCCGTTTGTGAAATTCGGGATGACTAAAACAGAAAGATTCCTTTTGTATGCCAACCAGAGTAATCCGCCCTCCATGAGCGAGAAATTCCAGACTTCCTTCAATGGCCCGTTTATTTCCCGTTGCATCAATTACAGCAGTGACCATTTCATTACCAGTGATTTTAGCAATCTGCTCCACCGGATTTTCGAGGGCATTAATCAGGTGATCCACTCCGAAATATTTTTGGGCGAACTCGAGACGGGTATTATTAACGTCCATTGCAATCACCCTGGCTCCGTTGACCTTTGCAAATGCCATTACTCCCAAACCGATAGGTCCGGCCCCGATAATTAATACATATTCATCTTTTTGTATTTCGGTTATCCGCACGGCATGGGCACCAATAGCCATTGGCTCAACCATTGCAAGTTCATCGGAGGTTAGCCCTTCACCGTCAATGAGTGAATATGCCGGAACCTGAATAAACTCCGTCATTCCCCCGTCAATATGGACGCCCGCTCCCTGAATTTTAGTACAACAGTTCGGTTTTCCATTGCGACAGGCAATACAATTGTTGCAAGGGAAATAGGGAATGAAGGTAACCGGATGTCCTGCCTTAAAATTGATTTCCGGGCCTTGTCCTTCAGCAATTTCACAGGCAAGTTCATGCCCAAGCACCCTGGGATAGGTAAAAAATGGCTGGGTGCCTTCGAAAGCATGCAAATCAGTGCCACATATCCCGATCCGTTTAACCTTTAGGATCACTTTACCAGGTTCGGCAACAGGCCTGGTCACTTCACGCTGTTCGAATTTTCCCGGCTCAAGGCATATTATTTGCTTCATTATCAACGATTTTAATTTTAAGGTATAAAGCTATTTTCCAGTAAGATAGGGATACCCGACATTTAAAAGCCCCCTTTTGATCATTTCATCCCAAAATTCAGATGGAACTTTAGTCGTAACTGCAGTCACATTCTCTTTCACCCTGTCAGGATCAGAGGTATTCAGGGCAATACTGATTACTCCCGGCGGGGACATTGCAAAACTAACGCAGGCCTGGGCTGGCAATACCCTGAATTCCTCACAAATGGAGAAGAATTTTTTGCGCCATTCGAAAAGAGAAATGTTTTCGGAGCAGTCTGGTTGAATCGGTACATAGTCGAAGAATCGCCCGCCCGTGAGAAACCCGGCGTGAAAAACGGCTGAATTAATGATTCCGATTTCAGTTCGATGTAATTCAGTCATAAATCTTAGAAGATCAGATGGATGCCTGAGGATAGTCATGCTGTTCGCAAACATCACCCAGTCCAGATCGACCCTGGCAGCGATGGCACGAATGATTTTCCAGCTTTTGGCCCCCACGCCTATGGCATCCACTTTCCCATCTCTTTTTAAATCAGACAATGCCTTGTAGGCTTCTATGATCTGATCAAATCGCTTTATTCGCTCTGTTTCGTTTGCGGAAGTAGAAAGGAACTCGTCGGGATCATGAACGGAGACCATTGAAGGTTTATAACTACCTCCCAGTAATTCATTCCCTTGTTCCCAGCATTCGATTATGCCGTCGTGACTGATTCGTTGTTCGGCATCATTCTTCAATCCGATCCATGCCCCCGGCTCGAAGGTAGGGTCTGTGCCGGTTAATCTGGTTCTGTACCATCCGAGTTTGTTGCTTATGATTACATTTTGTGGAGATGCTCCCAATTTCCTTAGATTATCTCCCAGAACCTCCAGGGCCAGACCTGCACCGTACTTCCCGGCTGAATCAAAAACTACCGGCGAAGCAAGATTATTGATGCACTCTTTGACGATTTGTCCCTTGGTATGATCCGGAAGTTCTGCATACAAGTTTCCTAATGCGCTGGTTCCGAATATTACCGGGGGAATTCTTAACTTTGTTTTACCTAACTGGTGGTATTCCATTAATCCTGGATTTTATGAAATTAGTTGAACTCAAAATGTTTATTTGACTACCTTAAGGATTCCCCTTAAACGGATATCCTTGCAGGAGGCGCCGATCATAATCCTGAAATCGCCGGGCTCGACCACTTTTTTGAGATTAATGTCAAGCATGGACAGAGTTTCGGGAGTTATGGCAAAACTTGCCGTTTTACTTTTTCCGGGCAGAAGATTGATGCGCTGGAATCCTTTGAGCTCCGTGACCGGTCGGGCCACCGAGGCAAGCTCATCATGAACATACAACTGAGCAACCTCATCCCCGGCGTATTTCCCGGTGTTGGTTATTTTGCAGGTTATTGTCGTTGAATCGTTTGCCGATATGCTATTTTTTTCAAAGTTCAGATCCGAATATTCAAAAACAGTATAGCTCATTCCATATCCAAACGGAAACAGGGGTTGCCCGGTCAGGTTATTATAATCGTCACCGCGACCGGTAGGTTTATGGTTATAGACCAATGGAAGCTGCCCCTCAAAAATAGGAAAACTGATTGGCAACCGACCCGCAGGATTGTAATCACCAAATAAAATGTCTGCCACTGCGCTTCCTCCATCTTCTCCCGGATACCAGATGTCGAGAATTGCGGGGACATTTTTCAGCCAGTTATTCATGGTTATTGCACTTCCACCCACCAGGATAACTACAATTGGTATTCCTGTTGCTGCAATTTTATTGATTAGTTCTTCCTGGCGACCCGGCAGATTTAGGTAAGCACGGTCACTGAATTCTCCTTCCTCAATCCCAACAGCCACAACAGCCACATCACTTCTTTTAACAAGTTCAACAGCCCTGGAAATTTCATCCGATTGATTATTGACCACCCCGGCGTTCCACAACAAACTTAAAACTGCATTCCCCGCAGGCTCGAAATACTCTATCCGCAGGTCATATTCCTTATCCTTTTCAAAGGTATAGTCGGCAACAATGGTCTGACGGCTCAGTTTTTTCCAGTTATCAATCACCAGCTTATTATCCAGATACAACCGGTAGCCATCATTACCGTTTATGCCGATTTTCAGTTTGCCGCTCTCAGCTGCTTTCAGCTTTCCAGTCCACCGGACGGAATAAAAATCATAGGATAATTTTTCCGGATCAGGGGAGAAGAGTGTCCAACCAAACTGTATCCTGGGATCTATCCGTGTAAACATTGGATTTCCGCTTAATGTCACATTATCGAAATATTCCCCTATCAATCCTTTTTGGATTTTCTCGTCAACAGTACAGGAGAGGAAGTCGGATGCTATGGTGACATATTCCGTATTGATCCGGTCACAACCTTTTGCATACTCTACATTCACCTGACTTCCAAGTTTATTCCTGATCCCATCAAGGATATTCACCGGATTGATCCCCGGACCGCTGTAATCGCCCAACCGCCCTTCGGTGGCATCCGGTCCGATTACTGCAATAGATTTTATGGTTTTGGATAATGGAAGGGTCTGCTGATCATTCTTCAGAAGCACAATCGATTCTTTAGCTGCTTCTTTGGCCAACTTGCGGTGGGAGGGGTGGCCGTTCCATTTTCCTGCTTCTTTGGGATCGATATAAGGATTGTCAAAAAGTCCCAGTTCAAACTTATTGCTCAACACCCTGCATACGGCCTGATTTATCACCTTTGGATCGATGCGACCATCATAAAAAGGGGGTGAAAAGAGTTTATAGTGATCGTAGCTTGTTTGAAAGATCACGTCGAGGCCGTTGGTTATTGATTTAGCAGTAGATTCAGGGTAGTCTTTGGCCGTGAAATGCAGGACGTTTGCACCACCTGTGGCACCTGCATCCGAGATCACGAAACCCTTGAATCCCCACTCTTTTTTCAGGATCTGATTCAGTGTCCAGTCATTTGCGGTGCAGGGACTTCCGTCCACCGAGTTATAGGCTGTCATTACTGATCGGGATCCACCCCGTTTAAAACAGGCTTCAAAAGGGGCAAGGTAAATCTCGCGCATAAGCCGCTCGTCCCAGTGGATAGGATAACTATCACGACCGCCATCCCCAATATTGGCCACATAGTGTTTTGGAGTGGTGATTACCCCCATTTTTTCAAATTCAGATACAAAGGCAACTCCCATCTCAGAAGAGAGATATGGATCTTCTCCGTAGGTTTCCTCAGTTCTTCCCCAACGGACATCACTGGCAATGTTCACCACCGGCGACAGAATCTGACGGATACCGCGGGTCTTACATTCCGTTGCAATGGCTTTCGAAACCCGGTGCATCAGATTGGTATCCCAGGTTGCAGCAAGGCCAATCGACTGCGGAAAGGCCGTTGCCCCCTGGCGGACTAATCCATGTAAAGCTTCATCATAGGGAATAATGGGAATACCCAACCGGCTTTTCTCAATAAAGAAATGCTGCATCCGGTTAACCCCTTCTGCCGTTTCATCGGCTGAAGCTCCAGGAGCATAACTCAGCATTTGTCCGGAAGCATTCCCGTTCTGACCGGAAGTACTGATCTCAAAGCCAAAAATCCCAGTTTTGTATTTCTCCAGATTATCGCTGACGTCACCGGGTATCATAAACAATTGCCAGAACTTTTCTTCGGGTGTCATGCGTGAAAGTAAATCGTTTACACGATCCTGGATCGGAACTTTGGGATCTTTATAAGGTTGTGATTTAGAGGTAATGGCGGTTAAAAAAAATAAAATCACGAATATCAGATTCTTCATAAATAGCAGATGGTGAATACAAAACTCAGATTATCCTTTCAAAATTACTCAATCCGATTGGCATATTCAAGGTTCGCCTCCTTCCGGGTTTACCGCAAAGGTTTACGCAAAGCTTTGCGGTTGCAAAATATGTTGTAAAACATGTAAAAGACTTCAGAAATATTAATGAGGGATGAACTGACTTTGCCAGGTCAGACCTATTGAGAAACCGCCAAAGAGAAATTTAAATTAAGCGATGCCTTTGGCGGGGTAATGGCAATATCCATAAGTTTATAGTTAATGATATAGGATCCCATGGGTAGTTTCCCGATTATAATGGTATCATTGCTTATAAAACACGGCATCATAACCCGGCTGTTAAACTGCTCGACAATTTGAATTGTACTTCCGTTTCGGGTTAGACTTGCGAGTTTATTGTATTGACAATCATCATATACCACCAATTTAACCTCATCGCTGCTGGCCGGATTTGAAGGAATGATTTTCATATTATACTCAGCCGGATCACTGATAATTACCGGGACAATATTCCTGGAGCAGGCAGTAAAGAGAGCCATACTTAGAATGACAGTTCTGATAAGATATTTATAAGAATTATATTTAATCATGATTATGGCAGTAAAAAATTGACAACAATTTAATTCAAACTTTTAAATTGATAATCTCCGGTATAAATTTAAGGGTATTTTCGTCCATTTTTAACTAATTTCGAATGATTTTAAAAGAAATTGAAAAGCCATTCAAAACAGTTCAGGAAATAATGGTAAAACGAAGAATTTCACTTAAAGATATTGCAGAGGAGATTGGGGTTTCTATTTCAACGGTTTCCAGAGGACTGCGGAATCATCCGGACATCAGTGCCGAATTGACTGCTAAAATTAAAGCGTTGGCCGATTTGCATAATTATTCTCCGAATCCAATGGCAATGGGATTGTTAAAGCAGCGCACCAAAATGATCGGGGTGATTATTCCAGACCTGGTTACCCATTTTTTCTCCTCGGTAATTTCAGGTATTGATGAGGTGGCTGAAGCGAATGGCTATTTTGTGATTGTGTCGTCGTCGAATGAGTCATGCCGGAAGGAAAAGGAGAATATTCAAAACTTAATGAAAGCCAGGGTTGAAGGTTTTATTGTTTGTCTTTCACAAGAGACTTCCGATTATGCTCATTTTGAACAGATAATTGAAGCAGAGATTCCACTGGTGTTTTTTGACAGGGTATGTCTTCAGGATAAGGTTCCCACAGTTGTTGCTGACAGTTTTGAGGCTGCACGAGGTATAACCCGCCATTTTTGCGAGAATAAGGCTCAGCGCATTGCATATATCTCCGGACCTGATTACCTGAATATTTCAGATGAGAGGCGGTTGGGATATTTACAGGGGTTATTGGATTATGGCCGTGAATTTCATGCTGAATATCTGGAGAAGTGCGATTTAAGTCCGGAATCAGCCGCCGCCGCCACACAGCGGCTCTTGTCTCTTGCCGCTCCACCGGATGCAATCTTTGGAATTAATGATGCAGTAGTTTTTGCGGCAATGAAGGAGATCAGGAAACATGGATTGGAAGTTCCGAAGGATGTGATGCTGGTTGGTTTTACGGACGAGTTTCATGCCACTGTGGTGCATCCAATGCTCACATCTGTGATGCATCCTACCCAGGAAATGGGAAGGGTCGCTGCCAGATTATTTCTTGAACTAACCGATAATATGAATATTTCCCCAAAGTCTGTAATTTTAAAAACAAAGCTGATTATAAGGGAGTCTTCGATTAAGCATTGAGGCTTAAGGCTTCATCAGCCACCTGCTTCGTCTTAATTCTGCACCATATTCCTGTTATCTATTCATAAAAAAAGCCGCTTGTTGAGCGGCTTTTTTATGAGATACATTGATTAGTAGAACTTTCCACGTTTGTCGACGATTTTTGCATGCTCTCGCAAAGCTTCAAAAGCATTAATATTGGCACGATAACCAACCGAAGCAGATAGCTTCTGTTTGTCGGCGGCCAGATCCTGATCGGAACCAGGATTAACACTGGATACTTTAATTACGTAAACTCCGCTGGTTCCTGCAACTGGTTTTGAAACCTGATTGCTCTCCAGAGCAGTTGCAGCACCTGCAATAGCGGGTTCAAATCCAACTCCCGGGATTGAATAGGTGTCAAAACTAATATCTTTTGCTTCCGTAATTGTAGCACCCACAGTAGTGGTTAGCTGGTTAAGATCTGTCTTTCCGGACATTTTCTCTATCAACTGCTGCGCTTTCTTCTCCTTCTTCACTTCACCTTCTACGCGTGCTTTGACGGAGTTCAACGAGGCAATCCCTTTTTCCTGTTCACTTGTCAGAACTGCAATGACAAATTGACTTCCGAGCTCAAATATTGGGGTCCCTTCAGAACCGGAAATAATTGTTCCCGCTTTTGCGTTAAATGCTGCCCTGATTAATAATCGTGAATTTTCCAAACCTGGAACATCTTTGTCGTTTTCACCAAGGGTCGCCATCCGTTTATTCAAACCCTGGGCTAAAATGGCTTCGTTAAATTTCTTTGGGTCCTGATTTGAACTGGCAAATTTAGATGCCTTTGTATATGTTGCCTGATAGGTCTGGCTGCTTGGTTCTATAAGTCGGTCAATTGTAGCTAATTGAACATTGGGTAGGGTTTTACCGCGGCTGGTTACCTGAACCAGATGGATGCCATATTGTGTTTTTACAACCTGTAGCTCATTTAATTTTCCAAAGAATACAGCTTCCTCAAATGGTTTTACCATCATCCCCCGACGAATCCAGCCTAAAGCTCCGCCATTATTGGCAGATCCATTATCCTGTGATTTGGATCGGGCTATATCTTCAAACTTCATTCCTTTTACAACAATCAGGTTTTTAATACTGTCAATGGTTGTAGTTGCCTTGGTAAGCTCCTGCGCATTATTTGCTTTTATCAGGATGTGACGAGCCTGAACCGAATCCGGAAGATCTTCAAATCGTTGAATTTTTACCAGTTTCCAGCTTTTATTATCCTTGTAGGGACCATAAATATCACCCACCTTTCCGGAGAAGGCAAAATTGCCAATCTCAGGTGAAAGCTCCCCTTTTTTGAAGAAAGTAGGGTCGAAAGAGACATCCGAATTAATATTCACAAAGGCTGCAGGATCTGCTGCTGCAGCAAATTCAGGCTTGATATCGTTTGACCATTTGATCAGTTTATCTTCATCCGCTTTGGAAGCAACTACAGGGAAAGATACATATTCGATGCTTCTGTTATTTTCCTGTTTGTATTTCTCTTTGTTCTTGTCGTAATATGCCTGAATATCAGAATCCGATACTTTTACATCATTGTCGGGTACTGAGGCGTACAATTTTGAGGCAACCTGAATATTCGCCTTGTGATTACGCCCTTTGAGATCGCTCTTGGCCTCTTCGGAGGTTATATACATCCCTTTTGCAAGAAGATTATTGTATTTTGAGAACGAACGTTCTTCAATAATCTGATTTTCAACAAATAACCAATAGTTATGTTCCTTTCCGGTATTGTTGGTTTGCTGATATTTTAAAAACTGGATCAAAGCTGGGCGGTTAATTGTACCAGTATTGGGATCGCGGAAAATGCTTTGAATGATCGGATGAGGATTTTTTCCCTGCACCAGATCAAAAAGTTCTGTTGAACATACGCTGATGCCCAGATTCTCATAGATGTCTTTCATGGTCAGATTCCGAACCATACTTTGCCATGTTTGCTCTTTTATCTGGTCTGTGGTTTTCTGGTCAAGCGAAGTTTTGCCTGAATTCATTTTGTAAATATCGGCCAGTTCGTCAACTTTTGCCTGGAATTCGGGGTAGGTTACTGTATTCCCGTCAATAACTGCTATTTCCATCTTCTTGCCACGCATGATCGAGCTGGATGATTTGAACAAGTCGCCGAGGATAAAAGCTGCGAGTGCCATACCAATAAATATTGCAATCGCAATTCCGGCACGGTTCCTGATTTTCTGTAATGTTGCCATCGATATTTGGTTACTTTATAATTATTTTACTTAATCTCTGTTAAGCGTGCGAAGATAGTAAATTTCAGCTTGTAAATTACGAGCGTTCATAATTTTCAATTTTATTTGTTGTTCTGATCTATGATATAAATATGTCCTGTGGTTTTTTTGAAAGCCCACTTTTTCATTTGAGAATCGGACTCGAATCCTCCGGAACCTGTGATATCCTGATCCTCTTTCTTTATATTGACAAATTTTTCCGAATAGATCTTGTCTTCCTTAATCAGGTAGATCAGCTCTTCTGATCTTAGGGTATCTCCTTTGTTGTTTACCATAACGACATTCCCTGTGGCCAGCCATTTTTCCTCCTTTTCGAAATTCTTCCCGTAATTGGCAGATAATTCAGATATGATTTTCCTGTTGGTATCAAATTGCTGAAGATGAAAGCCCTCAGGAAACTCTTTGTAGGGTGATTTTTCACGGTCAAAAATAAGTAGCCTTGGGGTTCTCAGAAAATACCTGACCACTCCTGAATCGGTATAAAAAGTCTGAAAATTAAAGGCTTCTACCGAAGGGATCTTTTTATTATTAATCAGATCCACAGGTATATCTGAGGCAACTTTCGAACTGCACGAAATGAGCAGCACGGTTGATGCGATGCAAATTACCCCCAAACCTATACGTTGACAAAGTTTTTCTAGTTTCAAAGAAACAGTGTTCATTGGTCGTATTGTTTTCATGAAATAAGTTTTTTCATGAATGATTATTTTTTCTTTGCATTATATTCCAGAATTCTGTTTAGCCCGATCAGGGTCAACTCGAATTTTACAAAGGTGGTGTTTTTTAATTTTTTATCAAAAAAATACGAATCACCACCAGTTAAAATAGTCAGGCAACCGGGCAGGATCTTAGTTACATGATCAATCATTCCATCAATTTCAAAGAGCATCCCGTTCTGGACGCCACTTCTGATTGCATCTTCTGTAGTCCGTCCAAAATCCTCCCAACTATCTTCGGCAGCTATTTCAGGTAGTTTACTCGTGAATTGGTGAAGCGCCTTAAATCTTATTGCCAGTCCGGGAGAGATATTCCCCCCCAGAAAGCGATTGTTTTTATCAATTAAATCAAAAGTTATTGCGGTACCCGCATCAATTATCAAAAGATCTTTCCCCGGGAAAAGGCAAACTCCGCCTACTGCTGCAGCGAGTCTGTCAAGACCCAAAGTCGATTTTGAGTGATACAGATTATCTATGGGAACCGGTGTCTGATGATTAAACTCAATAAAAAGTTCGAATTCCTTAATAAGAGCGTCGGGTAAACCTGGTTCAGTAGTGCCTACTGATGAAAGAATGGCCTGATTTAATTCCGGATAAATAAGTTTCAGGTGGCTAAGCTGAGTATTATCAAAAGATTTGGTGAAAATGGTTTGAACAATCTCACCTGCATCAAATACTGCAACTTTGGTCTGACTATTCCCTATATCGATTACTAGATTCAATGGTTCAGGATTCTATATTCATACTAATATCAAATGCCGTAACCGAGTGGGTGAGTGCTCCAATTGAAATGTAATCCACCCCGGTGCCTGCAACCTCTTTTAAACGTTCAATGGTCATATTTCCAGAGGCTTCCACCTTGGCCTGGCCATTGATAATCATTACGCTTTCAGCCATTTGCGGGGTTGTCATATTGTCGAGCATAATAATATCAGCGCCGGCAGCTATAGCTTCCCTGACTTCGTCAAAGTTAGTTGCCTCGACTTCAATTTTAAGGTTGCCTGTAATTCCTTTTTTGATTTGCATTACTGCATTGGTTATTCCTCCGGCAATTTTAATATGGTTGTCCTTTATCAGAACCATATCGTAAAGCCCGATCCGGTGGTTCGTTCCGCCCCCCATCAGGACTGCATATTTATCCAAAAGGCGTAATCCGGGGACCGTTTTGCGCGTATCTAGTATTTTTGTTTGATAACCTGCCAACTCGGTTACGCACCTATTTGTCATTGTGGCAATTCCACTCATTCGCTGCATGAAATTTAAGGCCAGGCGTTCTCCGGTCAGCAAGGCCCTGTAGGAGCCGGAAATTTCCAGAATAAGTTCTCCTTTACTAATTCGATCTCCGTCATTAATAAAAGTTTTCCATTTAATATGGTGGTCAAGTTTTCGGAATATGTATTCTGCTACTGAAAGACCGGCAATTATCCCAGAGGATTTAGCCACCATTGTAGCCATTGCATGAAGGTCTGCCGGAATTAATGAATTGGTTGTAATATCACCGCTCCCGACATCTTCATTTAGGGCATATTCAATGAATGGCTTAAGTGCCTCAATGTTTAATTCGCCTTTAAGATGTTCTGACTGCTTCATACTGAATCTTTTTGCCTTTTTCCTGTATTATATGATGCAACTGCTCTTCGAGCTCCACGGGATAATCTGTTCTGATGTGTCCCCCCCTGCTCTCCTTCCGTTCCAGAGCCGAAAGGGTAATGATCCGGCATATATCGGTGAGATTGACTATTTTATGATAATTATAGTCGAGACCCGGGTCTTTATATTGAACAGCGATTGATTCAATTTTGGAGAGTGCCGATTCCAAACCTGCTGCATCGCGTACAATCCCAACCTGATCGCTCATTATATTGGCCAATTCGTTTTTAATCTGAAGATATTCCTGATCAGTATCCGGATTCAGCTTAATAGTATCCTGTTGGATTGTTAGTGGTTGATTAACCGTCAGATTCCGGGCTTTTTGAACTGCTCTTTTCCCGTAAACCAGACATTCGAGCAATGAATTACTAGCGAGCCGGTTTGCTCCCATCACACCTGTAGAGGCCACTTCTCCGCAGGCAAAAAGAGCCTGGATACTTGTTTGGCCCCAAATATCAGTCCTGATTCCGCCAACCATATAATGAGCCGCAGGGGCTATCGGGATCAAGTCCTCCAGGAGATTTATTCCGAATGATCTAAGATTTGAATCGATCGAATGAAACCGTTCAGCCAGCGTGTCATTTTTCAGGTGCCTTAAGCTGAGAAAGATATTATTACCGGTTTCCTGCATTCTTTTAAAAATAGCCGAAGCTACTACGTCACGCGGAGCCAATTCTGCCAATGGATGTATCTCCGTCATAAAACGAACCCCGTTCACGTCGAGTAAATGCGCCCCTTCTCCTCTTACCGCCTCACTGATCAGGTAGGCTTCTTCACCGGGAATAGCAAGGGCAGTGGGATGAAACTGGATGAACTCCATATCAGCGAGTTTGGCTCCGGCCTGCCATGCCAGGGCGATACCATCACCAGTGGCAGTATATGGATTCGTTGAACGGGAATAAAGTCTGGAAAGACCTCCGGTTGCCAGGATTGTAGCTTTACCAATAAATACAATATTCTCTCCGTCAATATATTGGAGTGTTTGAATTCCTTTGCAAATGTTATCTTCAACAATGATTTTCAATGCGGCACAATACTCAAAAGTTGTTATTCCGGGTTTGTTCAAAACCTTCTTGAGCATGAAACTGGTCATCATTTTTCCTGTTGCGTCGCCATCCGCATGTAAGATCCTTCGTTTCGAATGGCCACCTTCAAGCCCTAAGATCAGTTTTCCTTCAGGATCTTTGTCGAAATCCATTCCCTGGGAGATAAGTTCCCTGACTCTTTCAAGGCCTTCATTAACAAGCAGTGATACTGCATCGTGGTCGCATAAATTACGTCCGGCAACCAACGTGTCTTCATAATGTTCGGAAGGATGATCATCTTCACCAATTGCCGCAGCAATACCTCCCTGTGCATGATAGGAATTACTGATGTCCAGTTCAGATTTTGAAATGAGTGCAACACTGCCATAATCTGCCGCATGAAAAGCGGCAAGCAAGCCGGCAAGTCCGCTGCCTACTACAATAAAATCAAAAGTAAGGGTCTTCATTAATTAATAAGCTACCTCCGGATTAATGAGCGACAAAAGTAACATTTCCGCTTTAGAAAATCATAGGTTATGATTATATTAATCGGAACGGCAGCTTCAAGACATTCCTTTAAGTTGCTTTTAGCCGGGCATAGGTGACAGGTGGCTGCCTTAATTCATCAATTTTTATTTCGATAATGTCCGGGAATTTAAGGATGAATTTTGACAATTTGCCATAGACAATATTTTTCTTGCGAAGCAATACTCCTATTTCAGCAAGATTTGCCCAACCATCAGCTTTTGCGCAGTCAGCAATTACTTCTGTCAAAATCTCACTTTCTGTTGTTTCCATATTGTTTGATATTTAGTCCGGTAAAACGGACAAAAAGAACAAATTAATATAGTTTAAATCGGATGCTAATATACACATTTATTTTCCTTATTGTTTAGGTTTTACACCCTTTTAGCCGATCATTTTTTTAGTTTTCCGGTGAAATTAATCCGATTAACCTGAGCTGTGAGTCATTATAAAACCACTGCCATGAATATTTCGTATTTCTATTGATGGGTCTTCCTTAAGATATTTTCTCAAACGGGTAATAAATACATCCATACTGCGTGTGGTAAAATAGCCGTCATCACCCCATATTTTTTTGAGAGCAATCTCCCGCTCAAGCAATTCATTTTTATGTTCACAGAGTAACTTGAGTAAAGCTGACTCCTTTGGGCTTAATAACTGCCGGGAATCCCCTAATTTAATCTCACGCAACTTCGGATCAAAAATATAATTTCCAATTTGGACCAAATGATCATCATTGTTTTCTGAATTATCTGATCTTTTCAATACTACTGCAATTTTATAGAGTAATACCTCTGTATCAAAAGGTTTGATTATGTAATCGTCCGCACCGATACGGTAACCGGTAATAATATCTTCCTTTAATGATTTGGCAGTCAGATAGATCATAGGAATTTCGGGATTAATGGTCCGGATATCTCTTCCAATTGAAAATCCGTCAACATGAGGAAGCATCACGTCGAGCAGGCACAAGTCGAATAATCCGGCCTGAAACGCGCTAAAAGCATATTTCCCGTCATCGATCCAGGTTACCGAGTAATTGCAGATCTCGAGATAGGATTTTAAAACAGCTCCGAAACTGAGATCATCCTCGACAAAAAAAAGTGATTTCTTAGGGCTCATCGTTTGTGCATTAAAAATGGAATGAAAACCATAAACCGGCTTCCTTTCCCAGGTTCACTGTAAACCTTAATATTTCCTTCATTAATTTCCATGATTGCCTTGACATAGCTTAAGCCAAGACCAAACCCTTTGATGTTGTGAATATTGCCGGAAGGGAGCCGGTAAAATTTGTCAAATATCTTTGATTGTACGGTCTTGCTCATCCCAATTCCCTGGTCTTCAACTGATAAGATTAATCCTTTTGGAGTATTGGTCGTGTGAACAGTGATTAACGGTGATTCGGGAGAATATTTGTTGGCATTATCCAGCAGATTATAGACCAGGTTTATGAAGTGAATGGGATCGGTGGTTACCACCGGATTTGGCGCCTCAAGTTTTGAGTTAATCCGCCCCCCTTTTTTTTCGACCTGCAACCAAATTCCTTGGATGGCCTCTTCGATCAATTCATGGACATTGACCGGTTGAAAGTTGAATTCGAACTCTTTTCGTTCCAAACGGGCTATTTGAAGTATCCGTTCAACTTGTTCATTCATCCTGATATTCTCCTTTCTGATCATCCCTGCAAAGAATCTGACCCGTTCTTCATCCCCGATCACCTTGTCATTTAATATGGAGTCTGAAGCAATGGAGATTGTGGCTATCGGGGTTTTAAACTCATGAGTCATATTATTTATAAAATCAGACTTCATCTCCGATATCTTTTTCTGCCTGAGAATCAGAAACAGGCTTAATGAAAAGGTCAGGAAAATAATCAGAGAAAACCCCACAGAAAGTCCAAGAAGCAGATTGGTAGACCGACCTATAAACAGATTTCTGTTTGGGAACGAAATGGCCAGTTCCAGATTTCTTCGGAATATGTCGTTTGGAAAGAAGTTTGCCTTATACCATTTTATAGGATTCGTATTATGAATATTAAGCTGATTTGCACTGTCCCCGGGGTAGATCAGGTAATTGAATCCGATTGGAATGGCTCTGTTTTCCAACTCCTCCGAAAGTAGTTTTTTCAGCTGATTTTCATCGATATGTCTGCCATTTTCCCAGCCTTTGTATTCAATGGCAATTGCCTTGGATAATTTCTTAAGTTGCTCGATTTTCTGCCCCATATTAACTCTGATCTGAGGAAGTTCAGCAACGAAAACAGAATCAATGTTAGTAACGATGGTGTCACCGTTGTATGAATATAAATCTTTTGTCTTTCGTGGATGTCGATTGTAATCATGCTGAAAAGACCTTAAGCGAATGGTTTGACTTTCTGATTTTCGTTTCCCTGATTTGGAGGTAATTACGGTAATCTGCCCATTTGCACTGTCTTTTTTTACAATTACCTCCATTTCCCCGGATTCCGAAATTGGAGGTGGGGGAGGGAAAAGCAATTGTTCATTCCATTTTGTGGAGTCTCCATTGTCAAGATTGCGGATGATTTTAAGATCGCGGCCGGTCTCGAGCCTATGGAGTGCCTTATTCATTGCTTCATTCACGGATCGGTCAAAAAGTTCATTTCGTACCTTAACAGAATTGTTAAACCAATAGAATTGAACCGCAATTATTCCCAACAGAGATATTCCCATCAGAATTACCAGTCCTATGATTGTCCGTTTCTTCATAATCCAAAATTAGACAATAATTTAAGCAAGTTTTCAACTTTAACTTTCCCTTAACACTTTTTTGCAAAACCTTAACCGGATTGAGTTTTTAAACCAACTACTTTTGAGTGATTAAAAGGATAAAAAAAGTTCACTTTAAAAATTAATTCAAATGAAACGAGTTTTAAGTCTGCGAAACAAGGTGGGATTTGCCCTGACTTTAGTAGGTTTGTTGATTGTGGCCTCCTCATTTACCTTTGGTCCGGTAGAAAGTGCCCAACTGGTTGGCGATGACCCCCAGCAAAAGGAGCAAAAGGTGAAAGTTGTGGTCGTTATGGATGGTAAAGAGACAAGAATAGATACCACCTTTAACCTTCCCGACGAAACAACAATTAACAACAAGGTAGATTCAATGCTTAAAAAGCTTGATGTGAATGGCGCATCATGCGATAAAGCAAATCGAATGGTTTTCCGGTTTGACAGATCACGGAAATTTCATCATGAAAATAAGATGGATACACTGCCGGGGGATGAACAATTTGATATTCAGATTCAAAACGGTGATTCAGGCAAGGTAATCGGAGAAGGACGGAATATCCATGTGAAACGATTGGGAAACTGCAGGATGTTGGAGGATTCGGATGAGTTTCTGCCTCCGCCACCACCCATGCCACCTCATGCTTTTGGGATGATGCATCAACAATTTGGAGGTGATCCTTTTGCCTTCGATACCAAAGATGAATCTGTGATATCCTACGAAAAGAAGGATATTGGGAATGGACTTGAAAGAATAACCATTGTCCGGAAAAAGCACGATGAACATCAGATGAAGAAAGAAATTTCAGTAAAAGTTGAGGCATCCGACGCAGCAACAATCAAAAAGAAAGAGGCTGAACGACAGGCATTGAAAAACCTTAAAGAGAAAGCTGAGGCTGAAAAGGATGCAAAGAAGTAGATTGAAATTAGTTGAAGCAGATTATTTAAGCAAAAAAAGGTGGAAGAAATTCCACCTTTTTTATTTCTGAAAATTGATAGTTATACCGGCATATTTGGTAAAGACCAAGGTTCGCGGTAAGTATGTTTAATCAGTTCAGCCGCATAGAGTTTTGCAGCGATTGGTTCGGTATACGATCTGTCAAATGTTGGGTGACCGTCATGGATTTCAAATTTATCTTCCAAAACTGTTTTGATCACTTCAGTATCGTTAAGGTTGGTGAATTCCATTTTAGGGCCATCCCAGTCCAATACTTTGTCAAGTGATTGAAGACGAACAGCCAACACTCCCATAACAACCATTTCGTTGAAAGGACCTGATTCGCTGAAATCTGAAGCTGTTTTTTGGCGGGCCTCAGGTGATTCTTTACAGGCGCGAACCCAATCCATTTCGTGAGATAACTCTACACGGCGACGGAATTTAGGGGCATTTTCCGGCTTGGCCACAGTACCATCAGGACGTAAAATCCAGGGATTAACTCCATAACAGCCACAAACCAGTTTGCCTTTAGTCCCGTGGAATATAACTCCACCGCCTGAATCATTAGGATTCCTTCCTTGTGGCCATCCTTCAGGAAGCATCGGTTTGATACCTCCATCATACCAGAAAACCTCAACTTTAGGAAGTTTAATCTTAAAATTCTTAGGTTTAACCCTTTCAGGGAAAGTCAGACAAACAGATTGTGCAGTGGGTGCACTGTCAGTCAGAAGCATGGTTGAATTTCCCTGGGCATGAATTGGATATCCTAATTTAAGGCCGGTGAATACCGGATGAAGAATATGACAAGCCATATCTCCCAAAGCACCGGTTCCGAAATCCCACCATCCGCGCCAGTTCCATGGATGATAAAGTTCGTTGTACATCCGTTTCTTGGCAGGACCAATAAATAAATCCCAATCCAAAGTTTCAGGAACCCACTGGCCATTTTTAGGGGTATTCTGACCCTGAGGCCAGATAGGACGGTCGGTGAAAGCTTCGACTTTTGTGATCTCCCCGATTTCACCATTGGCAATCCATTCACAGGTCAGATTGACCCCTTCCTGTGAGGACCCTTGATTACCCATCTGAGTTGCAACATTATTTTTGGCTGCCAATTTGGTTAGCAACCTTGATTCGTAAACCGTATGGGTAAGCGGTTTCTGGCAATAAACATGCTTGCCCATGGTGAGTGCATGAGAAGCGATAATAGCGTGAGTATGGTCAGCTGTTGCGATCACTACACCATCAATAGATTTCCCTAGTTCATCGTACATCACTCTCCAGTCTTTGTACTTCTTAGCATCAGGAAAATCCTTGAAACTTCTTTCAGCATACTTCCAGTCAACATCGCATAAACCTACGATATTTTCGGATTTCAGGTTTTTTAAATTACCATGGCCCATTCCTCCAATTCCGATTCCTGCAATATTTAGCTTATCGCTGGGGGCACGGTGACCTAGACCTGCAATTGTGTTTGAGGGAACAATTGCGATTGCGGCAGCAGCGGCTGCCCCTGTTCCCAGAAATCCCCTTCTTGAAACTTTGTTGTTTTCTTTCATCCGTTATTAATTTATTTTTTTAGGGTCGGATGGAACTCGCATGTAAGTTTTCCATCCGTGGTTGTGTTTAGCGAACATGCTCGTTTCATGATGATAAATAAATCTTATAAAGTTTGATGGTTTGTAATTGACTGCTAAAGATATTTGTTCTTAACCATACCAACAAATTTCCAGCGGTTTTATTAAGGTTTATTAACGGTAAACTGTTCAGATATTGTGACATTGTTTAAGAAATTGAATAATAGAACTTTTAAAGTTTAATTTTTAATTTTGAAACTCACCTGGGATTAGGCTAATCGCTTTTTTATTCCTTCTTACCCCTTGATTTTATGATTTTAGCACAACCCGGTTCAGAGGTTTCTGAATACAGAGTGAATAACCTTCTCTTTCGGTTTAACTTAAATAGTTTGTGGTAGTCAACTCATTATTAAGGGGATTTAATTGGAAGATAAACATATTTTGACTGGCAAATGGTCACTAATTCCACCGTGGTATACCGGACCCAGGTAGGTTCTGAAAGGTTTCTTCCCAAGATATGTGGGATCAGGTTCTAACAGAAACCAAAAATCACAAATTCCACCCAATTGGGGTACTATCTTCAAAGTGTTGCCCATTAATAAATCAGGTGAACAGATCATCTGATCGAATATTTCCCACTGACCACTGTTCTTAATCGTTCCTTCTGCCTGTTTTGACCAAAGAGTGGCTAAATTAATTAGCGACTTGGAATCTTTGTCACCCGGATAAGGGACGGCCTTGAGTATGGAAACGAAACATTCCTCATTGGGGGTTGCATTAAAATCACCCATGATCAGAATTTTTGCATTCATGTTATCATTTAACAGCGAATCAATGCCTTGCTTGAGAATGGCAGCCGCAATATTTCTTTTCTCCCTGGTTTCGATATATCCTCCACTTCGTGACGGCCAATGGTTGACAAAGAAATCGATTTGATTAGTTCCAAGCTGAGCTGTAAAATGGAGAATATCCCGCGACTGAAAAGGATTTTTCCCATATCCTGATACCGGTATAAATCGAAAATCAATAGGTTTTATCCTATCCTTGCGGTACAATAAAGCCACATCAATTCCCCTTGGATCCGGAGATTCTTTATGAATAATTCCATAAGGTACTCTGTTTAAAGGGGTATGACTGATCAATTGTTCAACCACCCAACGGTTTTCAACTTCAGCAAGCCCTATGATATCCGGGAATTGACCTTCTCCGGCTGTAATCAGGGCCTTGTAGATCATCCGGATTTTATCTTCGAACCGTTGCATCGTCCAGTGCCTTTCACCGCGGGGAGTAAACTCTTCATCCGAAGTTGTTGGATCGTCCCAGATATCAAAGAGATTTTCAACATTGTAGAAAATAACAGTATATTTTTTTTGTGCTGAAACTGTTACGCCATTTGCAGATACTATAAATGCAAAGATGATTATCCATTTAGGAATCCTATGCATCGACAGGTCAATTATGAATATCAAAAATAATAGCAGCAATGAAGAGAACTGAGTAGACATTCTGTTGAATCACCCGGTTTTACATATTTTCCACACCGAAAAATAAACAAATGAGTATTTCGAGGCTGGTTACCACCTCGGCAGAGGATGCCCCCTCCTTCATATAATAGGGGTACCATTTGAGCTTCGCCTCTTTCTTTGAAGAAGGATTCCCGGCTTTAGTATCTTCTTCTGAGCCGGCACCTGTAGTTGCAGAAGTATTTATTTTTTTGAGGGACCGGTTACTTTCCGGATTGCAATTATAGAATAGCATGGTTGTCAACGTGTGGCTATCAGAATTAAGTTCTATTAGTCCTGTTATAGCATTGAATTCGGCTGTAAAAGGGATATTATTTAGTATTCCAACAACCCGGTGAATAACCCCAGTACCTGATGAACTTTCGATAAAAGATCCGCTTGTCAGATTGAACTTCTCATTGGGCCGGTCTGAAGGAAGAGCCTTAGATATTCTTTGATAAGAAAAGCCACCAACACTGGTCGAATCATTGAATAATTGAACTTCCAAAGGGCTTATAATCCGGCTTTGCACTTCATCGGAATTGGTCGCAGACGTTTTTTCCTCTGTCCATTTCATATGAATAAGGAGCCTTTTCCCGCCTGGAAGTTGAATCACTCCTCTTTTTCTCCCTTTTTCTTTAACGGTATAATCCATTCCAACACCTGTTGCATCAGTGAACATTTTGGCCAGCATTGGTTTTAAGGATATTTGATCAGTTGCGACATCCAGCTTATTTTTATAGTTGAACTTCATAACCGTGTCTTTATCACTGACCAGCAGGGATGAAGAATTATCTAAACTGGGCCAGGCTCCATTGGTTTTCAAAACGTAACGTATTGATTTGGGAAACCACAATCGAATTTCCTTCTCCTGCTCCTCTCTGTTGGGGCCAATAGCTATGGTCATTGCTCCGGTATACTCACTTTCCATGCTGATGGTCTCCCTGATCAACCCAATGAATATTCTTTGGAAATCCCTTGATGAAAACTGCTGCTGGGAAGCTGGAATATCATTAGAATATATAATATTATGTTTGACCTCTTTTTCAAGAATTATTTTTCCTTCTTTTCGGATAAGGGTCTTTATAGACCAAATGAGACCATAACCTGTCGTTTCCCTTGTGAGAAAGGAGAAAATATGTACATTATAACCATTGGGGGATGAAGGTCCTGCCAGATCTTCCTTCGGCTTTCCAAAACCCTTAATATTCCGGTAGTCAATATTATCCGGAAAATTAATGTTGCTGAACCTAAACTGATGGATAAGATCTGCTTTAATTTGGGTATTAATCGAATCGCGAACCTCAGGATTTAGGAAATAATTGGGGAAATTGGATTCCTCAAGCCATCGGATAGTATGTTTAAAAGTAACTACACTGGCATCCTGACCATATGTCGTATTGAATGAAACCATCACTATTAAAAGGTTTAAAAGCAAATGGAATTTCCTGATTTCAGTTGTCTTGCTCATAGGAATTATGATTTATGGGCAGAATTAGTAATTGAATTTCTGATAATTAAACCAAATGTATTTTGCAATTCAAATAATAAAGAGAAAAATAAATATACAAAAAATAATTGAATTTTTAGGAAATTGGGTTGTCTTACCAGAATCGGAACAGAAATAAAAGTTGGAGAACTGAAATTATTAAGGCCAGTCGCCAAAAGCAGTAGCTGAATCTGATTCTGTCAGAAGGTTAAAGGTTTTATTTACAGTTTAATTAGCTAAAACACCTACTTTTCAATCCGTTCAAATGCACCAAGGTCGGGACCTGCATCACTTATACGGCTTACATTTTTTACGTCGACTGGATATATTTTTGCATAATCCATTCTTCCATAATCTTTGGCAATGGATAAGGTATCCAATTCAAAATTACCGGTATAAGGACTTATAAACCGTGGATTCACATTTCGGATGATTTCTGTAAAACTGCCTGGATTTGTGAGTTTAAAGGTGTCGGCGATTTGAATAAGACTTCTGTCGAAAAGGTAGTTTGTCTCCCCTTTGGTATCCATTGAGAGCAGTAATTCATTGATACGGTTGCCGGTGATGATGCAATTTCCAAAAAATGCCTGGCTTAAATCCCCCACATACCGGATGCCGCTGTTGGTGTCAACCAGGTAATTGGAGATTACTAAAGTTTCAGTGGTTCTTACACCTGACGATAAATCATTATAATAATTTGCAAAAGTACTATGGTAGAATTGATAATCACCTCCAAGTAAAAGGGCAGTACAATAGTACCTTACATTTGAAATAACACAGTTATATGCTATGATTTTAGATTTCATAGCCCAAATTCCAGACCAGCTCATGTTTTCAATGAGGGTATTTGAAAGTTCCAGAGAGGCAAATCCGCTGTGTTCAATTGTCCCGACCTGTAACCCGGTATTGGCATTTTTGATTTTTGCAAAGTTGATGATATCATTATGACTTCCTGAACAGAGGATGATCCCATTCCATTGGTCAGGTACTTCGCTGTAAGCTGGCTCAAGACGATCCCCCTTGAATTCTACGGGTTCCTCAAAGGTGCCGTCCACGATTAAGGTTCCTTTGACCATCAATCCTGCATTCTTGTGGAAATATACGGATGTCCCGGCCTCAATAGTCAGTGTTCGACCAGAGTCAACTGTAGCTTCATTATAAACCAGATACGGGCGATCATTGGTCCAAACACTATTTTTTGAAATATTGGAGTTTATCATTACAAAATCTTGCCCCCAGGCCATCAACCGCACTTTTTGCTCCACGCTATTTACCCTGAAAATAATTGAATCTTCGGCAATCAGCGGACCACTCTTTCCAGTTTTCCCCAATGTTGCTTCGATGAAAATGAAGATACTATCCTGAGGTGGTATTTGGACATTGTATGTTTCATTCGATGCTTCACCATTTACATTCAAACGAAAACCATTCTGATTTCCTCCGGCCAGAATAACCGATGAAATGACAACAGTTTCATTGGTTTGGTTTGTGACCCGAAGATTCTTTGTCGGGGAGCCAATTGAAGTGAAAAGGGTATCAAATGTAATAAAGGTGGATGAAAAATGGAGTGCTGACTCTGAGGAAGTTCCCATTTTCTCTTTTTGACAGGCGCAAAAGAAAATTAAAACTGTGAAGAAGGTCAATATTTCGGATAAACACTTCATCCTGGAATGTTAGTTGATTACCTTGGTCCTGTTTTAAAAACAAATACTCTTCGGTACATTTCAAAGATACTACATAATTGGCGAAATCCTTAACTTTTTTTAACTATTGTGCTGTTTTTTTTGAATAAATAATAATCCAAGAAAAGTTATCCCGCCATTAATTATAATCAATTCAAAACCAATTTTATAGCCATTAATTAACTGAGCCGAGAATAGATCGATAAACCAGGCAATGAAAGGCGAACAAAGTGCAACAAGGGGTACCCACCGGTCTTTAACCTGTTTTTTTGTGAGCAAACCGAATGAAAACAGTCCAAGTAAGGGTCCATAAGTATACCCTGCAGCCTTAAAAACGGCGACAACAACACTTTGATCATTAATAAGCCTGAAGATCATAATTACCAAAAACAGCAAAAGCGAAAACCCGATATGGGTACGCCGCAGAAGCGTTTGTTTTCGGGTCTGTTCATGCTTGCTAATATTTAGAAAATCAACGCAAAAGGCGGTAGTTAGCGAGGTTAAGGCTGAGTCTGCGCTCGCGTAATTGGCAGCAGTGATTCCGAGAAGGAAGAAAATTCCGATCATCAGATTCATATGATTCAGCGCCAGCATCGGAAAGAGAAAGTCCGATTTTTGCGGCAGCGGGATTCCATTGCTTTTTGCAAAAAGATAAAGCAAGACTCCCAGTAACAGGAACATTCCAACAACCAACACAAATATGCTGCTGAAGGTGAGCATATTTTTTTGTGCCTCCTTCAAACTTTTACAGGTGAGGTTTTTCTGCATCATATCCTGATCCAGCCCAACCATTACAATGGTCACGAAGATACCGGCCAAAAATTGTTTGAAAAAGTATTTACTTGATTTTATATCCCATTCGAAAATCCGGGAATAAGGATGCGCATATATTTTTTGCATTGTTTCACCTGCTGACCATCCGAAACTTGAAAAGATATAGTAGATCGTCATAATCACTGCTGCCAGCAGGAATATGGTCTGCAGCGAATCGGTCCAGATAATGGTTTTTACACCCCCTTTATAGGTATAGACCCAAATCAGGAAGATGCTGATCAACACGGTGACGGCGAATGGAATTCCAAGTGCATCGAATAGAGCAAGTTGTAAAACCTCTGCAACCAGATACATCCTAAAAGCAGCTCCTACCGTTCTTGAGAGGAGAAAGAAAAATGAACCTGATTTATAGGCATAAAATCCGAATCGTTGTTCGAGATAAGTGTAAATGGAGACCAGATTAAGTTTGTAATAGACTGGGAGAAGCACCAGGGCAACTATCCAGAACCCTACCAGATTTCCCATAATGAACTGAAAATAGGTACTGGCCGAATTTCCCACTTCACCTGGAACTGAGATGAAGGTCACCCCTGAGATGGTTGTCCCAATCATCCCAAAGGCGACAACAAACCAGGGGGATTTCCGGTTTGCAGTGAAAAATGTTTCGGTTGTGGCAGATTTGCCCGTTAAGTGGGCAATAAGGATCAGCATCAGGAAATATCCACCGAGAAGGAAAGCGACTAATACCGGATTCATAATTCTATCATTTGTATTTTTATTATCCTCCGGAATCCCGGATTTGCGGTGTTTACTACGTTGGTTTTCATTTGATGGTCCTGAAATCTGGATATAACAAATATTTCTGTCGGATTGCTCCATAAGCAGATAGCTCCTCGGACCAACTCTTCCGAATCTCAGCCTCCTCTTTCCCTTCCAGTATAAGCTTGATAACCTGGCTGTTCCCCATTAGCTTATTAAACCATTGACTGCGGGTAAGGAACTCCTGCGTGTTTTTAAATTTATGAAACCAACTGATAAAATAAGAGAGTGTAAAAGGAGGAACCTTAGGCAATTCACGCAAATCCTCGCCAAAACAGTTTTGATCTTTTTGAACCGGATCCATCTCCATTCCTTTTATACCTACCGGGGTAAACCTGAATTTACCAAAGGATGGATCAGGAAAGCCCAAAACCTGAAAAGGGAACTGAGTGCCACGTCCGATACTGACACTTGTGGCTTCAAAGAAGCAGAGTGAAGGATAGAGCCTGACGGATAAATAGTTGGGAAGATTTGGTGAAGGTTTGACTGGTAGTTCATAAGGCATTGAGTGAGTGTAATTTGCAACCTTTATAATCTCAAGACGGGCCTGAATCCCATTGGACAACCACTTTTCGCCATTGATCATTTGCGCCAGTTCACCGATGGTGCATCCATGAACTACAGGAATCGGATCCATTCCGACAAATGAACGGAAAGCAGGTTGCAGAACCGGTCCGTCAAAATAATCCCCGTTTGGATTTGGCCGGTCGAGGATGAGTAAAGTCTTTTGGCTCCCGGCACAAGCCTCCATAAGATAATGAAGGGTGCTGATATAGGTGTAAAATCTGCATCCTACATCCTGAATGTCAAATATTACAAGGTCTATATCTTCAAGTTGTCCGGCGGTGGGTTTGTGATTATTACCGAACAGAGAGACAATTGGAATGCCTGTGGCAGGATCTTTTGAGTTGCCGATCAGTTCGCCGGCGCCAGCCTCACCGCGAAACCCATGTTCCGGAGCGAAGATTCGTTTAATAGAAACATGTTTGCTTAATAAATAATCAACAAGATGTTGATCGCCAACCCGGGAAGTTTGGTTTACTACCAGTGCCAGATTTTTCCCTTTCAGTTTGGGAAGATATAGTTCTGGCTGATCGGCACCTGGAGTGATTTTTTCAGGTCTGCCATTTGTAATCAGACTAAAACCAAGCATCACCAAAACAAATGCCAAATGAATCAACCGATTGCAAAAACTGACTCCAATAACTGATTTCATAGGATATATTCTCATGATCGTGATAACTGAACAGGATTTGTTTTACTGCGAAAGTATTGATATGATTTAATAAATCGGGAACTTTGAACTTCTTTTTTGATTAAAAGCAGAGAAGGGTTTCCATTTGTCAGGTTTTGTCTATTTTTGGGCAAATTCATACGTAAAAAATGATGCGGTTAATTGGTATGGAAACCTGCATTTTCGGGAAAACGATCGTTTCTCCGCACTGCTTTGCGATTCAGATCCAAAAATCATAATCGTATGAATATTTTAACGATAAAATAACTATGCTTAAACATAATATATCCATATTTTTTACTCTGTTAAGTCTTTTATTATCTGCACAGCCTGAGGTTCGTCCCCCTTTTTTAGTCTACCAAACAGACCAATGGGTTGACTCTGTTTTTAAATCGCTTTCGGTTGATGAGAAGATTGGACAACTAATTATGGTTCCTGCCTATTCTAAAAAAGGGATTAAGCACAGGACGCGTTTAATCAAAATGGTCAGGGAAAATGAAATTGGGGGCATCATTTCGATGCAGGGTGGACCGATGCGACATGTTAATATGGTTAATCAGCTCCAGGGGGTATCAAAAATTCCATTGCTGGTAGCTATTGATGCAGAATATGGGTTGTCCATGCGCCTTGACAGCACCATTAGATATCCTTATGGATTTACACTCGGAGCCATCGATAATGACACATTGATTTTTGATTTGGGAGCCGATCTGGGAAGACAATGCAAAAGGCTTGGAATCCATGTCAATTTCGCACCCGTTGCAGATGTAAACAGCAATCCCCTCAATCCGGTGATTGGCTTCAGATCCTACGGGGATAATCCTGAGAAAGTCTTTCAAAAGGCTCTCCATTTTGGTTTGGGACTTCAGTCTGAACAGGTGCTGGCAACCCTCAAGCACTTCCCCGGACACGGTGATGCGCAAAAAGATTCTCATTACACACTCCCTTTAATAGGACACACCAGGGCTCAGCTTGATTCAATTGAACTTTATCCATTTCGTAAAGCTATTAAATCAGGCATCGGGGGTGTGATGACGGGATTTTTAAATGTACCGGCGCTTGATAGTAGTGGAACGGCAGCAACTCTTTCAAAATCAATTATTAAGGATTTGCTGATTCGCGATTTAGGATTTAGGGGACTTGTGGTGACCGATGCCATGAATATGGAAGGGGCTGTTGATCAGGATAATCCGTCTGATATTAACAGTTCGGAAGTGAAAGCTCTACTTGCCGGAAATGATTTACTCGAATTTGTGGTCAATCCTGCTAAAGTTATCGGGGAAGTCAAAAAAGCAATTTCAGATGGAGAGATTCCAATGGAGGAGATTGACCGGAAATGCCGGAAAATTCTGATGCTAAAAAGGTGGGCAGGGCTCAATCGATATGTACCAATAAAATCTGAGGGACTGTATGCCGATTTGAATCAATCGGCCTATCGCATGACCTTACGAAATGTTGCTCAGCAATCCCTGACAGTTCTTCAGAACGCCAACGCGTTGTTACCAATACGTCGTCTCGATACCTTAAAAATCGCAACGCTAAGTATTGGTCGCGGAAATGTTACCCCATTCCAACATTCCCTGGAGCGTTATACCCGTATGGACCATTTTTCGATTTCAAAGGAGGCTGAACCCGCAGCAGTTAGAAAGCTTATGGCTCAGCTAAAGAGTTATAACCTGGTGATTGCTGAGCTGGATAATCTGGGTAATTTTGTGTCGTCGGATTTTCGGATTACTGAAATTCAGCAGAAAGTTACAGAGCAGGTAGCGACTTTCAAAAACTCAGTTTTTGTCCTTTTTGGCAATCCCTATGTCCTGAATTACCTCGAGGGTATTGAAAAAGCCAGTGGGTTAGTGGTCGCCTATCAGGAGAGCTCTGATTCTCAGGATCTGGCCGGACAACTCCTTTTTGGAGCTTTCTCTGCAGAAGGGAAACTTCCCGTTACTGTAAGCAACGCTTATCATTCAGGATATGGCCTCCCAACCATTTCGCTTGATCGTTTTAAGTATACCCTTCCCGAAGAGCTTGGAATCGATTCGACCTATCTAAAAAAAAAAATTGACTCACTGGTAAATGTAGGTTTGTCGGCAAAGGCCTTTCCGGGATGTGCGGTATTCATTGCCAAAAATGGGAAGGTGATTCTAAATGAAGCCTATGGCAACCAGACCTACAGTAACGAAAGACCTTTGCACCAGGATGATCTGTTTGATTTTGCCTCCCTGACCAAAATCCTGGCTCCTATACCTGCATTAATGCGGTTAAATGATCAAAAGAAATTCAATGTTAAAAAGAAGATGAGCGAGTACTGGTCTGACTGGAAAGGTTCCAATAAAAAGGATATTCTGGTTGAAGATGTCCTTTCGCACCAGGCACGGCTCAAAACGGGAATTCCTTTCTGGCTGAGGACCGTTGATTCTCAAGGTAATTTTAAACCTGAATATTGTTCTAAAGATTCAACAGCACAATTTGGACTTAGGGTATGTAAAGGTCTGTTTATATTGGATAGTTTTCCGGATTCTGTGTATGCTGCCATTCGTAAGTCACCACTTTTAAAGCGAAAGCGGTTTGTTTATTCTGATCTTGGGTTTATTATTTTTCCAAAAATCATAGCCTCTATAGTTCACCAGGATTATGAAACGTATGTTAAAACTAATTTTTATGATCTGCTGGGTGCTAATTCATTAACTTACAGGCCATATCTGTATCAGCCAATTGATAAAATAGTTCCGACCGAAAACGACGATGTATTCAGGAAAGAGCAACTGCAAGGATTTGTCCACGATGAGAGTGCTGCGGTTTTGGGAGGAATCTCCGGCAATGCCGGTTTGTTCGGTACAATCAATGATGCAGCCAAAATGATGCAGATGTATCTGAATTATGGGTGGTATGGCGGCTATCGCTATTTGTCGGAAGCGACTATGAAAGAGTGGACAACCCGTCATTTTGAAAAACAGCATAACCGGCGGGGTTTTGGTTTCGACAAGCCTGGTCCGGGCAATAATCTGAGTAGCGGTGAACATTCCTACCCTGCCCCTTTATGTAGTGATGTCAGCTTTGGTCATACCGGCTTTACAGGAACCTATGCGTGGGCAGACCCGGGAACGGGAATACTCTTTCTTTTCTTTTCGAACCGGATTTACCCATCACGCAATAATCACCTGCTTAATCAGCTAAACCTTCGGGAGTCGATACAACAAGCGGCTTATCAAATCCTGAAAAACTAAAATTCTTTCCATGGGTATCAGAACTGTTGTATAACACATTTCGCCGTTTACACCTTTGGTATTTCTGTAATATCTTTAATAGTTTGAATTACAACTGATTATTTAGGTGAATGAATCCTTCAATTGTTAATAATTCTAAATTTGGGATTTCAGGCTGAAAAGATATTACATTAAGGTTACATTATTGGATATTTAGTATTAATTTTCGGCGTGTACAAATCGAATCAGGTTACTTATATTGACTATTCATTATTAACTTTTTAAAACTTTTCGCTATGACTCAAAAAATTACCTTCAATGAGCTTCGGGATATCAAGGATCATTTGCCTCACGGTTCGATGCAACGGATTGCTCAGGAGCTTGGGATGGAAGTTGAAACCGTGAGGAATTATTTTGGTGGAACGCATTATGATAAAGGTACCAGTGTTGGTATGCATATCGAACAGGGGCCTCAGGGAGGAATTATTCTGCTCGACGACACGACTATCTTAGAAAAGGCTCAGGAAATTCTTGGAGGAAAATAATTTAAATAATTCGATACATCTTTTAACTGCCTCAGATTTGGGGCAGTTTTTGTATCTATATAATTGAATAAATATCAGGTGAAAAGACATATTTTATTTTGTATTATTTTATCCATGGCCGCATGCAGTTACGCACGGGATGGGATGAAATCGCTCTTAAACGGGAAAGATCTTAAAGGTTTTAACGTTTATATTGGGGCAAAAGAAAAAGGGGAAAAGCCTATTGGACTGAATGCCGATCCTTTAAAGATATTTACTGTTATTCCTCTAGGCGAAGAGAATGTATTACGTATTTCGGGAGAGGTGAATGGCTCAATTACAACCAGAAAAGCTTATAAAAACTATCATGTAAGGATGATCTTTAAGTGGGGTGAAAAGGTATACCGGCAAATGAATTCCGGACTTTTGTATCATAGTTTTGGACCCTTTGGCGAAGGATTGGATGTGTGGATGAGTTCTCATGAATTCCAGTTGTGCACCGGCAAGATGGGCGACTCTTATTGCATGGGGAGGAGCTATTTCGAAATTCCGGTTGTTAAGGGTAGCGATGGAAAATCTTTTACATGGTCTCCAATCGGTAAGATGACACAATTTGGGGATGGCAAGGCAGCTAAAAACGGATCAAAATGTTGTGACTACGAGAAGCCTCAGGGAGAATGGAATGTAATTGATTTATATTGCTTCGGCAGGACAGCTGTTCATGCCGTCAATGGCAAGGTAGTCCTGATAAATTATAACTCTGGAAAAATAGTCAAAGGTAAAGTAGTTCCTCTTACGAGAGGTAACATTCAGATTCAGTCAGAAGGGGGTGAGCTCTTTGTAAAAAGCCTTGAAATAGAAAAAATTAAGGAAATTCCAAAAGGACTTCTCAGGCAATAACTCTACAAGTGAAATATTTGGCCGGGAAAAGCATTTATTTTTACAGTAATATTTGGTGTGAATCAAAAAAGGTATATCTTTGCATCACTTTTAAAGAAGGTATTGCATATCTGACTTAAACGTAAAGGGAGCTTAGCTCAGTTGGTTCAGAGCATCTGCCTTACAAGCAGAGGGTCGATGGTTCGAACCCATCAGTTCCCACGGTGAAATCCAGATAGTTACGAAAGTAATTTATCTGGATTTTTTGCTTTTGTTGCATATAATTTGCAATTAATTTGGGATCAATTGACATTTCAGGTGGAGTAAAAGAATTACGCATAAATTTTAGTTAATCTGAAAAGGAAGAAATTGACATCTCTCACCCCTCGCTGAGTTGATCTAAAAGCTTTGATTTTTGCATTGAACGATTCGGCAGAAGCATTGGTGCTTCGGTTGTTAAAGTAGTTTAGTATTTTGTCATAATGCGCATACATTGTGGCAGAGATGGTATTAAATGATTTAAATTCAGAGTCTGTCACCTTGTTAAACCAAAGTGCCAGCTTACCAATCGCCACATTTTTAGGATGCTTTTTGTTGTAAATACTTCTGAGACTATGTACCAGGTAGAAAGCCTGTTTGATGTCAGGATATAATTTGAACAGGATCTTCGACCTTTTCTTCTGACTTAACGTCCAGTTATTAGGCGATTTAAAAAGCAGATACCTGCTTCTGAACAGAAGTTGTTTTTTGGTTTCCCCATTTTTGAGGATCTTCGGTTCATATTTCCTGTTGTCAGCTTTGCAGTTTTCTATCTCATTGGTTTCTTCATCGATAGCTTCCCACCGATGTGCAATTCTAATCCCATTTGCCGGTATAATTCATTACAATGCATTTATTTGATATGTAAATAAATGCATTGTTTGTAAAATATACATGTGAACTATATAATTAATTTATTTAATTGTATAACTAATTTACATCCATGACAACTGATCTTTGCTAAATGAATTGGACTTTCAACTCCATAGGTTTTAAATGATCTGAAATTAATTGCCATGAAAACGATATTTATACTATTTTTTGGAACGATATTTATGTTTGTGTTAGGAAATTTTAATATATGCAACGCTCAGAATATTGCAATCGGACATATAACCGCTGAGGTAATTGAGTCATTAAGTGCATCCTTGCAGGCGACTACGAGTCTGCCAATGGAATCAACCAATGCAAATAATTCACTATCATCAGGACGAGCTGCAGTTACTTCGCCGACACTTAATCTTGGAACGATGCAGATCAACTCGGGAAGTAATGCTACAGTCAATGTGCTTCTTAAGTCGGCAACTCTCTCCGATTCCCTGGGGAATGATTTTACTTTAGACCCAAGTTTTAATAACAATTCGACTACTTCAGTCACGCAATCCAATGGATCCCAGAATATTAAGCTTAGCGGAATAGCAAATTTGAACTTCGCACAGGCTTCAGGTCTATACCAGGGTTCCTACACGGTAGTCTTTGCCTACAATTAAATTTACAATATATTCAATATTTTTTTGAATTTCATAAAACCTTTAACGCTGAAACTATAATTATGAAATCAAAGAGAGATCACCCTATAATTTCACCAACGAAATTAGAAAAATAATTGTGTTTGACCAGCGGATCTTTCTACGGCCTCCTATTTGCCTCTTTCCATAACCCAATGCACAATATGGCTGTAACAACAAATCCACCTAGGCTTACCATTAATGGTAATTGAAAATTGCCTACAACGATCCCAATATGGAAAATCAGACGCAACAGATGGAGAAGTGCTATTATTCCAAATATCACGGATACGGTTTTTGTAAATGGTTTCATGAGTTTCATTATTAATTCTCAATCAAATATAGCAAAAAAATAAGTAAACACACCTGAATTAACCAAAAAAATCAAGCTTTTGCACCCAAAATGGTAATCCTTAATTGTATCAAATTGAAAAGGACGGAACCGGGCGGCTCCATCCTTTTACTAAAACTAACTAACCAAACTAACTAAACCTAAACTTATGAAAAAAAATGTAGTGCAAATATAGGGGCGTGTTAAGTTCTATCCAAATTATAAAGGTTAACGAATTGTGAAAGATTGAAACAAGTGTATAACCTTTTCTTAATAAACAATTTTTTGAATCCTGGCATTTGCCGCCGGGATTCAATCGCAATCCGTTTATTCTCTTTTCCTGACCTCCATAAGCTCCTCGTTGGCCTTCTTGAGTTCAATTTCCAACGTTTTGGATAATGTGATATTCGTGAAGGTCATCACCAAACCGTCAATGCGGTCATCAAGAGTCCTGTAAGGCATAATCCTGACATTGAACCACCTGTTGTCGTTGGTTGAAATAGCCGTTTCGATTGAGCTAAGTGATTTGAGCACCTGCCGGGCATGGATTGCAATTTCGGGATAATTTAAATCACTCACCAGATCAGTAAATGGCCGTCCAATATCTGTTGTCCGCAGTTTAAATATGGAAGTAACCTGGTCGGTATACCGGCGGATATTTAACTCCTTGTCGATGAAAAGCGTGGCAATTTCAGTACTGTTGAGGAGGTTTTTCATGTCATCGTTAGCCCTGCCATAATCAGCGATCTTGCTTTGCAATTCAATATTTACAGTTTGAAGCTCTTCATTCAGGCTCTGCATCTCCTCTTTGGA
Organism: uncultured Bacteroidia bacterium; assembly: GCA_903923905.1. GTDB lineage: Bacteria > Bacteroidota > Bacteroidia > Bacteroidales > Prolixibacteraceae > JAAFHB01. Next base: position 40,345 of record CAIXZH010000116.1, read on the forward strand.
TGTGGTAAGTTCTTCATTAGTAGATTGCAATTCTTCATTAGTCGACTGTAACTCCTCGTTGGTTGATTTGAGCTCTTCCTGTGAGGTTTGCATCTCCTCCCTGAGGCTTTGGATGTCTTCCTGACTATGTTGCAGTTCATTCTCCAATTCCTTTTGCCTTGCAGACGCAATTCTTTTCCCGGATTTGGGGTGTCCACTATCAGGGTCAACGACAACCGGAATATCTGAAAATACGATGAGAACCATTCCTCTCAGAGTTTCAGGACCCTCCATACATTGTACAGTTATGTCTGCAAATTGCGTTGCCCCATTTGTTCCAATCTTTACATTATGGAGCTGCAATGGTTCATAACTGAGCAAAGCCTTTAGAAAGATCCCGGGAAGAAGGTCACTCAAACCCTCACGGGCCATTGCAAAAATGTTCCAGTTTGCTTTTCCGGCAGCCGGCTCCAGGTATTTCCCAATTCGTCCTGTAATGTAGAGGATATCTCCTTTGCTGCTGGTAAGCACGCTGGAGGGAGCAAAGCGTTGAAGCAGAATTTGTTCTGTAAGCGATTGAAGATTCTCATTAACTTTTAAAATTCTCTTGTGTTCAACATTTGTCTTTTTGAGGCTGTAAAATGAACTTGGAAAATCCACCAAATCAGGAAAAACAGAAGACATTGTCCTTTTATAAATTTTAAGCTTGTTGTCTACCTCGACAAACACATTTTTATCGTTGCCAATTGACTCTGCCGTTCCCAATACCATAACTCCTCCGGGGTTAAGACTGTAGTGAAAGAGGGATATTAGTTTTTTCTGGAGGTCAGATTCCATGTAAATCAGTACATTGCGGCATGTCAGAATGTCGAGCTTGGTAAATGGGGGGTCTTTGATCATATTCTGGGGAGCAAAGATGACCATCTCGCGAATAAGTGTATTGATCTGGTATCCACTTGGGATAACATTAAAAAAGCGACTTAACCGATCGTGAGATATATCAGCCACAATATTGGGAGGGAAAATACCTTTTCTTGCGATTTCAACAGCATCACTATCCAGATCGGTAGCGAAAATCTGTATTGAAAGCGATTTGTGCTGTTTGACCTTCTCCATAGCCTCTTTGAAGGCGATCGCCAAAGTATAGGCTTCTTCACCTGTTGAACAACCGGTTACCCAGGCCCGGAACACATAACCGTTTGGAGCTTCTTCGATCAAAGCTGGAAAAACGTTCTCAATGAGTTTTTCCCAAACTTCAGGATCACGGAAAAAACTTGTCACCCCGATTAATATCTCTTTAAAAAGGATTTCGGTCTCTTTTGGATTCTCCTGTAAAAAGCGGACATAGTTGGATATCTTTTCTATTTGGTGAATCCCCTTGCGTCGTTCAATGCGTCGGAACAGGGTGCTTTTTTTATAGGAAGAGAAATCGTGACCGACCTGTTCCCGAAGCAGAATAATAATCTTATCGATATTGCTTTTGTTTTTATTATCTAATGGGGGTTCAGTTTTAGCTGTATCAAAATATTTTAATAATGCCATCAATCTTTCAGGCAACTGATCTGCGGGTGCCACAACATCTGCAATTACAGCCTGTGAGGCACTACATGGCATTCCATCGAATTTTGCTGAGCCAGGTTCCTGAACCAATACAAGCCCGTTGTATTCTTTAATGGCTTTTACTCCAAGGGTGCCATCCGAACCCATACCTGAGAGGATAATGCCAATACTTTTCTCCTGCTGGTCTATGGCCAATGACCGCAAGAAAATATCAATAGGCAGACGCAGACCACGAGGTTCAACAGGATCAAATAAATAGAGCTCACCTTTGAGTATTGACATGCTTTTATTAGGAGGAATCACATAAACACAGTCAGGTTTAACTTTCATCTTATCAGTGGCCTGATTTACTTTCATGGATGTAATTCGTTGCAATAGCTCGGGCATAATGCCGATGTGGTTTGGATCAAGATGCTGAATAACCACGAAAGACATCCCATTCTTAACGGGCATATTTTGAAAGAATTGTTCCAATGCTTCGAGTCCTCCGGCAGAGGCGCCGATACCAACGATATAGGACTGTGATTTAGATTTTGGGCTGGCTTTTCCCTCATTTTCAGCATCGTCAGCTGAGGTTTTTAAGATATTCATGAGAATAGGTATGAATGAACTGGTTTAGAGCCTTAATTTCGATAAACTAAGTTCAAGATTGAACGATTATCTTTCCGAAAGATACGCAAAAATCAATTGTTTTGGCAATTTAGTCCATGATTTTCTAATAAACTCTTGGGGAAGCAACGAGAAGGAAAAAAAGAATCGATTACATTTCCCGGGATGGCAGGGTGAAACTGAAAGTGCTCCCTTTCCCTTCTTGGCTTTCCACTTTTAATTGACCGCCATGTTTTTCGATTAAATCCTTGCAAATAATCAGACCTAGTCCGGTACTTAGCTCTCCGTCGGTCCCCTTACGACCGGTTTTGGCATCGAGCGAGAAAAGATGATCGATTATTGTGTTGTTCATGCCAATTCCGGTATCTTTTACTGAAAATTCAAGGTTATTATCGGGCAATGATATTGCGGAAATAGTAATATGACCACAATGTGAAGTAAATTTTACAGCATTGAATACCAGATTGCGAAAAACAGACTCCAACATATTTTTGTCTGCATAGACGACCAAATTTTCAGGAATCTCAAAATCGATTACTATATTTTTTAATTTGGCGGCTTCCAATACTAAAACCAGGCTTTCCTTAAGTCCGGGAATTAAATAGTAAGACCTGGGCTCAAAGGAAATTAAGCCCCTTTCCAATTGAGCCCATTCCAGCAGATTTCCCAATAAATGATTGAGGTTTGTAGCGGAGTTTAGCATCATTAAGGCAATTTTCTGGATCTCCTCAAGGGTCATTCCAAATAATCCCTCAGCCAACAACTCAGACAATCCCAAGAATCCGTTTAAAGGGCTACGCAGATCGTGGGCTATGATCGAAAAGAACTTGTTTTTCTCGGCATTAACCCGTTGAAGTTCAATGTTTGTATTGTTTATCTCCTCTTCAATCTGTTTGCGAATGGTGATGTCAGTCGCCGTGATCAGGCATTGATCACAATTTTCGGTTACGATACCTGTAAGAAATAAGTTTATTGGCAAATTAGATCCGGTTGAACCTAACAAGATTTCACACGAGGCTTTGCATTTTGTTGAAAACAGTGTTTCGATAAAGAAATTAAATTCTGGTTTGGAATCATCAACTACAAAAAATCCAAATCGGCTGTTTATTAAATTGATTCGTTCCTTTCCAAGTAGTTGTGATCCAACTAGATTAAGGTCTAGAATATTGCCTTCGCGGGAAAGTGTGAAATATCCTGATGGCGAAAAATCGTACAGCTCGATATATTTTTCGGCAGATCTTTGTGATTGCTCTTTGGCCCTCTCAAGTTCTTTATTTTGCATCTCCAGTTCTATCTGGTGGACTTCCAGCTCATAAATGAGCTTTTGTGAGTCAACATCAGCCAGATTGGTTGGCTGATGCATGTTAGGCAACTTATGGGATAAAGCAATAGCCTCATTTTCTTCCAGAATCTCTTCAGCTTTTTGTCGAAGTGAAGTCTTGTTTGAAGAGGGAACAGAATTGATGTCAGTTATTTCCTTTTCATCCGGCGGCTCTTTTGATTTGTATTTTGAATTATGCATCAGTAAAGGTATTTGGGCAATGAGATGCTTTAAAGGTAATTATGTCTAAAATACAAAAAAAAAAGATCATTTGCAAACAATTTATTCCTTTTCGAAAAGCATTTTTCCTGCACCGCAAATCGGACAAGTCCAGTCGTCCGGCAAATCGAGAAATGAAGTTCCGGGGGCTATTCCGGAAATTGGATCCCCTTTTTCCTCTTCATATTCGTAATGACATAATTGGCATTGCCAAACATCCAGTTGTCTCTTCTGGTCTGAGATGATCGCTTCCAGATTTGTCTTTTCGATATAGGTTGGGGCATTTTTCGGAGAGTATCCCTTTAAAACTTCCCGATAATAATTATAGGTTAACGACTTAATCTTCTCTTCAATCGATCCGTTATCAATGACTTCGCCAATGAAGATCACATGTGTGCCAACTTCATACGACTGGGTGACTTTGCATTCAAACCAGGCTACAGATGAATCTGTAACGATTGGACTTCCTGTTTTCCCGGTGAAATAATTAACGCCATCGAATTTATCGAAATCACGGCCACTCTTATATCCAAAGTTGCCAATCAAAGCCGGACTAGCTTTCTCACTTAAAACTGAAAATCCGAAAACGCCACTTTCCTTGATTAAGTTGGTTGTGTAATTATCTTTGTTACAGCTGATTGCAAATTGTGGAGGGGTGGCGGTTACCTGGAAAAGGGTATTGGCAATATATCCCCCTTTTTTATTGCCCGATTGGGTTGTTACTATATATAACCCATAACTGATCTTAAAGTAAGTTTCAAAGTTCATTTTTTGGAATGTTGGTAAGTATCATGATGTAAAAATATTCAATTTTTTGAACAAAATATTATTTGTATACGTTCTAAATAAATAATATAAGAAGAAACTTTTTTATTAGTTTCTAAACCTTTAAACTGACTGATTTTAGTCCAGGTCAACCAAACGAAAGAAAGGAGGGGAGATGAGAACAATTGCGTGGTTAAATGAGGGAGTACAGTTCTGTCCTATAAGTCAGATGCCATAGGGTCTATGTTGATGGAGTAATGTTATTTCCTTTAATAAATATCGGATTATATGCAATTCTTTAGTCACGGATACTCCCTGACCCTATCGGCTGTTTTATTAAAGTTTCATTTTTCAGATTTGTTATTTACATATATTATCCCCTCATTATGAAAACATTATTTACTTTGGTTTTAGTTGCGTTGATTAGTTTAGGTGTTCAGGCGCAGGAAAAAGCATCTTCATTGTATTTATTATTTGAGTTTATGCATGTTGAAGGTCAGCATGGCAACGATTATTGGCAGGTTGAAGATTTTTGGTCCGGAATTCACAAACAACGTGTTGCCGATAAAACTATTTTGGGCTGGGATCTGTGGTCGTTATCCCCATCCGGCACTCAGCAGGGTTCGCAATATTTAACGGTAACACTTTTCTCAAGTCTTCAGAATATGTTGCAGGCGATGAATTCGATGGATGTAATGGCCTATGCCAAAAAAGCTTATCCTAAAATGAGCGATAAAGAGCTCAATGCCATGCTGGACAAAACGGTGAAATCGAGAGATTTGGCCAATCAGGTGCTGTTAAAACAGGTGGATCGGACAAAAGGTGAATTTACCATGAAAGTTGGTACAATGATCACGATTGACATCATGAAACAAACGGACGACAGCTATGAGAAAGTTGAATCTGAGCTATTCAAACCTTGGCACCAGGATATGGTTGCCAAAGGTAAAAAGGGGAGCTGGGAATTGCTTCGGGCTATTCTGCCTGCAGGGGAGGATACTAAAGGAACACATCTCACCATCAGTATGTACAATGATATCGCGCAGCTCTCTTCATTCATGGAAGGTTCAGGAGGGGAAATGGACATGACAACCAGCCTTGCAGTGAAGGAGGGTCTGAAAACCAGGCAATGGAAAGAAGTAAAGATTGGTAAACTGCAAATGATGGTTCGGTAAATTCTAAATCTCTTCTATGAAAACAGGTATACCAAATCTTATTTGATTGTTTTCTTTTGTTTGGTAAGCAGCAGCTGCTTCAGCCAAAATAAAGAGACAAAAACCGATCAATCCATTAATTAAAAACAGGCAATCCGGCGGATTGGCCCAAAAATGAGGATGCAGTTGTTGCTGTACCAAAGAATCACAAGATCTTACCGGAGAATGAAAATGTCAGGGTTCTCCTGGTTACCCTAAAGCCGGGGGCAAGTTGAGCCTCTCCATCATCATCAATGACATAGTGTACTTTACATTCAGAGAGCGGGTGATTTTGTAGACCGGGATGGTTCCGGCAATGTTATATTTGACACACGCACGCTTAAGACACCGTTGAAATTCCCTATGATCATGTGGAAAGATCGGGAGGCGCCACATTCAGTCGAAAATCTGAGCAAAACAATTACATTGCGGTTGATACGCGTTGAGATGAAGAAATAATTGTTTAAAAAAAAATGATACTGCCCTGACAGGATTTAGAATCCTGTCGGGGCTATTCAATGTCATATTCCCCTGATTACAAGGGATATTTCCCGTATTCACGGACCAGTTTCTCAATAAAATCAGAGCTTTGAAACGAAACACAGCTTGAGATATTTTGATTTTAATCCAGATGAAAGACCTCTTCCATATCTGCCCACCATTCTCCGGCAGCTCTGGAGGAGAGTGGCTTTTGCATCGGCATCATCACGCTCCACCACTCCTGTGTTTTGGGATCAGCAGCCATTTTTGCCATATCCGATTCAAAATCTTCACCCCAATATTCTATATAGGCAAAGAGCAAGCCATCTTTATGAAAAATCGAATAATTACGGATATTGCAGGTGGTAATCATTTTCAATATCTCAGGCCAGACTGCAGCGTGGCATGCTTTGTATTTTTCAAATTGCTAAGGATCGACCCCTATTATTTGCCCGAATCGTTTCATGATGGTCTATTTGTTAGATATCCATTGGCTTAATATCCATAACATTCTTTGTAGTCTCAATCTCTACGATAGTGTCAAAAGGTTGCAGAGATTCATTTTTAAATTCAATAGTGTAAAATCCCCTTTGTTTGATCAGCTTCACTTCACCACCGTCAACCAACCGGCACCATTTGATATCTATCCCTTTAGCCGGAAAATCAATTTTGGGAGCGCCCCCTTTCCAGCTGAGCAGATGCAGGTAAATAGTATTTTCATTTCGGGTGGTCACTCCCCAGTCTGCAGGTTTGAAGGGACCGCCTCTTGTCCCGTAGATAGAATAGCCATATTTTTGAAGCCATTGTCCCATCTCTTGCAGGCGGGTCGCCTGCAAGGGTTCAATCCGTCCGTCCGGCATAGGTCCTACATTGAATAAAAGATTTCCATCACCTCCTGCAGAACGGATTAAACTGTGAAGGCATTTTTCGAGTGTCTTCACTTCATCATTGGGCTTCCATGCCCATTGATTGGCAATGGTCATGCAGGTTTCCCAGGGTCGATTGTTTTGAAAACCGCCAATCCGTTGTTCCGGTGTATCAAAATCGCCTTTGGCCCCGGTACGGTTATTGACGATAATATCGGGTTGAACCTTTCGGATCACCTCAATGACCCCCTGGCCACGGATCGAATCAAATTCCATTGGAACGTCGTACCACATGACGAGCAGGGGACCATAATTCTTAATGATTTCGACAGATTCATTCTTAAGGTATTCGGTATATCTGTCCAGATTCGACGTTGCCCTTCGGACGCTTCCTCCGGGACTTGTAACGGGGAAATCAGGATGATGCCAGTCGCAGGTGGAATGGTAGAATCCAAGCGCCATTCCCTGTTTCCTGCAGGCATCAGCCAGTTCCTTCATCACATCCCGTTTAAACGGTGAATTCATGATGTTGAAATCGGTATATTTGGTATCCCACATGCAAAAGCCATCATGATGTTTCGAAGTAAAAACGATATACTTCATCCCGGCATCTTTAGCCAGTTTAACCCATTCATCGGCATTGAATTGGACAGGATTGAACTGTTTATAAAGGGTATCATATTCTGCTACAGGAATTTCCTTGCCTCGTGACCAGCCAATTTCTGTCCCTTTCAGGCTGACTGGTCCCCAATGGATAAACATTCCGAACCGGGCATCCTGCCACCATTTCAATTTCTCCTGATGTGAAGTATTGACCTGACAAAAAGCCGAAGTGATAGCCAGCAATGCAGTAATTAACAAGATCGGTTTTTTCACACGTATAAATTTTAATTAACTTACTAATATTTAGATTCTTAATCCGTTTGGAACCCTCATTGATTTATACATTGCCTTTTGTGATGGTAAGTTCATGAGGGTTTCATCTGTTTATCATTTGATTTTTATTTGCCGGATGGAACTCGTTATGAGATAATCATGGTTCTGTTTGTGATTCTCGCTCATGGATCGTTTCATTTTTCTTAAATTATTAGGTACTATTCCTGATTGAAATGAGTTAAATCGTTCTGCAAAATTATGAATCTAAATTAACCTGAGTTGAACAATTCAGATAATTTAATAATTGTTTAAATTCTTATATTTACATAATCATTTACGCTTTAAATGTTTACCTCTAAATCATAAAATCATGCTGATAATTTTAGTTGGAATTGCCCTTGTCGCAATTAGTTTTGTTTTGGCTAAGTCTGATTCTCCTGCAAATGAATACATTGGAACCATAAGGGTTATTGGACTTTTAATTGCAATAGTTGGTATCGGCCTGGCATCGGTCAAACAGATCGAACCAGGGAATGTTGGTGTTCAGAAACTTTTTGGGAAAGTGAACCCCTATATTCTTGAAAGTGGCCTGAATGTGATCAATCCGTTGGTTGAAGTGGTAACTTTTGATGTGCGTACCCAGAATTATACCATGTCAGGGGTGCACGACGAAGGGGATAAAGCGGGTGATGATGCCATCCGGGTTTTGTCGGCCGACGGACTTGAGGTGATTATCGATCTGACTGTTCTCTATAAAGTGGTTCCATTTGAAGCTCCGCGAATTTTAAAGGAGATAGGGACAGATTACCGCAATACGATTGTTCGCCCGATATGCCGGACCAAAATCAGGGATAATGCCGTTTATTATGATGCTGTTGCACTTTACTCAACCAAGCGGGACGAATTTCAATCCAGGATTTTTAAAACCATAGAGGGGGATTTTAAAAGCCGGGGATTGATGCTTGAGCAATTGCTGGTCCGGAACATAACCCTTCCTGCCTCGGTCAAAACAACAATTGAGTCGAAGATCAATGCAGAGCAGGATGCCCAAAAGATGACTTTTGTACTCCAGAAGGAAAAACAGGAGGCCGAACGTAAACGTGTTGAAGCCCAGGGGATCGCCGATTATCAGAAAATATTGAGTACCGGTCTTAGCGACAAGCAGTTGCAATATGAGATGATAAAGGCCATCGCAACCTCACCCAATGCCAAGCTGATTATTATGGACAGTAAAAAAAGTCCGTCGGTTATTGTGGATGGGAAATAGCTGGGGAGAATTCAAAATGTAAAGTGCAGAGTTCAAAATGGAAAGTTTTAAACTTTGCACTAATTTTAAAAGTCTTCAGGATCTGCTAATTCTCTGCACTTGTATTTTTAATGTAATTTACTGCACCCTGTCAGCCCAAACTCTGCCTGTTTCATTGATATGCCAGGTTAGGAAAGATTGGTCCAGTTTTGCCGTTATTTCATATCCTTTCGGAGTGATACGGATTAACGGGTGAAACTTCACTTTGAGAAGGTTTTGATCAACGTTTGCCAATTGATTCAACGATTCTGCAAATTGTTGATAGTGAGATTTATATTTTCCCTGGGCATAATACAAATTACGGAGTTCTTCTTTGACCACCTCTTCCGGATTGGGGAGGAAGGTTGTTATTCCGGTTCCGGCCACTTGATCCGAAAATTGAAGATATCCCCACTTTTCGGGACAATGCATGTTAACTGTTCCCTGAGGAGACCAAACCCAGTTATCTTCGGGGAGAGGTCTGCCGGTACGAGTATTGGGTTTTTTCATGTAATGGCCGTTCTCAATAAGAATTTGCCATTCAACCCTTGAAAAGTTGATCCTCCACTGATCGCCCGGTTTAACCGGGATTACACCCGTTGAATCCCGGAAGGATTTCATTGGGAATGCGATTTCCACCGACCAGCTCCGGTCGGTATCCGAAGGATTATTTATTGTTCCTTCAAGATTGACGGCCGACAACATCCCTTCGAAATTCCAGGAAGTAATCGCAATTCCTCCATCCCGATATGGCCTGGTTAGCCGCAGGTCCCACTGGGTATTGAGGGCATTCATTTCGTATTCGTAATAATTATGGGTATCGCCATCAGGATCAATAAACACCTCAAAGTCGTTATCCTGAAAAATCACATCATCACGTCGGGTTACATTTGCCCAGATATGAGGCTCACAGATTTCTGCAAATACATATAGAAAATTATTGTCCCAAAGCATTTTGGCCCGTGTCCGGAGGCGGGGAGTCTGCCCAAGGCTACCAAGGATATCCCGGAAATCTTCTGTCCAGGGAGCTTTCTGCCAACACGATTCGGTCGCTTTACCATCAATTTTAAGGGGGGTATCGGTGCGGTAACACACATAATGTCCAGGTAATGATGGTTGCTTACTTTGAACCAGGAAAGGAGACAGCGTGTAAAACAATAAAAAAAAGATTCTGAATATATTCATTTGGAGAAACCTAAATGTATTTTTGGCCAGGTGCGAAAATACGGTTCCTGCCGTAATTAAACAAGTATTCATTCAATAGGATCTGGCAGTTTTAATCATGGTCCTCAAATTCACTTCCGGTGTCATAGAGGGCATTGCGCATCCCGCATTCAAGATGAAGCGGTTGTTATTTGTGAAAATCCCAAGCAATTCATTTGTCTTTTGCTCTACCAGTTCGGGCGTTCCTAGTGCCAGAACTCCGCTCGGATCGATGTTGCCGATAAAACAGGCTTTGTTGCCAATGATTTCAAGCGCCTTTTGTGCATCGGTCTTGTAATCGAGCTCAAACGCATCTGAGCCGCTCTGCAGCATATCCTCGAGAATGGTATCTGTATTCCCGCAAATGTGCAAAGTGTAAGGCAATTTGCACCTGTGAACCTCTTCAATGACCAGTTTTTCGGAGGGGAGCGCAAAAAACCGGTACATCTCAGGCGAGATCATCTCGGGACCGGCAGGGCTGTCACCGTTTGAAAGCATATCGCATCCGGTTTGTGCCATAAGCCGGATAAACTGGCAACTAATGTCTGTCGCATAGGTCAGCAACTCTTCAACCAGGTTAGGTTCTCCGATTACGAGATCGAGCATCCATTCCTGGCTCCCGCGCATCATACTGGCCAGCGAAAAAGGAGCCTGGTCACAATTCCCTCTGACAAATATTTCATTTTTGAAATGATTCTTGATCAGGTGTACTGCCTCCAGCCAAACTTCAATATATTTATAGTCTTCTACTTTTACCTTTCCCAATTTACGGATTTCGGTGAGTTCAGCCAGGTTTCCTTTGGCTGAGCGGGCCGGCTCATCAATCGGAAAATCAACCGGTACACCAACTGCCCCGGCTAAAGTTACGGTATCCAGATCGACTAGAATCCCGTCAAACTCATACTTCTCAACCGACCGGATAAAGGTTTCCGCCATCGTCCTGGGATTTTCCCTGAATTGATGCATGGTGAAGCCTGCCTCTTTGGCTGCCATCATAAAATTGTGCAACATGATCGGCGTTTTGTCTGCCTTTTGCCCCTTTAATGCTGCGTGAATCCGTTCAAATCCGTTCATGATATATTAATGGTGAATGGTTAATTCTGAATGGTTAATTCTGAATGGTTAATTCTGAATGCTTAAATCTGAATGGTTAATTCTGAATGGTGAATGGTTAATTCTGAATGTTTAATGGTTAATTCTGAATGGTGAATGGTTAATTCTGAATGGTGAATGGTTAATTCTGAATGGTGAATGGTTAATTCTGAATGGTTATTATTGGATTAACCATTAACCATTATCGCATTAACCATTATCGCATTAACCATTATCGCATTAATCATTAACCCTTAAACATTCACCATTATTTAAATTGTTTTTCGCAGTCTTAATGGAAGCGGTAATCAGCTTGATCAATTCTTCACAATCAGCAATTAATGAGGCAGATAAAATCTCATCAATATATCCACTGTCGGTTAATAACCTTAGCCAGTATTGGGTTTCATGAGCCTCTTTCTGGGCAATACCCAATTTATGAATAAAATCTTTTTTAGACTCTCCCTGGTTCGCTTCTTCCACATTGGCTCCAATTTAAGTTCCGGATTTAAGGATTTGCTTTGATAAAACAAATTCTCGCTTCTCCAAAGTAATTTTTTGACACAACCTGATGATTTGCAGGGCAAAATTATAAGATTTTTCCTTTAAAATATTAGTCTTCATTGGATCGATTCTTAGTTAAACAATCAATTAAATATTCGAATATTTTATTAACTAATTAGACATTAACCATTACCCATTCACCATTTAGCATTCACCATTATTTCACTTTTATCGTCTCAATCGAATTGTGCCCCAATTTGATTGCAATTCTTTTCCCAGTTACAGTGATAAGTTGTTGGTTTGATTCAACCAGGTTGGTACGGTTGGCACTATTGATGTCTTTGAAACTTTCAAGGATGATATTCTGATCTTTCCCCGATGTTTCTACCATTCGGATTATTGCTTCGTCACTGTCTTCAGCCTTTTTGAAGGTCGATATTTCCACATCTGACTGATCAGTCTTGAGGAAACTAAGGGTTTCAGGGAGCAACGCATTTTCAAACTGATGGATTTGTTTTACGGCCATCAGTTTTTCGTTTGACTCACGTCCAAACAGGGCGCCATTTTGCCATCCGGGCTTGTGCGAAGTCATCGAGAAGCTGAAGGAGTGATCGCCGGTTTGCAGGTAGTCATTCCCTTCCCAGTGGCAGCTCTTTCTTGAGGCGAGCAGGATGGGTTGCAATACCTGGTTTTTAACCGGCTGGTCGGTCGGGTCTATCCAATCTGCTACAGCAACAGAGGAGGTTAGGGTTACGCCAAAACCGGCATTGCTTGAGCTGATCCAGTTTTGTATTCCACGCGGATGAATATTCTTGCATTCAGTCTGGTAACGTTCCCCTGCAGCACCTTCGATCTCATCTTTGCCCACCTCCACAACGCCAAACGGAACTTCATAGGCCACCTTGCCATCCGTCATATTCAACGGGAGAGCCATGCGGAATTCGTGGTAAAGAACACCTTCCCAGTTTAGGAGCTGTGTTTCGAAGTCAATCCGTTTTTGGTCGTGGAAGAATTTGATCCGTTGTTCAACCACTGCATATTTAATGTGCTGACGATATTTATAGCAGGTGAAAACTGGTCCGTCCTCCTCAATCTCCCATTTGGTCGGGTAATTGCCGGTTTTGTCAAAATCCTTCATGTCGGGTTTTTGAATGTCCGAAAATTCACCAGCTCCGTTCCCTTCAGAGTGCATGGTAAATATTTCACCCGCTTTAAATTTCGCAGGATCTACCAGTTCCTGGTTCAATTCTTTATCATAGATGGAAGATAACCCTCCGTCTGCAAAGGTCAGCCTGTAAAACCGGTTTTCTGCCTGTTTTTGAAATTCGGGTAAGGATTTCGGTTCAGATTTCTTTAAAGAATGAAGAAAGAAGGTCCGGTAGCCGATTGAAGGAATATTTTCAGCGATAAACTGAAGCGTGGCAGATTTGAGCGATCCGTCTTCGAAATAGCTGGCTGAACTTAATTGACTTTTGACCTCTTTCCCCGCTCCATCCGCGAGTTCAAGTCCGAAGGCCTCTGCTTTATCAAAGCTCAGCCGGGTACAAACCTTATCTGACCGGAGTTCATTCATACTATTAAACACTACTAATGGAGCCCCTTTATGCGTGTCGGTTTTAATTTTAGAGGCCAAATCATTCAGGTTTTGATCCACAATTTTTTCGGCTTCGGCCTTTGCGAATTCATATTTTGAATGGAACCAGTCGTCGGTAATGTCACCATGTTTGCCGCCCCAGCCATGGTCGGGATAGATCTTGGCCTCCCAGGCTTTAGTTAACCGCTCCAGGGGATAATTGGCAAAAGAGCCGTCAATCAACGCGTTGATGGTCGATAACTTCTCGGCAACCGGAAGTAAAATATCGGCTTCGCGGCTGGCTTTTAATGCTTTCTCGTGTGAAGGCCCGTGAATATATAACCAGACAGCTGGACGTTCCCCAATAATTTTGGGCAATTCGGGTTTCTGGTCCAACAATATCTTGAAAAATTCCGGTGCGGAGGCTATCTTGAATTTAGGAAGGGTTACCGGCACATTTTTACTCTGCCCGTCGGGAAGTTCATGGATATTTTCCCAATTCTTAATCAGCTGGCTATAATCTTTCGATGGACTCATATCGTTGTCCGAAAGAATGGGAATTACCGGAGAGGCTGTTTTCGAATTGTAGAATTTTTGCCAGTACATCGAAGAAGTGGCAATATATTGTGCCGCTTCGGGAAAATTCTTTCCCAGTGATCCAAACGCATCACCGTAATGCCCGGGGGAATATACGGTAACGTAAGATCCGTCGGGACTGTACCAGTTAAATACTCCCCGTTTTATCCGGCTGATCATCATGTATTTTGTTCCAGCCTTTTGCATAATTTGAGGCATCTGAAGGGTTCTGCCGGGAACATCCTCATTCCAGTAAACCGTGGCGTCATAATTAAATTCATCCTTCAGCCACTTCGTCCCGAAATAGAACATCCGTGCCAGCGACTCCCCTGAATACATCTCCTCGTATGGCTGGATAAATCCTGATCCTGCAGCGATCCGGCCGTCGGCAAACATTTGACGAAGCAGTGGCTTTTTATCGGGATGACGCTGGGTATATTCCCTGATCATCAGGGCATCTTCGATATCAAAATGGTAATTTTTATCTTTTTCCGCCATTTTCAACAGGGGAGTGATCAGCATGGTATCGCGTTCAATTACACATTTTTCAGGGGAGTCCATCCATGCAATATCCTGGTGACTTGAATTCATGAGTAAAATCTGACCTTTTCCAAGGATCGAACCCGAGAGTTTAAGCAGATCCGAAACGGTAGATGGATTATAGGTACGGTGTGCTTCAACAATGATTTTATTATCCTCGGTTTTGCATTCAATGCTTAGAACTGCTTTATGGAGCAAGAGTGTGTTTCCCGTCACTTCACCAAGGGAAGATACCGAAATGAGCTCTCCTTCCGGATCATTGAGTTTGAACGGATGGTTTTTGGCAGAAAGGGGGAGTGTAAAGATTGCTTCCGAATCTGAGGTTCCCTGTTTCAGGTTGATCTTCCTGGTTTTCCCGCAAGAGGTTAAACTGAGTTCATTGCCGGTCAGATATTCGGGAGCCTGCAGCAGGCATTCCAGTGAACCGTTTTTTTCTTCGGCGGTCAACTTCACCGGGATATCATACTTTGCTGAGTTTTGCAGATAGGCTATGGCATCGGTTGCCTGAAAAACGATGAGCCAGTCAGTATTCTTATTGGCCCTGCCGGTGATTCCTATTTTCTGAACAGTCCCTTTGTTGAGCCAGCTTACCGGTGCAATCATCGACATGTAGCCATGGGCACCCTGCTGATCGTCTGTGTTAACGACGGTAAACGCAAGTTTGCCCCCTTCAGGTGTGGTGATTTCCCACTCTCTGTTCATGGGAGCAGGGATTTCAAACCTTTTGGTTCCATTCACGAACACGTCAAAGATATTCTTGTCGGTGGTCAGATTGATTGATGCGATCCATAGAAAACCTGCATTTGGCTCTGAATAGTTTGCCGACAGCGGTTGCGTTTCCCATTCAATCGCCATTTGTCCGTTTGAACAGCGGGTAATCATCCCGTCGGTCACATCGTTCCTGAACGTGTGATAGGAAAAGGTATTTTCTCCTGTGTTTTTTTGAAATCCTTCCATCCAGTTTTTGGATTTTCCGGCCAAATCGTACAGCACTTTATGCCGATCGTTTTCTGCGAATGCATTTCCTGCTGTCATTTGCAACACCAGGACGATCACTAATATTTCAAACTTGTTCATAATGAAGTTATTTCAGATGTTTTTATGCGGTTAATGATTTGATTCTGCCGATGAGTTCCATCATGGCTCTTCCGTTGTGATAGGGACATTTCCACGGGTCAATTTTCCAGTCATTTCGGTAAAACGGCGATGGATCGTTCTCCGGTTCAATGAGGTATGGAATGCCCAGCCGGTTTACTTTGGTGAACCATTCCCCGTTCCGGTGGTCAATCATGCAATTATTCACAAAATCCCAGGATAGTTTTAACTTTTCCCAATAGTGGTTATCCGAAGTCAATTGGAGGCCATTCATCAATGCAACCAAAGTTTCGGCTTGCGGCCACCAGTGTTTGTTGGTTCGGAGATGGCTTCCAAACCGGGTTGATTCGAGGAATAACCCACCGTCTTTGTCGATTCCGACCCGGTCAACAGCTTCTAGCATTTTGATGCATAGAGGCCTCATTTTTTGGATAATTTCCTGATTACCCAGGATTTCTGCGGCTTCCCATAGCAGCCACGATGCTTCAATATCGTGTCCAAAAGAGCAGGTTCCTTTGGATTCTTCCGTTTCAATGAATTGCTCATCAAAGAAAATACCCAGGTGACCGGTTTCCCGGATTATCTTATCCAGGAATAATTCCAGCAATTCCTTAAGCCGCTTTCCAACCAGATCATCTTTACAGACTTTGTAAAATGCGGCGTAGGCTTCCATGATATGGAGGTGGGTATTCATCGATCGGGGCTCATTGTTGTCTGCCATCCGGTTTTCGGAATAGACCTGCCAGTCACGTGTAAAAGCTTCCAGATATCCCGGATTTTGGGGATCTTTGGTTTTCTCTTCAAGTAAAAGGAAATAATCCCTGAGCTGACTCAGAAGCTCGGGATCACCCTTGAATTCATAGTATTTGCTCAGCGCATAAAGGACAAAGGCCTGCGCATAAGTATGTTTGATATCGTCGAGTGGTCTGTTTTCTGAGTTTATGCTCATCAGATAACCCCCGTTCACCGGATCGGCAAAATATTTGGCCAGCACCTGATAAGCCCGGTCAGCTATTTCGGCGTATTGCCGGTTGCCGAAATTCTTTGCAGCTTCGGCAAAGGTCCATAAAATACGGGCATTCAACACGCACGACCTGGGTGCATCAGGGATTGGATTTCCGGTCATATCAACTGCTCCGTAAAAGCCATCCCCGTTTTTTTCGACTGCATATTTTATCCAGAATGCTAAGATATCATCATGCAATTCAGTTTCGAAAATCCTAGAATACGCTAATAATTCCGTCCTTAAAGATTCCATAATAGTGTGAGGGTATAGTTAACTATTACAAACTTCGAAATTTTTTACTAGTCTGAAAATAAAATTCGAGGTTTTGTAAGTTATTAATAATCAATTTAAATTATGCGGATATTTTTTATTTATGAAAGTAGTTCTTTAGTTTTGTGTAACAACTTACTAAACACACTTTCAACATGCCACTACACATTAAGCGCCTCATCGGCGTATTTGCTATTTTTATAGCATTGTTTCTGGTCATGCGCCAGGTTTTAAGACCAAGCTCTTTTGGCGAGTTAGGCCATTTCCGTGCAAAGGCTATCAATGAGAATGCCTTGAGGCCAATGCACTATACAGTTGCCGACAGCTGTACGAAATGCCATAAGGATATCCGTTCGGATAAGGATCTGGGATTTCATATTAAACTTAAGTGTGAGGTCTGCCATGGACCAGGATTAAAGCATGCACTTTATGCCAATCGGTTTAAAAATAAAGAATTGCCAGATTCGCTCCTTCTCTACAAGCCGGGAGAGCGGAAAGACTGTGCCATATGCCACAATATGAACAGGGCAAGGATCAAAATTCAATTTGATACCATTAATACCACAATGGTTCACCAGGTAAATGTGATGAAACACCACGTGACCGATCCAAAAACGAAAGAAGCTTTGAAATGTATTGACTGTCATAATCCTCATCAGCCATGAACGAAGACACAACTAAACTTTCCAGAAGAAATTTCTTCAAGGCCGGAACCGTTCTGGCCAGCGGGGTAGCGATAGCCTCAACCCTGGCACCTTATGATGGTTTGCTTTTTGCTGCTGAAGCCCCCGGCGCAAAAGGGAAATGGTATGGAATCGGGATCGATATCAATAAGTGTATCGGTTGCGGAAAATGTGCAAATGCTTGTAAACAAGAGAATAATGTCCCAAAGGATCCTTTCTATTTCCGGTCATGGGTGGAGCAGTATACCATCAAAAACGATGGCTCAATCCTGGTTGAATCACCCAACGGAGGGATTGACGGATTTAAACAATCGGTTCCGGATGGTGATATTTACAAATCGTTCTTTGTGCCCAAAATGTGTAATCATTGCGCGAAATCACCCTGCACCCAGGTTTGCCCGGTTGGAGCTACCTTCGAAACAGAAGAGGGGATCGTGCTGGTTGATGAGACCTATTGCATCGGCTGCCGGTATTGCGTCCAGGCATGTCCTTACGGATGCCGGTATATTCACCCTGAAAAGGGGACGGTCGATAAGTGCACACTCTGCTTTCACCGCCTGAAAAAGGGGTTGCAACCTGCCTGTTTTGAAATTTGTCCGACTGAAGCCCGAATTTTTGGGGATTTAAATGATCCGAAAAGTAAACTGAACTACTTTTTGAAAAATCATACCTGCATGGTGATTAAACCACATCTCAACACAGGTTCAAAATTATTTTATAACGCATTAACGCCGGAGGTAAGATAACATGACTGAACATTTACAAAACCTATACGAAGTTCTATCCAAAGTGGAAGGATATGTTTATCCTAACGAGATTGAACTAAACTGGAGTATCCTTATTGTACTCTATCCTTACATTACCGGGTTGGTTGCAGGTGCATTTATACTCGCCTCGCTGGAGCGTATCTTCAAGGTCCGGATTCTTAAACCAACCTATGGTATTGCACTTCTGACCGCATTTTCGTTTATGCTGGTTGCAACCATGCCATTAGTGAGTCACCTTGGTAAACCGTTACGGGCCTACGAAATCATGATCACGCCTCATTCGAGTTCCGCGATGGCGATCTTTGGCTTTGTCTATCTGTGGTACCTCATGGTCGTCCTCTTCCTGGAAATCTGGTTTGATTACCGTCGTGATATGGTGATCTGGGCCAATGGAACAACCGGGTTCAAACGATTTTTGTACAAACTCCTTTCGCTCTGGACTACTGATATTTCCCCCAAAGCGGTTGCACTCGATGACCGGATCGGGTATATTGTTACCGTGATTGGGGTTCCCTCCGCATTTTTGCTCCACGGATATGTCGGATTTATTTTTGGTTCGATAAAGGCAAATCCTTGGTGGTCAACAGTATTGATGCCTGTGATCTTCCTCTTCTCGGCCATGGTATCGGGAATCGCCCTGGTCATGCTGATCTACATCGTTTTAAGCAAGATCAGAAAGCAAATCGTTGATATGGATTGCCTCGATACCATCGCCAAGTACCTGTTTTATATCCTGATTATTGATTTTACCCTCGAAGGATTAGACCAGATTCACCGGATTTATGTGGCGGAAGAATCATTTGAGGCATTGCATAAACTGGTATTTGGAAAACTTTTTTATTCCCTGTTCATCTATCAGGGATTAATGGGTACAATTGTCCCCCTGCTGACCCTGGGAACTCTTCAGTTTTACAAGCCAAAGGCAAAGATAAGAAGGGCCATTTATCTGATTCTCCCGGTACTTGTTTTAATGGGAATCTTCTTTATGCGTTGGAATGTAGTTATCGGAGGACAGCTGTTTTCTAAAAGCTTTTATGGCTATACCACCTTTAAAACCGGACTTATTGGGACTGAAGGATATTTGATGGCTGCCACCTGGCTTATCGTTCCGTTTCTGATTTTATCTTTTCTCCTTTGGCTTTTGCCACCCTGGAAAAAAATCGAAACAAGTCATGAATAGGAGGAGCGAAATATGGATCGTATCCATTTAAATCAGGAAGATATCCAAAAAATCCTGATCCGTTTAGATGTGCTTGAAGACCGGATTGCCTCCCTGGAAGCGGAACGGGATCAATTCAAACAGGTTCAGGGTAATGGGGAACAGGCAACGGAGGAGTCTGAGGAGGAATTTTCGGACGTGAATATCTCGATAAGCTCCTTGTTTGAAACCAAGCTTGGTGAATATGGTTTGGCCTGGCTGGGAAACATCGTGCTGTTTTTTGCCATCGCCTTCCTGTGGCAATATTTTAACGATCAGGGGAAATCGTTTGTTTCCCTGGTAGTTGGACTGGTAAGTGTTGGCTCGGTCTTCATCTTGTCCCGCCTCGCCCGGAAGAGCTTTGCCTATCTTTCTGAAATTTTCAGGCTTTTTGGGGTTTTTATTTTATATTTTATTCTGCTCAGACTGCATTTCTATACGAATAATCCTTTGGTAACCAGTGGAATATTGGCTGTTTCGTTATTGCTGATTGTGATTGGGGTACTTTACTATGAGGCTGTTCATAAAGGGTCTCCTGTTTTGGTGGGAATAGCTTCAACGCTGGCTGTAATCACCGCTTTTGTTTGCAATTCCACTCAGCCGTTCTTCCTGATTTCACTGGCAGGTTCAGCATTAGTTGTCTTTTTCTTTTGGAAATACAACTGGTGGAAGCCGATGGTCTATGTTTTGTGTCTCACTTATTTTACCTGCCTGGTCTGGTTGTTGAAGAGTCACACTCCCGTGGCTAAAGCGGGTGAGGATTTGACCTTTCACTTTGCATTTGCCTATGTTTCAATAATAACCGCAGTTTATTCGCTAGTTGCCTTCCGGAAAAAGAATCCATTATTTCCTGAATCTTCAATACTCACTACAATCCTTCTTTCCGGGATGGGCTATTCCGTTTTAATCCTGGTTTTGGTTTTATCACATTTTCCTAAGGCCTATATCCCATTTTTTACCATTATTTCGGTTTATAGCATTGGCTATTCGATTATGCTAAAGCTCTATTCGGAGTGGAAATACTCCCCGGCACTTTATGCCTTATTTGGATTCTTTGCCATAAGTGTGACCATCAACGGGATCTACCATATCCCCGATTCCTTTATGCTTCTGATCTGCCAGAGTTTTTTGGTGCTGGTGCTGGCGCTCTGGTACCGGTCGCATATTATTACACTTATAAATACTTTTCTGCTCATCTTTCTGGCGATAGGTTACTATAATCTTTCAGGTGAACTAAACTCAGTCAATTTTTCTATTTCGGCCGTAGCTTTCCTATCCGCCAGGCTGATTAACTGGCAAAAGGAGCGGTTAAATATCAAGACTGACTTTATACGGAATATTTACCTTGTTATCCTCTTCTTTTCATTGCTTTACGCGACCTTCAAAGGATTGCCCGGACAGTATATCACGGTTACCTGGTTGCTGATTTCAGGGGTTTATTTTGTATTAAGTATCCTGATCCGGAGCATTAAGTACCGGTGGATGGGGATGGCTAATCTGATCGTTTCGGCATTCTATCTTTTTCTGGTAGATATGGCCAAGACCGATCTTATTTTCAGAATCCTTGCATTTCTTGCTTTTGCAATTATTTCTATTGGGATTTCGACCTTTTATGTAAAAAAATTCAAAAAGAGGGATGCAGGTCCGGAAGAATGATAAAAAATAATTTACCTCTTTTGCCTGTAGGGCATAAATCTCAATAGAATAGCAAACCAACGAATAACCTTTGTCAGTTAGGACATTAACAGGTAATTGGTTAATTCCTAAGGGAAATTTGTTTTCAGTATTTTTCTTTTCTATTGATTTTTATCTCTTACGGAGAAATTTAACCAGTTAAGATGTTACGGTACACGGTACCTGATTCAACTGTATTTTCACTCCTGTTCTACAAACAGAAACGGTGCTCTGCACCTCAGAGTATTTAGTGCAATAAATTAGTCTTACTCCTTACAATCCCATTTTGGCCCTGAATTTCATGTTTCCGCGTGGTTTGTTCCATTTAATAGAATTCATGTTTTCGGTTACAGTTGCCCCGGATGCCGGATTGACCGATTTTACCTTAAGATCTTCGGGCAGCCGGATATGCATTTCAACCCATTTCGGCGGAAATTTATTATCCAGGATTATTTTTCCGGTGACTGCAGATGTGGCTGAATCATAGCACAATTCATAGGAAATAATTCCAAAATGTGTGGAGGCATCCTGAATGCCGACCAGCTTTCCCGAGCCCAGCCAATCGGGGTCAGTACCCAAAGCAAGGTCAAGCCCGTCCCCGTTTTCGAGCACAAGCATGTCCCGGATAGCCCTGACAACTGCCACGGGTGTCCAGAGATGCTGACGGTCACCCGAACATTTGGTGGTTCCGGGTTCCTGTCCGCGTTCCTCGCACCAGGTATAGAGTGGTGTGGCGTGGTTGAGCGTCGAATAAAGATACTTAGCGGCTGCATTTCCATTTCCCCGGGCCAGATGGGTTTCGGCCACATTGTCGAGGGTGATTGCCACCCAGGCACCATCAACCATCCATCCGGTATGAATTGGCTGACCCCCTTTGCTGATATTGGCTTCTATCTTATGGAGAGTGCCTGTGACCAATTCGTGACCGGCGGGAACCAATCCGCAGGGTGTCACGATATTCAGCGCCCCCCAGCAACTGCCGGTTTTCTTGCCCGGAACCCCCGGAATCCACCGGTAATCCGCTTCCCTGATCGCCCCTTTATCGAGTGCGGTCATCAGGTCATTGAAGGCTGTTTGAAAGATTTTTTTGAGTTCGGAGAGGTCATTTGTTTTGCCGAGAATTTCAGCGGCTTC
This sequence comes from uncultured Bacteroidia bacterium, assembly GCA_903923905.1. GTDB lineage: Bacteria > Bacteroidota > Bacteroidia > Bacteroidales > Prolixibacteraceae > JAAFHB01. Next base: position 62,813 of record CAIXZH010000116.1, read on the forward strand.
GAGGGTGCACCGATCGGCGTATACTGACCAGATATTATGTGGGAAAAATACCCCGTAGTTGTCATCGTCGTTCATCAACCCGCAATCGCCAAATCCTCTTGGCATTAGGCCATACGTTGCTAAACTCCGGTTCTCCTCCAGCCTTGTCCTTTCACGCTGGCTTTCCTGCCACCGCGAGCTTGAAATCATATGCGGATAAACCCCGGAGAGCCAGGCAATATCTCTGGTATTCCGGTAGTGTTCCATAACTGCCCACGACTTGAAACCCGCAGCGGCCCAGAACGTGTGGCACCATCCTCTCCGGTCTGCCCAGCAACCATCCGACTCCTGCATCTTAATGGAAATGGCTGATTCCTGAGCAGCCTCTTTATACAATCCATTTTGATCCAAAGCCACAGCGACGATAAGCGGTTCACCCGAATTGCCGGTTCGGTAAACCTCTGTGCCCGGTACCCCAATAATATTTCCATCGGCCAATGGCTCACGCATAATAAACAGGTCTGCCAAACAGGCCAGGTAGCCATTGGATACCCCTTTGTCGGGAATGGTCAGCTTTGAAGCCCGTTTCAACAAATTATCCCACTCCAGTTTCCCGGAATCTATCTCTTCCTGCCAGTTTCGTCTACGCAATGACTGGAGATCCGCTCCATAGCCGTGGTATGGCCGGATAAGCCATCCCCGGCGGGTTTCCCCGGGGTTCAGATTCCAAACCATAATCATTTTTTTAGGTCCCGGAGGCAGATGGTCGGATTGCATGGAATAAGAATCAGCACCCAATCCCAGAATTAAGATGCGGTCCGCTCTGTCGTTCCATCCGGCTAAGATATGGTCTCCCACATTCCAATTCGGGTCTATCCAGGCGGGGTTCTCTCCCCAGCTGCCCGAATCACACCGGAACGCATACTGATGGGCAAGGAGATCGGAATTTGTGAGCGTGATCCGAATGATCGCTGCAGTTATACCCCCGAGAACTTCCAGTTTTACCACTCCTGAATGATCTTCATAAATGTTTTCCAAACCCGGAAGAACCTCCTCAAAACGTGTCCATCGGCTGGTTGAAAAAGGCTTTCCATCGATTTCGGGCGTAAGCTGAATATTCCATAAGGTAGGTGGAGTCCGGAAGGCGAGGGGCGGGTAATTGGACATCGCCAGGCTGTCATAGGTCCATGATATTTTCAGAGTGCCAGGTTTAACATCGAGTAAAGTCCGGTCGCTTGCATCCGGCCGGCCGGCAGTGATTCGGTGCGGAGTCCCAAAGGCGTATGAAAAATCGATTTTTGAAGGGATGGCATCATCCCCGTTTAGTGACTCAAAGTTGTTGTCATCTAAAGAATTAAGAGCATTTACTTTTCCAAATGAAGCGGCACCAATGACTGCCCCGCTGATCTTCAAAACATCCCGGCGGGTTAAATCAATTGAAAAGACTTTATCTTTCATTTTTTAATTTTATCGATATAATAATCCCAGGTCATCTTTGATATGTCAGCAATGATTTTTTCATTTGTTTGGTCATCCTCCTTTGATTTTGAGATGAAAACCGAGATTAAAAAATGTTTTCCGTTGGGCAGGACGACGATTCCTATATCATTTACTGCTGCAGATATTCCATTTTTATATTTTCCTGATGAGCCTGTTTTATGTGCCACGGGTGTCCCTTGAGGCAGATCTCCTTTTAGCCGCTTATTTCCGGTTGTAGTTCCCAATAATGTTTCCCATAAAAATGCACGGCTATCCTCAGAGAGAATTTTACCTTCTTCAAACTTTCTAAGCAATTGAACTGCAGCCAGTGGTGAGGTCCAATTGGTGAACTGAACATTCCACTCCCTGCTCATTTCCTGTTCTGTTGCTTTTATTTCAATGTTTTTAATCCCAATACCGTGCATATAATCGTTGACCACCTTTGTCCCGCCAATCAGCCTGAATAAAAGATCGCATCCATTATTATCGCTTTGTGCTACGGTATAGACTAAAATATCTTTCAGTGGAAGTTCGATGTTCCCGTTGGGATACTTGTCGCGCAAAGGGCTCAAGGTGCCGGGCCGGAAATCGCTTTTTCTGATTGTGACCTTCCTGTTTAAATTGAGTTCCCCTTTATCCACACTGTTTAAAACAGCAAAAGCCAGATGCAGCTTGTAAACGCTCTGCATCGGGAAACGGGTATTCCCATTAATGGATAAGGTATCGCCAGGCTCTGTCCCAAAAATAGCAACGCCAACCTCTGCTTGTTTCGACTGAATGATTTGATTAATTCTTTGCTTCAATGTATCGGATTGTGCAAAGATGTTTCCACACATCCCCCCAAAGGCTAAAAATATTAACAGATAAAGTTTTTGAATTAGGTAATTCAACTTAAACATCAGGGTCAATTTTATTCCAAAGATATTTAAATCGGCAAATAATCCAGCTGCACTTCAATCAGACCCTATAAAATAATTAAATTCATATAGCGATCTGATCTTAACAATTGTATCTTTGGTCTGGTGAAGGTAAATTATTTATTATCAGGTCAAATCATAAATATTAATATTATTCAAATGAGCCAAAATATATTTTAATTAAGAACAATAAACGAGATTAATATCTATTTTTGCGATATAAGAGTAAATAGTACGCTTAAAAACTAACTAACACCGGATCCACCGGCTAAGACATTGTATGTAATCAAATTACCCTTGACTGAATGAATCGCATTGTTATTTTAATTTATGTCCTATTTATCTGTTTCCCGTCCGCTTTTGGACAGGATATCAACCTTCGGTTTCAGCATATCACCTCAGAGCAGGGTCTGTCGCAGAATACGATTGGTTGCATGTTGCAGGATAGCCGTGGATTTATGTGGTTTGGAACCTGGAACGGGCTGGATCGGTATGATGGGTACAATTTTCTGGTATTTAAATCTGAAAATCAAAAAGGGGGATTGTCCAATAATTTTATCTATTCGATTTGTGAGGATAAAACAGGGAATATTTGGGCTGGCACCAAAAACGGGCTGAATAAGATTGACCATCAAACCAACACAATCACCACGTTCTATCATAACACGAATGAGGCAAATTCAATTTCCGGAAATACGATCAACACCTTGTTTTGCGATAAGTCCGGTGCAATATGGGTAGGCACCGCTGCCAACGGATTGGATAAGATTAGTTATGACCAGGCGAGTGAAAAGTATACAATTGCCCATTTCCGGAATGATAAAACGGATGGACATTCCTTACCAGGAAATGAAATAAATTCAGTTCTTCAGGACAAAAACGGATATTTGTGGGTTGGAACAAATTCCGGTCTGGGAAGGATGGAGATCAGTACGGGTAAATTTGCCATTTTTCGGAATAATGGTACCTTAAATAACAGTCTGTCATCAAATGGGGTTCTTTCGGTATTCGAGGATCGGGAAGGTGTTATATGGCTGGGCACCAATAATGGATTGAATAAATACAATGCCTCAAGCGGAGATTTTGCCCGGTTTCTACCGGATCCGGATAACCCGGGAAGTATTTCACACCAGACCGTTAAAGCATTATCCGAAGATAATGATGGTCGCTTACTCGTTGGAACTCTGGGTGGGCTCGACCGTTTAAATCCAGGAACTGTAAGTTTTTACCATTTTCCGGTCGGGGAAAATGACAACTATGGTTTAAATAATGAGTTTATTAATGCGCTGTTTGCTGACAGGCAGGGAAATATCTGGATCGGGACAGACAAAGGAGGTATTTCAAAGTATAACAGTAAGCAAAAGGGGTTTGGTTTTTTCGCTTCAAACCGGTCGAATCCGAATAGCCTCAGCAATAATACGATAAATTCGGTCTATGACGAACCTTCCAATTTGTGGATTGGAACTGCCGGTGGTGGGTTAAACAGGTACAACAAGTCTGACCGGACTTTTAATCACTACCGGAATTCGGCGCACGATCAGAACTCGATCAGCAGCAATTTCATCTCTGCGATTTGCAAAGATCCCGGTGGAAATATCTGGATAGCGACATGGGGGGGTGGATTAAACCGGATCTTAGCTCAAAAGGGATCGGGAGTTTTCGGCCATTACAGGGTAAATGGGGGAGAAAACAGCATTTCCAGCGATTTTGTATCTTCACTCTGGGCTGATTCAAATGGCTATTTGCTGATCGGGACCTTAACCGGACTTGATCTGTATCAGCAGGATCAACACTTGTTCCGGCATATCGCCAGTCAGCAGGATTGGAAAAACAAAATTTCGGAGGTGGGATGTATTCTGAAAGATAGTAAGGGATTCTATTGGATTGGTACCCGTCTTGGATTATACCGCCTTTCCTCAGAACTTCTTGTCCGCGGTGTCACAGATAAAGATATCCAAAAATTTACAAATATTTCAGGTGAAGCCAACTCGCTCACCGGTGATTATGTGATTTCGCTGTGCGAGGATAACCAGGGTGATATTTGGGTCGGGACTTATGGCAGCGGGATAAACCGCATTCATCTTACCGACAAGGGTACGTTTAAATTCACCGGTTATAATCAGAATGACGGTCTTTGCAACAATGTGGTTTATGCGATTCAGAAAGACCGGAATAATGATTTATGGCTCAGTACCGATAACGGATTATCGCGGTTTGATCTTCAGTCCGGTCAGTTTAAGAATTTCTATACATCCGATGGATTGCAGTCGAATCAGTTTTACTGGGCGGCCTCGTGTGCGGGTAAGGACGGACGATTGTATTTTGGGGGAATGGAAGGGCTCAATTATTTCGATCCCGATAATATCAGGGATAACACCTTCATTCCTAAAGTGGTAGTCACCGATCTGAAAGTTTTCAATTCTTCGGTAAATGTTGGTGAATGGAACGGAAAAAAGGTGTTGCTCGACAGGGTGATCAATGAAACTTCAGCCCTGAATCTGAGTTACAGGGAGAATGTTTTCTCGTTCGAATTTTCATCGCTCGACTATTTTCTTCCCGAAAAGGTTCAGTATAAATACCGGATACAAGGAGTTGACAAGGATTGGGTAACTGTTCCGTCCACCCGGCGATTTGTGACCTACACGAATCTTGAAGGGGGCGATTATATCTTTGAAGTCAAGGCATGTAACAGTGACGGGGTCTGGAACGATACCCCCACCAAATTAAATATCCATATTTCACCACCCTTCTGGGCAACGGTGTGGTTCCGGATATTGGTTTTACTGGCAATTACCGGTTTGGTGCTGGCATATATCCGGTACCGGACAATCAGCCTGCAACGGCAGAAGCTTGTCCTTGAACGATTGGTCAGGGAAAGGACCAGAATCGTGGAGGAGCAGAATAAAATGCTTCAAAACCAAGCGCTAAGTCTGCAGGAGTCTAATGTTTTGCTGGCATCGGGTAAAGAGCAGATCGAGGGACAAAAATATCAGCTGGAACTCAAGAATGAGGAGATTTCAGTACAAAGGGACAAACTCATCGAACTGAATAAGCATGTCAATCTTGTCAATCAGTTAAAGTTGAGGTTCTTCACGAATATTTCGCACGAATTCCGGACGCCGCTCACCCTGATTCTGGGACCGCTTGATAAGTTATTATCCTCATGGAAAGGTGAGCAAAGCACTTTCGAAACTTTGCAACTGATTAACCGCAATGCTCAGCGCCTCCTTCACCTGATCAATCAATTGATGGAGTTCCGGAAAATTGAATCGGGTAAGCTTGAACTCAAAGTTTCATTGGGTAACATTAATAATTTTCTGGAAAATATCTTCTCCAGTTTTCAGCAACTTGCCATTCAGCAGGATATTAAATATGAATTTGTCCCTGTCTCTCAATCGGTTGATTGCTGGTTTGATCATGAGAAAGTTGAGAATATAATCTTTAACCTCCTTTCAAATGCCTTTAAATTTACCCCTGCGGGCGGGTCTGTCAGCCTTAAAATGTCCTTTACAAATATGGTGAGCAGAACCGGGGAGAGTGAACCGAAGCATAAATCTTCTCCGTCAATTCCACTTCTTGAAATTAAGGTATCAGATTCCGGAGTAGGTATTTCCGAGGAACACATTGCCCATATCTTTAAACGATTCTACCAGGTTAACAGTTCCGAAAGTCTGAAGGTGAGAGGGTCCGGGATCGGATTGTCACTTTCAAAGGAGTTGGTTAAGGCACATCATGGCACGATAATGGCGGAAAGCCGTCAAAACGAAGGGTCTGTTTTCACCGTACAGCTTCCGGTATTCAGGGAGAACTTTGATCCCAAAGAGATCTTTGACCAAAAGGTTGAACTTAGGCATACACTGAAAGAACAGGTTTTGAAGTTAAGCGGTGAATTACTTGCAGAAATGCCAGAGCCCAGGAAGAGACCAGGTGCAGTTTCAGATGAATCACGAAAGCCCCTGATTCTGGTAGCTGAGGATAATTACGATCTGCGCACCCATATCGCTATTTCTCTTGGAGATGAATACAGGGTGATGGAGGCTGAAAACGGGAAGGTCGCCTATGAACTTGCCAAGAACCACAATCCGGAACTGATTATCAGTGATATCATGATGCCCGTGATGGATGGATTGGAATTGTGCAGCAGACTTAAGAACAATTTACATACCAGTCACATCATTGTTGTACTGCTTACGGCCCGGAATTCAGTGGAGCACTGGATCGAAGGATTTGAAACCGGGGCCGATGATTATATCTCAAAACCATTTGATATGAATCTGCTCAAGGTTCGTCTGAGACAGTTAATCGAATCGCGCAGACAGTTGAAAAAGCATTTCAGCAAAGATTTGACGCTTGACCATCCAGAAAATTCGATTTCGGCTGCCGATGAAAAGTTCATTCAGAAAGCACTGGAGGTTGTTGAGGGGAATTATACGGAGGCAGGGTTTGGCGTGGAGGAGTTTGTTGCCAAAATGTTCGTCAGCCACAGTCTGCTGCACAAGAAACTCTCGGCAATTGCAGACCAGTCGGCGAGCGATTTTATCACCTCTTACAGGCTTAAGAAGGCGGCTCAGTTGCTGCAGCGAAACGAAAAAAGTGTCTCTGAAATAGCCTATGATATTGGATTCAACGATCCCAAATATTTTAGCCGGCAGTTTAAGAAATATTTTGGGTCTACCCCTTCGGAATACTGCAAACCACCCCGGTAATTACCAGTTTCTCCACCTGAAATGGTAAAAAAGGCTTCCGGATGTTAAGATTGCAGTTTTGGCTAACATGTTAATAAATAGTTATTTTACTGCATATCCAAAAGTTGGACAAGACATTTTTTCTGAAATTTTAACAAATAATTAACAATTACATAATCCTCCTCCATATAAACAGAAAATTCCACCTCCTATTTATGTTGTTGCCGTTTATTTGCCTTAGATTTTTTCATGAAAAAGAATTCGCAACCAATCAATTTATTAATGAACAAAAAAACTAGCGAAATGAGACAAAAGCTATTGTTAAAAGCTTGCCTGCTAAATTTGTTTTTTATGTTCCTGTTTGCAGGGACATTGTTAGCGCAGCAACTTAAAGTTACTGGAACTGTAAAAGATTCCAAGACCAATGAAGCATTGGTAGGAGTAAGCATCGGTGTAAAGGGGACAACCATCAGTACCATTACAGATACCGACGGTAAGTTTGCCGTGGTACTGAACAGCCCAAAGGTAATCCTCACCTTTAGTTATGTGGCTTACACACCTCAGGAAATTGCCGTAAATGGCCAGAATAAGATTGACGTGAGCATGATTGCTACGGAAACCCAGTTAGATCAGGTTGTCGTTATTGGATACGGCACACAAAAGAAATCAGATCTTACCGGATCAATTGCAGTTGTTGACACCAAGGATGTGATGAAGGTCGCCACGAACGATGTTACCAAGGCACTTCAGGGGCAGGTTGCCGGACTGAGTGTTCAGGGCGGTGGTGAACCGGGTGCTGTTCCATTGGTGAAACTTAGAGGTGTTGGTTCGTTCAATAATACCACGCCACTCTATATTATCGACGGAGTACCAACCCCGGTGAATGACTATCCAATGTCAGACATCGAATCTATCCAGGTCTTAAAAGATGCTTCTGCAGCTGCCATTTACGGATCACGTGCCGCCAACGGGGTAATTATCATTACCACCAAACGGGGTAAAAGCGGTAAGCTGAAGGTGAATTTCAATACTTATTATGGCGTTCAGAATATTGTAAACCGTTACAATGTGGCCAATTCAACCCAATACCAGAAAATGGTAAATACTGCAACGTACAACGCAATGACAACCAACCCTTCCTATAGTGGTGATACCTTGCCGATGAATAATCCAAATGATCCACGATTTAGTCATAGCAATACAAACTGGCAAAATTCGGTATTTAAAAAAGGTACCATTGCCAATCACAATTTATCATTGTCGGGCGGGAATGAGCATTCAACCTTTAATACATCACTGGATTACTTTGATCAAACCGGTACAATGGTTGGAAATGGCCCCAATTACAAGCGGTATTCGTTTTCTCTAAATTCAGATCACACCTACGGAAATCTGAAATTTGGCGAAACGATGAGTTACACCTATGTTGATCAGGATCTGATGACCTTCCTGAAAGACGGAACAGCTGTTTCTTTTGCAGTTGAGGCAATTCCAACACTGCCTATTTATGATAAGACTACCATTGACGGTTACAGTGCTTCGGACAAAACACTCGATGGTTCCTATTCAGCCAATGTGATCGGGATGAATTCGATGATCCAAAGCAATACCAAACGTTATAAGTTTTTTGGAAATGCCTATGCCGAATATAAATTTGCCTCTTTCCTTAAATATAAGCTTAGTTTAACTTACGACAGAAGCGATTTCCATGATTTCAATTTCGATCCTATTCACAACCTGGGTTGGGCTTATGTAAACAGTATCGCTTCAATGAATGATAACCGCAGTGAAGCTTCTACTTCGACTATTGAGCAGACACTGACCTTCGATAAAAAAGTGGGCGACCATTCGATCAATGGGATGATCGGAACCTCAGTTCTGGACGGTAAATCTAGTTATGATAATGCTTATGCACTTGGCTTTTCACAGCCTTATTTTGAACAAATCAGCAATGGTGCCACAACCAGTGCAATTGGAGGATCTGCTGAAAACAGACTTGTCTCCTATTTCGGACGTGTAATCTATGGCTATAAGGATAAATACCTGGCAACAGCTTCCATCAGACGTGATGGTTCAAGTCGTTTTGCACCGTCACAACGATGGGGTAATTTCCCTTCTGCAGCAATTGGCTGGAAGATCAATAAAGAAGAGTTCATGAAGGATCTTACATTTATCGACCTGTTGAAACTGAGAGCAAGCTGGGGAAAACTTGGAAACCAGGAAATCGGCGATTATGGGTACCAGTCACAGATCAATCCTTACGCCTCTTACGTATTCGGGGGTACATTAAACCCGGGATCTGCCCAGATCTCATATGCTGACCCAGCGATTCACTGGGAATCCAAAACTACATCGAATGTTGGTCTGGATGTATCGTTATTCAATAACCGTTTAAGTTTTTCCGGTGAATATTACAACAGCAAATCCACTGATATGCTTTTGGTAGTTGAAATACCTTATTCGAATGGCGTTTATTCCTGGCTGGCCCCAACGATTAATGGTGCTACAGTTACTAATAAAGGGTACGAGTTTACCGCCGGATGGAAAGATCGAAAGGGTGATTTTTCATATGGGATAACTGGTAATGTATCAACGCTTAAGAATAAGATCGTTTCATTGGGCTACGGGAATAATCCTATCTACGGAACAATCAGTAAGTCTTCAGTAGGTACCTCTGTCGGTGAATTGTATGGTTATAAAATAGACGGGATCTTTAAAAATCAGGCAGATATCAGTGCATTGAATGCTACCGCTGCTTCAAAGAACGGAGCCGGTCAGGTCTATCAATCACTTTATACCTCTCCCGGTGATTACAAATTTAAGGATCTGAATGGAGACGGTATCATCAATGCGCAAGACCAAACTTCCCTTGGAAAATCAATTCCGGATCTTTATTTTGGACTTAATTTATCAGCGGCCTATAAAATTTTCGATTTTTCACTTGCAGGAAATGGCGTTTCGGGTAACAAAATTTATAATGCAATTGCTGCTTCACTTGAATATGGTGGAGGCGCAGATCAGTATTCAACCCGGATGCTCAATGCCTGGACACCTTCAAATCCCAATTCAACAATCCCACGAGTGGTTATGGGAGATCCAAATGGAAACTCAAGGAATTCTTCCCGTTGGCTGGAAAATGGTGCTTACTTCAAAATTTCAAATGTAGAACTAGGAGTAACCATTCCTTCCGCTGTACTTAGAAGGGCACATATCAGTAGTTTGCGTGTTTTTGCCAAAGGTCAGAATCTTTACACATTCACCAAGTACACCGGGTTTGATCCTGACTTTGGAAGTGACGGACTTTTCGACAGGGCAGTCGACCATGGATCGTATCCAAATAAGCCTTTTAATGCTTTCTCAGGGGGATTACCAAATCCAAGGACATTCATGTTAGGATTACAATTAGGATTGTAACTTATAACCTCATTTAAAATTTTAAGAAAATGAAGACTAAAAAAATCATTATACTTTTCGTTGCAATCGGATTATTATTTTCGGGTTGTAAGAAGAACTATCTGCAATTAAGTAACCCTAATCTTCAGACTACCGCCACTTTCTGGCAAACTGAGGATGAGGCTGTACTTGGGGTAAACGGTATTTATCATGCGCTCGGATATGACGGTACCTTTATGCGTTTTGCCCCGGCATGTCTGGACAGCCGCGATGATATCACCTGGTCACCAAGTCCTTGGGATGCTTTCTTTGCAGTAGCACAGTTTAACCTGGCAGTTACCAATTATATGCCTGAAGCTATGTATGTTGCACACTATGACCTTATTAAAAGGGCAAATGCAGCAATTGCCAATATTCCCAGCATTACCTTTACTGTTCATCCGGAATATAAGAACCGTTTAATGGGTGAGGCTCTGTTTTTAAGAGGGATGGAATATATGTATACGGTTCTGTTTTTCCATCATATCCCTTTAATCCTTGTTCCGCCGGCATCACCTGCCGATTTCTTCCAAAAACAAGTTGATCCTTCACTTGTCTGGGCTCAGATTTATAAAGACCTTTCAACCGCAGCAACATTGTTACCCGCCTCTTATGGTGCCGCTGATCTTGGAAGAGCAACACAGGGAGCTGCCCTGGCATACCTTGCAAAGGCTCACCTCTTTAATAAAGATTATACCGGAGCTGCTGCCAGCTTTAAACAAGTGATTGACTTAGGAGTATATTCCCTGATGCCTAATTATGGGGATAATTTTACCGATGCCAAGGAGAACAATGCAGAATCCATCTTTGAAATACAATTCCAACGGATGAATCAACCCAATTTAAACTGGGTAGGTGCACCGGTATCCAATAATGATCATACTACAGCTCGTGCAATTACCTATGCACCTCCGCCATTTGGATGGGGTGATATGGCACTCAGACCCTGGTTATTTCAGGAATTCAAAATGGAAAAGACGGTCACCGGTGGTGATGATCCACGCCTTAAGGCTGCAATCACCTATGACTATCCGGGTTGTATGCTCTACTTTCAAAATTTCCGTCAGGCATTCCCCTATGCCGGTGCAGATACCTCAAGATGGGCAACCATGTTCTTTGCCCGTAAATATGAAAATGTCCTTACCGAAGCCAATGAGTTTGACTGGCGTTCAGGGATAAATGAACGTTTGATGCGTTATTCCGATGTCTTGCTGATGTATGCTGAAACCCAGATTCAATTGGGGAACAATGCAGAAGCAGCCAAATACCTGACTATGGTACGCAACAGGGCTAATCTTCCCGATCGTACTGCGGAATTTACAGCAGCTTCTAAGTCTCAACTTATGGACCAGCTTGCTCACGAACGGGTATTGGAATTTTGTGAAGAGGGTCACCGTTTTGACGATATCGTTAGATGGGGATGGTTAAGCGATCCTACAAAACTCGCATTACTAAAATCGCATGATGCGGAATGGAATGGATATTTGCCGGGAAAGGAATATATGCCAATTCCTCAGATCGAGATGAATACAAATCCAAACGCTGTTCAGAATCCTTCATATTAATTGCTAAAATGACCGTGCATTCCCGAGGTGAAGGTTATCCTCCATCTCCGGGATCCGGTTAAAAAATCAGATTAAAATAAGCCTGCCGGGTATCCTTAGAAATACCGGGTACCCGGAGGTTTGTTTAATTATCTGAATGTCAGAATCTTTATATTGTAATATTCAAATTTGCCATTCATAAAAGTTGGATGGAATTTTCCTTGATCTTAACGGGAATGATATAGCTATTCCCATGTATAAAATTCGCAGATCAGGGCCCGATACCATTTTAACAACCTTCCAATTAACGAATTGATTCATTGTTAATTATTTATAAAATTGAGTAGAGCAATCCATTCAGTTTAGAAATCATCGTATGAAAAAATATATTATTCTTATTATAAACATCCTGATATTTAAAGTTCTGTGTGCCCAGACCACGATGACCATTGATGTCTCCAAACCGGGCGCCGAAATCAGTAAAGACCTTTACGGGGTGTTTTTCGAAGAGATTAACCACGCTGTGGAGGGTGGATTATACGGAGAGCTGATTCGTAACCGGGGTTTTGAGGAGAACCGGATGCCTGAAGGGATGACCAGGGAAGGGGAGTACCTGCACACTCCGAAAGGGTGGAAACATCACTTCGTTGAACCTGCCGGTCTTGAAGGATGGTCACTTTCATTAAGTGGCAAAGCCCTGGCAACCGTGAGTCAGGTTGCAATAAATCCTTTAAACAGCGCGACTCCTCATTCTCTCCAGCTTGAAGTAAAGGAGGTTAATTCGGGAAATGTCAGCGTTGTGAATTCCGGATTTTGGGGAATCAATATTGAAAAGGGAAAATCGTATAATCTAACCTTATATGCGCATTGTAACCAGGCATTTAAAGGAAACATAGAAGTACGGCTTGAGGGTACTGACGGCACCTTCCTTGCACGCGAAAAAATTACAGGTATCGGCCCGGCATGGGAAAAGTATTCCTGCTCGTTTACGGCTACGGCCTCCAATAAGAAAGCCCGTTTTTGCATCACTCCGTTATCGGAAGGTACAGTATGGTTTGATGTGGTTTCGTTGTTCCCGGCTGACACCTACAAGAATCATCCCAATGGAATGCGAAAAGATATTGCCGGTCTTATTGAACAAATGAAACCGGGATTTTTGCGGTTTCCCGGAGGGTGTATCGTTGAAGGTGCAACCCTCGATAACCGCGTGAAATGGTTCAATACGATCGGGGATATTGCCAAACGTCCCGGCCATTGGGTGTTGTGGGATTATCAGTCCTCCGATGGAGTCGGGTTTCATGAATACCTTCAGTTCTGCGAAGACCTCGGCGCAGCTCCGATGTATGTGATTCCGGTTGGACTCTCCTGCCAGTTCCGCAAATGTGAAGTGGTTCCAAAGGATGAATTGAAGCCTTATATCCAGGAAGTATTGAGTGCTCTGGAATATGCCATGGGACCGGTTACTTCTGCCGGGGGAGCACTTCGTGCCAAAAACGGACACGCCAAACCGTTTCATATTAAGTACCTGGAAATTGGGAACGAGAATTACGGACCAATGTATTGGGAACATTATAACATCTTTTATAAGGCGATCAAGGAGAAATATCCGCAACTTCATACCATCACCTGTACCGACCCTGGCATGCGGAACGGATTTAAACGATCTGACCTCGCCGGAATTACTGAACCAATTGAAATGATCGATGAACATTTCTACGAAAGCCCGGATTTCTTTTACCGGAATTTCACACGATATGATTCCTATGACCGGAAGGGTCCCAAAATATACGCAGGCGAGTATGCCGTAAAGAAATGGGAAAACACCCTCAAGGGGAATCTGGATGCTTCACTGGCAGAAGCCGCCTTTATGGTTGGGATGGAGCGAAATGCCGATATCGTGAAGTTGAGTTCTATGGCTCCCACCTTTGTTAACCTGAACGATCCAACCTGGAATCCCGATATCCTGGCCTATGACAATGCAAATGCCTATGGCAATCCTGCTTATCATGTTCAGAAACTTTTTGCCACAAACCTCGCGGACAGATCTCTTAAGTTAACAAATTCCTACCCGAACAATGTTTTTCTGCCCGTTGAAAAAGGGGTTGGAATGCTTGGATTTCTGAATACGGACCTGAAAGCTGAATATAAAGACGTTTCAGTGACTGTAAACGGCAAAAAATATGAAGGAGACAAATTGTTTCCCAAAAAGGTCCTGAACAAGGCTTCCAATGGTATTTGGACCGGCAATCATGCCTTCCTGGCCATGCCGTTTCTTAAAAGTGTGTATGAAGAAGCGGGAAGCAACTCATGGAGTGACTATACCCTCTCTTTAAAGGCAAAGGCTGATTCTATTGACGACCTGGAATGTTTTAATATCCTGTTTTTTACCACCGGAGAAAATAAACATTACAACTGGAATTTAAGTGAATGGAGAAGATACAGCTGGTTACAATGGTATGACAACGGCTATGGCTCTTACTTTGGACAGCAGCCGGGTTTTATAGAGCAGAACCGGTGGTACGATATCAGCGTGCGGGTTAAAGGGGACAGTTTGTTCTGTTATTTGGATCAAAAACTGGTGCAACAGGTGGCCATGCCCCGAAAAATTGTTCCTGGTCTTTATTCAAGTGCAGGTGAGACAAAAACCGGCGAAATCATTGTAAAAGTGGTGAATGCAACCAACGAAGCCCAGCCCACGGCGCTTAAGCTTGAAGGTAAAGTTAAGTTAAATCCGGTCGGAAAAGCGAATATCATTTATCACGATGACCGTTTTGCCGGGAATTCACTCCAAAATCAGGAGAATATCTCCATAACCACTTCTGCCGTAACCGGAGTTTCTGAAAACTTCAATTATACGTTCCGGCCACATTCGGTCACCGTTTTGACCTTGAAAAAGAATTAGATAGTATTAACCGCTTAATATTTTGAGGAATAAGATGAAAAGAATAACGATTTCGTTAATCGCCTTACTGGCACTTCTATTATCAGGCGGTAAAGCGCAGCCTTTCTTTGTGCATGATCCGGTTATGATCCGCCAGGATAGTGTTTATTATCTTTTTTGCACGGGACCGGGGATCAGCTCGTTCTCTTCAATGGATATGAAGGAGTGGAAAAGAGAGAAACCGGTGTTTAGCGCAGGGCCTCAATGGGCCATAGACGAAATACCTGGTTTTAAAGGACATATCTGGGCTCCTGATATTTCTTTTTACCGGGGAAAATACCAGCTTTTTTATTCCGTTTCCGCATTTGGAAAGAATACCTCCTGTATTGGTCTGGCCGAGAACATGACCCTTAATCCAGCTGATCCGGGATATCACTGGGTTGACCGTGGTAAAATCATCGAATCGGTTCCGGGTCGTGACGACTGGAATGCAATAGATCCGAACTTAATACTTGATAATGAAAAGAAGCCCTGGTTATGTTTTGGCTCTTTCTGGTCTGGAATTAAGCTGGTTAAACTTAACGACGAACTTTCCGGTCCGGCTCACCCCGATCGGTGGGTTCCGTTGGCCTCGCGTACCAGGGATCCGAATATTCCTCCAACTGAGGCCGGCACCGGTGCCATTGAAGCCCCTTTTATGGTAAAGCATAACGGGTTTTACTACCTTTTTGTCTCTTTTGACTACTGTTGCCGCGGAATCCATAGCGATTATAAAGTGATGGTTGGACGCTCCGGGCAAATTGAGGGACCCTACACTGATAAGCTGGGTGTGCCTATGATGTCAGGTGGAGGATCGGTGGTTGTGCAAGGAGATAAGGATTATCCCGGAGTGGGGCATAATGCGGTTTGTACTTTCAACGGACGGGATTACATTATTTACCATGCCTATGATGCACATGACGCAGGAAAACCGAAGCTTATTATCCGGAAACTCAATTGGGATGTGGATGGATGGCCTCTGGTTGAGTAAGA
The DNA here is from genome assembly GCA_903923905.1 of uncultured Bacteroidia bacterium. Taxonomy (GTDB): domain Bacteria; phylum Bacteroidota; class Bacteroidia; order Bacteroidales; family Prolixibacteraceae; genus JAAFHB01. The sequence continues at coordinate 78,762 of CAIXZH010000116.1, forward strand.
TTCAAAAAATAATCTGCTCCAATAATATTTGCAGTTTTGTTCGTTTGCAAAAGAGTAAGTGGTAGAGCCACACTATATTTGCAGATGGTTATTTATTGCAGCCCCGGTCGGGTAAGGAACCGATTTTTGCGGTTATTCTGGTCATTTAAGTTTTTTAAATTAAAGATGATAGCCCAAACTGGCAATAAACAAATACCGGACTGTTATAATGTTCTGATTATGGTTTTGAAATTGCAGATAGTCAATTATATAACGAATTTATAATTGTCCATTGATAATTCCATCGTTTCCGTTACAATTCTTAAAGTGATCAAAAGAAAAAAATAAACCCTGAAATGAAGCTACTTTCGCTGAAATACTTGAATTTTCTGTTAGTCGTCTATGTTACTCTTTTTGCATTCGCCTGTAAAAAAGGGAGTGTGGCGGAGGTAATCCCGGTTGTAGAGAATCCTCCGAAAAGCGTTCCCAGAAATGTCTCTTTTGTCGGCCCTTCCTATGCTGATAATTATATCTCAATTTCGGGGTGGGACCAAAGGGCTCAATGGAATCTTGCAAATGTGCATGATCCAACAGTAGAAAAATGTGGCGATTATTACTATATGTATCAGACAGATGCATCGTATGGCAATGTACTCGACGGTCACGGCCACTTCCCCTGCCGCCGTTCGACAGACCTGGTTAACTGGGAGTTCAGGGGAACCGTTTTCCCGGATGTCCCTGCCTGGGTAAAGGATTCACTAAACAACAAACGGGCACGTATGACTCCGGCCCTTCCTCCTATCGATAATCCTACTTACGGATTTTGGGCCCCCTGTATCAGAAAAGCAGGCAACATTTACCGGTTGTATTATTGTGTGGTTGTAACCAACCCGATTGTAGGAACTGATACGAACCTATCGTGGTCTGAGAGGGCTTTTATCGGAGTGGCCGAATCTGCAGATTTATCGACAAATGTTTGGACAGACAAAGGGATGGTGGTCTGTTCTGAACCCGATGGGGTTGTCAGTTACATCCGTAATGGTCCAAACGACTGGAATGCCTATTTTAAATTTAATGCCATAGATCCAAGTTTTATCATCACTCCTGAAGGGCAGCAGTGGCTTATTTACGGATCGTGGCATTCGGGAATTGCAGCTCTGCAACTAAATCCAGCTACGGGCAAACCCGATAAACTGGAAACTATTTCGGACTATGGTGTTCGGATTGCAGGCAGGGGTGATGTGAATACCAATCGCTGGCAGGCCCTTGAGGCTCCCGAAATAATTTACAATCCTGAAACGCAGTATTATTATCTTTTTCTGGCATATGATGAACTGTCGGTTGCCTATAATACCAGGGTGGCACGTTCGAAAACCATTACAGGTCCTTATCTGGGTATTGATGGACTGGATGTTACCAATGGTGCGGAATGCTGGCCGATGATCACTCATCCTTATGCCTTCAATAATCATACCGGATGGGTTGGTGTTTCCCATTGCTGCATCTTCCAGAATCCGGATACCAAACAATGGTATTTCTCATCTCAGGGAAGGCTGCCGGTAGGTGTACCCGGAATAGTTGCATCGAATGCGATCATGATGGGTCAGGTGCGTGAAGTATTCTGGACCAGCGATGGATGGCCTGAGGTTATGCCCGAACGGTATGCGGCAGTTCCGCAACTTGCTATAGATACAGTTGCTTTGAGGGGAAATTATGAGGTTATAATGCTCAACTATCAGTATCAGATAATGCAAAAATCGACAACCCTCACCCTTTGGTCCAGAGGGAGGGCGACAGGTGCGTTTAATGGAAAATGGACGTTGGACAGCGCCAATAAGATCCTTCAGATCGGGAATCAGAAATTGGTTATCCGCGATGGATACGATTGGGAAAGTTCTCCAAGAGGCGCAACTTTGACTTTTACAGGTCTCACCTCGTCGGGTGTCTCGGTATGGGGGAAAATGATTTATTAACCGTAATTTTAGCTCAATTAATTACAGCACGTAAAAAGTATAAAAATGAAAAAAATTATTCCGTTAGTTATTCTTTTGATGGGTTTTGGTTCCATCATTTTCTTTTCCTCATGTAATAAAACGGGAACAGTTCAGGCTCCCGGATCCGTTACAAAACAATCATTTGGAACGCTTCCCGGTGCACCTGAAGTCAATCTCTACACGCTGGTCAATCATTCGGGAATCACACTGAAAGTAACAAACTATGGCTGCCGGATAACTTCATTACTACTGCCTGATAAAAACGGAAAATGTGCTGACGTTGTTCTTGGATTTGACAGTCTTGCCGGATATTTGTCCAACAACCCCTATTTTGGTGCCGTGGTTGGCAGGTACGGTAACCGGATTGCCAAAGGTAAATTTGAGATTGACGGAAACCAATACACACTCGCACAGAATAACGGGGTTAATCACCTCCATGGGGGGCTCAAAGGTTTTGACAAAGTGGTGTGGACAGCTGAAGATTTCACCACCGCCAATAGTGTCGGTCTTAAACTCCATTACCTGAGCAAGGATGGGGAAGAGGGCTATCCCGGAAATCTGAATATTGAGGTAACCTACACCTTGACTGACGATAATCAATTGATAATAGCTTATAAAGCAACTTCAGATAAAGCCACCCCGATCAACCTGACACAGCACAGCTATTTTAACCTGGCTGGCGCCGGAGACATCAAAGCCCATGAACTGATGATTGCCTCTTCAAAATATACAGTGGTTGACAGTACGCTAATCCCTACCGGTGAATTGCGCGATGTTAAGGGGACCCCCTATGATTTTACAACCGTTAAGGCTATCGGAAAAGATCTGATTGCAACCGGCGGTATCCCAATCGGATATGATCATAATTTCATGCTCAATACCAAGGGGTTATCTGACCTGGCGGTGCGCGTAGTGGAGCCGGTCAGCGGGAGAACGATGGAGGTTTATACTGATCAGCCCGGCGTTCAGTTTTATACCAGCAATTTCCTGGATGGAACCATCACCGGAAAATATGGAAGAGTTTATACCCAGTATTCCGCCTTATGTCTTGAAACGCAGCATTTCCCCGATTCACCCAATCATCCTGCTTTCCCGACAGCAATTCTGAAACCAGGTGAAACTTACCTTACGACAACTATATTTAAATTTTCTGCCAAATAAAGGTCGAAAATAGGAAGGATGGATGAAGTTATTTATGACAGAATTACATTTCCAGGTAAAACCATATTTCCAATTTCCCAACCTTAGTAGAGAATTTGGTTATACATTAAAATAAACCTTCTTGCCTTATTTGTTTTATAATAAGGTTGTTGCGAATTATGAATTCCCGGCTACTAAGGTTGAAAAGAAAAAAGAAGGTTGAAGCCGAAATTAGATATTCCGATTCCGGCATAGATAAAGCCGTTCATTTTTAGATTGTCAAACAAAAATCACAATGAAGCACGCATCAATTCTTTTGATCCTGTTATTCAGCATCGGTAGTTTATTCTCTCAGGAGACCGTTTATAAACTTAGCAGTCCTAATGGCAAAATCCAATTAAAGGTAAATCTCGTAGCTGATGGAAAACCTGTCTATTCCATAGATTTCAATGGAGCGCAGGTTATTGGCCAGTCCAGCCTTGGAATCCGGCTTTCAGATGCCGATTTTACCATTGGACTCAAAATCGAGTCTGTTTCAGCGATAAAATCTGTGAAGGATGATTACCAGCTGATTTCGGGGAAAAGGAAACATTGTACTTACCATGGAAATGAACAAACCATCCGTTTTACAAATTTCAGGCAGGAACCCATCGATATGATATTCAGAGTATCCGATGACGGAGCAGCTTTTCGCTATTTCCTTCCAGGGAAATCACTTGAAACCCGGAAAATTATTGAAGAAAACACCTCATTTCAGTTAACGCCAGGAAGTAAGATCTATATGAGTCCCTGCCCGGATGTTTATATGGGATGGTGCAATTCGCAACCCTCCTACGAGGATTATTACTTTCAGGGAGAGGATATCGGCAAACCGTCACCCTATTCCGCCGGATGGGTTTTCCCCGCATTGTTTAAAAAGGATAATACCTGGATACTTTTGACTGAAACCGGTCTGGATGGAACCTATTGCGGAGCCCGCCTTCAACAGTTGTCCGATAACGGTAATTATAAAATCAGGTTTCCCGAGGAAGGGGAGAGGACTTCACCACTCGCACCGCTTTTCCCCGAATCCAAAACTCCCTGGCTTACCCCGTGGCGGATTATTGTGATCAGTGACGGATTAAAAACGTTGATGGAATCGACCCTTGAAACCGACCTTGCAATTCCTGCAAAAGAGGCTGATTATTCATTTGTAAAACCCGGCAGGGCTTCCTGGAGCTGGATCATGAAGAAAGATGATTCCGTAATCTATGAGGTACAAAAAAGCTATATCGATTGGGCTGCGAAAATGAAATGGGAATACTGTCTGATCGATGCAGACTGGGATGTGAAGATTGGCTACGAAAAAGTGAAAGAGTTAGTTGATTATGCAACAGGTAAAGGGGTTGGGTTACTGCTCTGGTACAACTCTGCAGGTAGTTGGAATACTGTTGCTTACAGTCCAAAAGATAAGCTGTTGTTTGGTCGTAATCGAGAAGCTGAATTTAAGCGGATCAGTGAAATGGGGATCAAGGGAATCAAAGCTGATTTTTTTGGAGGTGACGGACAATCAATGATGAAATATTACAATGACATACTGCAGGATGCCATGAAATATAAACTAATGGTGAACTTTCACGGGGCCACCTATCCCAAAGGGTGGCAGCGGACCTATCCTAATCTGGTGACTATGGAGGCAGTCAAGGGATTTGAATATATTACTTTTACCCAGGAGGCGGCAGATCAGGAGCCAAATCACACCTGCATGTTGCCTTTTACCCGTAATGTTTTCAGTCCTATGGATTTCACTCCGGTAAATCTTACTGAAATTCCCGGATTGAAGAGAAAGACCTCAAGTGCATTTGAGCTTGCGCTTACGGTTGTTTTTCAATCGGGTATTCAGCATTGGGCCGAAAGTCCTGAAGGAATGGCTTTGGTGCCGGAATATATCCGGGAGTATATGAGTTCCGTTCCGACGCATTGGGATGACACCCGCTTTATTGACGGTTTCCCGGGTAAATATGTGGTATTGGCCCGTAAATCCGGCAACAACTGGTATATCGCCGGTATAAACGGGGAGAATTCCGAAAAGGAGATCAGCTTCACCTTACCATTTATAGCGGCCAATGTGAATGCCACCTTTTATACCGATGGGGATACAAACCGTTCCTTTTCAAAATCGGAATTAAAAACCAAAAAAGGGGAGAAGATAAATTTGAAGATTAAGCCTGCCGGAGGTTTTGTCCTTATGGTTAGCGAATGATTTGGATATATTTTCCAAGATGAAAACTGTGGTTGTAAGAGTACAAACACTAAAAAGATAGAATTGAAATTTAAGATAGTTGGCGGGTGACTTTTCAAGTTCTGAAAAGTCACCCGCTAGCGTTTTTAAAGAATATTTATAAACTGTTTAAATTTTTAAGTTCGTTTTTATTCAAGAGTAATTCTTTTTCTTAAGATTGTGCCGTAGGCATTAAATATGGGTAGAAAGGAAATTTGTCGCAAAATATCTCGTAGGTACGGGACGAAACCTTCAATATTTAATTGTTTTCTACCCATATCTAATCCCTGACGGGACTGAAAATAAAAATTAAACAGTTTCTTATTCCTGCTTAATTTTAATAATAGTAAAAGAATATGCTGCAAGTACCTGATTCACTGTTTTCCCTTTCAATACCACTTCATTTTCAACAGGTACAAGTAACCTTGGATGTTCCAGCGAATTGAAAGTAGAAAGGCTATCGCTTTGAAGAGTAATCATTATCGCTATTTTAACCAGCTTCTTTGTTCCTTCCAGAACTACTTTTGCCGGCTGAGGTTCACTTTTTGAATTAACCAGTTTCAGTATGATTTCGTGAGAATTCTGATCCCAGGTAGCTGAACCATAGAGCCCTTCCTGTCCTGTCAGCGGTTTGGTGTCCATCAGCATTGGCAAAACTTCTGTCCCCTTATTATTGGAAAACAATTTTTGAACGTAATAATTAACTGTACCGAAGGATTGCAGGTTGTCGAACCAGATCAGGTCGGGAGTCCATTGCCACCCATCGACATGGGCAAAGAGCGGGGCGTAGGAACAAAGCTGAACCACTGCAGCATTACGTTCCAGACCGGTCATAAATGCGGCTTCGGAAAGGGCGCATTCCCAGTGATTATGAGATACGGGATTTCCGGTTTTGGCACCATGAGCTGCATATTCCCCCGCGAAAACCTTGTAGCTGTTCCGGTCGTAATTATCGTAACGGGTGGCATTTTCCAGGAACCATTCTGGTTTGGCATAATAATGTTCATCAACAATCTGTGCATTTAGCTTTTTCAGTTCTGCAGAAGCATATTCGAAATTCTTTCCGTTTGGAGCAGGACCTGCGCTGGATACAATTTTGACTAAAGGATATTTTTCGGTGATTGCCTTTGCAAAAACCGTATACCGCTCGATATACTGAGGTCCCCACTGTTCATTTCCAACTCCGATCATTTTCAGGTTAAATGGCGCTGGATGCCCCATCTGAGTACGGATTTTCCCCCATTTTGAATCAGCCGGTCCGTTGGCAAACTCAATCAGATCAATGGCATCCTGAATATAGGGGTCGAGTTGATCCAATGGGACAAGTTCTACAGTATTAAACTGGCATGCCATACCACAACTCAATATTGGGAGTGGTTCAGCACCCAAATCTTCAGCCAGCTGAAAATACTCGAAAAAACCCATTCCAAAGGATTGAAAATAGTCAGGGGTGTCACGACGTTTAAATTCTGTATTCCAGCGGTTGATGATTAATTTGCGATCATCGATGTTTCCGATTGTTTTTTTCCACTGATAGCGGGTTTCCAGTTCCCTCCCTTCAACAATGCATCCTCCCGGAAAACGGATAAACCCCGGTTTTAAATCGGCAAGTAGTTGAACGAGATCGGCACGTAATCCACCCGGACGGTTTTTCCAGGTGTCACCGGGAAAGAGTGAAATCATATCGAGATCAAGATCCCCCTTCACCTTCAAACCAGATATTTAATTTTGCTTTTTTTTCTGTTGCGGTCGCCTCAAAACTAACCTGACATCTCTTCCACGATTCTGAATCGGGTAACAGACTGGAAGAGCTGATTACTGCGCCCTGGGGATTTACCAGTTCAATGCGCATTTTCAGTTTGCTTTTCCCCTTTTGGCGGGCGAGAACAGAAAAGTGGTAGGTTATCCCTTGCCGGATACCCATACCGCGGAATCCCTCGTTCGACAATCCAAAGGATGGTTCACCGGGGGCAATAGAAATCCTTGCATAGCGCGGATTCAAAGGGTTTGTCTCACTTTGGTTCAGGATTAACATCCCGGTTGTAGTATCAGGTTTCATAATTTTCCATCCCATCAGCGGTTTGAGGAACTCAAATGAACGGTTTTTGACCAGCTCTGCGTATATACCGCCGTCGGCAGCAAAGTTGATGTCTTCAAAAAAGATCCCCCACATCGTTGGCTGAACGGTGGCCACAGGTTTGGTGACATCTACCGAAATAATATGTTCCTGTGAAAATGCATTCAGGCTTATGAACAGGCAGAATAGGCTTATGAACTTTACCGGTATCAGATTTCTCATTCTAATATAGCGACAGCTTTATAACTAACGTCTTGAATTAATTTGATGATCAAATGAATTTATTTCAGCGGTATCCAGACCTTCATCTTGTTGATACCCCGATTATTCCAGGCAAAATAAGGAATTGCTGTAAAACCCTCTTTTTGATTATTTTCCCTGCCTGAAATTGTTTCAATGCCACCCAGTAATTCAGGCTTGAAACCCGCAACAGTTTCACTATTGGCTGTAAGGTACAAACCATTGATATTCTTATTGTCGGCCGCCTCAAGACAATAAACGATCGGTCCCCGTTCCAGGGCGACTTTCCCAAGATCATCTTTAACCTGCTTATTGGCAACAACCTGGCGAATACCCATTGGAAGTGATAAATTTACAACATCCCGATTGTTCCATTCACGGTCCAGGAGAGCATAACCTTTTTCTGTCCGGAAGGAAATCTTCTTTCCGTTAATTTTTATGGAAACTGAATCGTTCTGAGGTTTGGAATAGGCATATAAATCGCCTGGGACCGGTTGGTTTTCAGCCCATCCGGGGATACGCAGACAAAGGGCGAATTTTCCCGTTTTTTCGGGAGAAACCGATATCTTCACATTTCCATCCCACGGATATTGGGTTTCCTGGGTGAGGGTAACCTGATTTCCGGTCAGCACAATTTTAGACGAGCTGGTTACAAACAGGTTTACATACAGCTTATTATCGCTTTGGGCATAAATATAGCCCGGAACCGAAGGGAGAAACCGGCACATGTTGGTTGGACAACAGGAGCAATCAAACCAGGGCTGACGATCAAGCGTGCCGCCACTGTTAAATTTATACGTAAGATCGCATTCCAGCGGATTGGGGTAGAAAAAAGTTTTTCCGTCAAGGCCGATTCCTGAAATCACACCATTGTAAAGACTCCTTTCGAGGACATCGATGTATTTGGAGTCGCCATGCAACAAAAACATACGATAATTCCAGTAAACATTGGCAATTGCGGCACAAGTTTCATTATATGCAGTCAAATTGGGCAGTTCGTAATTGTCTCCAAAAGCTTCTCCGTCATGCCGGGCTCCGATACCTCCGGTGATGTAAAGCTTCTTAGAAACCATATTTTCCCAGATCTTGTCGATGGCAGAAATGTAGGCTGCATTACCCGTGAGGGCTGCAACATCGGCCACTCCCGAATAGAGGTAACCCGCACGAACGGCGTGTCCAACAGCTTGATCCTGCTGAATCAGCGGCTTATGGTTCTGGGAATAGGCATTCTTCGGATTATTCTCTTTTCCCCGGCAATCGATAAAATATTTTGCCAGAGTAAGGTATTTATCCTCCCCTGTAATGCGGTAAAGCTTAACCAGACCCATCTCCACAATCTCGTGACCGGGAGTATCATTCCGTTTTCCGGGGGCAAAAACCTGACTCAGCAGATCGGCATTTTTTAAGGCGATATCAAGGAAATTCCGCTTGCCGGTAGACTGGAAATGGGCAGATGCAGCCTCAAACAGATGCCCTGAATTGTATAGTTCATGACTCAGTATGGATTCATTCACCCAGCGCTCATTGCCAGACCATTGGTGAGGATGCTGAGGATCGATCGTTCTTGCTGTGTAGAGGTAGCCATCGGCCTCCTGAGCCTTGCCGATGATGACAATCAGGCTATCCACGTAACGGTCAAGTTTGGGATCCGGGTGGACGCTCATTGAATAGGAAGCACCTTCAATAATTTTATAGATATCGGTATCGTCAAATGGGAAAGTGGTCCCAAACTTCCCTTTCTTTTCAGCGGCTTTTACAAAATTTGCCACTCTGCCCGTCTCCTCACATTTGGCAAAAGAGGCCGGAATAGTTACTTCCCGCGTCGTTTCTATCTTTGGCAACCAGAATTGGTCGCTGATCTTTACCTCGTTGAACGGAATGCCCTGAATTTGATAATCAGCTTTTCTGGATTCGTTTTTACAAGAAACCAGTCCGGCAAGTAAGAGAACGGGAATGGCAAATAGTGTTTTCATCTTCTTATTTGTTTGTTTTCAGTCGGATTACGGTAAATGAGTTTGCGGGGAGTTCAATGGAGAATTCTTTCCCAACCTGGATGGAAGTGATCTGTGGTTTAGAAATCCTATCATCAGGCAAACCGGTTAATACCGCTTTGGTCCCAATTTTATCCGGAAACCCGGTCCCTTTAAGATTTATCTTTGCATTTACCGGAGTTTGGAGCGTATTGACGAGCTTTATAATCAGGTCCCCGCTATTCCTCTCCCTGACCACTGAAACAGGCAGACAGTCAGCCGCTTTCGAGGCGGCATCCGAAAGAATAACCTTGTTTGAAACGAATTGATCACCTGAATTTTGACCAAACAGCTGTTGAACGTAGTAATTTACCGAGGGCATTACGCTGCTATTGTTAAAATAGATCATATCGGGTATCCATTGCGTATTTCCCGATTTTGCGAGAAGCGGGGCATATGAGGCCATACCCACCACATCGCCGTTCCGTTCCAGGGAAGTCATGTATGCCGCTTCTGCGAGGGCGGAACGAAGTGTATTTTTGCGGTCAATATCGTGTGCTGCATATTCTCCGACATAAATATGGGAAGCTTCCCGGTTGTAAGTGTCATAGCGATGGAGGTTTTTCAGAAACCAGGATGGCTCTTTGTAATAATGTTCATCTACCATGCTAACCTTGTTTTCACCGGCAAATTTCCAGCCCAGGTCAAAGTCTTCCCCGTCAGGTGCAGGACCGACGGTTCCGACAATGGTAATTTCAGGATGAACTGCTCTTACCGCATTATAAATCATTTTAAACCGTTCCCTGAATTCCGGAGTCTGCTTGTCTTCGTTTCCGATTCCAATATATTCCAGATTAAATGGTTGAGGATGTCCGGCTTTAGCCCGTTTGGCACCCCATGTTGTGGAGGCTGATCCATTGGCGTATTCAATCAGGTCGAGGATTTCCTGGATATAAGATTGCATTTCTTCGGGTGGCAAACCTCTCTGACCTGTACCCCCAATCCGCCAGGTTCCGCCTGAGTTCTGGCAACTTACAGCAGCTGGCACAACCGGAAGTGGTTTGGCACCAATATCCTCGCAAAACTGGAAGTATTCAAAATATCCAAGGCCGACTGACTGATGGTAATTCCAGATATCGCGTTGTTCAACCCTTTGTTCGACCGGACCGATCGTGTTTTTCCAGCGATACATATTTCCAAGGCCATCACCGTGAACCAGGCACCCGCCCGGGAAACGCATAAATTTGGGTTTAAGATCGGCAATAGTCTGTGCAAGATCAGCGCGAAGACCGTTCGTTCTGCCTTTAAAGGTTTTTTGAGGGAACAGCGAAACCTCGTCCAGGGCAAATTTTCCTTTTCCTTTTGCCAGAATCACAAAATGACAGCTGTCGTTGCTTTGAGTGGCGGTGATTGTTGCAGTAAAATTCTTCCAATCATTTGAATCTGAAGTGAAGGTTGCTTTCCCGCAAATTTCACCTTTTGAATCTTGTAATTTGATTTCAAACGGAATTGGTTGCCCTGATATCAGGCGAATAAATGCCGAGAAGTCGTATTTCTCACCGGCCCGGATTACGATCCCATCGAAACCCGAATTGGTCAATCCAACCCCCTGCTGACCTTCATCCTCTACAATCAGAACCACATAATGAGGATTATTCCCATTTAGCGGAGAGGTGGTCTCAACAGAGATAGCCCCATAGCCAAATCCATCTGTTGTATATTCCCATGCCGTGAGCGGATTCCACCCTTTACGATCTGCCGGAGAGTATTCAAAGGAGCGGTTCTGAATCAACTCGGCATAAAGACCGCCATCGGCAGCATAATTAAGGTCCTCAAAGAAGATCCCGAATAGGTGGTCACTGATTTTTTTACCCTTCGTGACATCGACGGAAATAGTGGCTGTCGTTTCAGGTTTTGAGGCACTGCTATGATTGTCTGCGGTTGAAATGATCCGTTGCTTTCCAACAGCAGAAACCGCTTCAACGAAGACCATTAAACTAAAAAAAACAGCAAAAAGTAAATGATTTTTGTTCATTTCCAGGATATTAAAGTAAAGTCATTTTATTTGGTTTGTGCTCATGATGGTCACATGAAATCCCTTTAATCAGGTAAAAATGGATTTGCGTTTAGAAAGCGAAGACAAAGATAGAAAACTGGTAAATATTTATCGCAATATTTTTAAAATAAATAGTAAAAAATACTCTTTATATTTTTTAGCGTAGGTTAAACATCGAAATATCGCAATTGTACCGGGAGGATATAGGCTGGAAAATAGCGATTAATGAATTGTATAATAGTTAGTTGGTGCTTAATCAAATAAAATTAAGGTGTTATATACTTTTAAAGGTAAAGAAATGTGATAAAAGCGCGGTCATTATGGCTGATTCCGATTTGATCAATTCTTCGTAAGTTTCAACATAAACCCTCCCCCCTGAGCCATATGAATTGGCAGAACAGTCTGTTTGTCGGCTTCGAATGAGGTGATTGCATAATCGGCTGCGAATTTGTCTGCATTGATGCCATCCTTACAAAAGGTCGCGGTAAATTTTCCTTCACCTATAAAATCGAGGGACAGAGAAAAGTCTCTGGATGTCCAGTCGGTGAGCCCTCCCATGTACCAGTCATTGTTCTTCTTTCTGGCGGTAATGATGTATTCGCCGACTTTGGCTTCTGGAACAAGTGTTTCATCCCACCCTGCAGGAATGGATCCCAGCAGTTCCATGAATTCCGGTTCCTGGTATCCTTGTGACGGGTTGCCTGAAAATATCTGTATCGGATTGTCGTATACTACGAACATGGCAAGCTGGTGACACCTTGTTCCAAAACTCATCGGCATCCCCTCATTGTTTCTGAATCCGGATTTGGTGGCATTGTTGAGGAATCCCGGTTCATAATCGAAAGGGCCTGCCAGCATACGCGTAAAGGGGAGAGTGAGATCATGACTGGGTGAAACCTTGTCACTCCAGATATTATATTCGGAACCCAGAACTCCCTCCCGGGTAACCGCATTGGGGTATGTCCGGTTAAAACCCTTAGGGGCATAGGCTCCGTGGTACATGATCATGATTTTATGGGCAGCACACGCCATGGCTACCCGCTCGTAAAAGTTGACGGTCTTTTGATCATCCCGATCGATAAAATCGGTCATTATAAAATCGACACCCCATTTATTAAACTGAATTAGAGCACTATCCAGTTGCCTGTTGAGCGTTGAGGCCAATGTCCACATGCTTAATTTGATATTTTGAGATTTGGCGTAGGCAGCCAGGGTTTCCATATTGATCTCAGGAACGATTTTGAACAGGTCATTGTTGTCGCTCCAGCCTGCATCCATCATAATCCGGTCAAAGCCAAAACGTTTTGCAAAGTCAATATAATACTTGTAAGATGCGGTGTTTATTCCGGCTTTAAACGGAACATGAAACAGGTTGATGTTGATGATCCATTCGTCGGTACATTTTCCTGAGTGAACCCAGGAGACGTTGCTGATCGTTGAAGGTTCTGCCAGTTTATAAACCATATCGTTTACCGGAAGATCTTTATCCTGAGGTGCAATCATCAGAATTCGCCAGGGAAGGTTTCTGGTTCCTGCCGTATGAGCGATGTAATTCGCACGTTTTGTGACGATTGCCTGTGAATAAAATTCGTGGGTCTCCTTTTCTTCGAGTGGATAGGGGGCGAAAACACCCTCCAGCGTCTCACTTCCAGTCCCTTTTAAAAACATTCCGGGGTAGTCGCGAAGGTCTGATTCGGTAATTGCAATTTTGGGATTTTGGGACGGAGTCACCAGCACCGGTGAAAAGGCTATTACGGAATCGGGTATGCTACTCATCTTCAGGAGCAGGTAGAGCTCCTCGAAACTCGTGTGAAAAATATCGGCGTTTGATTTTTTGTGGATTTGCGGGAAATAGACTGACGGATTATTTAAGAAGGAGAACCGGGCAACTTCATTATTGATAAAAATACTGTCTTTGAAAAGGGTTGAAATGCGGTAGGCCAATCCTTCATTATATACTCTGAATTTTACCTCGTACGGCTGTTTGAATTTGATCCTTAATTCATTATAACTATCGGTGATCACTTTTCTTCTTTCGGGAACCGGAACAATGATTTGAGAATTGAATTGATTCAGTTTATGGGATACTATCCTGTTTTGTTCGGATAAGGCTTTTTGACCAACCGGAATGAGGTCAATTACTGAATTCCCGGTTATGCTGATGTTCCGGAGCTGAACAGCATAGAACAAATGGTCACTCATCCAGACTTTAACCATTAGCTTTCCGTCAGGCGAGCAGACTCTTAAGGTATCAACAGAAGCTGATTGAGATGAAAGAAAACAGCAGATCAATACGAACAGTAATAATTTATTCATGGTGTTAAGTCTTTAATATTTTTTATTGGTCTTATATTGCGTATTACCTTAATGAATAAGAGATCTTATTGTGGACTCCGGTCAGTTCAACCGAATGATTAACATTGATTAAGTGCTTTTGGTTGATGTCGAATTCATTGGCGTTGGCATCAGTAAGGAGGTGAATCAACCATCCCGGTTCAGAAGAATTTATTTTACAGGTTATCCGGTTATTTGTTTTTGCGTATTGAATGGACAGCCTGTTGTTTCCGATAATCAGATTTTTTAACTCAGCATTGTTCCAGGATATCGGCATCCGGAGGTGAATCGTAATCTCCCGATTGTACGCATTTGGCTGTATTCCAAAGAAATACTGAATCAGCGGAATGTTAATACCCGTGATATTCCAGGCCTGCACAAACATTCCGTAATCCGGGGAGACTTCATAAGTGGTGCCGGGAGTGGCATAGCTGAATGTGTTTAAGATCCTGTGCATATACATTAGCGCCGAATCGGGCATTCCATATTTCGCGGCTGCGACTGCCAATCCTGCTGTGGCTGCCGGCATAACGGCCCGGTAATAGGTAAAAACAGAATCCTTCCTGAATTTTTTTTCATCAATGGTCAAATCATCAGGTCTTTCAATGCCGCAAACATATTCTCCAAATTTGTTTGTGAAAAACGAAGCACCTTTCAGCATCCTGAGTGCTCTTAACGTATCCGCTATCCCAGCATCCATTGGCTGAAGACCTGAAGAATTATAATAAACCACATAACCCTTATTGGGGTAAGTATTGTTGATGATATCCTCCTTTAGCCTGCTGAGGTTGATTCCAGCCCACCTATTTCTCCCCGGATGGATCCTTTTTACCAAAGCTTCATCGATGATCTTCATCGCTTTTTCTTTGGAAGTGATAAAATCCGCATACCGGTTTTCACTTTCAATCCACCAGTCCCTGTTGATTTGATTTTTTAGAATTTCCGCTTTTCGGGCATGTTCCTGGGCATCGTTTGTTTCTTTGAAAATTGCGGCCATCTGACTCAGGATATTCAGAAACTCGTATGTGTTTACCTGAACATCGAGCATTTCATCATTTAAACCTTCAATTTCAGTCCCGCCATACCCTTCGATATAACCATTGTGGTTGGCATCATGCTGTTGCAACCAGTTCCAGGTTTTTTTTGCAAATTCATAATTTTCTTTTAAAAACTGCAGATTGCCGGTCCATTTGAATATTTGCCAGGCTGAAATAATATGTAATTGCGACTCTTCCATCCTTCCCTTGTCATAAACAACACCATTGGTTGAGACTTCATGTATAATTCTTCCGCAGCTTTCATTGGTTTTATCTGAAATCCGCTTGAGCATGGAAAAAGAGCTGTAGAAAATCTGTGGCTGAATAGTCCCGGTCAGTCCCATAAAGGTGGTTGCCTGATCGTTACTGAAAAACCACGGATAATCGGGAAGTCCTGCGCTTAATCCCTTACCCAGGCCGGGGACATCGCGTACTAACCAGTCGGTGGAGTATTTCCCCCAGGTATAGGCGGTTTCCAGGAGTTTATCCGGAATCGTAATTTTGGCCGTACTTTCAATCGAGTCGTAACGCAATTTTTTTGTTGAGAATAAATATTGCAGTTGCCACCGTACTTTGGAGATGTTTTGTTCTATTTCTGATTTACCTGTTAATGATCCGGATAGATAGAAACGGAATATACTTGAACTGGTTGCAGGAATAACGCATTGCAGGGAGGTGACACCGGTTATCCCATTCCATTTATCCGATGCTTTTTTTTTCGTTTTGCACCGGACCTGATTTTTTTCAAATCCAATTCCCGCATACCAATGGTTACCCTGATCGCGAAAATAGAGGATGGCGTGATTTTTGTCAAAGGAATCCAGGGTATCCCGATGATCGGTCATTCCGCTTCTTTCTCCTAACCAAACGGGCATCAAATCAATGTCTGTATTCAGTTCGATCTCGAAATTCCTCTCCTGATCCGAGGTATTTGTGATCTTATATTCAACCACCAAAACCGGCAGATTGTCCGGGACAAATTGGGTTTGGATAATGGTAATCTTTTCATTTGGAATATGATAATGAAATTTGGTGGCAAAAGAGCTGGTGATGAAACTATCGCAAACGTTTTTGTATTGAAATCCGGTTTTAGTATCTTTTAATGAAAGGTTGAAACCGTCCAGAAGCTTAAGAGGCTGTTGCCAGACTCCGCCCATCTTTCCGGGAAGATGAAATCCAACTTCCGGGAAATCCCCTGCCTGATTCCCAATGCAGTAAAGTCTGTTGCCTGCCGTTACATAAAGGTAATCCGAATTTTGCGGTGACCCGTTAATATGAGGCAAATCTGATGTGGCCTTATCCAGGTTGAATTTGTCAACCTGGGCAAACTGGTTAATACCGAATAGTAATATCGCAACTATAATCAGGTATGAAAATTTCATAATTGGTTCATCTGTTTTGAAATGCGTTGATGAGGTATTTTGTTTAAACTGAATCGATTCTAATGGGTAATGACGAAAGTTTTTTTCATAATTCCGACTCCCGTGATTTTTACCGATATCCATTCAGATGGGAGTACACTTTTTACCTGACTGATTCCATCTGCGGTAATATCGAGCCCCCCGAAACCCATTAACATACTTTGGATGATTCCGCCAGCTCCTGTTGCAAAATAGGGATTCGTCCCACCTTTGGTTTCAGCAATAACCCTGAATGGCGGATTCAAATTAGGAACATAGGCATCTTTGAAAAAATGGTATGCTTTGTTCCCATCCCCTAATCTTGAATAGAGTAAGGCAAAAATGGCCTGGGTCATTGCAGGGGTTCCTTCGTTGGGTATCCTTTTTTCATAATAGGCCAGGTCTCTTTTTATCTGTGCGGTATCTGTTATCATTTTGAGCGGGTAGGCCAGAAGGTTTACGTCGGCTTGTTTGATCCCTTCACCATGATAACTGTTGTGTTCTTTAGTAACACCATCGGGCAATAACAGTATTGGAATGTTTTCGGCAACGTGGTTCCAGTTGGAATCGGGAACTATACTGAGAACTAATGCTGCGGCCGATGCATTTCTCAGGTTGGCTATTGCAGCTGCATTGGTAAATGCATCATTATCGACGTTTTCGGCCCATTCATCGGCGGCAACCACATTATTAATATCATAATGCCCGGGAGCATTACGTTCAACCCTGCTGCACCAGAAATCAGCTGTCGCCAGTAAGATTGGCCACCCTTTCTCCTTAAGCCACTCCTTATCCCGGGTTACACAAAAATAGTTCCAGGCTGCCAATGCCACACAGGCAGTGATATGATGTTCAAACGGACCGGAAAGTGCCCATACGGGGGTTTCTTCCAATCCTGATCCGGCACTTTCCCATGGGAACATAGCCCCTTTAAATCCATGTTCAAAGGCATTCTTTTTGGCAGATTCCAAACGTTCAACACGGTATTCGATGAGGGATCTGGCGATTTCGGGATGTAATACCAGCAAGGCCGGGAACATCCACAGGTCTGCATCCCAGAAAACATGACCGTTATAACCCAGACCAGACAATCCCATCGGGGAAAGGGAGAAAGAGGTCCCCTCACGCGAAAAGGAATACAAATGATAAAGCATGCTGTGCACATCCTGTTGGGACTGGTCGTCACCTTCTATCCGGATATCACTTTCCCATAAACACTTCCAGGCTTTTTTGTGAAATTCGAGGAGCCGGTCATGACCCTCCAGTTTTGCAAATATGGTTAACCGCTCAGCCTCGTTTAGCGGGTCGTCATTGTGGGCCGAAGAAATGGAAGATCCGGCTATAGAAAATGTATAACTTTCTCCTGCCTTCACCATTTTGTCAAATTTCATAAGGTGGAGGTTGTTGTCCCACATCTCATGAATAACTTGTGGTTCAAGCTGATGGGATTCGTTGAAAAGAAAGCACGTCGAGGCACATAGCTGCAGTTTTCCAGTTGGACTTTTTGCTGTTGAGGTCAGCAATCCAGTAGTCACATAGGGCCTGACAATCTGGTTGTAATAGTTTTGGACATCCCGCAGCGCGTCGGGTGCCTCAATCACACTTGAAGCGGTAATGGAAAGATCTTTTTTAGCAGTAATCGTAATATCCATTAAAACCGTAAATGGAAGATGACGGAGAGAATAATAGCTGCATTTTATACTTGCCTTATCGCTGTATTCAAAGCTGCTGCTAAAGGAAGCATCCTGCATATTCAGTTCCTGTTTGAAATTTTCAATACTTGGGGCATCTACCCTTTTCCCGTTAATATCCAATCTCATATTCAACAGATTGAAACTCTTGATGAAATTGCTGACCCGGCCTCTGCCATACAAATCGTAGGTTCCGGCCAGCACAACATCCTTAACTTTGAAAGGTTCCGGTGATGACACAATTCCGATCATTCCATTCGCCACAGTTACACCGTAATAATCTGAAGGATTTATTTTATTGGCTGTTATGATCCATGGATCAGGCTGTGATTGAACGGCTTCAATGTATCCGGCAAAGAACAGGATATATAAAAACAGAATTTTCATAATCTTGATGTTTTCATGATTTTATTAAGAATTGTTATCTCTTATGGGGTACACACCACCTAAGTTCAGTTTCTGGAGGCCAGGGAATTTATTTTTCAAGGGTAAATTAACGATTAAAAGGGTTAGGCAATTTAGTTGCCTAACCCCAATTTAATCAATGCTTAAAATGAAAATTAATGAACAACTACGGACGAAGTCTAATTATATCCGGGGTTTTGTCTCAGATTCGGATTTGACTGAATTTGAGTTGCGGGGATTGGTAAGATTGTACGGTCAGTTCCATCTGCCGGTTTGTAATCCCAGGCAACTCCATACTTGCCAAAACGAATTAAATCGTTTCTTCTCCACCCTTCCCAGGCAAATTCACGGCCACGTTCAGCAAGGAAGTTTGCATCATTCAATGAGGTAAACGGAGCAACCGGGTTGCCGCCACGTAACCGTACCTGGTTTACCAGAGCTAATGCATCAGTGCTGCCTGGATTCTGCCTGTATTCTGCCTCTGCCTTCATCATTAATACATCTGCAAAACGCAGTATCGGCATATCACTATTCATCATGCCGCCCGACCCCATATTACCAAAATTACCATAACCATCCATCATATATTTGCCTCCACGCGCACCATCCCAATGATCGGCATTGTTGACAGGATCTTTGGCAGTAAAGTCAACTGCATAAACTAACTGTCGTGTTCTGCCCTGGTCGTCAGTTTGAATGCTGGGTGTTACTCCATCAGGAAAGAACTGAGGGCCGGCTATAAACTGGGCACGACGAATATCGGTTGATTCGAAGCTGCGGTAGAAAGTCGGTAAGGTAGCAGCGCCATCCCAACCACTTGCCCATGCACCATAAGTACCTCTTGAATCATCAAGTGAAAACATTGCGCTCATATTCACACAAGCAGTCCCTTTGTTTTTACAAATCATGGTGAAAAGAGTTTCAACATTGTTTACGCCGTTGGTAGCTCCAAAAACATGGTGGTAACTTGGATCCAGACTATAGCTGCTGTTACTGACAATATCTGACGTAAGAGTAACCACATCGGCCAGATTTGCATTTGCCGTGCCAAGATAAATGGCGGAATTAAGGTATAATTTTGCAAGCAGGGCTTCGGCAGCATACTTGTCTACCCGGCCATAACTATTCGTTGCTGGAAGTGCACTGGATGCCAGATCGGTCAGTTCCGTTTTTACAAAATTGTAGAGATCGGCACGGGTAGCCTGTTTGGGAGGATTACTTGCATCATAGGTAGCTTTTGTTACAAGGGGTACATTGCCAAAGTAATCTACCATATTAAAATATGCAAATGCCCTGAGAAACCTGGCCTCGCTACGCATAACTTTAACATCACTGTCGTCTTTTAAGCTGCTCGCATCAATTACAGCTATGTAAGTATTGGTAACAGCTATGATGTTTGAGAGTGAATTATAAAAATTATTAACTTCATTGGTGGCAGGTGTAACGGTATGTAAAAAGATGAGTTGGTTATCACCTTTCCAGTCAGTACCACGCGCCGGGAACAGCATTTCATCTGTTGAACCCCCACCAAAATAATAGACATTCTGTCCACCCCAGACACCAATACTGGTGTAAACTCCGGCGAGCCCATTTAAAAATTCACTTTTAGACTTAAATGAGGTCTGGTCGGTTAGCTGGCTGTTGGGGGCAATATCTAGTTTAGTACAACTTGCAAATTCTGCTGCCAAGATCAATATGGCTATTATCTTTTTCATTTTCATCACTGTTAAAAGTTAACATTAATTCCTAAAATATATGTCCTGGCGTGAGGATATGAGCAGTAATCGATACCTAATGAGTTGACACCAAAATTACCGGCAACATTATTTACTTCGGGGTCATACCCTGAGTATTTGGTGATTACAAACAGGTTCTGGGCAGCGAAATAAATGCGGGCAGATTTTATAACTGTCGGGAATACCTTGATTTTGTAACCAAAGGAGAGGTTGTCCAGACGAAGGAAGTCTGCATTTTCAACCCAGCGCGAAGAACAGTATACGATACCGCTTGTAAAGCCTGCTTTATGAAGTTCGGCTGCTGCAGGAGTTGTGTTTTGTCCGGGTAAACGGTTACCATTGCTTAATTCAGCCAAAGTGTTATTCCATATACTGGCGCCAAGCTGGCTCCTTAACACAAAAGACAAATCCCAGTTTTTGTAGCTGAAATTATTGGTGAAACCAATTACATAGTCAGGTAAAGCTTTTCCCAGAATTGACGGATTAGGTGAAGCAAAAGTCTCAGCATTATTCGATATGCCTGTGAAAACCTGTCCATAGAAAGATCCCAGGGACTGACCAACGCGAAGAATCTGCGGGTTACCACTTGCTCCTGCACCGCTGCAAATACCATAATTAATGTCTTTATTATTATACAGTTCTGTAATCTTATTCTTGTTATATGCAACATTTAAATTGGCATTCCATTTGAAATCCTTTTTACTAACTATTGCAGCATCCAGGGTTAATTCTACCCCATTATTGGTCATAGCGCCGACATTTTCCAGATAGGTGGAAGCTACAGCCGGTTGAATGGCTGAGATAGCGAGCAGAAGGTTGGTTGTTTTTTTACTGTACACATCAATAGTACCTCTTAGCCTGCTTTTAAAAACGGCAAAATCAATACCGGCATTAAACTGGGCTGTCTGTTCCCATTTCAGGTTGGGATTGGCAATCCCGGTAATGTTATAAGGCGGATAGAAAGTGCCTCCGAAATAGGTGCCCGCACTACTATTGATTGCGTAGGTTGAGCTATACTTGAAGTTACCAATATTCTGGTTCCCTGTAACACCATAACCAACGCGGAGTTTCAGATCATCAATTCCCTTAGCATCTTTCATGAAATCTTCTTCTTTTATTTTCCAAGCAAATGCTGCAGATGGGAAAGTTGCCCAACGGTTGTTTGGGCCAAAACGTGAAGATCCATCCTGACGAACAGTGGCTGTTAAAAAATATTTGTTGTTATAACTGTAATTAGCGCGGCCATAGAAGGATATCAACCTGTTTATTTCTTCGTTGTTTGAGGAAACCGCATTCACACCTCCTCCAATATTGTCAGCACCTAAATTATCAGTCACAAAACCTGTGGCAACTGTCGATTGAATATAATTATCAAATTCCTGCCAGGAATATCCACCAACCAGATTCAAGGCATGCTTTTCGGCAAAGGTTTTATTATAAGTCAGGTAAGTTTCAATCAGTTTATTGGAGTGGATTGTATTTTCAAGCAATGCACGTCCTTGTACTGATTTTGCAGGCATGGAGTTAATAGGTTGATAGACTTTACGCAAAGCAGCATCCTCATCATAGCCAAGATTGGCTTTTAAGGATAAAACTTTAGGAATGAAAAAGAAAGTAGCATCTCCATTCAGAATGGCCCTGTTTCCCTTTGTTTGATCAGTAATCTCTTTAACCAGAGCTACCGGATTTCTTGCGGAGACGGAGCCTGCTTCTTTGAAGGTACCATCCGCATTATAGATGGGTTGAGTTGGGTCATATTTCAACGCATTATTAATGACACCACCATCAGCTCCATTAGTCTGTTGCTCCAGGAAGTTGTTAAATTTATAGTTGTAATTGTTTGCATTCAGGTTGAGAATTAACCGGTCATCAAACATTTTATGATTCACGTTAATACGTGCGGTATAACGATCAAGTCCTGAAGCCAAAACAATTCCATCCTGGAGTGAGGCACTTACGGATGCTCTGTATGAAGTTGATTTATTGCCACTTCCAAACGTTATGGAGTGATTTTGACTTAATGCTTTTCTGAAAATAGCATCTTGCCAGTCTGTGCTTGCTCCGGTCGAAGCTCCCGGCACATATTGACGGTACTGGTCGGCAGATAGAACACTAATTTTCTTTGAGGCTGAAGAGGTGCCTGCTGAACCTGAATAACTCAGGGATAGGACACCTTCTTTTCCCCCTTTGGTCTTGATCAGAATTACCCCATTGGCCCCACGCGAACCATAGATGGCTGTTGCAGAGGCATCTTTCAGTACGGTAATTGACTCAATATCATCAGATGCAATCATTGAAAGAGGATTGACAGCCATATTGCTCACTCCGTAATCACCACCGAGGTCGGTGGAAGACCGCGAATTGTCTACTGGTACACCATCTATAACATAAAGAGGCTCACTTGACGCCGAAATGGAGTTGACCCCTCTAATCCTAACATTCGTATTTGCTCCGGGTTGCCCGTTATTGGGGGATACCTGAACACCTGCAATATGACCTGTAATTAGCAATTCAGGCGAAGTTGTATTGCCATTATTGAAATCACTACTATTGATTACGGCTAATGCTCCTGTTGCATCCGATTTCTTGATCGATCCATAACCAATCACAACAACCTCACTTATTCCGACTATGTCTTCCTGCAATACCACATTTATAATTGACTGGCCTACAATTGTCACATCTTTAGCCTTCATCCCAATTAAAGAAAATGAAAGGGTTTTGGCATCTGCAGGAACCAATAAATTATAGTTTCCATCTTTATCGGTAACTGTACCAAGTATAGTCCCTTTTACAACAATTGAAGCTCCGGGGATTGCCATTCCGGTCTGATCGGTAACCTTACCAGATATTTTGTTCTCTTTTTGCTGGCCTTCGTTGGATGAACCGGAAGTCAAAACAATCTGGCGATCAATCACCTGATATTTTACATCGGTTCCTGTAAATAATTCCTCAAGGATATCTGCAATCTTCTCTTCATTGGCATTTATTGAAACCTTACGGTTAATATCAATCTGCTTCTGATTGAATAAAAAGAAGAATTCGCTTTTATTTTCGATTTGGTTCAGGACGTCATCAATCCTTGAATCGGACATCTTCAACGTTATCCTGGTCGACTGAGAGTAACTTGAGGCAGCCAACATACTGTTAATCCCAAGAATAAGCATTAAAACCATTAGTCGCATAATTCGTGAAATTTTAGTTAGTATTGGGGCATAGGTATCCCCGTAGTTAAATTTTTTATTCATACTTTTGTATTGTTAGTGAATTTTTAATTTTTAAACATTACTAATTATGACAGGAAGACGGGCCAACGTTTTCCTGTTGTTTTTTTAGTTTGGTCTTTTTCTCATAGGCAACTAAATTTTAAGGGGTTATTATTTTGATTTTCGAACACTTAGGACTATCGTTTGTTTCGAATAACTACCGTCAGCTTCTCTTACCCGATCTTCAATCTTAAAATCGAGCGGTGAAGATATTTTCAGGAGCCGAAGCACTTCCCTTAAATTTTCATCTTCAAATGTGGCCCTGTAGCGGATATCAGCATGTTGCGGATTTTGGACCAGGACATTTACATTGTACCATCTGCCAAGTTGTCTGGCCAGATCTTCAAGTGAAGCATTGCGTAACATCAACTTACCCTCTTTCCATGCGGAGAAGTTCCGGGCGGGAACATTTGATTTGGTTAACGTTTGTTTTCCAGGGTTATAGGTTAGCTGATCGTCAGGTTTCATCTCAACAGGAGTCTTAAACCGATCACTTTTAAGGAGAATACTTCCCCGTTCAAGGGTGACGTCTGTTTGATCTTCATCGGAATAGGCAGCAACATTAAATGCAGTCCCTTTAACTTCAATATCGATAAATTTAGTTTTTACCAGAAATTTATG
The DNA here is from genome assembly GCA_903923905.1 of uncultured Bacteroidia bacterium. GTDB lineage: Bacteria > Bacteroidota > Bacteroidia > Bacteroidales > Prolixibacteraceae > JAAFHB01. The sequence goes on from CAIXZH010000116.1 coordinate 102,968, forward strand.
GACATCATCATGCTTTACGTCGAAAAAACCTTCTCCACTGAGTTGTACTACTCTAGATTGATTGAAATTTAAAGCATATTTCATTGTCGATCCACTGTTTAACCAGCCAAATGACCCGTCGGGAAGATTGAATTTAATCCTTGAGCCAAGCGGAGCGCTTATTTCAGCGTACCCTTCATCTGCAACAGACTTTTGGGTATGAAAGGTTATCACGCCGGCATAGACTAAAATTGGAATCAGTAGGATCGCGGCAATTCGGGCGTACCAGGTAATCAGCCTATGAACCGGAGTTTCTGCATTCTTCTGTGGTGTATTGTTAATTTTGAAGTTCAATTGATACAATATATGATCCAGCTTGTGGTTATCTGTATGTTCATTTAAAGAATTATTCCATTGTTCTTTAAGAACTTCTTTTAACTCATCAAGATTTGATTCTTCTTTAAACGAATCAATCAGATAATTCTCCTCTTCAATTGAAAATTCTCCATTAAAATATGCCTCAATCCGCTCTTTGTCAATTCCCACCATGTCTTCTTGTTTGATAAATAAGGTTGCCATAACAAAATGTTCAGAACGGTAATTAAACCAATTAAGCTATTTTGCCTGGATAGTAGTAATATCCGCCAACTCAATATTTCCCCTATTGGAATTGAAACAATATTTTTTTTTGGAATCGGTTCAGGAATAGAAAAGCATGAAGAAGAGGATTCCAGCCAGATCTTCCTTGGCCAGATGCTCCCTGACAAACTTAACAGCTTCACCAAGCTGGTTTTCGACTGTTCTGGGACTGGTTCCAAATTCTTCGGAAATCTCTTTTACGGAACACCCTTCAAACCGGCTCTTTATGAACACCTCTTTGCGACGTTGTGGTAAATGTTGGATGATCTTGTCAATATTACTTTTAGTCGACTGATAATCAATGTCGTGTACTGTTGACTGATCGATGTCTGCAAGAATTTGTTGTTCCAGGAATTTGGTATTTAATGCCCTTTTTACAAAATATTTCCTGATCCTATTAAATGCAATAGTAAATATATAGGCTTTAAAAGAGAGATCTTCTTTTAAGTCAACCCGTTTTTCCCAAACTTTCATGAAAACGTCCTGTACCAGTTCTTCGGCATCGGCCTCTGATTTCAGATAGCCATGGGCAAAACGATATATCCTGTTCCCGTAAAGCTGGAACAGTTCATTAAAAGCTTTGACTTCCCCTTTTGATAAAGCTTTTACCAATTGTGCTTCTGAAAGATTTGAAAGATTCAAGATTAAGTCTTAGGTAAGATTTTACTTACATTACAAATATACACTTTTCAATTATTTTATTGTTTAATTTTCGATTATTTAGGTTTTGAGTTATTGATTAATCTTTGAATTCCAAAGATTGTATTAGATTATATCGGACGTGGTTGTTAGTAAATACTTGTGATTTTACTTCCAATCCGGATTTATTTTTTAAAAATATCTTCAATTATTATGCCGAATTTGTCAATGGTTTGTATTCTTTTAGTTCGTTCAATCCGGATTTACTTGATTCCTTTTCGCTTTGGGAAGTGGTTTCTGAATAGTCCGTTCGAGTAAATAGTTTCCCATGACCAGATAATCCATATCAGAACCCATGAAGTCCAGGTATGCATCCTGGGGAGTACAGACAATGGGCTCTCCCCTAATATTAAAAGAGGTGTTGACTACCATTCCACAACCGGTAATTTTCTTGAAATCACTGATTAACTTCCAGAACCTCGGATTTGATATTTTAGTAACAGTTTGAATGCGTGATGAATAGTCTATATGGGTTATGGCTGGTATACCTGACCGGATATGGTACAATCGATCATAAAGGTTGAAATCGCAATAACCTATAGGCTCTTGAGCTCGAAGTTCCTTCTTCAAACCGGAAACAAAAAGCATATAAGGCGATGGTGTGGAAGACGAAAAATATTCCGTAAGGTCTTCCTGTAACACACTGGGAGCAAACGGCCGAAACCCCTCTCTGAATTTAATTTTTAGGTTAAGTTTCTTTTGGATCTCAGGATTTCGGGGATCTGCCAGGATACTTCGGTTTCCCAAAGCCCGCGGCCCAAATTCCATACGGCCTTGAAACCACCCAATAATCTTGCCGTCAGCTATCTTTTGACTGACATTTAATGAAAGCTCACTAAAACATTCGAAATAGTTAAATAAAGCATCGTACCTTGTAAGTACTCGCCCGATTTCAGGATTGGAATATTGTGGACCCAATAAGGAATACTTCATGGCATCAAATGAAATCGGTTTAATTTTCTCTTTGCCAAAGTAAATATGATAAGCCGCAAATGCAGCTCCCAATGCCCCTCCGGCATCCCCGGCTGCAGGTTGAATCCATATATTTTCGAATATCCCGGCTTCGGCTATTTTGCTGTTTGTCACACAATTCAAGGCTACACCACCAGCCATGACCAGATTCCTGCAACCGGTAATTGTACGGGCGGTGCGTGCTAAATCGATAACAATCATCTCAGTTATTTGCTGTATGGCTAATGCCAGATCCATATGTGCCTGGGTAATTTCTGATTCCGGTTCACGGCGTGAAAGACCTAAAAGCGACTTCCATTTCCGATCATTGGTCATAGTAATCTGAGTGGCAAAATCGAAATATTCCATATTTAATAGAATTGAGCCGTCTGGCTTCACATCGACCATCTCGGTCATTATCTTTATTCGAAATTGGTTGGTCTGTTCCGAATCGGCGTTTCCATACGGGGCCAATCCCATGAGCTTGTATTCACCACTATTAACCCGAAATCCCAGATAATAGGTAAATGCCGAATAAAGTAATCCTACAGAATGGGGAAAATGAAGTTCTTTGAGAATTTTCAGGCTATTTGACTTACCTGCACAAATGGTTGTGGTTGCCCATTCACCGACACCATCTATAGTCAGAATAGCAGCTTCGCCAAACGGAGAAGGGAAATAGGCACTGGCGGCGTGAGACAAATGATGTTCAGGGAAGAGTACTGGTATCTTTGCTGTACCGAACTGTTTCAAATGCCTGTAAAGTAGCCTTTTCATAAATAATTTTTCCTTTATCCATATAGGAATCGCAACCAGAAAACTTCTTAGGCCAACTGGCGCAAAAGCATGATAGGTTTCTAGTAACCTTTCAAATTTCAGCAATGGCTTATCGTAAAATACGATGGCCGAAAGATCATTAAAATCAATATCCGACTCATCAAGCACATACCTGATTGCGTTCTCAGGGAAACCTGAATCATGCTTAATCCGGGTGAATCGTTCTTCCTGGGCTGCGGCTATAATTTCCCCATCGACGAGAATAACAGCAGCACTGTCGTGATAAAATGCAGATATACCTAGTATTGAAATGCGGGTCATGCCTAAAATATGGTGTAAATGAATGGCGCCAAAGCTGATGCCCCGGATAACGCAATTACCAGGGCCAAAAACAATAAGATCAGGATTAGCGGGATCATCCAGAATTTTTTCCGTGTTTTAAGAAAGCGAAACAGTTCTTTAAGAAATTCCATGTCACGATAAATTTTGGGGTTTAGAAGGAATCTGCCATATCTTCGGCAGTATAGGTGTGGTCACGATCAATCATGACCGATTGAGTCCCTTTTTTAAATTGTTTTAGCCGCAGTGTGTCGTGGCCAAAGAGTTTCCGAAATAAACCCATTGGAGTCAGGATCAGGTAGTAAACCAGACCTAGCAATACTGCGGTGCTGATTTTACTTAAGATTGCTGATAATGCAAACCATAAAAATGCAAACGGATAAAATAATAATGGAACGAAAAGTGTGATCAAACAGGCAACTATGGCGATAAAAATTAAAATTTTAGCATTAAACCAAATTGCAAAGACACAAACAACCAGAACTGCCACCAATCCAAATTCAACAACCTGTTTTTTCCCGATTTTGGGGTTGGTTACTTTAATTTTTTCCATAATTAACATGCTGATTTATTTGATTAACCATTGTTTTTGCGTCCATATTTCGCGGGTCCAGTTTTAAAACCTGACTCAGATATTTCATAGCCCCATCACGGTTGAAAATTTTCTGGTAGCCTTCTGCGACACGGTTTAGCACCGTTATATTTAAGGAATCGGTCAGCAGTACCTTCTGAAGTTCAATGATTTTTTCAACTGAATTCTTGACCGGGCCTAAATTGAATCCCTCCGAATTATTGGCGATGGCATAATTAAGAAATGGCAACGCTTCTGTTGGATGGTCTTCTTGCAGGAGAATTACCATCAGGTATTTCGCCTTATCGAAGGTTGGGGCCATGTAAAACGATTTTTTTAAATAAAATACCCCTTTCTTATAGTCGTTTAATTCAATACTATACTTTCCTGTAAGTTCGTAAAGTGGCTGATTTGTCGGGTTCTCAAGAACCATGGCTTCAGTTATTTTGCTAGCTTCAGAAAATCGTTTATTTTGCTCGTAATAGGCAAACAGACTTTTATTTACCACCTGCCAGCCCATTTGTTCAAATGCCAGTTTTCTGGCCAGTTTTTCTTCCAGTGTATTGACAGGGAGTCCAATTTTATAAGCAGGATCATTAAATGGCCACCTACTTTTCAGATTCCTGATTCGGAACACTCCTGCCAGGGAATCGACACTCGAAATAGGCATCTGTTTCACCAATTGATCATACGACATTTCGGTTTCAGGGGAGACTTTTATCAGGCGGGCTGATTTAAGCGTTTCATAAAAGGCATCTGAAAGCAGTGAATAACCCTGTAGGTTTGGATGGACGTGATCGATGATCAGGTTATCACCAATGATATTGTTAGGGGAATGTCGTTCAAACGTCCCCTTGGCATCCACCAGATAGGTACTTTTATATTGAGCAGATAACTGACCAATGATTTGATTAAGCTCCGCCGGCGCCCTGAAACGCAGTAAATCTAGGTCTTTAGCTCTTTCAAAATAAGTTTTTGCATTTTGAAAATCACCTGTGGAAAAGGCAATCCGACCCAAATAGAAATTGCATTGGGCATGATCGTGAAATACCTGGTTGGCCTCTCTAAAGCAGGATTGCGCAGAAATAGTATCCCTGGCCGCCAACGCTTTTAGTCCGGAATTGTATTTTGTTGTAAATGAAGCGGGTAATTGTCCGTTTTCCGGCGTGGTTATAAATGGCGGCAAATCTTTTTCGTTGCTTACCAGGTTGCTGAGGAAAACCGGAATATTTTTTTCCCCGAATAGTTTAAGGGTTTTGCCGATGTTATATCTGAACTGTTCAATTCCAAGTTGGTACAAGTGCGACTTAAAAGGAATTTTCTGATTGGCAACAATTACCTTCATTCGGGGCGAATCAGGATCAACTGTTTTATTTCTGAAAAGTTGGGTGACTTTCCGGTATAAATTAGTGATTAATTGTACTGTTTTTATTGTGCGTAATTCAACAATAATATTGGTCAGGAAGGGATTATCACCAAGAGACTGGGTAGAACCAACTCCCAAAGCCCCGTAATACTCATTTTGGCCGACATATATCAAAACGGCATCGGGTTGATAATTTACCAGCTCTTTGGCAAAATCGAGGACCGTGTACGAATTAACTGCAGTCAGCGAAAGGTTGATGATTTCAAAATTCTTTTCAGGAAATGTATATGTCAGGCGATACTGTAGCCAACGGTGAAATGAAGCGTTATAAAAATAGGGATATCCGATTGTGGTTGATTCACCCAATACGAAGATCCGGCAGGTATTGTGATCCTTTTTCTTTTTAAACCTTTCGGTATTCCCGGCTGTAGCTATCGTAGGATCGGTAAAATATTTCCGTGAGGCATAAGGGTTAAAAACCAAATAATTAGAATCATTTTTGGAATTGATAAAAAGATCCAGGTTGTCACCATAGCTGAACAGCCTCAGTGATAATTCGATAATTACCAGCAATACAAATGGGATAGCAACTCCGATTGCCTTGAAAATCAGCATATTTTTTTGTACGCCGGAATCTTCCGCTAATCCTGGTTGACGGTTCACATTCTTCTTCATTTGGTAATTTCAGATTTCTATTGGTTATTTCAATTTGCAAGATTGAACTGGCTCTGGCTGTAATTCCCGATTGTATAAGCTTACTAGGTTCTGTTATTTGTAATATCCGCAAACTACTGTATATACCTATCCTAATTTAAACAATTATCAAAAAAAAATGTGATTTATTGGGAAAATAAATAGTATTAATTACTTTTGTTTTTATTATTGCCATTCGTTAATAACTACCAATTACCTGTTTTTTTTTCTGTAATATTTGTTTAGTCATTATTAATGTGCTGAAATATTGTTCAATAAACTGTTGAATTTTTTATATAAGTATAAATTACTTTTAATACGATAGACATGAAAAAAATGAACGTCATTCAATCCTTTCTTGTTGTTTTGTTAATTTTGTTTACATTTCCCGGGATTTCCCAAAATTCGGTGATTATTCATGCCGATAAACCAGGATCGAAAATTGACAAGGCTATTTACGGTCAATTTGCAGAGCACCTTGGGCATTGTATTTATGGAGGAATTTATGTCGGAGAAAAGTCGGATATTCCTAATACCAAAGGTTTCCGTCTGGATGTTGTTGGGGCTTTAAAAGAGCTGAAGGTCCCTTTGGTTCGCTGGCCTGGGGGGTGTTTTGCAGATACCTATCATTGGAAAGACGGGATTGGACCAAAGGCAGACCGTCCTTCAATAATCAACGTGCATTGGGGTGGTGTGACAGAGGATAACAGTTTTGGAACTCACGAATTCCTTGATTTCTGTGAGTTGATCGGGGCTGATGCCTATGTTTGCCTGAATGTTGGAAGCGGAACCGTTCAGGAGGCTGCACAATGGATGGAATATGTCACGTCATCAAATGACAGCCCAATGACCAAATTGCGCAAACAAAACGGGCGCGAAAAACCGTGGAACGTCAAATATTGGGCAGCCGGAAATGAAACATGGGGTTGCGGAGGCAACATGCGCCCTGAATATTATGCAGACCTTTATAACCAGTATTCTTCATTTATGCGTGCGCCTGGGATTTACAAGATTGCCAGTGGTGCCAATGTGGAAGATTATAAGTGGACGGATGTCCTGATGAAGCAGTCAGCCAAAATGATGAACGGCATCTCACTCCATTATTATACCATTCCCGGCACATGGGAAAACAAACATTCTGCTACTCAGTTTGATGAAAATGAGTGGTTCACTACGTTACAGAAGACGCTGAAAATGGAAGAGTTGGTTTCCAGGCACTCCGAAATTATGGATAAATACGACCCTTCCAAAAAAGTGGGTCTCCTGGTTGATGAATGGGGCAATTGGTTTGATGTGGAACCCGGTACCAATCCCGGATTTCTTTTCCAGCAGAACACGCTGCGCGATGCATTGGTGGCGGGTATCAACCTGAATATCTTTAATAACCATGCTGACAGGGTCCGGATGAGTAATATCGCACAAATGATCAACGTCCTGCAATCGGTAATTTTGACCAAAGACAAGGAGATGGTTTTAACGCCAACCTACTATGTCTTTAAGATGTACAATGTTCACCAGGATGCCACTATGCTTCCCCTTGAAATTAAATGCAGTAAATACACTTCAGGTTCCGCCTCAATTAATGCCATCAATGCATCTGCTTCAATGAAAGAGGGTGTGGTAAGCATCACCTTGTGCAATCTTGATCCGGTAAATGCTCAAAATGTAAGTTTTGAAATCCAGGGACAAAAATCTGCACAGGTTACTGGAAAAATTGTCACGGCCGATAAAATGAATGCCTATAATGATTTTGGGAAAAAAGAGGAGGTTTCGATTGCTGAGTTTATGGGTGCCAACCTGAACAAGGGAAAGATTGAAGCTACGCTTCCTGCAAAATCAGTTGTTCTGATCCAAATAAGATAATCAGGTTTAGAGAGAATTCATGCAAAAGATATCCAATGAATGAACTTCTTAAATTAAAAATGTAAGATGCAAAATGCAAAAGTCAAACTCTTTAGGGAAGTTTGACTTTTGCATTTTGTCATTTGAATCTTAAAACAGATTTGTGTGACCTTGTCCTGAAAGGGATTTTCTGCCAACAGCAAGTTGCCAGCAGCCTTTAGAACAATATTTGTGTGGCCTTAACCAAAAGTCAATAACTCATGAAGCAATTTCATTCAAGTGCCTTAATCTCCTCACTGTAATCAAATTGTAAATCCTCATGCAGCGTGCCAATCGTTTTTTTGATCCGTTGCAATTGGCGCAGGTAAATATTCTTAATGGTAATATTGTGCCGGAAGGGGACCTCTTTTTTGAATTTCTGACAGAAAACGATCAACAGTTCAACCTCTGTCCGCTTTTGTCCTGAATAATGTATCCTTTGATTTGCATAGGTGAGGATTTTGCGAATTCCTTTTTTGGTAAGATATGGTGTTGCCCTATTTAGCTCTTTAAACTGCTCCTCCACCTCTCTCTTTACCTTCCTGATATATTCTTGTTCGTCATCTGCCTCGAAAAGAAGGTAGGAGAGGAGTTCCTTGTTCTCCTTTTTAAACCGGGCAAGCCGGATACATAATTCCGGCAAATCATTTAACGGGATATTATTGATCGCCCTTCTTAGTTCAGGCAGTGAGGCTGTTGTCATCGTGTATACCGGCTATTTCGAAGTGGATCGAGTAAATATTCTAGTCCGTTCAATTTGATTTCATAGATTATTTGGAGGAGAATCCCCAATTTACCTTCAGGAAATCCTTTCTGCTCAAACCATTCCAGGTACGATACCGGAAGGTTACATAATAAATTCCCTTTATATTTTCCAAAGGGCATCTTGATTTGTGTGATCTGAATCAATAGGTTGGGATCAGGTTTCATCGGTAGCAATTCATTTACGTGTTACTTCCCGAACATCAGGAATTGTTATGTCTTAAGTAGGAACCGAATTGTTTATTGCAAGTTGGATTATCTGTGCTATTTCCATTAATTCTCCGGATTCAAATATAATGCATTAAAATCTTCTCACACCAATAAACGAAAGCTGTTATCAAAGATTATTTTCCTAATTTTATAAAGTTTTCGATCATCTGATTTCTGATTTACCCTGAGCCCGACTTCTGACTTCTGAATCGAAATAATAGACTTAATTTTAAAATATTGATTGTTATGAAAACTCCTGATTTATCCACCACCTATCTGGGACTTCAACTCATGAACCCTATTATCGCCGGAAGCTGCGGACTTACCGATTCTGTTGAAAAGATTATCAAGCTTGAAGCAATGGGGGTTGGTGCAGTGGTTTTAAAATCTCTTTTCGAAGAGGAGATTATCATTGAAATGGAGGAGGCAACCCATGCAATGACAAACAGGCATTTTGTTTTTCCTGAGACGATGGATTATATGGAAACTGAAGATACCGTAAATATTCTGGCAGATTATCTTGAGTTGATCAGGGCCTCAAAAAAGGCGGTTGGAATACCGATAATTGCAAGTGTAAATTGTGTGAGTTCCCAGAAATGGACCTATTTTGCCCGAGAAATTGAAAAAGCGGGTGCTGATGCTCTGGAACTCAACCTTTTCTTTCTTCCTTCCGATAGCCAGCGAGGCGAGAAAGAGATAGCCGATACAACCTTCGAAATTATCTCGAAAGTAAAACGGACCATAAAGATTCCTGTAACCCTTAAAATCAGTGCTTTTCAATCTAATTTAATCCGCTATTGCGAATATATCGATCAGGCCGGAGTTGAGGGAGTCGTTCTTTTTAACCGGTCATGGTTACCGGATATCGACATTAACCATTTGGTTATTTCTTCCGGGTTTGTACTAAGTTCGCCTTCTGATTTGGGAAATACGCTGCGATGGGTTTCCATGCTTTCCGGACGATTGAATTGCGATATTGCTGCTTCAACCGGAGTTCACGACGGGGCGGGGCTGATCAAGCAACTCCTTGCCGGGGCAAAAGTATGTCAGATTGTATCAACATTGTATATCAACGATCTGGTCCAGATTGAAAAGTTGAAAGATGAACTTTCAAAATGGATGATCGCCCATGAATTTAATACTATTAGCGAGTTCAGGGGTCGGTTAAGCCAGTCTAATAGCGGTAATCCCGCTGCATGGGAGAGGGTTCAGTTTATGAAGCACTTCCGAAATTTCGTATAAGTAAGTCATTGGTAAATATCTACCTGGAAGAATTTTCGTTCGTTCTAATAATGCAAGATTAAAATTGTAAAGTGCAAATCGTAAACAGATGATTAAACACTTTGCGTTTTGCACTTTATATTTTATATTTTGCACCTATTACTCATTGTGCCAGGAACTTATATGTAATTGTCCCTTTCTGTCTTTCAGGCGCTTTGGGATCTTCATTAAATACAGTTTTCTCTGCAGCCTGTTTGGCGTAGGCTAAGGTGGTTATATCCGCTATTGCCGGGTTTGGCCTTGGCTCTGCTTTCAGAACGTTTCCGTCACGTCCGACTACGATGTCGACAATTACCTCACCTCCTCCTTCTGCAAGGTAAATCGGAATGGGTAGGACCGAATGATACCTGTTCTCGAGCGAATAATGAATGTTCGATTTCCCCTTAAAGTTTGACTGCTTGACCTCTTCCCGGGTTTTCCCTTCTGCATGATCTGCAGGCATTGGGATATCACCGATTTCTGGAATTTTCCGTGCAAGCGTTTTATTTACATCGCTAACCAGTTTTTTAGCGTCTTCAATCTCTTTTCTATACGCCTTATCGAAAAACGGATCCCTGGACGATCCGGCTGCATTATCATTGCCTTTAGCAGCATCATTGACACCTCGGTTTGAGGCCAGTTGATTCGTTTCGGACTTTTGTTGCCGGGAGGTAACTGCCTCCAGTTGCTGTTTTTTTTCTTTTTCAGGCTCTGGTATTTTAAGATCCATTTCGCTTAAATCCAGGACAATGGCATCCTTTTGCAAGCGATCACCAATAGTCAGCCGGGTTAAGAGTAAAAATAGAAGAACCAGGATGTGAAAAATCAACGTGGTGATCACCCCGTAGATATTGTGTTTGTATATTTCATTAACCTTTCCCATTTGCTGCGGGCAAAAATAAGCAATTTATATGGCCGGTTTTATCTCTGTTCAGATAAACTTTTGATGTGCTTTCCCTTTCCCGTTAAAGAGAACTACCTTTGAACCCTAATCTGAAAATAAAAAGGTGAGAGTTTGTATTGCTGAAAAACCCAGTGTTGCCAAAGAAATTGCTTCAATTATTGGGGCTAAGAGCCGGATGGACGGCTATTATGAAGGAAATGGCTATCAGGTTACCTGGACTTTTGGTCACCTTTGTACCTTAAAGGAGCCGCATGACTATTCTCCGCAATGGAAATCGTGGGATATGCGCGAGCTTCCAATGCTACCTGACCGGTTTGGAATTAAGCTGATTGATGACAACGGGGTTAAGAAACAGTTTGGGATCATCGAAAAGCTTGTCAGCAATGCTGATGAAGTGATCAATTGCGGGGATGCCGGACAGGAAGGGGAGCTCATTCAACGATGGGTGCTCTCTAAGGCGGGTAACAACAAACCGTTAAAACGACTTTGGATCTCTTCGTTAACAGAGGAAGCAATAAGGGAAGGGTTTGAGCATTTACGTGAGGGGCATGATTTTGATAACCTCTATGCTGCAGGCAGTGCACGGGCAATTGGCGACTGGCTGCTCGGCATGAATGCCACGAGGCTCTATACCCTCAAATACGGCCAGAATAAGCAGGTTCTTTCAATTGGCAGGGTGCAGACACCAACACTTTCGCTGATTGTCAAACGGCAACTCGAAATCGGTAACTTCAAACCGGAACCTTACTGGGAGCTTAAAACAAAATACCGCGAAGTTATCTTTTCTGCTACTTCAGGACGATTTGCCTCTGAAGAAGAGGCATCGGTGCAGCTTAAAGAGATAAGCGGACATGAATTTTATATTGTATCGTACGAAAAGAAAACAGGGAGTGAGGCCCCTTTGCGTCTCTTTGACCTGACCTCACTGCAGGTGGATGGTAACCGCAAATATGGATTTACTGCTGAAGAGACACTGAAATTAATTCAAAGTCTGTATGAAAAAAAACTCACTACTTATCCGCGTGTTGATACTACTTACCTTTCAGAAGATATCTATCCCAAAGTGCCCGGGATCCTGGAGAAATTAACCTCTTATCAGGAATTTACGGCGCCTTTGCTTAATGCAAAAATAAAGAAAACGCCGAAAATATTTGACAATCAAAAAATTACGGATCACCACGCGATTATTCCAACCGGTGTACTTTCAAGTTCACTCACCCCTGATGAACGTAAAATATTTGATATGGTTGCCCGGCGATTTATCAGCGTTTTTTATCCCGATTGCAAAGTGTCGAATGTTATCGTTTTAGGTGAAGCAAATCGGGTGGAATTTAAAGTAACCGGGAAACAGATTCTTGAACCTGGATGGCGGGTGGTCTATAAAGAAGATGCAGGCAAAGCTTCTGCCGATGAAAATATTCTCCCCCTGTTTCAAAAAGGGGAACATGGCCCTCATGAACCTGAACTGGGGGAGAAAATGACTCAGCCTCCGAAACATTATACAGAGGCAACCCTGCTTAGGGCGATGGAGACTGCAGGTAAAAATGTGGATGATGATGAACTTCGGGATCTGCTCAAACAAAATGGGATTGGACGACCTTCAACTAGGGCTAATATTATTGAAACCCTTTTCCGACGAAAATACATCTATCGGGACAAGAAAAAAATCGTCGCTAATCCTACCGGAATTGAGCTAATCCAGATCATCGAAAATGAATTGCTTAAATCTGCTGAACTCACCGGTCAGTGGGAAAAGAAGCTGAGACAAATTGAAGAGGGGAAATACGAAATTTCAGCATTTATGGCTGAAATGAAAGAGATGGTAACTGAAATTGTCAGGCAAGTAAAACAATCGGCTGGCAAAGTGATTGCCGTGGCTCCGCAGGAGGAAAAAGTTGCTGTCGAAAAAGCGATTACTCCAACCAAAAAGATCAGAACTCCTATATCAGTATTGAAGGATTCAATAAGTTGTCCCAAGTGCAAAAAGGGGGAAGTGGTTAAAGGAAAACAGACATGGGGTTGTACTGCATACCGTGATGGATGTGATTTCAGACTTCCGTTTGAATTCTCAGGGAAGAAAATCAGCGATACAAATATCAATGCCTTGTGCAGAAAGGGGAAAAGTGGCGGGATTAAAATAATTGATTCAGAAAAAAAAGAGATGAGTGGTCATATTCTTTTGAATAGTAATTTTAGCCTTTCTTTTGAACCCATGGTTTTGGAGGAGTTGCACTGTCCAAAATGTAAAAAAGGGCTGATCATAAAGGGTAAAACAGCATGGGGATGTGGTGAATTCCGAAATGGTTGCCTGCTCAGAATCCCTTTTGTCTATATGGGTAAGGAATTGTCAGAAAGTCAAATGGAACAGCTGATCCGGAAGGGAAGAACAGGAAAAATAAATGGATTTATTGGAGTTGGCAGCTCCAAAATCGATGCCAGATTAGTCTTTGATAAGGATTTTAAGATTAATTTGGAATATTAGTAACTTGTTTTAAGTTGAAAGTTTGTTCAAACTAAACTTTTAAAGCAGCGAAATGTTAAGTTTATTATAGGTAAAAGTTAAAATATATGAAATTTTCCCTGAACAGCAAGGATAACGAAGGTTATAGCAAGGTTGAGGTTTACAATGAGGCAAACGTGCTCAAAATGGCAGAGCATTATCGCGAAATTCTAAAATTGATTGGTGAAGACGTTGGGCGTGAGGGATTGCTTCAGTCTCCTGTCCGGATCTCAAAAGCGATGCAATTTTTAACGCAGGGATATAATATGGATCCTGACGAGATTCTTAAATCCGCCCTCTTTAAAGAAGATTACCGCCAAATGGTAATTGTGAAAGATATAGAGATTTATTCGCTCTGCGAACATCATATGCTCCCATTTGTCGGAAAGGCTTATGTAGCCTATATTCCGAATGGATATATTACCGGTTTGAGCAAGATAGCCAGGGTTGTTGAGGCCTACTCAAGGCGTTTACAGGTTCAGGAACGGCTCACTACCCAAATTAAGGAATGCATCCAAAATGCATTAAATCCACTTGGCGTAGCTGTCGTTATCGAAGCGAAACATATGTGTATGAGTATGCGGGGAGTGGAGAAACAAAATTCAGTCACAACCACCTCTGATTTTACAGGGGCTTTTCAGAAAGAGGCTACACGTCAGGAGTTTATAAGATTAATTTCATCAAATTTGTCATAATTTCGCTAAATTTAGTAGTTTTGCAGCTGTAAATTTTAGAACGAAAAATTATGAAGGCATATGTATTCCCGGGACAGGGAGCCCAATTTGTTGGAATGGGCAAAGATTTGTATGACAATTCGTTAAAGGCACGCGAGCTGTTCGAAAAGGCGAATGAAATACTCGGATTCCGAATTACCGATCTGATGTTTAATGGCACAGATGAGGACCTACGTCAGACTAAAGTTACTCAGCCTGCCATTTTTTTACATTCAGTAATTCTGGCAAAAACGTTGGGTGACAGTTTTCAACCCGACATGGTAGCCGGACATTCTCTGGGTGAATTCTCGGCCCTGGTTGCAAGCGGGGCACTATCTTTCGAAGACGGTCTCCGGTTGGTTTCCAAACGGGCTTTGGCTATGCAAAAGGCCTGTGAAGCTGAACCTTCAACCATGGCAGCCATTGTCGGGCTTGAAGATGACGTCGTTGAAATAATATGCAGTGAAATCAATGAAGTTGTGGTTCCTGCCAATTACAATTGTCCCGGACAGCTCGTCATTTCCGGATCCCTCCAGGGAATCGACCTTGCCTGTGAGAAACTTACAATCGCAGGTGCAAAGCGTGCGTTGAAATTAAGTGTGGGTGGAGCGTTCCATTCTCCCTTGATGGAACCTGCCCGTGCAGAGCTGGCTGAGGCGATAAATTCGACAAACTTTGCGACACCCGGTTGCCCTGTTTACCAAAATGTGAATGCCACACCGGTGACAGCTCCTGAGGAAATCAAGAGAAACCTGATCGCACAGCTGACCGCACCTGTCCGGTGGACCCAAACAGTAAAGAATATGATCGCTGATGGATGCACTTCATTTACGGAAGTTGGTCCGGGACAAGTACTCCAGGGGCTGGTCAAAAAAGTGGACCGGTCGATGAATACTACCGGTATTAATACTTATCAGGGATAAATAAGGAGATACAATATTGAAGAGAGGGTATCCCAAATCAGTCGGATGCCCTCTCTTCTAATGAGTTCTGATACCCTTTCTTAGCAGCTAACTTGAATATCATATCTGGTGTTAAACGTCTTAAACAAAGCCTGAAATACATTCTTTCTCCGGTTAGATATCAGCCAGCTGCAAGTTACCGGTTGCAAGCTTCTTTTATTGGGTTAAAGGAACACTGCTGTACAAATGATATTCTCCGGGCTGAAGGGTCACACTATAGGTTGTATAGGTAAGATTAATGCTTGTTCCTGTAAAATTGTCATACCAGGTACCATTTGAGGGAAAAGTTATAACAGCCGATTGCGGGATAACATCAAAATTACCAATCACTTCAACATTTGCAGTGGGATCTTTTAACTGGATAGTTTTAACTGCCGCTCCGAGATTATACGAAAATATGGTTGATGCGAACACCGGATTTTTAATTTTCATATTAATCATTTTAGAGTATACGCTAAATAAATGCATCCTGTTCGGATCAGATGTGTACTCCCAATGAATGGGCTTATCACCTAATCGGCCACCATTGTCTATTGAAATATCATACCCTAATTCCCCAAACTGCCAGATCATCTTTGGACCCGGAGAAGAAAACATGAAGACCGCCCCAAGTTCATCCCGCTGCAAGCCTGTTGGCAGAGTCTTGGTATTATAGCCACCGGAGGCATTTCCATAAGTTTCATTTTTATACTGAAGTCTTTCCTGGTCGTGGCTTTCAAAGTAAGAAATAATACTATATGCTAATGATGATGAAAATCCAGACTGGTCATAGAATAATCCGGAAATGTCCCAGCTGGGATTTGTGGCCCAACCCATGGTAGCTTGCTCGCCTGGCGTACTCAGATTATTCCACACGATGTATCCCAGTTGGGCAACGACTTGTTGTTCAGTTGGTACAGTCCA
>CAIXZH010000117.1 GCA_903923905.1 uncultured Bacteroidia bacterium
CTCTTCTTGTCTTTGGATGAGATCCCGGATTTTTGCATCATTAATCATTTGTCAGTGTTTTGGCCGAAAATTAATCATACCAGTCAACTGAAAAAAGATGTATCAGACCGGATGCTTACACAACGCTTTCCAGTAAAATAGAGCATTTGATTATTATCAAAACTGACAGACATGATAAGTGGCACATTCCGGGTGATAGGTGTTTTAATGCCATTAATCATTTTTGATCTTTTTTCTGAATAAAATTTCAGGGTATATTTCATTCTTATTTTATTAAATATTAATGATTTAGAACCAATTTCTTTAGTAATAATCAAATTTTCTATATGTAAAAAGTAATGTAAGGTATTTTTTATTGCCTATTTAAGTCAATCTTTGGTTAACCAGATTCAGATTTTCTATATGTAAAAGGCAATTTGTTGTATTTTAAGCAAATTCTGACATGTTTGGTCACCCGGAAAAAAGTATATGTAAGCATTCAAATTTACATATAGAAATCGATTAATTCAGTGATTTTAAAAAATATTTAATTTACTTGAATATTTTTTAATCATTTGAATATTAAATATATATGATGTTTATATTAATTTAATCTAATTATTAATTACCTATATTGTCAGCCCCAGCTGGGTCACAAAAAGCCTCTTAATCAATTGATTGAGAGGCTTTTAATATTTTATATGACTGTTTAATCCCCGTTTTTTTGGAATAATTGGATTTTTTCCCGATTTCATGGATCCAACCCATATCATTTTTAAACTCCTTTTTGATATTTATTGATCAGAATTAATTAATTCTAATGATCCATATGTTTTAATGGATAATATGCATTTTTAGCCGAGCAAATCTAATATTTACAAGGTTGTTTCACCCAACAATCTTGTGTAACGTACTGGAAATCTTTAATACCAGGTATTTTAAACTAAATCTAATCAAAGGTCTGAATAGAACCATTTTCCTAATAGCCACAAGATATGGATTTTAAATTTTTACATCTCAGAAACACCCGAAAACTAATTGCCGGCAAATCATCTCCACTACCGGAAAAACCTGACAGGAGAAGGTTTATTAAAACAATGGGTATTGGTGTTCTTGCGGTAAACCCTATTGTAGAGACTTACAAATCAATTAATTTCAAACCTTTTGAAATTAAACTTAGCAATAATCGGTTAATTGTTATACGCAATGAAAAAATTGTCTGGGAGATTTCTGACTATTTCTTTGAAAATGATTATCACATAAAACTCTCCTCAAAGGGGCTGACTTACCGGATTCAAGTCGAAAATCTGCAGGTTCATGAGACCACTCTGAACCTCTCAATTGTGGCGACCATCGTTAAAAAGAATAACGATTGGTTGATGAAGATCGTTATTCCGGAATTATCAGTTTGTGAAGAGGTGAATTTTTTGGAGTGGCTGGATAAAACCAAATCGGTTCACGCGGATCATATCTTTGATTGCCGATTATTTGATTTGGATAAATCGGATAATATTGAATTATACGGAAACTGTAATCTTGAAATTTCAAGTGATTGGACTATTCGGTTGAATGGGTCAGGTTCAGTAATCGTTCATTGGCATGGGCTCGAATCCAGAATTAATGATCTTATTATAAGGCCATTCCAAAAGCATTCACTTAGTTTTACAAAATCATTCGATGAAAATGGTGTTGCAATAACGATTCCCCGGTTTAAGGGATGGAGCAAGGGAATAACACAATTGCACTTTTATGAGAATCACAGGATCTCTTTCAATGCGGATACTCCGGACTTAAATTTTCTTTTACAAAAATCAAATGAGGAAATTTCCAACAAAGCAGTTTGGGTTTCTGAAGAGCACGGGAATTTTAATTATTGGCCAGACGATCGAATTGAAGCAAAATTCATCTTTGTAAAGTATTTCTATTTTGCAGAATATACTGATGAAGCGGATCCTCATTTTTACATGGCCGGTCAACTTATGCCTGAGGGACAATGGATTACAACATCGGTCGGGTCATTTAGATTCCAAAATGACATAGCGCTTCCAGTTTTTGAATCTTATGGTGTTGGTAAGCAATTCTCAGGGCATATTTTTGAACCTGGATTATTGGCATTTCAACCTATTCTTAATGGTGCAACAACGATTCCAACTTATTTTACACCACCCCAGTCTGTCCAGATCAATCCATATCCTGTTAAACAGAGGAACTCACAGGAAGATAGCGAAACCCAGTGTAATCTTTTAGATGCACCAACTCGAAATTCGTCTGCCGAATTTCAGAACCGGCAGACCAGGAAAAATGTTGTGGCCCAGGTTCCATTTAATCGGACAAAGGTCCCCCATTTAAACATTTCCTTTGATGAGATCCGGTTTGTTCCAAAAAGGGCAATTAAAATTACTGTTTTACGTCCGGAAGATTTGCTTAATCTCCAATTTGAATTTCATAACTTTAAATTTTCAAATAAGGGACAGGCTCCGTTTCTTGAGTTGGACGATCCCAAAAGTAAAGGGGTAGTGGTTGTATTTTTCCCCTCGCAACATACATTTGAACAGGCTTTTTTCGAAAGCAATGACATTCCAACCACAAATTCTACTTTCAAAATTTCGAAAATAATATCCTCAAATGGAGAGCCTGTCTTGCCGGTGATGCAAATCAGGGCCCGAAAGAGCAGGCTGGTGTATGAACTTGAAGCCGGGCATTCCGGATTTCCTTTGATGATGGAAGATTTGCTGGATTGGTCCAAATATGATCTTCGTGTTCATCCACGGGCGTGGATTAAGCTCGCAAACCTATTAATACCGGTAACTTATCCGGTTCAGGTAGATAAAGCTACCCTTACCCGGGCAAACGTAAAAGACAAATTTCTTCAACGGGATTCCAAATTGTTGGATTATGGCATCCGGCTGGTCCAAAACAACCAGGTGAAGGCTCAAACTGATCTGGTATACTCAGATCAAAACATGGTAAACATACTATCTGCAGATCGGATTGAAACCTCAGGTTCAGATTTCAGTATTTCGGCATTGAAAAATATCAATCTGACTGTTGGCCCGATTCCCGATACCAGCACCTCAATTGAGGCTCCTGCCTTAATGTATATTTCTCCAAATCAATTGAATGACTTTAGTCACAGGATAAAGTTGGATATCAGGGATATCGGTGAGCAGAAGATGGAAAGTACGCAGGTGAACATCAATCTTCGGGTCCTGGATTCACTTGAAGCGACCAAAGGCGAAATTTCGGAATTGTGGCATACCAGATTAGGAATTAAACTAAAAAGCGGATTAACATCATTATCAGGATTGGAATCCCTGAAAACGATCCGGGTTTTATGGGCCGATGATGCCTTGGTTAAATATAATGCAGATGCTCCAAAACGAGACACCCCTTTTCTTGCCTCACTTGATGGCAACAACCGCCATAAACTGGTTCACCAGACATCTGATTATTCGATTCCCGGGTTTTCACCGATTGCGGTTCCGGTAAATAATCTGATGCTTAGCTCTTTGGGCGCCTACTTAAACTGGCATGCTTTTTTCAATATCTCAAGTCCATTGGATAGTTATTGAATATCAGTGAATGGGAACATATTGCGACCTTGGGACGTGATCATTATGTTAAAATTGTCGAAAAA
Organism: uncultured Bacteroidia bacterium; assembly: GCA_903923905.1. Classification (GTDB taxonomy): domain Bacteria; phylum Bacteroidota; class Bacteroidia; order Bacteroidales; family Prolixibacteraceae; genus JAAFHB01. Next base: position 3,617 of record CAIXZH010000117.1, read on the forward strand.
GGATATCTTTTCCCGTTTGGACATCGGGCTGCACTTGTAAAAGTAACTGAACGGAAATTCAACCAAACTACCCGCTCAGCAGTAAACAGGCAGCATATGTATATAGTGGTCTTGCAGAAAGAGGTTCTTTTTTCTAGGAATGATCCGGACGGAAAATTTATTGAGTTCCCATTCCAGGCGGTCCGCTTGGAAACCAGTGTTACCCCAAACATTGACAAACCTACTGGTTCAACCATTCTCTCTGGTACTTCGGCTTACAATTTTTATATTAAGGTAGGCGGTGAAGGATTTAAATTTGATGTGATATCAACCGATAAAGAGGGATTCGAGCATCAGTTCAGGATGCCAATGGTCTTTCTCGAGAATATTATCGCACGTGATTCCAAACAAATGGAGCACTTGATACCGATATACAACCTGAAGACGGACTTTACGGTGGCTAATTTCTGGAATCAAAAAATTGCCTTCGCAAATTGTTTGGTCGACGGTGACACTTCATTTGAGACTGACAACATAAACTTCGGTGGACAACCTTATCCTGCAAAAGGGGAGGGGGATATCAAATTTCATCCCAAAGTTCAGGTTGCAAATGTCTATATTAAACAGGTTCAGGAACTCACAGGAGAGCATAAAACTGCCTCCATTACGTTCGAGGATGATAATAATGCCGGTCAGGTATTTGCCGGAGTAACAGGTACTGTTGTGGATTTCTCAGGAGGTTCTGATAAATCCGGGGGATTTCTCTCTCCTAATATGTCAGTGAGTGCTCTTAGTAAATTGCAGGGACCGGTGGGAGGCGATCTTAACGATATTAAAAACCTGGTATTTAAGGCTGACCAGTTTTTTAAAGCTCTGAATGGCATAAAGCCTCCAAAGATATTTGGCGTAATTGATATTTTTAGTCTCCTTTCTGACTTAAACCTGGGCGGCTCATTCAATTCATTAACTGACCAAATCGGTGGCATCAGGAAAGAGATTGAAGATACCAAAAATGAAATCCTATCACTCGAAAATCAGGCAAAAGAGACTTCAGAAGATGTGACAGCGCAGCTCGCAGCTGCAAAGAAAACTATTTCTGACAATGTAAAAGAACTCCTGGACACGCTAAGCAGCAGTATTCCCAAGATCCCGAACTTCAAGTCGTACGTTACTGAAGAAGCAGTCTATGCCGAATATAAATGGCAACCTGAACTCAAAGGAAAGCAAATCGAAGTGATTTCGGGAATTCTCAATGTAAACGTCGATAATCCCACCAATGCCCTTACCGTTTTAACTCAATTGGAAAAACCTTTCGATTCTTCAAAGGCGACCTCATTAAATAGCACAGCCAGATTCGAAAAGTTTGGAATAGACATAGTTCTCCTGTTGGCAGTTAATTTTAATTATCTTGAATTTAAAAGTGGTTCATCACAAAAGACAGATATAAAGGTCGATATTGATCCTAAGAATCCTATTGTTTTTAAGGGTGCATTAAGCTTTGTGAATAACCTCCAAAGTATAATTCCAAATACCGGTTTTTCGGATGACAGACCTTTTATTGAGATTCAACCCTCCGGAGTTACAGCAGGGTTTAATATCAGCATCCCCAGTATTCAGGTTGGGATATGTGCGATCTGTAATATTAGTCTTGGAGCAAGTATAACCCTTCCATTTGCCGGTGATCCACTGACGCTTGCCTTCAATTTCTGCACGCGTGAAAACCCGTTTTTATTGACCGTTTCCTGTTTTGGAGGTGGTGGATTCTTCCTGATGGTGACTACATTGCACGGAATCCAATCAGTTGAAGCTGCCTTCGAATTTGGGGCAGCACTTTCGCTGAATGTAGGTGTTGCATCCGGAAGTGTTTCTGCGATGGGCGGTTTTTACTTCAAGGTTGAGAAAATCACAAAAACCGTATCCGGGGTAGATCATGAACTCACCCAAATTAATCTTTCAGGATACCTACGTATCAATGGAAGCTTATCCATTCTGGGCTTAATCACTGTTTCACTTGAATTTTACCTGGCCTTTACAGCCGTTTTTGTGGGTGATAAAGTTGAAAAACTGCAAGGTGAAGCTACCCTGAATGTAAAGGTTGAAGTCTTGTTCTTCAGTAAAACAGTGTCGGTAACTGTCCATCGTGAACTCCAGGGGGCTGATGCCGACCCCAAATTTGCTGACATGATCGATCAGGACGACTGGCAAAATTATTGCCAGGCCTTTGCGGGCTGATTACTAATTCTAAAATTAATCCAAAATGTCACAGGAAATAATATTTACCACATTACCCAACCAGCAGATTATTGTTGACGGAAAACCGTGGTTACAACTCTCTGTTTTTGTATCTATCAGGTTAACCTCGGCAAAAGATACTTCATTAAATTCATTCGATGACATTTTGCGCTGGCCGGAAAAAATTTTCAACTCGAAGTACCAGTTCAGGATGCAGTCAGGTCTTCTGACTGACGCAGAACTGATAAAGCAAAAGGTTGATAATGTTCTTTTTAAAAATGTATTTCATAAGGATATCCGTGTAAAGGGATTTTTGCAGGAGGACCTTTCTGTAAAACGGATCAATTCTTTCCCATTAACTCATATCCATGATTTCCTTGTCAAAAATTACCTTCAGACTGCAATTGAAAGTCCCAAAGAGAAGCTTTCGGCAGAAAAATTCATTGATGATGATCGTTTTGGAATTATTTCGCAATTTCGCCTTAATGAATCGGAAATCAGCAAACTGGATAATCCGGCAGAACTACGAACTCCCTTAAAGGCTCAGGATTTAAAGGTCAGAAAAACCGACAGTGCACAAAATCACCAAACAATTCTCAGAGCCAATTATTTTATCCCATTCGCGAAAAAGGCTGATCCACATTCAGATTTTACACAGTTTAATACCTTTCATAAACTCGGAAAAGAGCCTAAGCGGATTGCATTACCTAAATTAAAAAAACCAGAGTTCGAATTCCATGATATCATGGCTGCAATCAACAATTAACCGCAGCTGATGCGGAAGTTTGGGTTTGTGCTTGATTTTCAAATCCCTTATATCCAGCCTATTCCATCTTCTGGCACAATTCATGTCATACCGGTTTCGCTCGGATTATCGGATGCCATAACCATTGTTTCAACACCTCCTGTGGCTTATGAGATTACCAAAACCGGTTTTTATATCGCAGATAAGGCTGATACGATTTTTAAAAGAGGCTTTGTGAAAATTAATACCGACGAATTTTCTGTGGTTCAGATTGATGCAGATGGTGCCGCCTTGAAAACGAGCAATTTAACTGAGAATAAAGTACAACAGGTTGCAAAATATTTTGAGGATAAGTCAAAACTACTGGTTAACAGCAAGATAAATCTTACTAATATTCAGTCGAAATCCCAAATTCTTATAGAAGGTCTTCCTGTTTCTCCGGCTTTTTCGACTGATAAAATTGAATTTATTCCACCACCTGAGGATGAAGGCTTGCCATCGATACGTACTGCAGGAATTGCCATTACGAAAAACGGGATGGCGGAACATATTTTTTCACGCATTATAAGCAGTGTTAACCTTCAGACTAATTTACTTTCAGCCGCACCTTTAAACAGCGAATTCAAAATTAGGATACCGGCTAATATTTTATATTCCAATGATCTTGTACAAGGATACCGCATGGATATTGCTTACGAAAATGATCCTGACAAATGGTATTCGCTTCATCAACGCTAGGATCAGTATACCTGGTATAATGAGAGTAATCAGCCAAATGCAGTAGCAGGAATCGAACCGGATGAAGGGTATATTGAACTTGCTATTGCTGAGGATCAGGAAAATCCGGATGATGTTTATATCCCTGAAACATTGGCCAGTTGGGAGGGGTGGAGTTTATCCGTACGTAAGCCTGGTTTCGCGATCAATGAGGCTGATGATTATGTGCTGAAAGTGGGTGAAACACATAAGCGGGACTTCGTAAACAAAGAGAAAACTATTGAGCTTAAGAAATATTCTTTCGATCCTGATCTTGAATTTAAGATCAATGCTCAATCGGATTTAGTTCCCGGCACTTTACCGAAACTTCGCTTTGGCAAAGATTACCGGATACGAATCCGCACGGTTGATTTGGCAGGGAACAGTGTTTTACTCAGTCAGAAGAGCGAGGATGTTAATGATACAATTCGTAAAAACATCCGCTATATGCGTTTTGAACCCTTATCCAGCCCAATTATTTTGAATGGTAATCAGCTAAAAGACGGAGAATTTCTGGAGAGTATGGTGATCCGGAGCAATTTTGATACTTCATCCAAGGATTATGAAAATAAATATCCGGTGAGTCATCAGGTTTTTGATGAATTCTCACAACGGTATTTACTGCCTCCAAAAAACAGCCAGCTCATGGCCGAAACTCATGGAATGTTTGAAAAAGGATTTTCAAATAATCCGGTGGCAGCAAAAGTAATTTATGACCTGATAACCAACCATGAAGGTGTATATTCACAGGACAAGAAGAACACCGAAAAGGTATACCAGCCTTCCGAAGTGGAAATTGTCTACCTTCCCGATCCGATGGCTGCCGGAGTTGCACTGTTTATTGCTGATGGTCTTGAAAATACACATACCCAGGAATTTAATCCTAGGATATTTGGATTTTTCACCAACGAGGAGATTTCACCATCATCGACCAATATAGATATCCCGGAGGCCTGGTATAAAGCTGGATTGGTAAGACTTAGACTTGAAGAAGGTGAAATCGGAAGCAAATGGGATGGGTCTCAACGGACTTTCACCATCTATCTTCCAAAAGGATTCCGGACCAGAATAAAATTCAGCACCTTCTGGAGGGAGAAGGACTTCAAGGAACTTTCGGCACTGTGGGGTTTGGTGAAAGAAAAGTCACCTTCAAATCAGGCTGAATTGGAACAACTTGTCCGCTCTGGACCACATTGGATGCTTAGTCCGTCGCGCGAGATGGAATTGGTTCATGCCGTTCAGCAGCCAGTTCTTGAACCTGTTATTCAAGCGCTGATCCCCGAAAGAAATTATGGAGACACTATTGCCAATATTAACACCCGGTTTCTTGTCCATGGCGAAAGTACAGAAAAGGTTGAATACCAGACCAGGTGGACTGAATCGAATGATGATGGCATATCGTTAACCATCAAGCAGACTCAAGGAACTAATTCGATTACGGATATTACTGTTAATTATTTGGATGATCTGATCACAAAGGGGACCATTCCCACCTTCCCCAAACTGGATCTGCAGGCAAATCCCAAACTGGTATTCCAACCGCATCCTAAGTTGGAAAGGAGAACAACAGTTGACTTTAAATTAAATCCACAGCCTGAAGCTGCCCGGATAAATGCACTTTATAAAACGCAATCAGCTTCATTTGAAAAACTTCAAAAAGAAAAGCTTGCTGCTCCAAAGAGTCTTCCAAACCGACTGAAATTTGAGATTCAGGAATCCCGGTTCAGTTTTATGAAAAATATCGGACTTCGCATTGATCCGCTTGTTCAACATTTTAGCGACACTAAACACCGTTGGGTTGATTACAAAATTGTAGCTTCTTCCAGGTACCGGGAATATTTTGATAAAATATTAAAACAGTACAAAGATTTGAATACTGTCCGGGAAAGCAAATGGATTGAAAAGATCAATATTCTGAGTATTACACGACCTAAAATTCCTGAAATTGATTATGTGATTCCAACTTTTGAATGGCATAAGACTCAGGATCAGAATACGATACAGCACCGGCGGTTAGGAGGAGGCTTGCGCATCTATTTAAAACGACCATGGTTTTCTACGGGAGATGACGGGATGTTGGGAATTTTGTTGCCGCCTTCTCCCCCCCAAAAGCCAACTATCGCTTCAATTATCCAGGGATATACCGGTTATTTCACCCATTGGGGAATCGATCCGTTGCATAATTCCACTCAACCGGATCTGTTTAGTCCGGCACCTCAGGAATTCAGGATGAACCCAACCTTTGATGAAAATGTCCAGTATCCGGACATGGGAAGTACACGTGCTAATGTTGTAGCCTATCCGGTGATTTTTGATTTGGATCGGCAGCAATGGTTTTGCGATCTGGCGATAAATCCGAAAATATGTATTTTCCGTTTGTAAAACTCGCGTTGGCACGATATCAACCCCATTCAGTTTGCAAAGGGGATACCGATGTCTGCTTGTCACCCGTTGTTATGGCTGATATGATTCAGCTTATGCCCGACCGAACTACCGTGATTCAATTTAAAAAGGAGGATGTGAACTCTAAGTTTACGGTGACAATTACCGGTGTGATTTACAGTGACACTTCCAACCCCTATAAATTATACAATTATATTCGGATCTCATTAATTGATAGTCGCATAGGACAACCTATCTATGGTTTGGTTGACGATGGTGTAAACACGAAAGAGCTCCGGGATGAAAAAGTTGAACTGGAAATAACCGAGCGGGATGTGGTGAATAACCGGTTTAAAGTGTCGACGGATTTTCGGCTGCCACACAACTACAAAACAGCCCCTTTCCAGGTCGTTATTGAAGAATTCGAACGCGGACCTCAAAAGATGAAAGTTCCTTCTGATTACTCCCGTAGGATTGAACAGTCTGAAGATACCGATAAACCGGTGTATGCTGATGTATTTAAAATTAATGAAACTAAATAAGTTTGTTAAGTTTTTCCCGCAGATAGATAACGCAGATTAACGCAGATTTAAAGTTGTTTCGGGCATTTCTGCGTTGATCAGCGGGATCAGCGGGCGAAGGTTTCCCGCGGATTATCGCAGATTATTTTTGCTAAATGAAAATCATCTTTAAATTTAACGAATTTAACTGAATATTTTTGGTATTTGACATCGGAATCGATGTCAACAATTTATGCCCACTTTTTTACTTCCCTTGTTTTTATCCCCCGAAAACATATCTTTGTTTCAGATTCTACAATGAAAAATCGGTTCCTTGTAACATGATAAAAAAAGTATTTTTTTGCAATTGTGGAGCGAATCTGATTGGAACAGATCGTTTAAAGGATATAGAAGCCTATCTGAAACAGATGGAACACCCGTATGTCGTGATTTCCGATTTGTGTGGTTGTGCTATTGAACGTAAAGAGGAAACCTACGATCTTTTTTTAGCTGCGGATGAAGCTTTAATCGTCGCTTGTTATCCCCGGGGGGTCAGGCTACTGCTGGAAAACTGTGGCATTGACTATCAAAACCGGAAGATCAGTTACCTTAATTTCAGAGAACTTAACAATCAGCAGATTTTTGGTTCAGTTGCTTCGTTTTTCTCTGAAGTATCTATCAATCAGGTAGTTTCAAAAATTGGATATGGAAGTACCTGGCCTTCATGGTACCCTGTAATCGACTATTCAAGGTGTACTGCATGTGGGCAATGTGCCGATTTTTGTCTTTTTGGCGTATACGAAAAGACTAAAAATAAGGTAGTTGTGGTAAATCCAAAAGGATGCAAAAATAATTGTCCGGCCTGCGCACGGATTTGTCCCCAAATAGCCATAGTCTTTCCAAAGTATGAGCATTCAGGAGCCATCGCAGGTTCTGAGACTATCGATGAAATGGCCGAGCAAAAGCGGCAAAATCTGGATATTGATGCCATATTGGGAAGCAATATTTATAAAGCCCTTGAAATGCGAAAAGCAAAGCGCCAGTCAATAATTCGCAATACAGCCATGCAACAGGCTATAAATGAGCGGGCACAAGCTCTCGCAGAAAAATCCGATAATTAACAATAGCCTTAAGATGTCTCTACTCCGAAATTTTATAAAGTCTGATCTCAGGTGTATTTGGAAATTCTCCTATAATATGGGATGGAAGGGTATCTCAGGATTTAATAAATTTCAGAAAAGAAAGCTACGTGGGGAGATCTTTCCGGCATTCCAGTTTATTTCAGTGACGGATGACTGTAATTTAGCTTGCCAGGGATGCTGGGTTACCAAGGGAGAAAAGAGTTCGAGCCTTGATATTCAAACAATTAATAAGATTATATCGGACAGCAAAAAATACGGTTCTTATTTTTTTGGAATCCTTGGTGGTGAACCATTGATGTACAACGATTTGATGAGCATCTTCAGGGAGAACCCAGACTGCTATTTTCAGTTGTTTACCAATGGTACTTTACTAACAGAGAAAATTTCCGCGGAGCTTAAGAAATTGGCGAATGTCACTCCGCTGATCAGTCTGGAAGGAAATGAAATTGTAGCAGATATTCGGAGGGGAAGTAACCGCGTTTTTCAGCGAACTATCCGTGCGATCGAAACTGCCACTTCCATGGGATTAATAACAGGTGTTGCAATAAGTGTCTGTAAATCAAATATTGAGATGGCGCTTTCGGAGGAATTCATTGAGATGCTTCATTCCCGTGGTGTGATCTACCTTTGGTATTATATCTATCGTCCAACAGGAGAAAATCCCCATTACGAACTAGCCCTCTCACCGGAAGAAATATTGAGGTTAAGAGAGTTTCTGGTTGATGGCCGGACCAAATATCCACTTGTACTGATCGATTCTTACTGGGGAGCTGACGGCGAGCCATTTTGTCCGGCGGCTGAGGGGCTGAGCCACCATATCAATCCAAATGGGGATATTGAACCATGCCCTGTGGTCCAATTCTCCTGTGATAATATCAAAGAGGGAGACCTAAAGGCGGTTTATGAAAACTCCGCATTTTTAAAGGAATTTAAATCCCAGGTGAACCATCAAACCCATGGATGCATCTTAATGGAAAATCCCCGATGGCTCAATGAATTTGCAGATAGTTATCAGGCAGCAAATACTTCAAACCGTCCCGGATTATCGGAAGAGCTTTCCAATGGATGTCCCGTTTGCAGTCATGGAAGTTGCCCAAAAATCCCTGAAAAAAACTGGATATACAGGATGGCTAAAAAAAGAGCCTTCTTTGGTTTGGGCGCATACGGATAAATACAGAATAGAATTGTGATTTTTAAAATGTTAATTGTGAGTGTTTTTAATCTAAATTTATTCTTTTGAAATCATCAGAGTTCCAATCGATATTTACGCTTGACATACCCTCAGAGAAATCTGAGCGGACTCATATACGCACTAAGGTAGATTCCTATTTTTTAAATCACCAGGTAATGCCTCCGGTTAGCCATGATCGTTTATTCCATTTTGCAAGTTTGCTTATAGAAACTGAAAAATGGGAGGAGCGGTATCGTGCTTTCATTATGGTTTGCTGCGGAAATGCCATCTGGAGATCCGTAGTTGGGGCTATTCCCTTTAGCCGCCGGATTTTTCTGCTGCCACAGTGTCTGCGCAATATCGCTTATTGCACTGCAGAACAAGACGAATTGGGATTATTATGCAATGAATGTGGTAATTGCAGCATTTCAGGCTTTTTGCGTGAAGCTGAAAATCTGGGCTATGTAGCGTTGGTCACAGAAGGAACAACGATTACAACGCGCCTGATTGAAAGTGGCAAGGTAGATGCCGTTATTGGTGTCGGGTGTATGGAGGTTTTACAAAAAATGTTTGCCTCTGTTAGTAAATACAGCATTCCTGGGATTGGGATCCCCCTAACTACCTGCGGATGTGTTGAAACGACTGCAGATTCAACCTGGATCAAGCATGAGATTTACAATTTTCTTGAAGATCCTTCAGTCCGGTTGCTCAACCTTAACTATCTTAGAAACAAGTCATCATCAATTTTCGGGGAGGAGCAATTAATTCGTATTTTGGGAGTTGCAAAGAGCAAAACTGAAATAATTGCATATGAATCCCTGCTTTCAGGAGGTCAGCGATTACGCCCTTTTTTTACGGTTCTGGCGTATGAAGCTTTTGTTACCGAACCTGACCCTGCAATCCTGAATATGCTGGCCTTATCGGTGGAGTGTTTCCATAAAGCCTCACTGATTCATGATGACATCGAGGATAACGATGATCTGCGGTATGGCGTCGAAACATTGCATACTCAACGTGGAATCCCGGTTGCCATCAACGTGGGTGATTACCTTATTGGTGAAGGGTACAGGCTGATCTCGGAAAGCTCTCTTTCCCCGGAGATGATCCGAGAAGGGATCAAAATAGTTTCAAGGGGGCACCGGAGTCTGACTATCGGACAGGGTGCCGAATTAATTGCTATTCATTCCAATGAAATTCTTCCTCTCAATGAAATGTTGGAACTATTTGAAAATAAAACAGCTGCAGCATTCAAAGTATCGCTCTTGCTGGGTGCTACTATTGGCGGGGCTTCTAAGGAAATACTGGATGTCTTAAGTCATTTTAGCCGGCTCATTGGTATCGGTTACCAGATCAAAGATGATTTGTCCGATTACCAGGGTCATAAAGGGGATATTGCAATCAGGAAATTTTCAATTCTACTTTCGATGTTAAAGGGAAAACTTCCGGACACCGAAACGGAAATATTTTTGGCAGCCTATAAAACGGGCGATCTGGAAGTTTTGTATCATCTGATCGATCAAAACCAGATACCGGAGGCCACAAAAGATCTGTTAATCAACATAATCAATGAGGCAAAAGATTGTCTCAACAATCTCTCCAATTTAGGGCTTAAACTGGCATTGTATGAGGTTTTGGGAAAAATTTTCAAGGAGTATCTATAAATATGCTGCCAGGTCCAGGATAAAAAAGATTTATCCGAAGCTCCTGGAACCGGTTTTGGCAAAAGCACTTCAAATACTGGATGATGAGATGGTTTCCGAAATCCGGTCTTTTGTAATTAGCCAGCAAACCAATGAAGGCGGATTTGCTGACCGGGGAGGTAAAACCGATCTTTATTATACCTTCTTTGGGATCTATGTCGCTGAAGCACTTTCGGTAAAGAACGTGTTTAAGCCTGCCGTGAATTACGTTATGAATATAGTGCAAAACAGTGATTTGTCCGGTGTTTATTTGTATTGTGGCGCAATTCTCTATTCAAAACTTAATGGCTCTGATGAAACAAGCGAGAAACTGAGAAAACAAATTGTTTCTGATCTACAAACTTCAACCTCAGAACAACCTGAGTATTCCGGTTTTTTGGGTATCCTGGCCTTATATTATCTTGGGGATTTTAAGAATTTACAACGCATTATCAATCAATATAATAAATTGATTTTAGTAAAGGAAAATAGCCCTTGTCCGGTAGTTGCTGCAAATTCTGTCATTCAGGCGATGGCCGGAAAAAAGTCATCCGTGAATATGGAAATTCTGCAATCCTTCAGGAGGGAAAACGGCGGATTTGCAGCACTGCATAGGGCCCCTTCGGACGACTTGCTTTCCACAGGAGTGGCGTTGTATGCACTTCATTTTCTGGAAGCAGATATTAGATTAATAAAGCCTGATTGCCTTGGCTTTATTGACCATTTGTATCATAATGGAGGGTTTCGTTCCACCTCAGAAGATTACATGACCGATGTGGAATATACTTTTTACGGGCTATTAGCCTTAGGGTCGATGTGTTGATCTGATACTAGCGGAAAATTGAAGTAATTATGCAGAAAAGTCTTGAAAATCAATATGATGAATTGGTCCTTCAGCTTAAATCCGAATTGAATGGGGATGGGTTCTGGAGTGGCAGACTCTCTTCAAGTGCGCTGGCAACAGCTGTTTCGGTAGTCGCCTTGAAAATAAACGCGGATAATTCAGATAATCAATATGTTATTAATGGATTAAATTGGCTTTTAGCCCATACAAACGATGATGGCGGTTTCGGAGACACTCCGGAAAGCAGCAGTAATGTCAGTACCTCACTGCTTTGTTATGCTGCAATCAGCTATTGCGGAAAAGAGAATGAAACTGCCGTTATTTCTCTGGCCAGGATTGAATCTTTTCTTGGAAAACAAAATATTGAACTGAAAAATGATCGTATAACCTCTTCTATATTATCATTTTATGGTAATGACTTTACTTTTTCGGTACCCATCCTTTCCATGCTCGTTATATGTGGAGTATTGGATGAAAGGGCTTGCACTAAAATCCCTCAGTTACCCTTTGAGTTCACACTATTCCCGGCTTCATGGTACAGTCTTTTCAATTTACGGGTAGTCAGCTATGCTATTCCTGCATTGATTGCCGTCGGAATATTTGTTTTTAAAACGAGGAAGCACCATAATCCCGTTATGAGCTGGATCAGAAATCGGGCAATACAACCCTGCTTACGAAAACTTGAGAAAATTGTTCCTGAAAGTGGGGGTTTTCTGGAGGCTATTCCATTGACCGCCTTTGTTTCGATGTGTCTGATTACAACCGGATATGGCAATAATCCTTTTAAAGCTAAAGGGTTGCAGTTTTTAAGGGCGCAACAACGACCGGATGGAAGCTGGCCGATAGACAGTGACCTTTCAACCTGGGTTACAACTTTAGCTGTTAAAGCCTTTGGAAATCAAATGTCCACGGAATTTTCATTCACGCAAATAGAAAAACTCATATCACATTTAAAATCAATACAATATAAAAATATTCATCCATTTAACCTTGCCCAACCGGGTGGATGGGGATGGACCAATTTATCGGGTTCAGTCCCTGACGTGGATGATACCTGCGGCGCAATATTGGCGTTGTTGGATTTGTATAGCGGTGAAGCTGATGAATCTGAGTCAATTATTAATGGTTGTCAATGGCTGACAACACTTCAGAACAAAGACGGCGGATTTCCGACATTTTGCAAAGGGTGGGCAAAGCTTCCATTTGACAGCAGCTGTGCTGATCTGACCGGACATGCTGTCCTTGCAATGACCAAATCGCTCGAAATACTTGGAGAAAAAATATCATCAGATTTAAAGAGTGCGCTTAACTTAGCTGTTGCACGTTCAATTGGCTATTTGTGGAATGCTCAGGATGAAGACGGTTCATGGTTTCCCCTTTGGTTCGGAAATCAATATACTAAAGATCTGAAAAATCCGGTATACGGAACAGCCAAGGTAACTATTTATCTGAAAGATAGTTTATTGTGTAATTCTTTGGGAGACAGGATGAAGGAGAATATCGGGTTGCTGCTAATCCGGGCTCAAAATTATCTTTTAAAAATGCAGAACGATGATGGCAGCTGGGGTGGTTCAATTGGCATTCAGGGCACTATCGAAGAGAGCGCATTGGCTGTGTGTGCATTGGCCCGAAATGATACTGAAGCTTGCAGCCTGGCTTTTAATTGGCTTGAATGTGAACGCGAAAAGAATGGGTTGCGTTCCAGTCCGATTGGTCTCTATTTTGCAATGTTGTGGTATGACGAAAAATTGTTTCCTTTAATCTATTCTATTGAAGCTTTGAGACGACATTTAAAACCCTCATAAATTATCTCCGGGAAGGAATGCCAATAATTAAATCCTTGTATAACTTTGTAATCCAGAGTGAAAAGAGATTTGAAGCAAGTTTTAATCTTTTCCCACCATTTTCCAAGAAATTGTAATGCGCAAAAAATCAATTGTATTTATATTTTTACTTCTGCTCTGGATCTTCCTGTTTTATTACAAGGAAGCTTCCACTAATTTCATTGTATATAACTGGATGCAGCTCCCCTATGAATCCAATCTCTCATCCACAATCTGGTTTTTTCTGAGCACGCTTCAAAAAATATTTCTTCTGCTTATCCTGGTTATTTTTTTGGCCGGGATTATCAGATCATATTTTTCCCCCGAAAAGACCCGTAAAGTATTGGAGGGTAAACCCTTGTTTGTAGGGAATGTCATGGCCTCTTTCCTGGGAATTCTGACCCCTTTTTGTTCCTGTTCGGCAATTCCTTTATTTTTAGGTTTTGTCGAAACCGGAATCCCTCTTGGTATAACCTTTTCATTTTTGATTGCTGCCCCTATGATTAATGAAGTGGCAGTAATCATGTTATTCAGTCTCTTTGGATGGCAGGTAGGTGCGATTTATATCCTGATGGGCCTTCTTATTGCCATCTCTTCAGGGTGGATTATCGGACGTCTAAATCTCGAAAGATGGCTCCAGGATTGGGTACTGGCCCTGAAATTTGGAGAAGTACCGGAGGATGGACAACCTCTTGAATTTAAGGACCGTATTCGTGCCGGGCAAGTGGCTGTTAAAGAAATCATTGTCAAAATCTGGCCCTATATGATTACGGGGATAGCCGTCGGTGCCCTGGTCCACGGGTATGTATCCAATGATTACCTCGCTTCCTATCTTGATAAATCGACATGGTATTCGGTACCGTTAGCTGTTTTAATTGGAATCCCGCTTTATACCTGTTCTCCGGGAGCCGTTCCGATTGTGTTTGCCTTAATCGAAAAAGGTGTTCCACTCGGAACTGCGTTGGCTTTTATGATGTCGGTTATCGGGATTTCACTTCCCGAACTGATCATCTTAAAAAAAGTGTTAAAACTCCCCTTTATCCTTACTTTTATTGCCATCATTGCCACAGGAATCATCATGGTTGGCTATATCCTGAATTTAATTTTGTAGATTATTCTGTTATTTAGACATAAACTAAATTCTATTCTTCCCTTGCACATCCAATGGAATGGTTATAATTTTAGCCAATAGTTTATACTCAAACAGATATGAACAAAGGCGTTTTTACTTTGATGATTGCTGGACTTTTAACCCTTGTCACAGCTAAAGCACAAGAACCAACAACCTGGCGTGGCCCGGGATCGAGTGGTAATTATTCCGAATCTGGTTTGCTAAAATCCTGGCCTGCAACAGGTCCTGAAATCGTCTGGCATTACGATGACCTTGGTGACGGATTTTCATCTCCGGTTTTTGCGAATGGGAAAATATATGTATCGGCAGCGGTAAACAATGTAGGTTACATCTATGCATTGAGTTTGGATGGAAAACTGATATGGAAAGCGACTTATGGTGAGGAGTGGGTTGAAAATTATCCGGGTGCCAGGGCAACGCCTTCAGTTGTCGGAGATATGCTATATATATATTCCGGGAATGGGGTGCTTACCTGCATGAATGCCAATAATGGCAATATGTTCTGGAAAAAAGAGGTATTGAAGGATTTAAATGGAGAGAATATTACCTGGGGTGTAACCGAAACCTTAGTTATTGATGGTGATAAAATATTTGTAACTACGGGTGGTCCTGTAAATAACGTTGTGGCACTTAACCGATTAAACGGACAGTTGATCTGGAGTAGTAAAGGTGTTGGTGAAAAATCGGCTTATTGTACCCCTTTGCTGGTAAAACTGCCATCGCGCAAATTGCTTGTTACCCATACCGAAAAGCATATCATCGGATTGGATGCAGAAACCGGAGTAATGCTCTGGTCTTATGAACATACCAATCAGTGGGCGGTCCATGCCAATACTCCGATATTCTATCAAAACAGCCTCTTTTGCTTCAGCGGATATGGTCAGGGTGGAGTTAAACTTGATCTGAATGCTGATGGGAGTCAGGTTACAAAAGCATGGTTCAGCAAAAAGGTCGATTGCCGTATCGGCGGGGCAGTAGTTGTGGATGGATATATTTATGGATGTGGCGATAATACCAGAGATTGGCAATGTACCGACTGGAAAACAGGGGATCAGAAATATGCCTCTCAGGCAATTGCAAAAGGAAATGTCATTTCGGCTGATGGTATGTTGTTCTGTTATAGTGAAAAGGGTGAACTCGCGCTTGTTCCGGCAACACCTCAGGGATTTAACATCGCAGGTAAGGGGAAGGTTGAATTGGGAAGCGGACAACATTGGGCGCATCTTGTTATTAATAATAGCCAGCTTTTTGTCAGACACGGTAAATCATTAATTGCTTATAAGATAAAGTAATAGACTTTAAATATGTCAGTTCTTAGAATAAGTTCAAAACGGGAGAAATTGGAATAAAGACAATTCTCCCGTTTTGAATTCTCAATAGTTAATAAAAAATGAAGAAATTATTTGTATTGTCCTTGATTTTGGGTTTTGCTTATTCCTCATTCAGCCAGGTCGTTCAGTGGAGAGGACCTAAGCGTGACGGTTATTTTAATGAATCCGGGTTACTGAAATCCTGGCCTGCCGAAGGGCCACAAATGATTCTGAAGGTCGAAAAGCTGGGTAAAGGCTATTCTTCACCGGTGGTCGCTAATCAAACGATATACATTACGGGAATGATCGATACCCTTGATTATCTGACAGCTGTGGATCTTCCGGGAAAGATCAAATGGCAGGTTCCGTATGGCAGATCCTGGTTAAAGTCATTCCCGGACACCCGTTCAACACCTACTGTCGAGGGTGATCGGATTTATGTGATAAGTGGATTGGGCAGACTAGTATGTATTGATACGGCCAGTGGAAAAGAGAACTGGGCTGTTGATGTGGATAAGGATTTTAAGGCAGAGTGGCATAACTGGGGTGTTTCCGAATCCCCTCTGATCGTTGATGATAAAGTGATCTGCACCCCCGGTGGCAATGAGACTACGGTGGTTGCATTCAATAAAATGACAGGAAAGCTGGTCTGGAAAAGCAAATCTGTTGGGGGTCCGAGGTCGTACGCTTCACCTACCATATACGAATATAAAAATTTCAGGTTTATCCTGGCTCTTACAGGCACTCACTTGGTGGCTCTCAATCCGGGGGATGGTTCAACGGCCTGGAGCTACAAGTATTTTAAACAAGAATTAATTGAGGATGATGATAAAGCACTGATCCTGACCAATACACCTGTTTTTAAAAAAGATGAGATTTTCCTCTCCATGGGCTACGACTATCCTGCAATAATGTTGAAAATGGATTCTACTGGGACCTCGGTTAAGGAAAAATGGATAGACCATACCCTTGATAATCATCATCATGGTATCATGGTTTCCGGTGATTATATGTATGGTTCAAACTGGATCAGTAATGGAAAAGGGAAATGGGTATGCATGAAATGGGATACCGGTGAAGTAAAATATGTTACTGACTGGATCAATAAAGGTTCGATTATCGGAGCCGACGATCTCTTTTATGTGTATGAAGAGAAGACGGGAACAGTCGGTTTAATTAAACCGAATCCCGAAAAATGGGAAGTGATCAGCTCATTTAAGGTGACAAACGGAGCAGGTCCTAACTGGGCTCACCCATTTATCAGTGATGGCAAACTCTACCTGAGACATGGGGATGTTTTAATGGTTTATAATATTAAATAGGCTGTTAGGCTGTAGGCGATTAGGCTGTAGGCTGTTAGGCGGTTAGTGGAACCGTTATCCCTGAGCTAAAAAGCATTTAAATTAAAGACATTTAAAAAATTAGTAATGAAATTATTACTGAGTTGCATGCTGATGTTATTGGTTACAGCAGCCGTTGGGCAGGAGATTGTTCAGTGGCGTGGACCTTCACGTGATGGGATCTACCCTGATAAAAACCTGTTAAAGAAATGGCCGGAGGCGGGACCCGCTACTGATTTGGAAATTTCAGGATTTGGAAAAGGATATTCGCAACCAGTTGTTTGTAAGGATATTATTTATATTACAGGCATAAAGAAAGATTCAATGGATGTTATTTCGGCTTACGATTTATCAGGCAAAAGGCTATGGGATCAAGCCTATGGTCGTGCCTGGGTAAATTCATATCCCGATACCAGATGCACCCCTACCATCCAGGATGACAAGGTATATCTCATTAGCGGAATGGGGGAAGTGTACTGTCTGAATGCCAAAAACGGGGAAAAATTATGGACCCAGGATGCTCAGACCCAGTTTAAGGGAGAGTATGGTCGCTGGGGAATTTCAGAATCTGTACTCCTCACTGACCAGGCAGCGCTTTATGTAACAGGGGGAAAAGAGACCACCGTTGTCGCTTTCGACAAGATTACCGGGAAGTTGCTTTGGAAAACCAGGAGTGTCGGAGGCGAAAGAGCATACGTTTCATCGCTGCTTATCGAACGAAATGGATTGAAAATCGTCCTCGCTGAAACTGCCAATAACCTGATCGGGATAAATTCTGTTGATGGTGAAATCCTGTGGAATTTTGATCTCCAGCCTTTTGAACCAGGGAATATGGGGAAGGGAATTAATCCGAACACCCCAATTTATCACGATGGGGATATTTTTGTTACAAGCGGGTATGATCATATTGCCGTGATGGTTTCACTTTCGGAGGATGGGAAATCGGTTACTTTGAAATGGAAAAACGAGATTATGGATACCCAGATTGGCGGGGATGTACTCGTAGATGGTAATATTTTCGGTACCAACTGGGTCAGCAACAACAAAGGACAGTGGGTCTCGGTGAACTGGGCAACTGGTAAAACGAATTGGGTAAAAGATTGGAATACAAAGGGTTCAATTATAGCTGCCGATGGTCTGCTCTATTGTTATGAAGAAAAAGGGGGAACTATTGCCCTTGTTCAGCCAGATTCGTCTGATTTTAAAATTATCAGTACCTTTAAATTTGAAGGTGGGGAAGGTCCATACTGGGCACATCCTGCTATTTATGATGGCAAATTGTATCTCAGACATGGAAATATCCTGCGCCGATATAATATAAAAGGAGCTTAGTTTATTAATCAAGACAAGAAATGTTTCAACACAGGATTCTGAATATTGCTTTTTATTCCATCTCTTTGGTCGCGATAGTGGCTCTTCTATGGTGGCTGATGAGGGATCCTACGTCAAAATTCACCGAAAGTTTACCCGGTCTCGATAAAAGGGGAGTGGCCGATACTGTATCTGAAAATGTGGATATTGGAAAGATATTTGAAACCAATAACCTGATATATAAGGAGATGACGGAATCCTGGAGTCGTTTTCGCGGAAATGATTATGATAATATCTCAAAATCTCAGGTCAAATTAAAGGAAAAATTTGGTCCGAAAGGTCCTGATATCCGGTGGTCAATTCCTCTGGGTGAGGGACACTCGGGAGCCGCCATATACAAAGGTTTGGTTTATGTCCTTGATTACAATGAGAAGGAGAAGGCAGATCTCCTGCGCTGTATATCACTTTCAGATGGCAAGGAGTTATGGAAGAGGGGGTATCATGTTACGATTAAACGGAATCATGGTATGTCAAGGACCATTCCGGTTATTACTGAAAAATATATCGTGACTATGGGACCACGCTGTCACGTCATGTGTCTCGACCGGCTTACCGGAAATTTCCGGTGGGGACTTGATGTTGCACGGGAGTATTCCTCGGAAATCCCATTTTGGTATACAGGCCAATGCCCCTTAATTGACAATGATGTGGCAGTCATAGCAACCGGGGGAAAAAAGGCATTGATTATCGGTATCAGTTGTGAAACAGGTAAGAAATTATGGGAAACACCCAATCCTGAAGGTTGGAAGATGTCACATTCTTCCATTATGCCATTCAATTTTGGGAGTCGGAAAATGTATGTATACAGTGCAATTGGCGGTTTGGCTGGTATTGCAGCCGATGGTCCGGATGTCGGAAAGGTACTCTGGAAAACCGCTGCATGGAACCATTCGGTGGTAGCACCTTCACCAGTGTGTATGCCTGACGGAAAAATTTTCATAACTGCCGGTTATGGAGCCGGTGCCATGTTGCTACAACTTAAAGGAAATGGCAGTAACTTTACCATTAATGTTTTGCAACAGTATCTTCCGCGTTTCGGACTGGCCTGTGAACAACAAACACCTGTTTATTGGGAAGGACATCTATTCGCAATACTTCCTAAGGATGCCGGATCACTGCGTAATCAATTTGTCTGCGTCGATCCATCCGATTGTAAGAAAATAGTTTGGTCGAGTGGTCAGTCTACCCGTTTCGGACTAGGTCCTTACTTTATTGCGGATAATAAATTTTTTATTCTCGACGATGAAGGAACCCTTACAATCGCAAAACCGAGCGTTGCCAAGTACATCCAGCTTGATCGGGTAAAAGTGATCAAGGATGGCGCGGATGCCTGGGCACCAATGGCAATTGCCAATGGATATTTAGTGTTAAGAGATTCAAAAACAATGATTTGTATCAATATGAACATTTAAATCATTAATATGAAGAACAAAGGTATCGTCATCTTTCTGATCTCATTGGCAATAGTTATAATTGTGGTTGTTACCATCGATTATATCTCTTCTAAACCCGGTGAGCTTCCCGCGAATCCTTATGCCCTTGGTATGGATCTATTCTCTCGGACTGACACGGCGTTGATTATGTTCAATGAAAAGCGGAACCTGACCATTAACTTCTCCGAACCAACAGGATTATGCATTAGCAATGGAAAAATCTTCGTTGTTGGCGATCAGAAGCTGCAAATCATCGAACCAAACGGGAACTTATTGAAAGAAATCAATTTCGAGCTGAAACCAACGTGTGTTTTTGCATCACCAGATAACATTTATATTGGATTTCGTAAATCGTTAACAATACTGAATCGTGAAGGATTGAAAATTGCCAATTGTAATTCTTTTTCAGACAGCACGGTAATCACCTCGATTACTGAAAGATCGGGAATTATTTTTGTTGCAGATGCCGGAAAGCGAATTGTGCGTAAATTCGACCAAACCGGCAAACCGGTGGGAGAAATTGAAGGTAAATCGGGGAATGACCAGATTCACGGATTTATCATTCCAAGTCCCTATTTTGATCTGGCTTTTAATTCGGACGGTGATTTATGGATTGTTAATCCTGGCAAACATTCTTTGGAAAATTATACCCCTGATGGGAAACTTCGGACATGGTGGAAGGCAACCTCTGTAAGAATTGAAGGATTTAGCGGATGTTGTAATCCGGCACATTTTGCATTTTTACCCGATGGCAGTTTTGTGACAAGTGAAAAAGGGATGATACGGATAAAGGTCTATAAGCCTTCAGGTGAATTTCTTGACGTTGTGGCCGATCCTTCAAAATTTAAAGACAATGTTCATGCGCCTGATGTTGCGGTAGACGGTCTAGGAAATATTTATGCACTGGATATTGATCGGAAAATGATAAGACTATTTGTAAAAAAAGAGAACCGATGAACAGAAGAGATGTTATCCGGCAAACCGGGCGTGTAGTGATATTATCGGGAATCGGATTGCTTAGCATATTTCTTGCCACAAACCAGAAAGTGGTGACTCCCGAAAATTGTTCGGTTTCACCATTATGCAGAAATTGTGGCAAATTCAGGAAATGTGAATTACCACAGGCAAATAAGGAGAGGAGCCATGGAAAATAATCCTAAAAACAGCAGACGGGAATTTATCAGGAAGGGATCACGCATATCCTTACTGCTCACTCTTGGAGCGGTTGGAGGATTTTCAGCAAGGAATATTACTCATGAAAAATATGTCTGGCAAATCGATCCATTCAAATGCACCCAATGTGGACGGTGTGCAACTTCATGCGTGATGACCCCTTCGGCGGTGAAGTGTCTGCATGCCTATGACCTGTGCGGTTATTGTGACTTGTGCGGCGGATATCTCAAACCGGACCCGAATAAACTTTCAACTGCTGCTGAAAATCAGCTCTGTCCAACTTCAGCAATCCAGCGAAAATATATTGAAGAACCTTATTTTGAATATGTTATCAATGAAGATCTCTGCATTGGCTGTGCGAAATGCGTGAAGGGATGTACTTCTTTTGGAAACGGTTCTCTTCATTTGCAGATTATTCACCGGATATGTTTGAATTGCAACGAGTGTTCCATCGCGAGGCTTTGTCCATCAGATGCCATATCCCGGGTTAGGGCGAGCAAGCCATATCTGGTTAAAGGAAGTTTCACCAACGATGCAAAGGGCTGATATGAAAAATTGGATTAAATTAACGCTGATATTCACTTTGCTATTCTACAGTCTGGCAGGTGTTGCTCAGCAGCAACGATTTCCCAAACCTGAATTTGGTACCGGGTATCATCAGCCAACTCCGGTAACTCCTGAGCCGCGTGCTTTGGTCCTCGAATATTCCGATGTTGTCATTTTGCTGATTGTCCTTTCGCTGGCCAGTTGGTTGGCTTTGAGAAAACGGTCACGGAAGGGGATGCTTTGGTTATCTGTATTCACCCTGCTCTATTTTGGGTTCTACCGGAACGGATGTATTTGTGCGATTGGTTCAGTTCAGAATGTGGCACTTACCATTTTTGATCCGGGTTATGCAATTTCCATTACCACTTTGCTCTTTTTTCTCCTGCCATTGGTTTTTACCCTGTATTTCGGGAGAACCTTTTGTGCGGGTGCCTGTCCGTTGGGAGCGATTCAGGATTTATTGATAATTAAACCTTTATCTTTCCCTGATTGGCTTCGCAAAACTTTAGGTCTCCTTCCATATCTGTATCTGTCGCTGGCAGTTTTGTTCGCTGCCACCGGCACTGATTTTATTATTTGCCGCTATGATCCGTTTGTCGGAATATTCAGGATGGATGCTCCTTTTCATATGGTCATCCTCGGAATTGCATTTTTATTGATGGGGATGTTTGTGGCCCGTCCTTATTGCCGGTTTTTATGTCCCTATGGTGTCCTGCTAAACTGGATGTCCAGGTTTTCCAAATGGCATCTGGCAATCACGCCGGCTGCATGCATTCAATGTAAACTGTGTTCCGATTCCTGTCCGTTTGATGCAATCGATTATCCGACAGACGAGAAACAAATAAAAAACAGAATCTGGGGAGTGAATCGCTTTTTGTTTTATGCCCTGCTGATCCCGATCTGGATCCTGGTTGGCGGATATACAGGATCAAAAGCACATACCTGGATCTCAAAAGCGAATTCCAAAGTTTATCTGGCTGAACTTCTGATTACTAAACCTGAAGTTCGGAATGATGATAAAAATCTTGACGTTCAGGCCTTCCTAAGTTCAGGAAAATCGATGGAAACTCTTGTGAATGAGGCATCAGTAATCCGTCACAAATTTTATATCGGGTGCTGGATAGCAGGTGGGTTTATGGGACTGGTCATCGGAATGACGTTGCTAAGCCAGGTGATTTATCGAAGAAAAGAAGACTATCAACCGGATAAAGGAAACTGTTACAGCTGTGTAAGATGCATCAGTTATTGTCCGGTAAAAAAATAAAATTTTTAATTTCTGTGGTTTAATGGAAAATGATGCTAAACTGAAGTTATTCCTCAATATTGCTCTTGTTTCTGGCATATTTTGCCTGACTGTAGCCTTATTACTGCTTTTAAATTATATGCAGATGACAAAGAATAAGCCACTTGAAAGCAAGGCGCTTACATCATTAGTTAAACAACTTAGTCAGGAACCTAACAGCGATGAGCTTAAACAGGAGATACGTGATTTTGATTTATTGGCCCGGAAGGCTTATTTTAACAGCCAATGGCAGGTCAAGACCGGAGGTTATCTTCTGTTATTCGGGGCAATTGTTCTGGCATTCGCATTACGGGTTATTATTGGTTTAAGATCTAAAATAGAAGAACCAGATATTCTGGATTCTAACGAGATGGTTGGCCGATTATTGACCCAGCGATGGGTATTATTAACAGGTGCAATACTGGTTATCCTTGGTCTGGTGGCTTCTTATGCTTCTGTAGACCATCTCAGGGAATATTCGGTTAACGATTCTTCGCCAAATTTGAAAATAGCTGACAATCGCGATAAGATTGAAGTGATTCAGGTAGGTCAGGCTCCCACGGTTGCCGATTCGGCAAAAACCTCCTCAGTAAAACCAACTGTTTCTTTAGGTTCTTCGCTACCTGTCAAAGTTACTCAGGCGCCGGCAGTAAAAGTAAGTTTCCCCGGGTTAGCTGAGATTAAATCGAATGTTCCTTCGTTCCGGGGACCATTCGGAAATGGTGTTTTTTACCAAAAAGAGACTCCGGTTTCATGGGATGCTGCTTCCGGTAAAAATGTGATCTGGAAAACCCCTGTTCCATTAAAGGGATATAATTCTCCGATTATCTGGGGTACTAAGTTATTCCTGTCAGGAGCTGATAATCATTCGCGTGAGGTTTATTGTTACGAAAGGAATACAGGTAAGATACTTTGGAAACAGCCGGTGGATAAGATTAAGGGTAGTCCTGAAGCAGCGCCGAAGGTTACTGAGGATACAGGCTACTCTGCCCCTTCGCTTACCACCGACGGGAATAGGGTCTATGCAATGTTTGCAACCGGCGATATTATCTGCTTTGATATGGATGGTAATCGCATCTGGGCCAGAAACCTTGGTGTTCCGGATAACCATTATGGACATGCCTCTTCCCTTATGATGCTGAAAGACAAATTATTCGTTCAGTATGATACCAACAAGAGCAGGAAACTGATTGGGCTAAAAGCATCCACAGGGCAGACGGCATGGGAAACCCAACGGAAAGGAAAAATTTCGTGGGCTAGTCCTATTCTGGCAGAGATCAATGGAAAATATCAGGTTGTGTTGTCAACAGATCCGATGGTAGCCGGTTATGATGCAGATTCCGGAAAGGAACTCTGGTCATTGAATTGTATGATGGGTGAGGTGGGTCCCTCACCGGCTTTTGGCAGCGGACTGATCTTTGCAGCCAATGAATATGCAAAACTGGTGGCCATTGATCCTGTAAAAAATGTAAAAGTTTGGGAAAGTGATGAATACATGCCTGAAGTCGCAAGTCCTGTAACTGCGAATGGCTTACTTTTTATTGCAACCAGTTATGGCGTTATCGCCTGCTATGATGCAAAATCGGGTCAGAAGTATTGGGTAAAGGAAGACGGCACCGGATTCTATTCTTCTCCGGTAATTGTTGATAATAAGCTTTATACATTTAATACTGCCGGAAAAATGAAGGTTTTTGAAGTGGGAAAAACCGAGAAGATTCTTGGCGAAGGAGATGCAGCAGAAAAAGTTACCACAACTCCGGCTTTTAAGGACGGCCGGATGTACCTAAGAACTCCGAAATTCATTTATTGCATCGGCAAAAAGTGAATTTCAGGATTAAATCAGTTCAAATAAATTTCAATGATTGAACAGAATAAAATAGATTCTATCATTTCGGAAAAGGGGAGGACCAGGACAGCTTTAATTCCTATCCTTCAGGCGATTCAACGCGAATTTAACTATTTGCCTGAAGAAGCTTTACGAAGGGTTAGTGAAACCACTGATATAAAACCAGCAGAAATAATAGGTGTTGCCAGCTTCTATTCTCAATTCCGTCTGGCACCTGTTGGTCAGCATATGGTTCGGGTCTGTGTGGGGACTGCATGCCATGTTAAGGGAGCCAGTCAGGTTTATGACTCGCTGCGAAGGGCCTTCAAACTTAAAGATGGTCAGCATACAGACCTTTCCGGAAAATATACAATCGAAAAAGTCAGTTGCCTGGGATGTTGCACATTAGCCCCTGTTGTTCAAATTGATCATGTAACTTATGGTCATGTTACTTCCGATAAGGCGGATCAGATCATCAAGGATTTTGAGAACCTGAAGGTTAATAAGAATAAGAGTCTCTTTCGTAAAGTGGACGGTACCGAAATACTTGGGGAGATTAGGATTGGCCTTGGATCATGTTGTGTGGCAAGTGGGAGCAGTGATATTAAAGATGCGGTTGAAAATACGATCAATCAATCCGGTTTGCAGGTTAAGCTTAAGAGTGTCGGTTGCGTTGGGATGTGTCACCAGGTACCTCTCGTTGAAATTGTTCCGGTCAACGGGGAGACAACCCTTTATTCCAAAGTGAAGCCAGAAGATATCAAGCAGATTGTTGAAAATCACTTCAAACCTTCAGGACGATTCTCGAGGTTGAAAAATAAATTTCTAAATGCCATCGAAAACATACAAACCGACCAGAAATGGAATGGGATTGAGAGGTATGAGCTTGATATCCGCGAGAAACATGTCTCCTCGTTTCTTGGCAAGCAATTTCCGATTGCAACCGAACACAGAGGTTTAATCAATCCTTTGGATTTAGATGAATATCAGCAACATGGAGGATTTTTGGCATTAAAAAAAGTTTTTAAAGAGTTTACTCCCACGAAGGTAATCGAAAAGATCAAAACGAGTGGAATCCGGGGTCGGGGAGGAGCCGGATTTCCTACCGGGATTAAATGGGAACTTGTTTCAAAACAAACGAGTGAAGAAAAATACCTGATTTGTAATGGGGATGAAGGTGATCCGGGCGCATTTATGGATCGTATGTTGCTGGAATCATATCCTTACCGTGTGATTGAAGGGATGATTATTGCCGCTTACGCCGTAAATACGCGCGAAGGGTATTTTTATATTCGTGCTGAATACCCCCTCGCAGTAAAAAGAATCAGGGCTGCTCTTGAAATATGTAAGGATAATAACCTGATTGGTAATAATATACTAGGATCTGGTTTTGATTTCAATGTTAAAGTTTATGAAGGGGCAGGGGCATTCGTCTGCGGTGAGGAAACTGCGCTCATTCAATCCATCGAGGGGAACCGGGGATTTCCCCATTTAAGGCCACCTTTCCCCGCAGTCAAGGGGTTATTTGGTCTGCCTACGTTAGTAAATAACACGGAAACCTTTGCCCAGATCTCCTTTATTATGCGCGACAGTGTCGATCGGTTTACCCGCATTGGGACAGAGAAAAGCAAGGGTACAAAAGTTTTTGCCCTGGCAGGAAAAGTTGCACGTGGTGGATTGATCGAAGTACCCATGGGAATGACCATTCGCCAGATCGTAGAAGAAATTGGAGGCGGAATAGCAAACGGCCGGAAATTTAAAGCGGTTCAGATAGGTGGCCCTTCGGGTGGTTGTATTCCGGCAAGCCTTCAGGATACACCCATTGATTATGAATCTCTTAACAGTCTTGGTGCCATGATGGGCTCTGGTGGATTGATTGTTCTCGACGATACCGATTGCATGGTGGATATTGCCCGTTTCTTTCTATCATTTACCCAGGACGAATCATGTGGTAAATGCACATTTTGTCGCGTCGGGACAAAAAGAATGCTGGATATACTGGATAACCTGACCCAGGGAAAAGGAAAACCTGGCGATTTGGAGAAGCTTGAGAAGCTGGCTGAGTGGACGAAAAAAGGTTCTCTTTGCGGTCTGGGCAGGTCGGCTCCCAATCCGGTGTTGAGCACCCTGAAATATTTCAGGGATGAATATGAAGCGCATTTAAATGGTGTTTGTCAAACCGGTAAATGTATTCCGTTAATAAATTATTCTATAACAGATGATTGCATTGGCTGTACCTTATGTGTTCAGCGGTGCCCCGTGGCTGCAATACATTTTCAGCCCCATGAAAAACACATGATTAATAAAGATTTATGTATCAAATGTGATGCCTGCCGGCAAGTGTGTCCGACGAATGCTGTTGTAGTGGGATAATTTTTTATTGTATATTTAGATGTAAAAAAGAAAAAATCCGAATGACGCTGTTCCAAAATAAATATAGGATTGAATCAACACGGTATAAAGGGTGGAACTATGCATCCGAAGGTTCATATTTTATTACAATTTGTACCCGGGACCGTGATAATTTATTCGGACGTGTTGTAAAAGGCAAAATGGAATTAAATCAATATGGAAATATTGTAAATCAATTTTGGTTGGATTTGCCAAATCATTATAACAATATATTATTAATAATCCTAAACATTCGTTAGAAAATTAATGGTCCAAATTACAATAAACGGTCACAAAATAAATGTTGATGAAGGAACCCCGGTAATAAAAGCAGCCGAAATGGCAGGATTTAAGGTTCCATCGCTTTGTTACAATGAGGAATTAGGCCATTTTACATCATGCATGTTGTGTCTTGTGAAGGATGACAGTAATAGCCAGTTGATTCCATCATGCTCAGTAACTGCAACAGAAGGCATGTCTGTCACCACTGAAGATGCGGAGATCAGGGAGGCCCGGCAGACCGGACTGGAACTTCTTCTAAGCGAACATGTTGGTGATTGTCAGGGACCATGCCAGGTAGCCTGCCCGGCACATATGAATATTCCTCAAATGAACAGGTTGATTGCAGCTGGTAAATTTGAAGCCGCGTTGAAACTGGTCAAAAAAGATATTGCATTGCCTGCAGTTTTAGGACGAATTTGTCCGGCACCCTGCGAAGGAGCCTGTCACCGGCGAACTGTGGACTCTTCGGTATCGATTTGTTTGTTAAAGCGGTTTGTGGGTGATGAAAATGACCTGTATCCTTTTGAACCGCTTCCCCTTTCCGGGAAAAGAGTCGCCGTAATCGGTGCCGGACCTGGGGGATTGGCTGCCGCATATTATTTACAGTTAAATGGTTATCAAACTGTACTTTTTGATAAGGAGAGCTGCGCCGGAGGACTTCTTCGCACTAATATCGACCCGGAATTGCTGCCAGCCTCTGTTTTGGACAAAGAGATCAACACAATATTAAGTACAGGAGTCATATTTAAGGGAGAAACTGAGATCGATGCTTTGTTTTTTCAACAGATTCAAAATGAATATGATGCAGTTGTTGTGGCAACAGGAGCTTTAGTTGATGAAATCAGGAACTGGGGATTTATAACTCATCCCAAGGGAATTGAGGCTGACAGAAACAGCTACGAAACCTCCTTGAAGGGAGTATTCGCTATCGGCAATACGTTGCGTTTTTCACGGATGTCAGTTCGTCCAATTGGTCAGGGTAAGGAGGTGGCATGGTCAGTATCCCAATATCTGGCAGGCGAAGTGCCAAAGGGAGAGCCACAGCTATTCAATTCGCGGTTCGGAAAGTTGATTTATCAAGAGATATCGGAATATCTTAAGGAATCGGTTCCTTATAACAAAGTATCTTCAGATCAGGCAAATTCAAACGGATATACGCAGGAAGAAGCTATTCGGGAAGCCCTGAGATGTCTTCATTGCGATTGCAGGGATATTGATAATTGCAAATTGAGAGATTTATCCGGCCGTTATAAGGCAAATCAAACTCGTTATGCAGGAAATGAAAGGAAAGCGATGACCAAGCATTTTACCAGTTCGATCGTTTACGAACCCTTAAAATGTATCAAATGCGGTATCTGTGTCAGAATGACTTCCAAATACCAGGAAAAATTTGGATTCTCCTATATTGGCCGTGGATTTGATGTTGTGATCGGGGTGCCATTTAATGAATCTGTTCAATCAGGATTGGCCTTAACAGCAGAAATCGTGGCAAGAGCATGCCCAACAGGAGCCCTATCAGTAAAAGATTAATTATGAGGATATTACTATTTTTAGTGTTGATTTTGGATTTTCTCCTAAGTGCGAATGGGCAAACTTTTGAGAGCTGGAGCAACTTTCGCGGCAGTCAGAACCTTCTAGGTGTAACTCAGGTTAACTTTCCTGCTAAACCACGGTTACTTTGGAGCTATCAGATTGGCGATAATATTAAATCAGCAGCTGTGATTGCTGACGGGAAAATAGTTGTCGGCGGAACAGATGGTGTGGTATATTGTCTTGATCTAAAAGGCAAACTGCTTTGGAAATATAAAACCGAGAATTCAATTGAAGCGCCTGCCCTTATTCTGAATAACAAGGTATTTGTTGGAAACCTCGATGGCAATCTGTTTGCCCTGAAACTTTCCAATGGAACACTAATCTGGAAATATAAGACCGATAACCAGATAATGGGATCTGCAAATTATTGGAAATCAAAATCTAAAACATGGTTAATTGTAGGAAGTTACGATTATAATCTACATTGTGTGGATGCGCTAACGGGCAAAATGAAGTGGAGATACGAATCGGATAATTTCATTAATGGTGAAGCTGCCTGTTTTAACGGAAAGGCAATATTTGGAGGTTGTGACGGTTTTCTTCACATTATTAATATTGAAAGTGGTAAGCCCGAGTCTAAGATAAATGTGGCAACTTATGTTGCCGGATCATGTCCGGTAAGTGATTATATGGCTTATATCGGCGATTACGATGGTAAATTTTCAAAAGTTGATATTAAAACCGGAAAAATAATCTGGAGTTGGGAGAACAAAGAGTTAAAACAACCGTTTATAGCTTCAGCATCTTTATCAGGTGATCAGGTAGTTTCGGGTAATCGCGATAAATTTGTTTATTGCTTTGATAAAAATTCGGGAAAGCTAACCTGGAGTTTTAATAGTGGAAGCAGGGTAGAAGCTTCACCGATTATTATTAATGATAAAGTGTTAGCAGCCAATATGCGTGGAGATCTTGCCTTAGTTAAACTTTCGGATGGTTCCCTGATCTGGAAATATGAAGTGGGCAATGCGATTCTACATAATCCGGCTGTAATCGAAAATTTAATGATCGTCTGTTCTTTAAACGGCACGTTATATTGTTTTGGAAAATAGAGGTTACCCCAGAATTTGTGTTAAATTAAATTTATTATTATTTGTTATTCAATTATATATGGCCCTTAATTCAACTTATTTATGAATATTGTTCATATTGTTCCAGGTTCAGGTGGTAACTTTTATTGCGGGAATTGTCTGCGCGACAGTAAATATGTTGTTGCTTTACGTGAGCAAGGTCATCAGGTGATTAAAATCCCAATGTATCTACCAATATTTGCTGATGAGCGTGATATTAATGAAATTCCGGTTTTTTATGGTGCCGTAAGTATCTATCTCAAACAGCTTTATCCAATATTCAGAAAAGCCCCGGCATGGTTTGACCGATTTCTGAATACCAAACCTATCCTCAAAATGGCAGCCTCCATGGCTGGGTCGACCAACGCCAAAGGGCTTGAAGAGATGACCGTTTCAATGCTGTTAGGTGAGAACGGGAAGCAGCAGGAGGAGTTGGATCGTTTAGTCGACTGGATGGTAATGCATTGCAAACCAGATATTGTTCATATATCAAATGCTTTGTTGCTCGGATTGGTTCACCGGATTAAAGAAAAGCTTCAGGTACCTGTAGTCTGTTCGCTGCAGGATGAAGATGTATGGGTTGATACAATGAATCCTTCCTATCAGAAACAGATTTGGAAACTGATGAGTGAAAAAGCAAA
This sequence comes from uncultured Bacteroidia bacterium, assembly GCA_903923905.1. Lineage (GTDB taxonomy): Bacteria > Bacteroidota > Bacteroidia > Bacteroidales > Prolixibacteraceae > JAAFHB01. The sequence goes on from CAIXZH010000117.1 coordinate 34,256, forward strand.
GGATGCGGATCTCTTTATTCCTGTAAGTCGCTATTTTTCAGAGGTAATGAAACAGAGGATGAATCTGCCTGATGAAAAGATAAAATGTTTATATCTTGGAGTCGATCCAAACGAATATACCTTTATTCCGGCAAACCAAAAGGAGCGCAATATTGGCTTTATATCCCGCCAATGTCCTGAAAATGGGTTGGATATTGTTGTTGATGCCTTTATTCAATTGAAGAAGAAATCTGAATATAATGATGTAAAGCTCTTTTTAACTGGAGGTTATACCGGATCAGACAATAGATATATCAAAGGAGTAAGAAAAAAAATAAAAAAAGAAAAGCTTGCCGGTCAGGTTATATTTTTGGAGAATTTTGAGGATTCTTCACGGCAGAAATTTTATAACAAAGTTTCAATGATCTCCGTTCCTGTCAGAAATGGCGAAGCGTTTGGATTGTATCTTTTGGAGTCAATGGCATCAGGAGTTGCTGTTGTCCAACCCGCTCTGGGTGCATTTCCTGAAATCGTTAACATGACTGGCGGTGGGATTATTTATCAGCCAAATACACCCGAAGCACTATGTGAAGCATTAGCCGGATTGTTGGTTGATTCAGAAAAATTAAATGCAATAAGCCTCAAAGCCAGAGACGGAGTTGAATCGAATTACAATATCCACGATCATGCCAAACAAATGATCGAGGTATATCGAATGCTTTAAATTATACAACCTATTTCACGAAAGTTACTAATCCCTCGAAAACGATGATTCTGGAATTAAAACATATTTTTAAAAGTTATGGCAATCCTCAGCAAAGTAATTTCAGAAAAGTTATTGAAGATCTTAATTTAGAGGTATATGCCAATCAAAAGATTGCGATAGCAGGTCCAAGTGGATCGGGAAAAACAACCTTACTAAATCTGATAGGTACACTTGATCAGCCGGATGCTGGTGAGATCATCTTTAAAGGGATGAACATTACAGGTTATTCGCAGAAGGAGCTGGCTTATTTTCGCAATCAGGAACTGGGTTTTGTATTTCAGATGCACCATCTTTTGCCCCAATGTACTGTATGGGAGAATGTTCTGCTACCCACTTTGCCAATCAAAGGAATGGCAGGCAAGTCGGAAAAGGATTGGGCAGAATATTTGCTCCGGAAAGTCGGAATATGGGAGCAGCGGAACCAAAAACCATCGATGCTTTCAGGAGGTGAATGTCAGCGGACTGCTGTAGTCAGAGCACTAATCAACAAGCCGCAGCTGATTCTTGCAGACGAGCCTACTGGCGCCCTCGACGAAAAAAATGCGGGAAACCTTGCTGATTTATTAAACCATATTAGTAGCGAAGAAGGTGTGTCACTGATTGTTGTTACACATTCGTCAGAATTGGCATCGCAAATGGATAAGATCTATAATCTGAAAAACGGTCAGCTTCTATGACGCGTTTAACACTCATATATCGGAGTTTTATCCTTTATTTAAAGGCTAATCTACTGGTGGTTTTGGGGGTGGCAATCAGTACGGCTGTCCTTACTGGATCGCTGATCATCGGTGATTCTGTAGCCTACAGTCTCGAACAATCGGCTTTATACCGATTGGGGTATACAACCCACACAGTTTCAACCACTGATCGCTATTTCCGGTCCCAGCTGGCTGGCGAATTGGCAAATAAAGGAGGCTTTGTAGTGGCTTCGGCCTTAATGCTCGACGGAATTGCCATAGCGGATGGAGGAAAAGAGCGGGTGAACAAGGTTCAAATGACCGGTATAGACAATCGCTTTGAGAAAATAGCCAAATCTGAAATATATCTGGATTTAAAGGATAATGAAGTAATTATCAGCAGGAATCTGGCTGAAAGGCTTCATTTAAAAAAGGGGGATAACTTCATCGCAAGGATTAGGAAGGCAAGTCTAATCCCTCTGAATGCTCCACTAGTTTCAGATGCTGAAACTAGCGTTTCGTTCCATGCTACCATCAAAGAAATTGCAAATCAGCAATCTATGGGCTTTTTTAATCTGAAGAATTCCCAAACTGCACCTTATAATCTTTTTCTTTCACTCGATAAACTTAATTCACTGATGAAGTTTACCGGTAAAGCTAATTGTCTGCTGATATCAGCTCCCAAACTTGATAATCAACAAATAAGTAGTTTACTTGATAGTTGTTTTACTACCCAGGATGCTGGTTTAAAAGTAAAAGAGATTCCACTTTTAAGCGAAATTGAAATCACTTCAGAAAGAGTATTTATTGAGGATCAGATCGTGAAAACTTTTATGCCAATGAAAGAATCACACGCTATATTGACCTATTTTGCAAATAGTATTAATTTCAATGGCAATTCTACACCTTATTCTTTTATTTCAACAATCGATGATAATGATTTAAAAGATAACGATATAATTATTAATAATTGGATTGCTTCAGACCTTAAAGTGAAGCATGGAGATACCCTTGATGTTAAATTTTTTGAAATTGGTCCTTTGCGTCAACTGGTTGAAAAAAGCGCGAAGTTTATAGTAAAAACAATTGTTCCGATTGAAGGAAAATATGCGGATAAAGATTTAATGCCTTCTCTTCCTGGTTTGGAAGGCGCAGGACATTGTCGTGATTGGGATACAGGAATTCCTATCCGGCTCGAATCGATCCGCGCCAAGGATGAAGGATACTGGAATCAATACAAGGGGACGCCCAAAGCTTTCATCTCATTGAAAAGAGCACATCAAATCTGGGGGAACAGATTTGGAAATTACACAGCAATAAGAATTAATAGCGCATTTTTTTCTGATAAAAGCTATAAAGCCCTGTTTTCTGCATCCATAAAACCGGCCAATCTGGGTATTGTAGTGTCTTCAGTTATGGATAATGGATTAAAAGCAGCCCATAATGGCGTCGATTTTAGTCAGCTATTCTTAGGTCTAAGTTTTTTCCTTCTTTCCGCAGCAATTATACTTACTGCTCTGCTTTTTCTTTTAAATCTTGATAGCCGCCAGGCTGAGATAGGAACACTGCTCATGCTTGGATTTTCAAGAAATCAAATAAGAACCCTTTTTCTGGGCGAAGGAGTTCTAATTGCTGCCGCAGGTGCTCTCTTCGGACTATTAATTGCTGTTATATATACTAAACTAGTCTTTTTGGCTCTCAATTCACTTTGGTGGGATGCAGTCCGCATTTCGGTCTTAATACCTGACATCCAAACATCAACACTTTTAGTAGGTCTAATAATCAGTATTCTAATAGCCACCATCACGATTCTTATTGCTATTTATCAAAATTTCAAAAGACAAACTGTTGAATTGCAACAATATCAGGATCATATGCAAAGTGCTCGCGTCCAAATGATCAAAAATTGGGTAATGGTTTGTTCTCTGATTTTATCTGTGGGTTTGAATATTTATCAACTTGCAATCTCCGGCCAAATAAATTCTTCACTCTTTTTTGTTTCTGGAGGCTTAATGTTATTGGGATTATTACTTCTGGCAGATTTTATTCTTCGTCGTAATCGCCAGAATCTGGTTATCAGTATCTCACTAAAATCTCTGAACCAACGGAACAGATCACAGAATACAGGCCGATCGCTTACCATAATTATTTTATTTGCTTTAGGCACCTTTCTGGTTGTCTCAACAGGTGCCAATCGTGAGGATTCAATATCAAACATACAGAAGAAAAGTAGTGGAACAGGTGGTTATCAATACTTTGCGGAAACAACAGTTCCTGTTTTATTTAGTCTTAATGACCGGGACCGGCGTTTAAATGAAGGTATTGCCACTCCATTCATTGCCAATCAGTTTAGCAAGATAGATGGCGACGATGCAAGCTGTTTAAATCTAAACCGGGCTACCAATCCGGCAATTTTAGGTGCAGACTGCACCATTTTCAAGGACAGGTTCACTTTCGAAACAAAATGTGCCGGAATTCAAAACAGTGAAATATGGGAGGCATTGAACAGGATCTCTCCCGATGGTGTAGTCCCTGCTATTGCGGATCAAACAGTTATTGAATGGGGCCTGGGAAAGAAAATAGGGGATACGATTACTTATAGGAACAGTTTTGGTAATCCATTAAAAATCATGCTTATAGCTGGATTATCGCCATCTGTACTTCAAGGGTATATATTGATTTCACAGGCCAATTTTTTAAAAAATTGGCCGACAAATAGTGGTTCGCAGCTTTTCTTGATTAATGCAGAGGAAAAAAATGCCCAAAAAGCAGGGGAGGAGCTTCAAAGTGTATTTCGGGATTATGGCTGGGAGATGACGACAGCATCCCAAAGACTGGTGGAGTTCAATTCAGTTACCAATACCTATCTGTCAATTTTTCTGGCTCTAGGTGCCCTGGGATTGATTTTAGGAACAGTGGGGCTTGCTGTAGTGCTTGCACGGTCACTGCTCGAACGAAATTCTGAGATGGTACTTCTGCAATCTTTGGGATTCACTCGCAGACAGATTGTCATTTTATTGGTCCGGGAATATGGCGTTTTACTCATTTGGGGAGTATTAATCGGTTTCATTTCATCAGTGGTAGCAGTGCTTCCTACTTTTCTTTCAGCTGAAAGTAGTACGTCTTTTATTACTGTAATATTGATAGTTGCAATAATTATAGCAAATGGGATATGTTGGATTATCGGTCTTTCACGATACAGTGTCAGGCAAAATAAACAGATAGTTAACAGAACATACCGATAACGCACAACTGGCTAAATTTGCAGCTCCAAAAATTTGATGACCACGAATTTTTCAGGCTCACTTATTTCCGGTTAACTTTGGGATTTTAAATGGTTTTAATGAAATAAATATTTATGTTAAATTACGATTCGAAATACAGGGTTTGTTATGGTGACACAGATCGGATGGGTGTGATGTATTATGGAAATTATCCTCGTCTTTATGAGATTGGCCGAACTGATATGATCCGGGATATCTGGAAATCCTACCGTGAGGTTGAAGAAAGTGGAATAATACTTCCGGTAAGAGCCCTGAATGCTGTTTATCACAAACCTGCAATATATGATGAAGTTCTGATTATCAGAACTATAATAAAAGAGATTCCCAAAGTAAAATTCAGGATGTTCTCAGAAATATACAATGAAAATGGTGATTTGATCAATGAAGGGGAAGTTGTGCTGGGATTTATGGATGGCTCGACAGGAAAACCGCGGCGGGCTCCGGAAGAATTTATTCAGATATTAGTTGCTGCAGGACTTCATTTATAATTCCTTCCTCGTTTAAACTGGAGAAAATGAACAAATGATGGGGATAAATACACATGGGAGTTATACCTTGTTTAATAACAGCAATAGAAACAAGCCAACTGCAATAAGGATAACGCTCAAACCGATTATTTTATTGGCCCACCACAATGTATTTATGGTAAGTTTATGCTTAAACATATAAGCTAATCCGGTAAGGATAAACCACCAAACGGCACTGCCAGCAAAAATTCCACCAACAATTAATAGTGCATCAAAAAGCTGAGAAGGCTGAAGAACAAGACTATAACTGGTAAATATGGCAATAAAAATAAAGACCGAAAGAGGGTTGGTGACCGTCAGAAGGAATGCGGTAAGATAATCCTGCACATACGAAGTCCCCTTTTGCTTGAATTTTTGGATCTCCTTCGCAGGATTTGAAAGAAATATATATAATCCGAGAAAGATAACCATGCTAGCACCTAGGACTTTGAAATAGATCTCAAAGCTATGTATAAAATTGATAATAATCGTCAGACTGAATCCGGCAATAATAGCGTACATTGCATCAGAAGTAGCAATACCTAATCCGGATATGAACCCTGATTTCCAGTTCTTATTTACAGTTCTTTTGATACATAACATCCCTAAAGGACCCAGCGGAAGTGATACGGCAGTACCAATCATAAAACCTTCCCAAAGCAGCTTAAAACTCATGAAAGCAAATATAACTGAAATAAATGATCTTCTTTCTTCAAAATAAAAAAACAAAGTTAAAATTAGAGCTGATATTTTTTAATTTTATCGGTATGAACTTTTAAGAATACCTGAAAAATGAAACAAAAAATACTGCTTTTGGTTCTTGCTTCAATTACATTTCAATTAGCTATTGCCCAAAATGTTATAAAACTATGGCCGAATGGGGCACCAGGAAATAATGAATGCCTGCAATCTGAAGAAATTTTTAATGGCAAGATGGTTCGTTTTGTATCCGATCCTACGCTAACTGTCTATTTGCCTGAAAAAGAAAAAAATACCGGTGCTGCAATTGTAATTTGTCCGGGCGGGGGCTATGCCATTGAAGCAATGGATCATGAAGGTTATGCTTATGCTGAATATTTACAAAGTAAAGGAATTGCAGGAATTGTTTTAAAATATCGCCTTCCTTACGGACATTATGATATTGCCTTAAACGATGCTCAGCAGGCCATTCGAACTGTCCGTTTTAATGCAACCGACTGGGGAATAGACCCTGACAAAATTGGAATCTCCGGATTCTCTGCCGGAGGTCATCTTGCTGCCACTGCTTCCACTCATTTTGACAAGGGCAAGGTGGACTCAACAAATCCGGTTGAAAAAGTTAGCTGCCGCCCCGATTTTTCAGTATTGGTTTACCCGGTTGTCACTTTCAACGAACTTTGGGGACATATGGGATCACGCGAAAACCTCATGGGCAAAAATCATGATCTGAAACTGATCCGTTACTTCTCAAATGAACTCCAGGTTACCGCGGAGACACCTCCTGCCTTTTTGATCCTTGCCGATGATGACAGTGCTGTCTCTCCACGAAATAGTATTGAATATTACAGTGCATTGAACGAAAAAGGGATCCCATCTGAACTCCATATTTTTAGGGAAGGGGGACACGGATTTGGAATGAATAAAACGGGCAAACCTCGTGATCAATGGCCTTTGATGTTGATTGATTGGATGAATGCGCAGAAGATTATAAAAAAGACATGATCCAAATTTCATGAGTCAGGCATAAAATTTATTAAAATGAAACCAAAAACTCATCCAAAGGATGTAATTAGGTATTGTCCCAGGTGTGGATCTAATAACTTTAAAACCAATGATAAAGGACATTCGTTTCATTGCGAAGCATGCCATTTTACCTATTTTATTAATAATTCGGCGGCAGTAGCCTGCCTGATTTTTAATAATGAGGGAAAACTCCTGTTAGCCCGACGGGCTATAGATCCAGCAAAAGGAATGCTCGATCTTCCAGGAGGATTTGTCGAACCAATGGAGCGGGTAGAAGATACCGTAGTCCGGGAAATTCTGGAAGAACTTGGCGTTCACATTACCAAAGCCGAATTTTTAGTTTCATTTCCAAACGAATATATCTATTCTGATTTCTCGGTTTTTACAATTGATATGGCTTTTGTTTGTTCTATTGATAATCATGAAGCCATTGTGCCGGCAGATGATGTTTCTGCTATTGAATATCTGTATCCGGAAGAAATCAAACCGGAAACGTTGTGCTCCAAAAGCATGTTTAAAATTATAAACTATTATATAAAATCTAATATATGAACCTTATAAGCCGTATTACTTCGTTACGTAATTTAATGAAATCAGAAAGTGTAGACGCCTTAATTGTATATGGAACCGATCCGCATCTGAGTGAATATGTTCCGGTCAATTGGCGCAGCATAGAGTGGATCAGCGGTTTTACTGGTTCATACGGACGGGTGGTAATCACACCGGATCAAGCTCTTTTGTGGACCGATTCCCGTTATTTTATACAGGCTCAATCTCAATTGAAGAATACCGGTTTTATCCTTATGAAGGAACGACAGGCGGATAGTATCTCTATAGCACAGTGGCTGAACGAGGTACTTAAACCAGAAAGTTCTGTCGCCATTGACGGACTGACCATTTCGGCAGGAGAAATGAATAAACTTAAAGAGGAAATAGGTGCGAAGGGTAACCATTTGATAATTACCAAGGATCTGGTTTCCGCAAATTGGAAAGACAAACCTTCAATACCACAGACACTTGTTGCCGATTATCCGGTTCGGTTTGCAGGCCAAAGCCGGTATGACAAGTTAATGCATATCAGGAATAAACTGACGGAGAATCAAGTGGAGGCAACTTTGATAAGCCAATTAGACGACCTGGCGTGGAGTTTTAATTTAAGAGGAAACGAGATTCAGTACAATCCGCTCTTCACCGGTTATGGATACATTGACCATCAGAAAGCAATTCTGTTTGTTGGTGAAGGAAAAGTTCCTGTTGTACTTTGCGATACACTGAAGAGGGAAGGAGTCGCTGTAATAAGTTATGAATCAATATGGGACATGCTATCAGAAAAAATTCCAGCGTCTGTTTATCTTGATCCTGATCACACAAACTCGCTTGCATATCAGTTTTTTTCTGAAAGAACCAGGGTAGTTGACGGAATTGCAATACCCACGCTTCTTAAATCAGTTAAAAATGATGTGGAAATATCCGGAATGCGGGCTGCTCATCGGCGTGACGGTACTGCAATGGTCAACTTTCTATACTGGCTGAATAAAAATAGACAAAATGAGGAATTGACAGAACTATCTGTAGCAGAACGGTTAAGAGCCTTTCGTTCCACCCGGAAATATTTTATGGATGAGAGTTTCAGTTCAATAGTTGCCTGGGGCCCCCACGGGGCAATTGTCCATTATAGTGCAACATCAGAAACTGATATTAAAATATCTCCGGATGGAATCCTTCTGATTGACTCCGGAGGACAATATCTCGACGGGACAACTGATATTACACGTACTCTGGCTATTGGTAAAATAAATTCAAAACAAAGATCTGACTTCACTTTGGTGCTAAAAGGTATGATCGCTTTGGCGAAGGTTAAGTTTCCTGTTGGTACAAAAGGTTATTCGCTTGACATTTTGGCACGTAAGAGTCTGTGGGAATACGGTTTGAATTATGGTCACGGAACGGGGCATGGTGTTGGGCATTATTTGTCCGTCCATGAGGGACCCATGGGAATTCGTCCCGAATTTAACCGCGAAAGTATACAAAAGGGCCAGGTTATCACTGATGAACCGGGGCTTTATCGCGAAGGGGAATATGGAATTCGTATTGAAAATGTCCTCTTATGTAAAAATGAAAGCCATTCACTTTATGGACAATTCCTTTCATTCGAAACCCTGACCCTTTGCCCTATAGAAAGGAGACTTATTAACAGGGGATTATTGAATAAAGAGGAGCTTAAATGGCTAAACAGTTACCATAAAAAGGTATTTAAAGCATTAAAACCTCTTTTAAAAGGTGATGTTTTGAAATGGTTGACAAAACAATGTGCCCCAATCTGAAAAATGCAATTATCTGAACTGAAAATGAAGCGGTTTCTTTCCCTGTTTTTCTTTTTGATTCTGAATTATCTTGCTGCAGCTCAATATTATGTATTGGGGGATGATCCGGGAGGTATTCATTGGAAGCAGATAAATACACCCTATTTTCAGATCATTTACCCTACTGAATTTGAGATTAAAGCTCAGCGAATGGCTTTTGTTTTAGAAAAAACATATCTATTCGCAGGAAATACACTACAACATCAGCCTGCTAAAATCTCAGTTATTCTCCATACAAGCACTGTACGCTCCAATGGATTTGTTGCATGGGCACCTGCAAGGGTAGAACTTTTTACAACCCCGTTCCAGGATATTTATGCCCAGGATTGGTTGGAGCAGCTGGCGATTCATGAATTCAGGCATGTTGTTCAGATCGATAAGATTGATAAGGAATTACCTGCAATTCTGAGGAATATTTTAGGAGAACAGGCTGCAGCATTGGCAATCGGATTTTATTTGCCATTTTGGTTCCTGGAGGGAGATGCTGTAGTGACAGAAACAGCCCTTAGCCATTCAGGTAGGGGAAGAGTTCCATCTTTCGAAATGGAACTGAAAGCTCAAAGTATTGAAAAAGGTATATATAGCTACGACAAAGCTTACTTGGGATCGTATCGGGATTATGTTCCCGATTATTATCAGTTAGGTTACCAGATGGTTGCAGGCGTTAGAAGTAAATACGGTTCGGAAAGCTGGTCTAAAGTATTGACTCAGGTCGCGCATAAACCATTATCACTCAATCCCTTCTCGGCCGGAATAAAGCGGGTTACAGGGATGAGCCTCACAGCAATGTATGATACAATATTCAAATCATTAAAAAAAAACTGGGCAGCAGAGGACAAGGCATCAGGTAAAACTGAATTTGAAATGATTACCAAACCTGAACAGGGCTATGTCAGTTACCAATATCCATATCCTCTTAGCGACTCTACCTGTTTTTCCGTAAAATATTCAATGGATAATCTGACCAGATTTGTTATAATCGGCTCAAACGGCCGTGAAAAGACCATTTTTACACCCGGCAGTTTATTTGAGGAATCAATAACCTGTAGTAACAGTAAAGTACTCTGGATTGAATCGAAACCGGATATCCGCTGGGCCCACCGCGAATTTTCGTTGCTCAGAATTCTTAATTTGAACATTGGGGCTATTCACGAACATAAATACTCGGAAAAAATATATGCACCTTGTTTATCGGTTGATGGAAAACATCTTGCAGCAGTAAAAGTTGATCAAAATAATAGGTGCTCCATCGTTTTATTGTCACCGGGATCAGGAAAAATTGAAAAAGAGACCTCCCTTGCGAAGGATCTTTTTATCCTCACACCATCGTGGTCAGATGATAACACTGTATTAATTGCCGTCGTACTTGGCAACGAAGGTAAATCGCTGGCCAAAATAGATCCGTTTACAGGGGCTGTTGACATTTTGATGCCATATACGTATAATGAACTTAAAAGACCTGTGATGCGCGGAAATTGGGTCTATTTCACAGGTTCAATCGAAGGCGTCGATGATGTTTATACTTTAAATCTAAAATCAGGGGAAACCTGCCGAATCACAAAATCCAGATTTGGAGTTAGGGATGTTCAACCAACCCTCGATGGCAGGAATTTGATTTATTGTAATTATACTTCTGATGGGTTTAAAGTGGTTAAAGCTCATTTACAACCCTTTAACTTCACTGTACTGGATTCAGTGAAGTCATTCCATTACAAATTGGCTGATAGACTATTGTCCCAGGAAAAAGGGGTTGCCGAGTTTTCGGTTAAAGATACAGTATCCTATAAATCAATGAGATATTCTAAATTTAACCATCTTTTTAACTTTCATAGCTGGGCACCTGTCCATATTGATCTGGCCAACGATCAGATTACACCCGGATTATCCCTCATGTCTCAGAATAAATTAAGTACTGCAATTACACAATTGGGATATGATTATTCTGCCATCAGTAAAACCGGTAAATGGTTGGCAGAATTCGATTATACCGGTTTCTTTCCTGTATTTAAATTAAAGGGTGATTTTGGTCGTGAAAAATCGCAATATCTCGAAATTAATGCCACAAGAAATCCTGTTTCACATATGGTCAGTAAAGATACCCAGATGGTTAGCTTTTCCTATAAAATATTAAATATCAATGGAATAGTTAATATCCCTCTTAACTTATCCCGTGGAACCTGGAATCGGCTGGTTCAACCGGAATTTCAGATCGGATATACCCAGGTATGGCAGGACCGATTAACTCCTTTCAGTAATAGCAACTATCTTTTGCTGACATCCCGATTGTATGCTTACAATACAAAACAGCTAAGCCTTAGGGACCTTCAACCAGCGATTGGCCAGATAATTGATCTAAATTATCATTCTTCGCCAAAAGAAAAAGGAGATTCATACCCTGTCTGGACTGCCGAAGGAACTCTGTATTTCCCTGGTTTAATGCGACATCATGGTTTACGAATATATAGTGGTTATCAACATAAACAATCCTCCGGCAATTCTTCTACTGATTATATTTTCTATCCACGAGGATATCTGAATCTGCAAAACAGTCAGTTATTTTGTTTAAAGTCAGATTATATTTTGCCGGTTTTTTATCCGGATTGGAGTCTGGGCAAGCTAACCTATTTTAAAAGAATCGCTTTGAAGATATTTTATGATCAGGCTTGGGCAACGGTTCCGGTAATCAATCATATCAACAACACCTACCGCTTTGCCTTTGGATCGGCAGGTGCCGAATGGACCGCCGATTGCCATTTTCTCAGATTGTATGTCCCGGTTAAAATAGGAGTCCGAACTTCATATTTGATCTCTCAACGGGAAATAAATTCGGAACTTTTGCTGTCAGTCAATTTTGGGGCTCTTTAGTGCGTCCTTTCAAATACCACAACTATTTTCCAATTTCTGGATGAAAAATACTCTGATCCAAGTTGAGTATTTCTTATATATGCAATTCTCACAGGGTTAAAAGAGGGTAATAAAACCTGTATATCTCTCATTAATAAATAGTTTACATCATTCAGTGTGAAATTATTTATTCGCCCAATAAATTTCAATTAGTATTTCTTCGCAATTTCACGCTCACATTGATGTAATGTGCCTCCATTAAAGGTTTTTATTATGCAATTCGCTTTAAATGGCCAGATACAACGGTATTCTCCGTAAAATATATCCTATTGTATACAAATCAAATCAAAAATACATATGTAAACATTTAAAATATATACACATATGTAATCAAACAGTTGACTAATTACATTTGTTTAGCTATAGAAAACAATCAGACTCTCATATTTTAACTGGACAGTTGACCTGGTCAAACTCCTAATATAAACTCAAATTATAAGCATTTAATGTAGACATAATCAGGTATATACAATGTAATATTAAAGTAATAATTAAAAATATGTGATTACTTTTGTCAATCTTGGCTGAAAAAGAATATAAAATGAGCCTAATTATATAGGATATGCCTATAAACCAGTGTATTAAATGATTTTTCTAAATAATTACTTGATATCAGCAGGATACTTTAGGCTGATAGGAGTAAACCCTTATAATACTTGATAAAATCTTAATATTTTCATCAGGTTTTTGTACTTAAACTAATTTAATTTGAAGTTTACATAAATCATACATAAGGTTCAAATAATTACTAATGTATATTGTTGTTTATCGATTCATTAATGTAATTCTATAATAATTTAATAAATATTTACATATATCAATTTTATATTTTATA
>CAIXZH010000118.1 GCA_903923905.1 uncultured Bacteroidia bacterium
GTTGTGTTTGCCGGGATTTCTATATTCAGCGTGAGAAGGTCATTCTCTCGTTTCCATTGTGATTTGATGGTTCCGTAAAGCGACTCGTATTCCCCTTTAACCCAGGTTAAACCGGCAACAAAATCGGGACGTATGATCACGTTCTTAAATCCGGGTGATGCAGGATCCGGTTGAATTCCCGCGAGGGAGTAGTAAAACCAGTAACCCAGACTCCCTCCCAGGGGTGGCATTTGGACCAGGCCTCCTTTCCAGTCCTCTTTGAATATCCGGGAGCCATGGTTAAAAACCATATCATACCAGCCTGGATAAGTCCGCTGATCGGCCATTTTATACGCAATTTCACCTTTCCCAAGTTCAGAAAGACCTGTAAGGATTAACGGTGTTCCTACGAATCCGGTTCCCACATGGTTGGAATCGGATTCAATTTTCCTGACCAGGTTATCCAGCACCAACTGACGTTTATTTTCCGGAGCAAGATTAAAGTAGAGTGGCATTAACTGGGAGGTCTGACTGTATTTGGCATATTTGCCTGATTGCGGATTGAAAAAATTATCATTGAAAGAGGCTTTGATTTTTTCAGCCAAAGCTGAATAATGATCCGCATCGTGCTTAAATCCAAGAATTGCTGCAGTTTTGGAAGTAATGAGAGCTGTATTATAATATCCTATCGTTGAGGTGAATGGAACGGGTGTCATCACAGGCCTGACACTTCCCGGTTCGAGCCAATCACCAAGTCCCCATTTTATTACATAACTGCTATCAATGGAGCTCAGGTAGCCTGTATATTTTTTCATGGCGTTGAAACTCTCTTCAAGTATTTTTTTATCCCCGAAATGGGTGTAAATTTTCCATGGCAGATAAACGATCATCCCTCCCCACCACGGACCGTTAATGGTTGGTCCGTCAAACCGTCCCGGAGCCACAGGAGGAACATATCCGTTTTCATGGATAATATCGAGAAAATCGCGCTGCCACTTGATATACATTTCCGGGCAGTCGAAGGCATAGGCGTAAGCATCAAAAGCGGTTTCGACATCCTGTGTCCACCCTGCCTTTTCGCGCACAGGATCGTTCGGGATATGTACCACGTAGTTGCGCATGGTATGCAACAATATGGAATTCAGTTCATTGAATACATCATTGGAACAGGTGAATTTACCCGTTTCAGGAAAATTGGTATGCACCATTATCCCTGTAATATCCGATAATTCAGGTTTATAATTAAGACCATAAATTTCGACCGTTTTAATCCCGTTATAACTGAATCTGGCATCGGGCGTTTCTGTTTCTCCGCCTTTAAGGATATATTCGTAGGTTTGATACCTCCCCAGTGTGTGTGAACCAGCACCCGGATACTTCACGGTAATTTTAGTTCCCTTCTCTCCATGAAACCGGAACCGGCACCAACCTGTGATCTCCTTTTCCAGGTCTATTGAATAGCCGTTTTTTACGGCTTTGACAGTTACGGCCTTTACGATGTCGGTGATGACAACCGGTTTTAAATATTGAGCTTCAAGTTTGCCGGAAGGAGCTTCGGCAGGGATTGCCTGTTTCCAGGATGAGGGAGGATACCCGGGTTTATTCCAGCCAGCCAGCTCCATATTGGCATCGTACGTTTCACCGCTCAGGATATTGTTGAAACGTATCGGACCGTTGGTTGTAAAATTCCAGCTATTATCCGAAACGATTGTTTTTTGGGTTCTGTCTTCATAAAAGAGATTGAGCTGAAATAACAATCGCGGAGTGTCGATATAATCGGCTGCATAATACCTCAGGACATGCGGTATTACCAGATTAAACCAACCGTTGCCTAGGATGACGCCAATTGCATTCTCTCCCTTTTGTAAAAGTCGGGTGACGTCATACGATTGATAGAAGACCCTTTTCTGGTAATCGGTATAGGCCGGATTAAGCACTTCGTTGCTTACTTTACTTCCGTTGATATAGAGTTCATTCAACCCTAAACCACAAATATTGGCCACAGCATACCTCAAAGGGTGATTTGAAATAAATTCTTTTCGCATATAAACAGCAGGAGCGTAAGTAATTGTATCTGTTTTTTTACGTATTACTTCACTAAGCTTCCACATCTCATCTTCCGGTTCCATTCCAAAGTCGGGAAGTGCCTTTAATTCCTTCTGAAGCGGGGACAATTGCAGATCGGAGGTGATCCACTCTGCTTTCCAGTCGGACGATTTAACCATTGCCATGGTCCAGTTTGAAATTTTACTCCAGTCGGACGCGAGGCCATCCTTATCCCATACCTTAACCTTCCACCAGTATTTCTGAAGCGAGGCCAAAGGTTTTCCTGAGAATGGGATATATAAACATTCCATGGAGGCAAACTTTCCGCTATCCCAAACTTCACCATAATTCCGGTTCAGTGTTGAGGTGTCAGTTGCCACTAAAATCTGATAAGCAGACTGGGTCCAGTTTCTTTGGCCTGATTCGATGTTCCAGCTAAGCCGCGGATTGGGAGTATCTATTCCCATGGGATTTGCCGAGTGTTCACATTTAAGATTTACCACATGAAAAGGTACCGCATTTACAAAATCTGGGAAAAGGAAGATTGTGGCAAGAAACAAAATAAGAATAGCGTTTCTCATTACAGATCAAATATTTAATAAGTTATAAAATGCTTGACAGACTCCTCAATGGCCTTCAGCGAGGAGTAGTGGGGATTATAATTCAGGAGTCGTCTGGCTTTTTCAATGTTGCAGTTCGGACTATGGGCGATGTGGTCCCAGGTTTCCTCAGCCTCTGATTCACTCACTGTATGTTTCCACTCCTCCCATGGAAGAAAGCTCAGATTGGCTCTCTTCCCAAACCAGGAAGCAACGGCATTTGCATAGCCTCTCAAAGTCAGAGCCTGGGGCGAAACGATATGGAAACTCTCACCTACTGCATTATTCCAGTTATTCAGGGCATTGCAAAAGGCAGCAGCAACATCATCGGCATGCACATGATGGAGCGTCTCCATTCCCAGGTTAGGTAAAACGAGCTCTTTCCCTTCTGCCAAAAGTTTGAATGGTTCGGGATTCACCGTGCCGATTGGATTTACGGGGAACCACCCTGGTCCGACGATATGGCCCGGATGGAGCACCGTTGCCGGGAAGCCGGTTTTTCGGGCAAGCATTAACAGATAATTTTCAATTGCCGCTTTTTGAGTTCCATAATCACATATGGGCTTGCGAAACTGGGTCTCATCAGTCGGCACCACTTCACTATGGCCATGTACCCATATTGTTCCGCAATGGATAAAATGTTGTATATGTCCCTCAAGAGCTTCAACCAGACTCCGGGCGCTTTCCAGAGTGAAGCAGATCAGATCGATGACAACATTGGGGGACAAGTTGCGGATCTGTGTCCCGAACATATTTATTTCTTCCGCTTTATCACGGTCGATTGCGACCATCGTCACCGATTTCCAGGCGGGATGTGCCAGATAGGGTTTACGCTCCTGACGGCTTACGCAGATTACATCATGTCCGGCCAGGACCAGACGGGGAATCAAAAATGTACCAATATGTCCGGTACCGCCAATAACTACTATTCTCATATCACTAATTTTTAATTTTGGGGATCGTCGTGATTTGTCCATCTAAGTTAACAATGAACTCCAGGGTTTCGCCCGATTTCACCTCAACTTTCGGCCATTTCATAAAGGCATAGCGATCCAATACTTTACCGGCCATCATCTTATTTTCCGAAAGTAAGTTAATTTTAGCGTCATAGAGCGTCGGATTGGTAATCCTGAGGGTTATATTTTTTTTATCACGTTTGGTAATTGAGGCATCAACGTTATCAAGTACAAACATTTCTCCGGTATCAAAGCACAAATAGATCCCCGGATTTTGGGTAATTGTCAGGGAAGTCACAACCTCCCAAGCCATATTGGAATCGCCATCGGGTATGCTTCCGCCAATATTTTCCTTTCCTTCCCAATCGCTCAGATTGACCCGTTCGGTAACCGAGCCAGGGGAAGCTTTGGGTACCACCGGATTCGTTTTAGTGGTTGTATATTGTACAACATTATGCGCAATATCCCGAAGAAGCTCCATGTATCTTTTGTCGCCTGTGGCGCGATAGAGTCTTAAAAGGAAGTTTCCCGACAGGATATAGATTCCCGGTGCTCCGTGAGCATTCTGGATACTCGCCCAAACCGCCCCGGTTGATCTCGCATCGATGCGGTGCATGACGCTCCCTTTGGGGAATTTGTAGTCATAGGAGATCGTCCAGGTGGAGAAAAGTGCCGCCGCATCCTTTGCATACTTCAGCCACTCCGGACTTCCAGTTATCTCATACAGAGTCGTGTAGGCCTCCGTGATGTCATAGGCTGATTCACTGTCCTGGCATTGCAGAATTTCAGCCGGTCCCCCTCCGGCATATCCTTTGGACAGATCCCGGTTGTAATAGTATCTTCCTGCCATTTCTGCAACCTTCAGATACTCAGGATTATTAAAATAGCCGGAGGCCAGTGCCAGACCCGATATGCAAACTGCACCTGCGGTCGATCCGTTAACATCCATTTTCCCTGTTTCGGCATCGATAAATTGTCCGAACTGCCCGTATTCCTTCCAGATTCGGATAAGACCATCTGCCTCCTTGCGGAACATCTCTTTCCATTCCTGTTTAATTACCGATTCCTTTCCGTCTGCTTTAAGCAATTCAAGGGTCTGTATTCCAAAAAAGAGCATTTCACCGCTTCTTCGGACCATCGCTATATTCCGGTTTTTCTCCTTTTCCTTGAAATTGTCTCCAAATAATTCACCTTTCATGAATATTCCGCGGGTCAGTCCCGAGGAACCCTGCATAATTTTCAAGACCTCAAAACTCCTGGAGATCCGTCTTAAACGCTCAGGAGTTGACTGAATGACCTGTGGAAAAGAATAGACCGGTACCCCTGCCCAACCTGCCTGGAGATGCCAATATGGCTGGTCGCCCTTTGGTCCTGAACAGATGTAACCATACTTGTCGTCCTCATAATATTTGGTTTTGTCGTGATGGTCGAGGATAATATCATTTATGGCACTGAAAGGAGCCACATTCCGGTAGATTGTTGGCCCTGACAAAGCTTTGCGGCTGGTAAAAACCTTGTCGTAGAATTCCTGCAAATCATCGGCGGCGAAATTGTAAATCCTCATTTTCAATTCCACTTCATCACTGGTTTTGAAGTCGGCAGGCTGATCCGAACTTTTTGTAAAACCGGTCATTACATAACGCGATTCACGCACGCCCGGGGCACTTAAAACGAATGTTGCCCTGTTTCCGGGAATATCCTCTTCAATCATTAAACCTGAATTCCCAAATTGGGTACCCTGGGTGGTCAGCATGATCCAGCCTCTTTTGGTCTCCGGGTTAAAAAAACTTAACAAAGGAGTTGAGCAGCTTCCTGTCAGCATCTCAATTTTACCGGGATTGTTATCCTTATTCAGATGCAAAACATTGGTTATTGTAACCGGCATATCCAGCGGTTTATCCCGGGGATTATAAATATATGGGGGATATTGAACCGGAAGAACTTTGTATCGGTTGGCATTATAAACCGAGGCGGGAGCTAAAATATAATTCCCTGCATTCCAGCCTGAAAAATCAAAGGCAGCTGCCAACCCAAAGGATTTCAGGCTTCCTTTTGTTAGTTTAAATGTAAGGGAAAGATCCATTGCGTCATTTCCACCTGTAGAAACGGGT
This sequence comes from uncultured Bacteroidia bacterium, assembly GCA_903923905.1. GTDB lineage: Bacteria > Bacteroidota > Bacteroidia > Bacteroidales > Prolixibacteraceae > JAAFHB01. The sequence continues at coordinate 5,692 of CAIXZH010000118.1, forward strand.
TTTAAATCCGTTTCTACAGTCCATTCTGAATCCCTGATATGCACTTTCCCATTTATGAATGAGGCAGAATTTATCAGTTTTGATCCATCATAATTACAACCCAAAATCCGTATTTTCCCGCCGAGTGATTTCAGGAACTGGTCAATTTCAATTGAGCAGGATGGCCGGGGATATAGTGAAACGGGTAGCCAGCTTGCTGATTTGTTATCTTGTTTCAACAAGTCAGGTGAATTTCCAGAATCAGGAATCACGGTGGCGGCATTCATCTCTTCAAAACCAAATCCGGCCAAAATAAGCACCAAAAACAAACTCAGAATTCGAATAAATTGGTGTGCGCGAAAGGACATCTTTTTGAATTTTAATAAAGGTCAAACAATCAGGTATTTTATTTTCAAAAAGCCGATTTGATTTGCTCAATGGTGACGCCCAGAAATTTACCGGAGATAATGCTCAGTTGCGTCTCTGCAGCTACAAAATGGAATATGCGCTGGGTATGGGTGAGGCTTTCACCAGGTGCCAGAAATGCAGCGGGCGAAGAGCTCTCCATTTCGTAAAAAGGGCCCATCTGACTGCCATTGGCAAGTGGTCCATCGTTATACGAATTGATCACATCCCCTTTAAAAGGTTCCTTCTGAATTTCCCAAAGTTGATTGATGTAACCGGAATTGGTGGATGGCTTGGTAAACTGAAGAATTGTAAGCATTTGCCGGCTGGGGTCATAACTTCCTGCAAAGGTGGTTGCCCGTTTATCTGACAACCCGAGCTTGCTGCGATGTTTACCATCAACTTTAAAATAGAGGGTTCCGTCGCCAATTTTAATCCGGTCAGCAGGGATTTCCCCGAAGTAATTTGTCGTGGCCACCTTCCCCAGCTCTTTTTCATCACCCTGCTGATAAGGAATTACAACCACCCCTTTTTCTGATGGGGTAAGCATGGCCAGCATCCAGATATTGATGGTCCCTTTTTCGCGAGTCCATTTTTCGGTTCCCGCATTGGTCAGGGTATTGGCCGATTCGAAACCAACCCATTTTACGGTTGAATCCGGAGAGATTCCCAGAATTCCGGAAAGATCCGCTGCTGACAACAGTTTCACCCGACGGTTCAACGAGACATTAAATTTGGTACCCGAGAAATTTTGAAGCTGAAGTTCTTTAGTCATTGAAACATTGAGCAAATCATGTGAAACCAGCTTCCACGGCTCACTATCGAGACCGGATGGGGTCTGCCAGTTATCAAAAACCATCTTATCACCCGGCTTGAAGAAGATGGAAAACTGACCACCTTCGGGCCCGAGCCACATTCGGTCTTCACCCCCGTATGCATTGATGTGGTGAGCCACAGAATCAGAGTTCATCGCCTTATAATTGATCCAGCCGGAGCTGCTTCCATTCAATCCCATTGCCGTACTTGTAAATACCTTTCCCTGGTATTTTGGAGATATGATGACCTGGGAATCCCCATTCTTCAAAACAATCACACTGTCTTTTGATTTCAGAAACTGAAGGTCGTAACCGAAAGATCCTTTTTCAAGCGGTGCAACTTTTTTGACTTTTTTGGGGGATTTTCCGCACGATATAACCAGAAAAAACAGGCTCACAACCAAGATGCATAAATTTATTTTCATGTTTAAATATTTATTTAATAATTATTTAAGTTATTCTACTAAGAGTTTTGGTTTATAATTATCAGAAATTATTGCTTTATTTCAAATTTTTGACTTTCATTGGCTTTAATAATCCTGTTTTTCAATTTGACTGATCCCAGATCTGCCAGCACAAATTCTGAAAGTTCGAGTTGTCCCGATAAAACTTCGACGGTTGCCTCTCTTCCTGCGACTTTACAGGTTCCCCAGGCATAACCGTTACTCCAGAAATAGGTTCCGGGTTTGGAGGTGAATGTGATTGATCGGGTGACTCCCGAATAGTGGAATCCCGATAATGCAAGAGAGGCAGACCAGGCAGCCATAGCCCTGCCGTAATGGTGCCCACATTCAGCCTCGTCAAACGGGCTACGTTTCCGTCCGTCGTAACGGTCACGGATGTTTTTGATACATCGTATCCCGTCTGCTGTCTCCCCTTCCTGCAGCATCCCAATTGCTGCAGCATATTCAAATCCGGTCATGACCTCGGTAAAATATGGAAATGGATTTACAGGTCTGGTTCTGGGATAAGCGGCCATCAGCAAGGCCGATTCGTCTCCCAGGGCAAAACTCCGGAGGCAATTGAAATGGTCGGAAAGATCACCCTGATAATTGTATTTGAGAATGCTTTGGAGGGTTTTAACAACGTTCTCCCTTTTAACAAGATATCCCAGACCGCAAATCTTAGCCATGTACTGACCGACAAGCTGGTCAACAAGACACGCTTCTCCAAGCTGGTAATCAGGATTTCCGTAATCGGAAGATCCCATACCGATCAATTGTTCCTTAGGAATATCTTCTCGTTTGGGCACCAATAGTTTTTGTACATAGTATTCGCCATTAAAGAGATTCTCGTCGGTCCATTTACTTCCACTTTCAAAAAGTTTCCGGCATTTGAGTGCCATTGATTTGTCTTTCATGTAGATAGCCATCTCTTCCATTGCTCTGAGGGCTCCCAGGTACCAGATTGTCATCTGCGGATTCGGTCCATAATATTCGACGTCCATGGTATTGTGCTGAACCCCTTCAAAGACGCCATCCTGGTTGGCATCCCAACCTCCCTTTTGCCACGCGTAGCTTAAAGCACTTTTCCCTTTGGGATACAATTTCTTAAGAAAGTCATTATCACCCGAGAGTTGCCATTCACGGTACAATTTAATAATACATCCCATCTGACCGTCGGCCGCAACCTTCGCGAATTTGGGAATACTGTCGAACGGCAATTTAACCCGGAAACTCATCAATCCATTGTCTTCTGTGGCAATTCCAAATTCAACATTCCGCATCGATTTTGCCAGTTCGCCAAAAAGAAAGGGTGTTGTGGTTTCGTAATTCCAGACATGGGTACAGGTTCCAAAGCAACACCCCTCGTGGTCGTTACACCCTTCCCATCCAAAAAGGTTACCATCGGACAGTCGGAAACACGTTTGTGATCTGAGGGTACTCACATTGAATAATGCCGCTTCCTTAACGCTCTCCGGCAAGTCGCTTTTACAGAATGAACTGACAAACTGAATGGTCTTATCTTCGAGGCTTTGCAGGTTTGGAAGTGTTTTGGCAGCAACATCCCATGCCCCATTGTATTGAGTCGCATAATAATTTCTTAACGGGGTTTCTGACCAGGCTGTTCTGTTTGGAAAATACCAGGTCAGGAGAAACCTGATTGTTTTAGATCCGTGAGGCGGTAACAGATCACTGATGGCAAGCGATGCCATTGGTTTGTCAGATAGGGTATCAATACGGTTGTGGAGTTTCCCCGTTTTGGATAAATCGTCCCAGAAATCCAGCATTGAAGAGCCCCATCGTTCAGGCAACCAGGCTGTTCTGTAGGTTATTGCTCCAAGCGACGGACTAACCATTGCCATTTCTCCCCACTGATCCGTTTTCGGATCAACACCCCGTGAAGTATATAAGATGCCGTTTAAACCCTCTTTTGAAAGATATGAATTCTTGTTACGGATTGATTTCCCGTTACTTCCGTCTTCGCCGATAAAATTCTGCATGGTTCCGCACACACTGAATGAAATTTCCCTATCAGAGCTGTTTGTGAGCTCGAAATCGAGCACAGCCATTGGGATGCTGCTGTTGTCAATATCGCCCGGAATAAGCGGATTAAAAGCCTTAATCCTGACTTTAACCGGCAGCTGCGGAGTGCTCAGGTTAACCTGGCCAAACGGATAAGCGGCATCAAAGGTGGATGTTTTAAAGCGGGGCAAACCATGGTTCGTGGCAACTGATCCGGAGCTCCCCCCATAAAGGTAAAAAGGAACAGGACCTTCCAGCAGCCGGAGATCTTTCTTTCCGTCCACATTGGTAAACAACGTAAAAAAGGTTGAATTTTCCCTTCCTGAACCAGGGTTATAGCCCTTTGACGGGGTACTCATAATTTCAAAATCCTGGAGATTCCCTCTTCCGCCCAATGAAATAGTTCCTGTCCCGATACCACCTACCGGAAGTGCAATTTTATAGGAATGTTCCCCGTCGTAACTCTTTAAAACAGGCCATTCAAAAGCACAGGCGTATTTATTCTGAAAGGCCGACAATAGGATCAGTACCAGCACAAACGATTTAAGTTTCATCCTGTTAGTGTTTTATATTATTTAACTGATTTTCTGAGCCGTAACATGACATTCTTCGGATAAAAGGGGTTCCTTCGGATTTAATGATTGTCAGTTTGATAGCTTCATAGGTTCCGTCTGTCTTTTCAATCCTCTTGTGACCTACGCTGGTTCCTTTTGAAATCAGGTTCCAGATACCATCCTGCATTCCTGAAAGTTCATATTCACGGATTCTCTCCCCTTTAACGAAATCTTCCATGATAATCACTGATGAAAGCTTTTGGGAAGTTCTGAACTTTATTTCAAATTCAGTCCCTTTTCCTGAAGCCAAACCTACCGGAGCAGTGAAGTCACCGGCTATTTTTCTTCCAAATTCTTCGAGCCTTCTGACGTCGGCATCCGGCACTAATCCTCTGTTATCCACTACAATTCCAAGCAACATGTTGGTATTTCTTCCAACGCTTTTGCAATATTTATCTTTCAGTTCATTAATGCTGCGAAGCTGATCATCCTGATTTTTATGCCAGAACCATCCTCCCTGAAAGGATGAATTTAAACGGAGTGGAAAATCTGATTCTCCGGGGCACCAGAACAGCCCTTCCGGATTACCATTCAGCCCTTTAATCTCGATAACTCCTGAAGCGGAGGTGGTGGAATCGGCTCGTGACCAGCAGGGATAGGGAGCCACACCCTCTTCATTACCCACCCAGCGGATATTGTTTTTATAGCCGAACGGACCCTGAAATGCGATAGCCTCAGGCTGGTATCTCTTCAACATCGCAAGCACATCGAATCCCCCCTTTTCGGGTGGCAACACCCCTCCATCAAACCAGACTTCAGATAAAGGGCCATAATCAGACCAGAGTTCGGTCAGCTGCATTTTCACAATTTCGTTGTATTTCCGTTGTTCATCGGGATTTCCAGATACAACTTTACCAGGATTGTCCACTTTCAAATAGCCATTTGCGGTTGTACTGGCATAAATGCCGGGTCTAAGACCGTACTTCCTGCATGAAGCAATGAAATCTCTCACGATATCTCCCTGGCCATTCCGCCAGGAGGTGTTTTTGACACTGTACGAGTGCGCTTTTGTCGGCCATAAACTGAATCCGCTGCAATGTTTGGCCACCAAAACAGCATAAGTCGCACCGGCTGACTTTGCAGCTTTGATCCACTGATCTGTATCAAGTTCCTTAGGATTAAAGAGTGACAAATCAGGGTGATAATTCCAGTCTTTTCTGAAATCATATTCCGGTTCAAAAACCGGCATATCGAAGTGGATCAACACTCCGATTTCAGAATCGGCCCATTGCAATTGAGCTTTTGTTGGTAGAACATGCTGGGTTACTTTAGCTGAAACTATTGTCCCTAATACAACCACCAGGATAAAAGTCAGTTTGATTTTATACATTACATCTTGATTTACTCATTTATTAATCAGGCGATTAGGCTTTAGGCGATTAGGCTATCAGGCTGTAGGTTTAGAAAATCTAAAAGCCTTCAGCCTAAGAGCCTGATTTCCTATTTCTTGCGAAGCACCTTAAAAACCCTTCTTTCGAGATCTTTCATCCGGAGTTGAAGTGACGGAAGTTCAGGCAGGTTATTTTCAGGTTTATCGAGGTAAAAATAGGCTGTTGCAGACACATCATCGCTGCGGTAATAGTTGGTGGCAGTTACAGGAAACTCCTTGTCTTCGATTTTTGGGGGATTTTTTTCGTCAAGCAACCGGTGTTGATAGGTTTTGTTTCCATCCTTTCCCAATAACCAGACGGGAATGACGACGCCCCCTTTTCTCCTGATTTTAAGCAGTTGATTCTTATCTGCGCTTCCCATCTGCTGGAGTGTAACTTTGCAATCCTTATGGAAATAGATAGGGTCTGCAATATGGTAGCGATAAAAGGTATAAATATCACTATCGCGATCAGAAACCAGAGACCTAAAAGAGCGGGAAGCATATTCGCCCTGTCCCCATCCTGAACCGATAAAATCTTCGGTTCCGGTTCCCACCAACGAAGGATGCTGTTCATCGCCATCAAGGTATATTTTCGCCTCCCCTTCACCGAACCAGGTTCCACGATATACGGGATTGCCGATCACCCCGATATTTGCTCCGATGTACCTGCCTGTTCCATCAACTTTAGGTAGAATTACATAATCCTCACCCGGTGTTGTTTTTAAATTCCTGTTCCAATAAGTATGAAAATACATGGCATCTGCAGGCAGTTTATCCACTTCCAGGTAATTGATGTCGTACCAGATCCAGACCTCTTCAGCCGATTCATTGGTCAGAGTGATACAGGCTGATTTCCGGTAAGGCATAGGGATGGTAAAGTTGAATGACCGGGCTTCCGGGCTTGAAAAAAGGGCATTGTCATATTTGGCAATCAACCCAAGTCCGATGCCGAAAAAATCACCTACAGGAGCTGAAACAGCAGGCTTTAGGCATCCGTCCCAAAACATATCAATCCGCACGGCCCTGCGCTGAATCTGGTTGACACCGATTGTACCACTCAGCCACATCCTGTTGATAATGCCTGCCCCTTTAACATCAAAAAGGACTTTCTTTTCACCCGGTGCGATAATGAAAAATGCATTTCCTTTGGCTCCTTTGTTCGTGAGACCCCCTTTCCCCTTTTCACCGGTTGGATTTTCGGGGCTGACCCAACGGCTGGTTATCCCTTTGGGAGGAGCCTTAAAAAGTTCACCCATGCCTGCAATTGTCCATTCATTCCCAGTACCATTATGGCCAGAGTTGCACCCGTACACAATGATGAACAGCACCAGAATCAGCCAAAATGAATTTTTAGTTTTTGTGGCGTGCATATAGAGATTTTTTAATTGCTTTAAACTTTTAAGCTTATGCTTTCCCCTTTGCGTTTCCCTGCGTCTTTTCGCGAAAACAAGGTCTCGCAAAGAAAGAGAAGACTACAAAGTAACTGATTATCTATTTCCCCGATCTTCTGACTAAGGACAGATCCAATGCTTTTCTTACTGCCCGGACCTGTCTGAGTTGATCAGGATCTATCGATCCGTGTTTATCGGCATGGATATCAAAACAGATTACGCCATCCTTGTCAAAAACCTTATGTGACCATTCCACCAAATCGGCTGTTTTAAAACGCATCCCTCCCTTGCCCCAGGTTTCACCGAGACAGGTAAAAAGGAACCATTGCACACCATCGACCACCCAACGGTTTTGGGGTACCTGAACAATCCGTCCCTCTTCACCGGCGCTAAAATCGTCATAGGGGGAGTTTGATTGAATCGTATTGACCCCATAATTGTAAGTTACTATACTGCTGTGATTTCCTGCCTTTGCCGCCAGGGTTTGGGTGCTGATGTTATGCTTCAGACTCATATCCGATCGGGTTTCAATAATGCCGCCCCGGTACATCCCGTCGAACCACCACCCTGAGAGGTTTTTTCCGTAACGCAGGCTCCATTCCCGGATCACCGCCTCCCAGCACGACTGGGTGAATTGCGAAGTCGGGGAATCTTTTCCAAAAGTGTATTTGAATTTCTGATCCACAAGTTCATTTCGGATTGGGGGATTTCCCGGCAAATAAAACATCATCCGGATACCTCTCTTATCCAAAGCCCTGAAAAGTTCGGCGGGTAAATCACGCTTGCTGCAAAGCTCTCCGGGTGATACCCCAACAATTGAATCATAGGCTCGATTGGGGGAGCAATAGTAGCCATCATTCTGTCCGAGGGCAAACATCACATAATTGGCTCCGGCCTCCCTGCAGTTTTCCGCAAAATGCTCAACATCAAAATGATCTACTATTTCATTATATTCTTTGGAACCCCCTTCAGGAACAAAAACAGCTTTGAGAAAATGAAGCATTACCCCAACTCCTGCATTTCTGAACCAGTCGGTATTGGGATTTCCTTTGAATAGAACAGGTGTCTTTGTCGTGACAGTGAGTTTATTCCCATTTTTTATCGTCCTGAGCGGAGAGATCTCACATTTAACGTATTTGCCGGCATAACCGGATAGCAATACAATTTCTTTGGTATTTATTCCGGGAAGAACCTCCCATTTCCCGTTTGCCTTAGCAGACCCTGACCACGTTATCTGATAGTTGGTTTCAAAATCAGGCAAATCACTCGAAACAGAGAGGATAGTTTTGGCCACAGGTTCACCATTCAAAACAAGATGTTGTCCGTCAGCAGGTCTGATAAAAAAACCGAAAAGCATTAGAGACAGGGTGATGTACAGATGATTCATCAGATATTCAGTAATTTGGTTCTAAGATAAACATTTAAATTCCGTGGCAGATTCTCAGAAAAAAAGAGCTCCTTAAATCGTTAAAACCTGGGAATCCATCCGTGGATGATAAACTCCAGGGTATAAAATGTTCATTAACTATTTAAAAATGTAGTAATTATAGCCATGTGCGGGAATCTTGATAGTCAAGGAGATCTTATCTGCCAGACCATCAGAAACAACAGGAACAATAGAAACTTCTGAACCATCCTCCTGTTCCTGCACGTTTATCTTGTTTTTCAGGCCCGTATAATGGACCGGAATTTCCAGATGGCTGGTTATTGCCTCATCCAATGGATTATAAATCATCAGAAGACCCTTTTCTTCACCAAACGGATTAACATGAAGTATGGCATCATAATCTCTCCCGTCCGGCCGGCGGACATGGATAATATCGCCATCCAGCACTGCCCTGTGTTTTTTATAGAAAGTGACCCATTTTTTGACCAATGCTTCGGTTTCCGGCGAATCGTAAAGCTGTGGACCACGGTAGCAGGCCTGAACACCCGCACCAAAAAGATTGGCCAGTCGCTGACCGTAATGAGGTAGATGTTCTTTTAACGGTTCAATTGTCGCAGCTTCTCCTCCACCCTGATATTCAACGAGCGGAACAAACATCCAACCCATTGACGGGGCCTTGTCCCAGGTTCCGTCATAAATATTCTGACGTTCGATAATCTCCTGCTGAGCGCGTGGTAGCGACCAGTTGGTTTCGCGGTAGCCCATTCCGGTTTTATTGCTTCCACTCAGGAAGTAGTAATCAGGCACATTAAGGTAAATCCCCTTTCCACGGCACCATTTATAAAAGTCAGTAATCCTTTTGTATTGATTCCATTGTGAATCTTCCAGCCCCGTGTGACCGGGATGATCTTTTGAAATGCAGATATCGCCCGGGTAAGAGCCGTCATGTTCCAGAATGTCCAACCCTGTTTTTTCGTAAAAATTATAAAGCTGCCTGAAATAATTGATTCCCCAATTGCTTTCCAGACATGGAGAATTTCCGAAAGTGGGGCTCATACCCTTTGGCATAACCACATCATTTCCTCCGCCTACCTTACGGCTTGCCAGCAAGGAATAGCCACCCAGGGCAATCCCTTTTGAATGTGCGTAGTCTGCCAGTTTTCGCATCTGCTCCAGATTCCCGGAAGTTTCATCCTCTACGTTAAACCCGCTTCCAAAGGTCATGATTACCATTTCGAAACCAACCTCCGCACATTGGTCAATTGCTTTTTTCACAGGCTCATACTGCGAGCCGCTAACATGCATCAGAATTGGATTTTCTGTTGCCCAGGGTGCCAATGCCTGCAACATCCGTCGATGCTCCAGACCTTTACGCTCCCTGTCCCAACTGTCATGGATAAGCTCCCAGATCCGGAAAGATTCAAATGCATCGCCAGCTTTTACTGTTTGATCGGGCCCGTATTTAGGGTAGGCTTCCAGCAGGCATGGGGTCGTGCGCTCATAGCTCACCTGTGTCTTATACAGGGTGTCAATATTCCAGCCAATACTTGAGTGGAAAAGAGCTTCATTTGACATCCCCCCAAAATTGTAGTCCGACTCCACCGTTATGTTGGGAAGCTCCCAATTCTTCTTTGAATCGACTGCACTTTCGGGCTCTGTGACCGCCAGTATTTCACTTTTAAAGGTGTTTATTTTAATTTCTCCGGACGTTTCATTGATCACCTTTATCCACTTCGAGAAGAGAGGCATTCCGTCATATAATTCGTAATGAACTTCTGCAGTAATGGCCTTCAAATACTCAAACCGGGCTTTATCCTGCGGCTTGAATTTTTCAGTAAGCAATCTGATGGCTGAATCATCCAGGCGATACCGGAAGACCAGCTCTTTGCCGGGCAAAGGCCACGGCAGATTCCTTGGCATCCATTCTGCCCTCTTTTCCCAGGGGAATCGGGCTTTAATTTCTCCAATCTTAAAATCAACCAGTTTAAAAGCGAGGGGATCAGCTTTCATCGTTAGGAGCCATTGAGGCAACAGGTAGTTATGAATCGGCTGCCCGGTTAAACCACCAATTGCAAACCTTATTCTATTTATCTCAATTTCAGCTTCAGGCCGTACCGATCTCAGAAATGATTCGTTGTTATTTAACAGATCCAATCCAATTGTTGCTCCATTTGGCGTTAATGAGAAAGTTCTGGAAACCAAGCCATTGCTGAAAACAAGCTTACCATCATCCGTCTTGTAAAGGTTTGTTTTGGCTTTCGCTTTCTCAGTCAGCCAATCGATTTCTGTTCTTGATTGTTCTTTATTCCAATGCAATAAACCTGATGTGTGTTGTCCGACGACTGACAAATAGCAAAAAGCAGCTAACACTATGAAAATCAGTTTCATAATTAGTTATTTTTGATTTGGGGCATACATCCTTAAAGATCAGAATCCTGAATATTGGAAAGACCTACGGAAGTTTCCATGTAATATCACAAGTTTAGGAAATCTCGAATTGTAATGGCTGCAAGAAAATCCGATTTTTTGGAGTTCCTCCGGGGTAAAAATACAAATTTTCTGTGTTTTTAGTAATAACTCAGACCTATCCTGAAAAACAGGTCCAAAACTATAATTATGTTGGTGGATGCAACCTCTTACTGAACCATGTACGAACCGATCGCATAGTCTGCATTTGGCCGGGAGGAACATGCCGGTGACAGGTTGACCGTTCCTCGCTGTTTTCTTTTGCACCCCAACGGATCTCAATCCCGTCATTCGGGTTGTAACCAATTTCGAACGCCTCCCTTCTTAGTAAAATATCAGCGATTGTCAGCTTTTGTTCTGAACCGTTTGTGCGGGTATAGGTAATCGAAAGTTCAGACAATTTGCGGGATAGAAGAGCTTCCAGATTTTTCTTAACCTTTTCAGGTGATTGAAGTATCGGCATTTTGAAGTCTTCAGGAGATCGGACTATCTTATCCGGAAAATCGAGTACCGCATCCATTGCAATCAAAAGTCTTAGATCGCGATTAGGGGTTGAGAAGTCTTCCCATTGGCCTCCTGTCTGAAATACCCCTGCAGCACTGGATGGCATTGGGACAATTGCCCCGAGATGCGATTTCATATAATTCTCACCCACATTTACCGACGTAATTCTTACCAAAAGTTGTTCGTAGAGGGCCTGGACCAGATCGAGCAAGGCTGTTTCAGGATCCAGAGGTTTCGGGTTAATATTCCGGTCCATGATATGATAAAACGAATCTCCATTCAACCCTTTCTGCTGAAGTGAAAAGCCGGTTAATCCGGAATCTGCGGATATTTCACTATTGGTCAAAAGAATAGACTGTCCCCCTTTCCGGATGATCGGTCGGAAAGCTTTAAAGCCAGGTTCGCCGATTACCCCCGTGGTAGTAAAAAGAAAGTTCCCTTTCCAGAATCGTTTAATTGCGACCGTACCATCCGGTTGTGCATCAACGGAAAGGAGGGTGCCTGGTTTTCCCTCCGATTGAGGAATCCACTTGACAAGTGTTAATGTGTGGCCATAAGGATCGGCAAAAACAACGCCCGGCAGTAATGCACTTCTGGTCAAGGGAACAGGATAGTAATCGGAGTTTTCATCACGAAGTGCCGTTCTTGCAGTTCCCGAATGGACACCATCCATTACCCTTCTTAGGAATGAATTGAACGCCAGAACCGGGTTGGTTTTTGACGATGGAGAATCATTGGTGATCCATCTCCCTGTTTTGGGATTTCGGCCAAGGGCACCACGGTCACATTCATGGTACCCAAACGGAAGACCCAGTTTCCAGGCAAAATAGGCCCTGAGACAAAACGGGTTATCGGCGCAGTCAGGTTGCATGATTATCCGGGACTTTCCTGCCGGATTATCTTCATCCAGGGAAAGATGGTTGTACAGAAAATTGCGTTCGCTGTTTTGCATCACGGAATGCAGTGACGTCCACGAGGCACTTTCATCAGCATCATAAAAGAGTGCATTTATCCAGGCCGAATACAGGGCTTCCGTTTCAGCTCCCCATGAAAGTTCATTTTGCCAGATAGCCTTGGAGCCTGGCAAGGACGGCCTGGATGTTACTCCAAAAGTGAGATTTTTAACCTTCTTGTTGTCAATCTGTAACGTAACTTCATATTTACCCTCCGAACCGGCAACGAACTCATCGATTTTCCAGTAAGGTAATCCATTTCCGTTTCGGCTTTTCCGGGACTCAATTGAACCTGAAACACCTCTGACAGATATTGGAGCTTTCAGAACGCCTTTCCCACCTGTCGCAAGTATGTGGAAAACCTCCCCGGGACGGGGATTTTTAGGCGATATCAGCAAGGCATTTACCCCTTCTCCTGCCACGTCATCAGAATCATCTTCTGTTAATTTATTCAGAAATCCGGAACTTTTACCCTCTGTCTTCTCGCCAGACTGGTTTCCACAGGAAGATCCCCCAAAAAACAAAAGGAGAATAATTGAAAAAAGAAGCATCGGACCCGAGCTGGTTCTATTTATTTTTTTAATCATATTCATTTAAAAATGGGAACGTTGATTTTAAGAGATTAAGTCTACTGATGACCGTGGTCGTTCAGAAAAATAAGGGAGATCTCACGGATTGAAACCTCAACCGGAGTATATTTGAATCCGATGGTCCGACAGATTTTGGAGCCATCATAAGCGCTTAATTTGTAGGCACTCCTGGCTGTTTCCCTGTTAATGGCCGGTTTAATACCTGTTAAAAGTCTAACAATTGCGAATAATCGCCAGGCAATTTTCATCAATGTTTTGCCTGCTATTATTTTCGGGCGAGACACCCGTAGATTATCGGCAATCTGATTAAAGAAATCATGGAAAGTAAGATTTTCAGCACTTAGAATATATCTCTGATTCTTAACAGTTTCCCATGTTTCATTTGCCATGAGAAGCTGCATGGCTGAAGTTACATCGCGTACATGTACGAATCCGGTGCCCCCTTTGGTGTAAAATTTCAATCCGCGCCATATTTTGGAAAATACCATCGAACTTCCAGATTTCCAGTCTCCGGGGCCAATTATGACGGATGGATTCACGATTACAGCATTCAATCCTTGTAAGATTGCCCGCCAAACTTCCATTTCAGATAGGTATTTACTTTCCGAATAGGCGGAATGGTCTCTTGAGTTACGCCAGGGATGGTCTTCGCTTGTTTCAATCCCTTCGGGCGAAGAGCCAATTGCAGCGATAGAACTCACATGGCAAAAGCGAGGAATTCCCATTGATAATGCCAGATCAACCAGGTTGGCCGTTCCTTCGCAATTATTGTGAATGATTGCATCTCTTTCACGTGAATCAAAAGAGATAATTGCCGCTGCATGATAAATCTGATCGACACCATTTAGGAGTTCGTGAAGACCTTCCTTATCCAGTAAGTCCCCTTCAACCCATTCAATTTTTTGCAGGAATGACTCAGGGTCAACACAATAAAAAGAGAATATTTTTTTGGTCCGATTCAAACTACTACCGCGACGCTTTAGTGCACGAACTTTCTCTCCTTTCAGCACAAGGTCATAGATTAAATGGGCCCCTACCATTCCTGTCCCGCCGGTAACAAATATCATAGCTATTTTTATGGGTAATGTTCATGGATAAATTTAAAACAAAAATATTGGAATTGATTGTATGTTAAACTATTGCATTTCGATTAATTCTTCAATCTCACTGAGATGCAACTCGAGATGGTTGAGATAATAGTGGACCATCTCTTTTAGCGACACGTTTTGTTCAGAAGAGGCAATCCATTCATTTCCTAGCTTTTCGAACAGTACGTTTTGTATCACATGAACCAGATGAATATTCAAATATTTCCACAATAATATGAGGTTTTCCCAGTTCTCTTCCTGATAATTCTGGATCGCTATCCACCGGTCATTGTTCCCTTCAAAGGCATAATTGGGAAAACTCATGGGGCTCTCGCGATATTGTAAATGAATAATCCGATGGGTGTTATTGGAGGCTGAATCGATTAAATGACCAAGAATTTGCTTAATTGTCCGGTTTTGAATATTCCTTCGTTCTATAATCACCTCAGTTGAAAGTCCTTTCAGCTTGTCTTCCCAAGCTTCAATGAGGGAAATAATTTCCAGGGTATCTTTTGAAAATTCGGGTATCATTGAAAATCATTTTATATTAGCACAAAAATATTAATCGACTGATTTAATAAGGATTAAGACGTAATTGTCCTTCGACCGAGATGACCGCAAAGGAGCCCTTCAACAGTTTTCAGTTTCTGATACCGTCTTTGAAAATCCTGAATTGCTTCATCGTCGTGATTTTCATAGGCTTTTCTTATTCCCTGCTCAGCCTGCGAAATTAAAAAGGTGATGTACCTTAGCTTGTATTCCTGTAACACCTTAGGAACCAATTGATAAAGAATTTCGTGTTCCTCTTCGATATAACTCCCCCTCTTTCGCCAAAAATCGCTCAGTTTATTTTTTTCGGATAAGATATCCGAGACCAGCTGACTGACCGCAAGATCGGGATGGTTTACAAAATGCTTGATGGCATCAAAGTTCTTAACCTCCACATATTCCTGATATTCATCAAAAACAGCTTTGATCACAGGATTTACAGAGACCATCTGGTCGGCTTCCAACTCCGAAAGGACGAATCCGGCTACATAAACCGGTTCAGTCAGGTTGGTCTCTGGATTTTCGACTTCAAAAATCTGGTGTGAACCATATTTTAAAAGCAGTTTCAACAGTTCCCGCTCCTCATTTTCGCATGGATTAATCTCAGGTAAAGGGACTGCCAAAACGGGAGCCTTCACATTGGCTTCTCTGATCAGTTCCCTTTCCTGGTGCTTAATCAGCTCATCTTCGGATTTTACCTTTAGTTTTCGAATTTCGTTGTAAAGGACAGCTTCGCGCACATCCAGGAGTCTGCTGCACTCTTTCAGGTATTCTGACCGAACGATTTCAGCAGGGATAACGGCAATTGAGCTTACAATATCGGTAATTAACTTTGCACGGCTGATCGGATCATTTTCGACACCGGCAAGTAATAATTTCGTTTTAAATTTAATAAAATCGGTTTCATTTGCACGGATATATTCTCCCAATTGGGTGGCGCTCATGGACCGTGAAAAAGAATCGGGATCTTCACCTTCGGGCAGCGGCAGAACTTTGACATTAATCCCTTCCTCAAGAACCATATCGATCCCCCGCATCGATGCTTTGATTCCCGCCTGATCACCATCGTAAATAATTGTGACATTGTTGGTAAACCTTCTGATAAGCCTGATCTGATCAATGGTAAGAGAAGTTCCCGAAGATGCCACGACATTTTCAATTCCCGACTGATGGAGTGAGGTTACATCGGTATATCCCTCAACGAGATAACACTTATCTTCCTTGATAATACTTCGTTTGGCCTGAAAAATCCCATATAAAACCCGGCTTTTATGGTAAATATCCGATTCGGGGGAATTCAGGTATTTCGCGATGGTTTTATCCTGGGTAAGGGTCCGTCCACCGAAGCCAATTACCCGCCCTGAAATTCCATGGATCGGAAACATCATACGACCTGCAAACCGGTCACGAACCCAATCTTCACGTTTAATTGTCAGTCCGGTCTTTTCAAGGTATTCCATTTTGAAACCCTCCTTAATGGCGGCACTGGTCATGGTATCCTTCCCTTCCGGGCAATATCCGATGCCGAATTTTTTGATAATCTCATCTCTCATTCCCCGCTGCCGGAGATAGGAGAGACCAATGAGTCTACCTGAATTTGTTTCCCATAGCTGTTCGCTAAAGAATTTCTGGGCAAACTCCGAAACGATCAACTGACTTTCCCGATCATTTCGCTCCTTAATGTCTTCAGGATTTTCCTCTTTTTCCCTGATCTGGATGTTGTACTTATTGGCCAGCCATCTCAACGCATCGGCATAGGAGAGGTGTTCATGCTCCATGATGAAGTTCACAGAGGAGCCCCCTTTCCCGCATCCAAAACATTTATAAATTCCTTTGGCCTGCGACACATTAAAGGAGGGCGTTTTTTCGTTATGAAAAGGGCATAGACCAATTAAGCTGGTCCCGCGCCGTTTTAAGGTTACGAAATCACCAACCACATCTGCAATCTCTGCAGCGTCGAGTATTTGTTGTAGCGTTCCCTGGTCAATCATCTGAACAAAGGTAATGAAAACTGGTTAGCAGGGAAGGGTTAAAACGATCAAAAATTAGTGAAAATTTGCCTTGTCTTTTTTCAGATATTTTGCTTAACTTTACAGGAAACAGATTATTATGACCTTATTTATAGCAAAACTAAGTCCCAATACCACCTCCAGGGACCTTCAAGGATTATTTGCACATTATGGCTCGGTGATCTCCGCCAATGTGATTATGGATCATTCTACCGGCCGGTCAAAAGGTTACGGATTTGTTGAAATGCCAAATATTCCAGAAGCTATTGAAGCTATAAAAGAGGTGGATTCGACGTTGTTCCAGGAGTCGTTGATATCAGTCAGGAAATCTCAGCCAACAGCTTTTTCTGATCCGGATATTGAGAATCGATACCAGACGAACTATTCAACACGCCTTTGGAGCCGTCATGAGTATATCCGCGATACGACAACTGAATCTAAATCTCCCCAACGAATTGCCAGTCGCAGAAATTTCGGTTATCGCGGAAGTGGTTACAAAAGCTTTGATCCTTAATTTGAGCGCCTGATTCCTAACTAAGTTATATTATGGCAGATGATTTGATCTATAAGATTGCCTTGTCTCTGATTCCGGGAATCGGCAGCATCACTGCAAAAGCGTTGATTGCTTACACGGGGTCGGCAGAACAGGTTTTCCGTGAAAAAGAGAAGGCATTACGCCAGATTCCCGGAATTGGCAGTATACTGGCCAAAAACATCATCCAATCAGAAGTGATGTCACGTGCCGGCAGGGAAGTGGATTTTGTCCAAAAAAATGGGGTGAAAGCCCTTTTCTACCTGGATGCTGATTATCCGCAGCGATTGCTGGGTTGTGCTGATGCGCCAATTGTCCTGTATATCAAAGGAAATCCAATGCTGAATTGTCCCAAAGCTGTCAGCATTGTGGGAACCCGGCATGCCACAGATTACGGGAGGAGGATGGTCGAACAGTTTATCTTATCGCTGGCCGAGAGGGGATATTATATCCTTATTGTCAGTGGTTTGGCCTACGGAATTGATATCCAGTCGCACAAATCAGCATTGCGTAACGGGTTACCGACTGTTGCAGTTTTAGGGCATGGGCTCGAAACTGTATATCCCGCAATTCATACGGCAATTGCGAGGGAAATGGTTGAAAGTAGCGGGGGATTGGTTTCAGACTTTTTAAGTCATTCATCCATTGACAGGACCAATTTTTTGAGGCGAAACCGCATTATCGCCGGCATGTCAGACGCTACAATCGTAGTGCAGTCGGCGAGAAAAGGGGGTGCTTTAGTCACCGCTGATATTGCAAATTCCTATAACCGGGATGTTTTCGCCTTCCCCGGCCGGGTAGGCGATATATTCTCTGAGGGATGTCATTTTTTAATAAAATCAAACCGGGCTGCTTTGATTGAATCAGTATCTGACCTGGAATATGCCATGAACTGGAGTGCGACCCAAAGCCAACCAGACGCCATTCAACCCTGTCTTTTCTATGACTTTAATCCCGAAGAAAAATTAATTATCGATCTGCTTCGCAGTGAAGGGGAAACCGCCATTGATCTGATCTGCCTTAAAACGAACCTTCCGATGAGCAAAGTATCACCAACCTTACTCAATCTTGAGTTTGCGGGTATAGTCAAAGGACTCCCGGGAAAAATGTTTAAGGCGTTATGAAAGAACTGTTAGACTATTAGACTGTTAGGTTTTTAGGTTGGGGGCAAAGCCTAATAGCCTACATACCAATAGCCTATAGCATACACAGCCTAATAGCCTACAACCTAACAGCCTGTAAAATAAATACCACCAAATCAGCCGGTTAAATCCGGCAGGTAGATTCTGGGAAAGAAAAGTTACCTTTGCGTCATATTTAAAGGATTGAGAATGTCAACATTTGAAGGATTTGGAATTGGTAAATCAATTTTACGGGCACTAAATGAGATTGGTTTTACAACCCCGACTCCAATTCAGGAGCAGGCCATCCCTGTGATTAAATCAGGCAAGGATATTTTGGGAATTGCCCAGACCGGAACTGGTAAAACCGCCGCTTATATCATCCCGTTATTGATGAAACTGGTGAAAGCTGAAGGAAAGGATCCACGTGCCATCGTGCTGGTTCCCACGCGCGAACTTTCTATTCAGGTGGGTGAGGATATTGCGGAAATTTCGCAATACACCAATATCCGGCATGCCGCTGTTTACGGAGGAATCGGATGGACCAAACATGCATCTCTGCTTGAACCCGGGGTTGATATACTCGTATCTACGCCTGGTCGGTTATGGGAGCTATACCGCGCAGGGGCTTTCGGTATGAAAAGCATTAAAACGCTGATCATTGATGAAGCAGACCGGATGCTTGACATGGGTTTTATGCCTCAGTTGAATAAGCTCTTCGAGGTTATTCCCCCACGCCGTCAAAACCTCCTTTTCTCGGCTACCTTCTCCGAAAGCATCGAAAATATGAGTCATGAATTCCTCACTTTTCCTGAACGCGTTGAGGTTGCCCCATCAGCAACGCCGGTCGATAGGGTCAAGCAATACTTTTACCGGATACCAAATTTCAAAACCAAGCTGAATTTTGTGAATCACCTGCTGAATGATGAGGAAGAATTTAAACGGATAATCATTTTTTGCCGGACCAAGGAGAATGCAGAAGCAGTATATAAAGTAATTAAGAAAAAGACAGAAGGGGAAGTTCGGATTCTTCATTCCAACAAAGCGCAAAGCTCGCGGATCAATGCGATTGAAGCTTTTAAGTCGGGAAATGTCAGGGTTTTGGTTTCAACCGATATCTCTGCCCGTGGGATCGATGTGAGTAAAATATCACATGTGATCAATTTTGACCTTCCTCCACGATACGAGGATTATATTCATCGCATTGGGAGGACAGCCCGTGCAAACACCGACGGTGTCGCAATCTCGTTTATAGGTCCCGAAGAGGACTTTCACCTAAGGAATATCGAAGAGTTGATCCGGATGAAGATCGAAGAGCTGCAATTACCTGAAACAATTGATGTTATTCCGTTAAGTAAACCAGAAAAACAAGTGATTGATCGTGAAATTGACCGTCAAAAACGATTGGCAGACCCTGAATTCAAAGGGGCTTTTCATGAAAAGAAAACCCGCCTTGCAAAGAGTTCTTTCAGTTTTAATCAGAAAAGTACTCAACTTCGCGAGACCAAAAACAAAGGGAGAAAAAGGGGAAAGTGACCAATGTAAAAGGGAAAATTCAAAATTTAAAATTCAAAGTGGTTTTGCATTTTAAATTTTGCATTTTGCATTTACCACTTTGCACTTCTAATACGCCCGCCCTTTTATGCCTTCAATGAAGTTTATAAACGCCGTATTTACGACTTTATTCCCTCCCGGTGTCGGATAGTCTCCTGTGAAGTACCAGTCACCCAGATCATTCGGGCATGCAATATGAAGATTGTAAACGGTTTGGTAAACAATTTCAACTTCAGCTTTGCAATCTGCCGGTTTGAGTAATTCAGCAATTTTTTTGGATATCTGCTCATCACTAAATGGCTTGTAGATCTCGGTCACATAATTTACCATCTCCTCTTTGGGTAGATGTTGTTGTTGTTTACATTTCCGGTAAACAGAATCAATAACTTTAGACTGCCCGGTTTCTTTGAGCAGCACAATTGCAGCTTCAAATGCCACAAATTTTGCCAGAATTGCCATATCAATTCCATAGCAATCGGGATACCGGATCTGTGGGGCTGAAGAAATGATAATGATCTTTTTTGGTTTAAGGCGGTCTAATATCTTTAAAATACTTTGTTTCAGAGTGGTTCCCCGAACTATGGAATCGTCAAGAACCACCAGGGTATCTTTGTGATTTTCAACAATACCGTAGGTTACATCATAAACATGACCAACCAAATCGTCTCGACTCGAATCGTCTGCAATAAAAGTGCGCATTTTCACATCTTTTATGGCTATCTTTTCCATGCGTGGCTGAACGGAAATGATCTCTTCAATATCGGAGTCAGTAATCGCGCTACCCAGGGCACGAATCTTTTCTTTTTTCCAATTAATAAGTTGAGTGCGTATTCCCTCCATCATTCCAAGGAAAGCAGTCTCTGCAGTATTGGGTATATATGAAAAGACCGTGTTTTTAAGGTCATGATTTACTTTATCGAGGATAACCGGCGCGAGCAGGAATCCAAGTTTTTTACGTTCCAGATAAATATCCCGGTCAGAACCTCTTGAAAAATAGATCCGCTCAAAGGAGCAAGACTTTCGTTCCTGAGGTATTCTTACAGCCTCATGAGTCACAGTTCCATCTGTCTTGATAATCAAGGCATTGCCAGGTTCAATCTCGCTTACCTGATTCCAGCCAACGTTCATAACTGTCTGAATAACAGGCCTCTCTGAGGCGACAACGACAATTTCATCATCAGCATAATAGAATGCGGGACGGATACCCCATGGATCGCGAACGACAAATGCATCTCCGTGTCCGAGGATCCCTCCAATGGTGTAACCACCATCCCAGTCACGACTTGACCGTTCCAATATTTTTCGGATATCCAGGTTTTCCTCGATAAATCCGGTGATCTCTTTATTGCTGAACCCTTCATTTTTGTACTGTCTGAAGAGCGATTCATTTTCTTCATCAATAAAATGGCCTATCTTTTCAAGAATGGTCACAGTATCGGTAAATCCTTTAGGATGTTGCCCCAATCCGACAAGAAGGTCAAACAATTCGTCAACATTGGTCAGATTGAAATTTCCGGCCAGTACAAGGCTTCTGGATCTCCAGTTATTTAAACGCAAAACTGGATGAGTGTACTCAACGCTGTTGCGACCGAATGTTCCGTACCTCAGATGCCCCATATAAACCTCTCCGGCGAAGGGGAGGTTCTTTTTGGCCCAAACCGGATCATGATAACTTTGCGGGTATTGAGTTGCTGCGTTATTAAACTCTTTATATATTTTCCCAAATACATCCTTTATCGGGTTTGGATCAATCGAGCGGTGACGAAAGATATATTCCTGGCCCGGAGGAACATTAATCTTTACACCTACAGTACCCGCACCATCCTGACCCCGGTTGTGCTGCTTTTCCATTAGAAGGTATAGCTTATTCACCCCGTATTGCCAGGTTCCATATTTTAGGCGGTAGTATTCCAGCGGTTTAAGCAATCTGATCAGAGCAATTCCACATTCATGTTTTATTTGTTCACTCATTCTGGATATTCCTGATTAATTGATAGATGTAATGTTTAATAATTCCGGAAAGACAATCTCATCGGCTACAATAAAAGCATTGGGGAATTTATAAAGCAGTGACTTCTGCATTTTCAATGCTTCACTTTTTGTTCTGAAATTTCCAACCCTGACAATAAAATCCGGAGATTTAAAAAAAAGATATGTTTTCACATCGGGGTAGGAGGAGAGAAAATCAGTCTTCATTCTGATGGCCTGATTGTGTGCATTTTCTCCCGATCCGAAATAGATCTGGAGCCTGAATCCACTCATGGTACCACTCTTCTTACATTGATCCACCTGCTGCCGGAGAAGGTCATTAATTTTAGGATCGCACTGGATATTTAATTTTTCCCAGATCATCAGTGAATCCGATGCACTAAACTGAACAAACTGCGCGATGGTTGCCGGTTTTGCTGAGAAACCTGAGAAAGATGCCAAAATTAAAAGCAGGATTATCGTTGTTCTCATTTTCCTGTATTTTTGAAGTGCAAATATAAGCAAATTCATTTTAATTCTCCTTTCCCTCCTTGGAATGGTCAAATGGTGATAACTTTGTTGTCGGCCAAAACAGAAACGTGAACTAATACATAATTGTTTAAAATATATTTTTATGAGTGATTTAGTAGATGATTTTCGCACTTACAGAGAGAAGATGAACCGGAAAATTCTGGCTTCAGATAATAAGGTGATGAAACGGATTTACAATATAGATACAAATACCTATCTCGACGGTGCCCTCTCTTCAAAGACAAAGGAGATGCTTGGTTTAGTAAGTTCGATGGTGCTTCGATGCGATGATTGTGTGAAATATCACCTTGAAAAATGCCATGAACTTGGGGTTAATACGGATGAACTTTTCGAAATATTTTCCGTAGCCAACCTGGTTGGAGGAACCATTGTCATTCCTCACACACGCCGCGCACTTGAATACTGGGAAGCGCTGGGGGAAGAAGTGACTAAAATAAATGAAAAATGCAAAGTGTAAATTGCAGAGCGAAAATTAACTGATAATCTTTGATTGATGGCATTCCCAAAACCAATCGAGCTGCTTGCTCCCGCTAAAAATTTGCTTTGTGGTCGTGCTGCAATTGTCCATGGGGCAGATGCCGTATATATTGGCGGTCCAAAGTTCGGGGCTCGTGAGGATGCCGGTAATTCCATCCGGGATATTGAACAGCTGGTTTCGGAGGCCCAGATCTTTGGGGTAAAGGTGTACGTCGCATTGAATACTATCCTGTACGATAGTGAATTGGAAGAGGCCAGCAGGCAAATCAGAAATCTCTATGAAGCTGGTGTGGATGCACTGATCATTCAGGATCTCGGAATTCTCGAGATGGATCTGCCGCCTCTGCCACTTCATGCAAGTACTCAGCTCCACAATTACCTTCCCGAGCAACTCCGGTTTTTGGAGGCCGTCCATTTCAAAAGGGCTGTATTGGCGCGCGAATTAACGCTGAAGCAGATCCGGGCAATCAGGGGCCAGACCTCCATCGAACTGGAAGCCTTTATTCATGGAGCACTCTGTGTCAGTTTTAGCGGACGATGTTACCTGAGTCATGCTATCGGTGGAAGGAGTGCCAACCGCGGGGCATGTGCCCAACCCTGCCGGAAACGGTATACACTTTATGATGCTGACAAACAGATCATTTCCGCTGATCAGCATTTATTGTCGCTCAAAGATCTGAACCATTCCCATTCCATAAAAGAACTCGCAGAAGCAGGAGTGCAGTCGTTGAAAATTGAGGGGAGATTAAAAGATATCGATTATGTGAAAAACATAACCGCATTTTACCGTCAGAAGATAGACGCTTTTCTAGAGGATAACCCTGAATTTCAGTCAGCTTCGGCAGGTAAGGTATCTCTCGGTTTTGTGGCTAATCCCATTAAATCATTTAACCGAGGTGCAACTGACTATTTTCTTCATGGCCGGTCAAAAGAGATCACCTCGTTTGAATCACCAAAATTTTTAGGTGAAGATCTGGGCGTCGTAAACAAAGTTACCACGAACTATTTTGAACTAAATACCGTTATTAAAATTGCCAATAATGACGGACTTGTTTTTATTTCCCCGTCGGGTGAAAGTATAGGAATCAAAGTGAATACCGCTGAGGGGACAAGAATATTCCCCGACAGGATGAATGGCATATATTCCGGGGCCAGAGTTTACCGAAACTATGACCACATTTTTAAACAACAATTGAAGGCAGAGCTTACGGTCAGAAAAATCGGGGTCTCTATTGAACTTTCTGAGACTGATAACGGTTTTGAACTGAAAGCTCAGGACGAAAGCGGGGTTGAAGCGCAATTGACCAGGGAACTTTCGAAGGATCCGGCCCGTGATCCGGTAAAATCGAAAGAGACAATCCATCATCAGCTCTCAAAAACAGGGGATTCGATCTATGTAGTCACAGCCATTAAGACTAACGGAACTGAGAAATATTATTTCCAGTCCTCAGTACTAAATGGCATGCGTCGGGAGCTGCTTGACAAGATTACCAAAGCGAGAATGATAAAAAAAACCTGTCAGGTGATTAACATACCAAACAATTTTCCATACCCCTCAACCCATATCGGATATGAAGGGAACATCAGCAACAGGCTTGCCTTGCAGTTTTTCCGGCGTCACGGGGTTGAGAATCCGGAAATGGCTTTTGAGAAACTTTCGGAATATCATGGTAAAATGGTGATGACCACCAGGCATTGTCTGAAATTTCAGCTCGGATTTTGTCCGAAATACGGCGGTACCAAACCTGAGAATTTTAATGAACCGTTTCTTCTGAATGACGGGAAAAACGAGTTAAAACTCGATTTTGACTGTGCGAATTGTGTAATGAAGGTGATTTATTAGCTGATGGCGATTGGCAACTGGCTCACTTTTAAAGTAGATTTTTGCTCATGATTATCATTTACATAGTTATTAGAACTCGCTGATATTGGGCGAGTGATAGTGATGATAAGCAAACAACCAGGCTGTATATAGTAGGATAAATCAGGTGCAATTTGTATTTTGTACAGCTAAAACCTGCCAGCCGCCAGTTACCTGTTGCTTAAACAAATTGGAAGTACTATAAGTTATTGAAGAAATGAGCCTGAAACTGATGAAAATGATTGCCGAAGGTGAACATCAACGGCAGGATTTTAAATATTGTATCAATGATTCGCGCAAGATTGCCCGGTCGATGGTCGCATTCTCCAATGCCGACGGAGGTCGTTTATTGCTGGGAATCAGGGATAACGGGTCAGTTGCAGGTGTGAAATCTGATGAAGAGTATTATATGGCAGAGGCCGCCGCAAAATTATACAGCAAACCGCCCATTAATTTTCAGACCCAGCAGTGGCTCATCGAAGGAAAGACAGTCCTCGAAATAGCGATCCCCAAAAGCACTGATATTCCTCATTTTGCCCAGAATGATGAGGGTAAGTGGTTGGTCTATATCCGTAAAGATGACCAGAATATCCTTGCGCCCGGAATTTTGCTGAAGGTTTGGGAGCAGCAGAAAAATCCCAGCGGGGTGTTCATTCGATTTACAGATGAGGAAAAACGACTTCTCACATTACTGGAATCAGATCAGCATCTTTCTCTGAATCAATTCGTACGAAAAGCAAAACTTCCCCGATGGAAAGGGGAAAAGATCCTTGTCAATTTGATTGTAATTGGCATAGTGGGATTGGATCTCAGCGAGAGTGGAACCCGTTTTTTTCTCCGTGATGATATTGAAGACAAATTCAAGGAAGCATTTTAGTCACTTGTCCAAAATCAAATCTAATTTTAAAAGCCAGATATTATGAAATTGAACTCAGCTATTATATTGATCTTGTGCCTGACATTTAATCATTTAATAGCCCAGCAAATATCGCCCGGATTAAGTGTCGTTTCTTCACCTTCGGGAAGTTTGGTAACGCAAATTCACAAAACAGGGAAAACCGTAATCCCGAATGGCCGGATCATAACCCCTTACGGGAATTCGGTCGAAGTTGCTCCCCATCCGTACGGATTGACCCTGAGCAAAGACGGTACCGTGGCGGTAACTGCCAATTCAGGCACCTCCCCGCTTTCAATTTCAATTATAAAAAACCTAAACTCTCCTCACCCGGTAGTTTTACAGGTTCCACCGGGTGCCTCGACTGACAATGGGATATTGGCCTCTGTGTTCATGGGAGTAGCGGTTTCCCCGGACAATAAAATTGTCTATGTCTCCGGCGGAGAGGAGAATAAGGTCTATTTGTTTTCAGTGACATCAGGAGCTAAACTTGATTCAATAGATTGTTCAGTCTCTGAAACCGGCCAAAAAACGCCCGACGGTTATATCGGTGATCTGAAACTTAACAGGGATGGCCGGTATTTATATGCAGTAGATCAGATGTTATTCCGGTTGTTGGTTATTGATACACAATCCAAAAAACTTGTAGGAAGTACCAATACAGGCAGGTACCCGTTTGGAGTAATCCTTTCCCCCAATGGAGAGAAGGTATATGTGACTAATGTGGGGATGTTCGAATACAGTAAAATCGGAAATCTCGAAGCCCGGAGTGATTATAAAAAGGCGCTCGAATTCCCCCCTTTCGGCTTTGGAACCCTAGAGATGAAGAACGGGCTAGTCATTGATTCGTTCAATATCCCCGGTCTGGGTGATCCGAATGTCCCCGAATCATTTTCGGTTTGGTCTTATTCTTTAAAGAATCCGGTTAAACCCGCAATTCAGGTCAAAATAAAAACGGGAACCCTTGTCGGACAAAAAATTGAAGGGATTCCTGCTGTGGGAGGTTCAAGTCCTAATTCATTGGCAGTTACAGATCAGTACGTATTTGTCAGTAACGGGACAAACGACAATATATCGGTGGTAGACCTCGCCCATGATACGATTGCGGCAGAAATCCCTCTGAAGCTAACTCCAGCCGTAAAACAGTTCAGGGGAGTAATTCCATTCGGACTTGCAGTCTCTCCTGATCAGAAAAGGCTGTATGTTGCTGAATCGGGCGTAAATGCGATAGGTGTAATTGATATTCCAACCTTGAAGGTTATCGGACACATTCCTGCAGGCTGGTTTCCTTCGAAACTCGAGGTTGCTCCTGACGGTAAATCGCTGATAGTGGGCAATGCTAAAGGATTTGGGAGCGGACCAAACGGAGGCAGGAATTATGTGGAGAGGAAGGAAGGTAGTTATATCGGGAATCTGATGAAGGGGTCCGTATCAGTGATGCCAATTCCAGACAATCAGCAGTTGGTTTCGCTAACGAAAAAAGTAATTGATAACAACTACCGTATTGAAGATTATAACGTTGTTCAAAAGCGAAGAGGGGACAATCCAATTCCGGTGTTTGGGGGCGAGAAAGAATCACCCATCAAATACCTGGTCTTAATCTCGAAGGAGAATCGTACCTACGATGAGATATTCGGACAACTTAAAAAAGGAGATGGTGATCCCTCGCTTGCACGATACGGCTATGGGGTCAACTTTACCAACAGGAAAAAAGATTTTTGCGTAACAAATGCGACTGTTATGCCCAATCACCTGAAACTGGCGACTCAATTTGCATTGGCCGATAATTTTTATGTCGATTCGGATGTTTCTGCCGACGGGCACCGGTGGCTTGCTGATACCTATCCGAATGAATGGGTGGAAACAACGGTACCTGCAAGTTATGGCGGCAACCGTTATTATAAGGCAAGCTCAAAGGCTCCTGGAAGTCTGGCTATGAACGGATCAGCAGGAGCCATTTATCCGGAGGATTACAATGAGGCAGGATCAATGTGGGAGCACCTTGAAAGAAACAAGATTGAATTTTTCAACTTTGGTTTTGGCGTGATGTTCGACCCTTCATTTTATGACGTATCATTCAAATATACCGGGATCAGACATTATGTCAATTATCCCCTTCCGTTGCCAATGTTCTCCCGTACTTCAAAAAAATATCCAACTTTTAATATGGCAATACCTGATCAATTCCGGATTCATCAGTTTATCAATGAATTTGATGAAAAGTGGATTAAGTCTGGTAGCACAATGCCGTCGCTGCTTACAGTGATTATACCCAACGATCATGGTGCAGATGAACGTCCGGAAGCCGGGTTTCCGTTCAGGGAAAGCTATATGGCCGATAACGACCTCGCGATTGGACGCATTGTGGAGTACTTGTCCCACACTGCTTACTGGAAGAATATGGCCATCGTAATTACGGAGGATGATGCTCAAAACGGGGTGGATCATATCGATGCACACCGAAGCGTCCTAATGGTTATATCGCCTTATACCAAAAGGAATTACGTTTCATCGATTCATTACAGTTTTGGAAGTATCTTTAAAACCTTCTGGAATGTGCTTGGGATACCCTATCTGAATCAATATGATGCAGCTGCCAACGATTTTGCCGATTTCTTTACTTCAAAACCGGATTTCACCCCTTATAATGCCATATCTGTGGATGCCCGGATTTTTAATCCTACTAAGGCTTTAACCCCACTGGATGAGAAATTTGACTGGAAAGCAGTGAAAAATAGTCCATTGATGGACGATGAGAAAGAGATGAGGGAGGATCAAAAAGAGAAAAAGGAGTTTCGGCTGGAAGATCAGAAGAGAAAATAAGAACTAAACTAAATAAAATGAGTGTTTTAACGATTTCTTTTTTGGTGCTCTTCAGTATTTTGGTTATTATTTATTTTACCTCAAGCCTGAAACTGAATCCGTTTATTTCGCTTTTTCTGGTTTCTCTGTTTTTGGCGGTAACAGCCATTCCAAATTCCGATATTGTGAAAATTTTAAAGGAAGGTTTTGGCAGTACAATGGGGTCTATCGGGCTGCTAATCATATTTGGAGTAATCATCGCTGCAGTACTGGATAAAACGGGTGGTGCATTGAGTATTGCAAATTATATGCTGTCCAAAACAGGCACAAAACACGCCCCTGTTGCTTTGGGAATTACAGGTTTTGTAGCCGGATTACCCATTTTTTGTGATTCGGGTTTCATTATTTTAAGCGGCCTGGCTAAATCGTTTAGTGCCAAATCAAAAATTGCCATGCCGATGATAGCTATTGTGCTGGCATGTTCCCTGTACTCAGTTCATTGCCTGGTGCCCATTCATCCGGGTGCTTTGGCCGCCGCTGGAATTATGAAAGTAAATTTGGGATACTTTATCCTGGCCGGAATTATTTTTGCCATTCCCGGAGCCGTGATCGCCTATTTTTGGACGTATATGATGACCAAAGATAGAGATTATGAACATGCTCATTTTATACCTGAAATAATCGATAGTGGACAAAGGAAACTTCCTCCGGTGTTTCTATCTCTCTTGCCCATTTTACTTCCTCTTTTGCTTATCACAATTACATCAGTGATTAGCCTTTGGGGATGGAAAGATCAAAATATTTTTGTCAAATTCGCACAGTTAGTCGGACAACCTGTCATTGCATTGTTTGTCGGTGTTTTATTCTCCTTATTTCTTTTAGTGGATAAGGGGATAAAAAATCTGAATGCGATATTCGAAACTGCAATCGAAAAGGCAGGCCCAATTTTGATCATTGTTGCATCCGGCGGGATGTTTGGGATGGGAAGACTTTTTGCCTCCCTGGCCATGGGAGCAGGCTCAATGATGATTTCCCATGCTAATGACGCTTATTTCTGGGTAATTACCAGGTTTTCTGACCTGCAAACTGAGGTTACTTTAAAAGTCTATTCAACGGCAACCGTCATTATGGGCATCACTGTTTTTGGCTGCATTTGGATCATCTCCCTTTTCGTCCTTTAAAATACAAATAACTCACTGGACCATGATTTTAAAGGACACGCTAATCAGAATGTTTTTATATTTGTGAAATGGAGCTATTTTTCACTTTTGAAGCCTGGATTGCCTTGTTGATGCTCACCTTTCTGGAGATTGTTCTGGGGGTGGACAATGTCATCTTCATATCCATAGTTACCAACCGGCTTCCTGAAAATAATCAGCAATATGCCAGACGATTAGGGCTGAGTATTGCACTTGTTTTCAGGATAATCCTTTTGACTGTTATCTCCTGGATGACCAAAAGCATGATAGAACCGCTATTTTCGGTTTTTGGCCTGGGATTCAGTATTCGGGAATTAATTCTGATGAGTGGAGGGCTGTTCCTTCTGGCTAAAAGCACGTCCGAGATCCATACAAAGATGGAAAATCTTCACGAAACAGGTAAGTCTGATGGTAAATCAGACCTCTCAAAGGTGGTTATTCAAATTATCCTGCTGGATATTGTTTTTTCGTTTGATTCCATACTGACGGCTGTCGGACTAACACGCCAACTCTCAATCATGATCCTGGCCGTCATTATTTCTCTCTTTATCATGATTTTCTTTGCCGATAAAATTGGCAAATTCATTGCCAGACACCCCACGATCGAGATTTTGGCACTCTCCTTTTTAATCCTGATTGGATTTATGCTGGTATTGGAAGGGTTCCATATCGAGGTGCCTAAAGGCTACGTCTACTTTGCCGTATTTTTCTCATTACTCGTCGAGATGATTAACATGAAGATACAAAAAAAGCACCATCCCGTAGTTCTTAACCCTGGCATAGAGGCTGGAATTATAGATCAAAAGAATATAGAAAGATTAAACTGAGATTTTTCGGTTATTTTCCCATCTTATCAATTGGTCTGAAACGCAGTGCACTCCAGGTATCATTGATCGAAATAGCGGCGACTGTGGTAATTCCATATGGTCCAGCATTTATCCGCAAAATATCTCTGTTGATGTCTTTCTTAATTCCCGAGCTTTGTTTGGGATAGGCAAGCCACAAATTGCCGTCTGACTCAATTTCTTTAATGCGGAATTTTAGAAAGTCTTCAAAATCATTGAAATTTCTTATAAAAATCAGGGTATTTCGACTTTTAACCTCCGGATCTAATGCGGTTGAACACCCAAGGCTCACAAACTCCCGCTTTAAATCTGCAGGGGCATTAATTACTGTACAATCCGATTTGAATCTCAATTTTTTAATAACCTCTTTCATTTACCACTTATGAAACGGAGAAGAGAAAAATTCATCTACTTTCCGGTTAAATTCATCGAAGTGATCAATTAATGTTCCATGACTTGAATTAGGTAAAATCCACAAATATGCGTTAGGTATGTTCTCATAAATCGCTGCAGTATGTTCTACCCGTATCAGATCGTGGTCCCCGCCGATAATCAATGAGGGGCATTGAATTGTATGCAATGCATTTAGTGGAATATTGGGTTGGTACCAATCGAGCAAAAATAATTTCCAGTCATTTTTCTCCTTTGATGTTTTTAACCCATGGGGATCAGTTTTCTCAAAATACTTTTTATCACTTCTCCAAAGCGATGGTATAATAGCTGTTGAATCAGGCCACAGATTTGCCCCGGTTGAGGCGAGTTTGCTTACTTTTTCCGGATGTCGCATTGCCAATAGTAAAGCATTAATTCCTCCGTCGCTCCAGCCCAGAACATATGCAGAATCAATATGCATCGCATTCAGGAGGGCAGCTTCATCATCAGCCATCATTTCGAAACTCAGGGAATCCTGTGAATCAACCGATTTACCTTGTGCGCGGCTGTCTGCTACAATTACCCGGTACTTTTTGGCAAAGAAATCAATGTTGTTTTTAAAGGCATTTATTGAGCCACCATTGCCATGAATCATCAACAGAGGCTGACCGTTTCCATAAACTTCGCAGTACATTTTAATCCCCCGGATATCAAAATATTGACCTGCAGGGTCATTATTCCCGTATGGGATGGCTTGCCGTTGACTTAAAGCACAACCCCCGGCACCCCATAAAACGATTAAAAGGAGAAGTAATCTATCCATAACAGCTGACTTTAAACTGATGATTAGACATACAGATCATTGGCATATTTGCATGGCTACTTTGAAACTCTTTCACTACTAAGTCTTCATATTCAATGATATCCCTGATTAAACAAACCGGGGAGAAGTATGAAACGCCTTTGATAAAAGCGGATTGAACAGATGAAAATGATGAAAAAAGTGTTTAGGCTATTTTCTTTCCAGCTCCAGGTCCTGGTTTGAGACTAAATATTTCATCAATATGAACAAGTATCGCAGCTTTTGGGCGAGGCATGTTTGCTTTGGTGGCTGCTTCTGCAGCTTTCTCATAAACTGCTCCGTTTGTTAAAACCTCAGGTGTTCCCAGGAACCGGAAGCCTTCAAGAATCTCCCGGTTGACAACAGCAACAGCTACCTTCGAACCATCCAGGATGTTCCTGAAAGTTAAGCCACCTGTACCTTCATTAAATATCAGGGTCTCATCATCAAATACCCTGGTTGAACGTTTCGGGGCATTATTGGGAACTCCTTCGGTACTCACTGTTGCCAGGAAACATTGTTGCGTCAAAATCATCTCCTTCATCTCTTGTGTAAGCTTTGCCATAGTCGTCGCTTTTTTAAAGTTTTATACTGAAATATTCTTCAAATAATGCCATTTACTTTCGGGAAGAGTGGCATTATTAACTATTCTGCCAAGATAGATTTTATGTCAAATAAAAAAACTAAATGCCCACTAAAATATCTGCAAATTTGCTCCGGGTTTTTGGTCATAAAATTAGGATTTCTTGCTATTAACCGCAATAATGCAATGTAAATAATTTTTCATAAATAACAGATAATCAAACGGGAAGATCATTGAACATTCTTAATTGATAATTATTTAAATAGCCGGCGGGCTCCAAATTGTGCAGCCGATATAACGCTCGGGACCGGTTTTTTCATCCTGGAAATAGTAAACCACTATAACTTTGCCATCAGGCCTTTGAACGATTCTGGGATAACCCATATCTCTTCCTGAACCATCGCTGCGAAGTGTAAAGGCATTACTCCATGATTGACCTTTATCGCTGCTTAATTTTGCACAAATGCTGAATGGTTTTTTGCGGCTTCCATAGGCAAGACAAACTCTTCCGTCTTTCAATTTTATCATCGCGGGAGGATTCCCTTCACCTGTATCTTCAACCGGATTAATCAAACGGTTCCAGGTTTTACAGTTATCCGGGGAAAAATAGGCTGATATGTGGGTATTCCGACGTATGGTAACCAACACCTCATTTTTGGATAAGCGGGCCGAAGCTGGCATTATAGCATACCCCTCCCTGGGCTCCGGACCCACCCACGACACAAAGTTCCAATTCTTTCCTCCGTCAGTAGTTTTGACGCACATCACCCTTCCTTCCTTATGATCTGATTTAGAGACGGTAATAAAAAGCGTACATTCTTTCTTGCCATCAACAATATAATCAGTTCGTGCTGCAGTCCCAAAAGTATTAAAATCAGGAAGCAAACTTGGTCTTTTCCAACTGTGGCCCCTGTTATAGGAGTACCAGAAACGGGATTCTCCGCCATCCGTATTGGTCATACGAAGTGTAAACGCCAGATTGGGATTCTCAAAATTGATTCCTTTGCAAGGCACCACCTTCTCAAGTTTAACGTCTGTCCGTTCAATTCCATGATAGCTTCCATGATTTGGAACAAACAAGTCTCCCCTCCCTGAGCTGCATGGATCTTCAATTTTCCAGGTTTCACCCCCATCGAGTGATCGCGCCAGAAGATGGAGCTCCGGCTTATTACGGTCAATGTTATGCATTTTGGGACCAAGATCCTTGTAATATCCCTTGGCAAAACCCACTAAAATCTCATTCCCCCAATTCCATATTCCAAAATTCGCCGGCCATCCACCGAACATCCCTTTTTCGTAATAGACTTTTACATTTTTGATCTCCTTCTGGGCAGATTGAGCTGAAAAAAGAGACAATGAAATGATATCCAGCAAGATAACGAGGAATAAAATTAAATATTTCTTCATTCTTTAATATATTGTTTGAAACCCTAAGCTGTGATTTTCGAATGGCTTACCTGCCAATCTTCTAAAATATAAAATCACATCCTTTCCATTTATTTACTACTCAAAGATATGAATAAAGATTTAATTCGGAGAAGAGAAAATGACATCCGAATCGATCCGCATGTCGTCATCGCTAAGAGGTGACAAAAGCAAATCCAGATTACCCAAAAAGGGCAGGACCTTTTTGCTTGGTTGGGTTAATGAGTAAAATTATCTATATCTTTGGTATTCCCATTAAAACAATCTCCTATGAAGAAATTTATGATTCTGGCCATGGTTTCCCTAACCATATTTGCTTTCAAGAGTGATAAAAAAGCCTATCAATTATTCAATAACAACGGGCATGAAATCCAATATTCAAGACTACTGGAAACTGCAAAAGAGGCAGATATCATTCTTTTTGGCGAACAACATGACAATCCGATAGATCATTGGCTGGAACAGGAACTGACGAAAGATCTGTATTCAGATAAAAAGGAGAATCTGATCCTTAGTGCTGAGATGTTTGAGTCGGATGATCAGATTAAAGTTGAAGAATACCTCTCCGGTGCAGTTTCAGAAAAGACCCTTAAAGATGAGGCGAAACTCTGGACAAATTTTCCCAGTGACTATAAGCCTTTGTTGGATTTTGCCCGAAAGAACAAACTTCGCTTCGTTGCAGCAAACATTCCAAGACGGTATGCAAACATGGTTTATACCAAAGGTTTGCAGAAATTGGACAGTATTAGTGAGGAGGCTAAAAAATGGATATCCCCTCTGCCGATTCAATATGACAGTACACTTACTTGTTACAAAGATATCTTTACACAGGCAAAAGGTCACGGTGGACAAAACCTGCCCAAGTCACAAGCCATCAAAGATGCGACCATGGCTTATTTTATTTTAAAGAATTTTTCTGCAGGAAAGCTTTTGATTCATTTTAATGGTTCGTATCATAGCGACCATCACCAGGGCATCGAATGGTACCTTAAGAAATCGAACCCATCGTTAAAAATATTTACGATTAGTTCGACTGAACAGGATTCTGTTGATGAGTTGGAAAAAGATAACACCGGGTTGGCCGATTGTATTATTTGCACTCCGACCTCGATGAGCAAGTCCTATCGTCCTTAATTCCCACTGTTCTAATACTGGCCGCTTCTGCCTGAATGACTTCTGCCTGAGCCGTTCTGATCATTGGTATCAGTCCCGTTATTTATGCCCGGATGCTTCGCTCCCCCCATCTTGATAGGCTTTGGCATTTTTTTAGACTTGAAGATTGGGAAGCGGTAATAAACACCGACCGTAAAATCAAATGGAGTTCCACCTGAGGTATTGCCGATTCCGGGGATGACATATGGTTTGATATGGGCATCTTTGGTAACGGCAAGAAGGACTTTTGCCCGGAGTGACCATCCAAAAAAGAAATTAGGGAATATTTCCCCTTTCATTCCAAATACCAGCTCTGCCCAATTGGCACTCATTGTACGTCGTGGAAGGGAGGTAATCGTCGAACCCCAATAGTTTGTATTATAAATACTATCAGTTTGCTGGTTAAACAGCGAATAACCCAAACGGGCTCCGACAAAAACAAAATCGTGATCTTTAAGAGATTCGAATTTTCCAAGATTCATGTCAATTCCCACCCTGGCATAATTGCCACTGTTTTTATAATGAAAATTATCATGCTTGTCATTCATTGATTGCATTCCCGTTTCAAAAGTGGGAAACAAACTCCCCTTGTAGGGAATATCTCCCTGAATTTCCCAACCGGTGGTTTTACCACTTTGCATGCTATTCAACAGAAAGCGAGACAAATCAAGTCCTACACGGGGACCTTCGTATCGCCACACGTCGCTCTTGGTTTGTGAAAAAACCGTTTGACTGCTAATGACGAGCAGAGCTAAAATAGATAGTAATATTTTGACCATTCGGTGCTAGCTGTATTGATGATGGATTGACCTTTGGATGGAAGATTTTCACAGAATCGATGCCCGGAGTGTGCCGGGAACCCAGAAGAACATAATCTGGCGCAAATCCGCAATACCTGGATACAAATACCAGGCTCATGGTATGCCGGATGTAAAGGGTGTCAGTAGTCCCGTTTGTCTTTATTACGAATCCGGTAGAATCGGCGGTTAACGAAAGGGGTAGATTATAGCTTTTGGTCAGGGCTGAGGATGAGTCGTTGACCAGGGTGTCACCAAGATCGCTTCGATTTACTCCATTGATCACCAAACTGTTAATTGTCTTAAACCCATCAATGGAGAAGGAAGTAACCATCAACGTATCAACCGAATCGTAACATCGGTTTCCGTTATTACACGACCAGAGCATGAGAGCGAATAGCGAACCTACGATTACGAAATATCTCATTCAACGATTAATTTGATAATTTGCAAAGATAAAAAAATGGTGTTAATAAAATCTCCAAAAAAAGGGATATAAACTTTTGGCAACAGTAGCCGTTATAGTCTTTGATAAAGTATATTTTTGAACAAAATATTCCCATTTATGCGTCTAACATCATTTCTAATCTTTTTCGGAACAGCTTTACTGATCTACTTCTCGTTCAATTTTTATATTTACTCCAGAGGTTTACAGGCATTTTCTATAACTCCCGGATGGAAAAGAGCCTATTTCATACTGTTTTGGGTCGTTGTCTCATGTTTTGTAATTGGGGAGATTCTGGAACATACGCGTTCTTCACTTATCAGCGAATGGATATACCGTGTCGGGGCCTTCTGGCTTGCATTTATGCTCTATTTTGCACTCACGCTGCTCGTGTTTGATGTAATCCGGTTGGCCAATCATTTTTTCCACTTCCTTCCGGAATTAACCCAGCTTTTCCGTTTCAGGCTTGGTTTAGGGACTGTAGCCCTGGTTTCGTGCCTCGTTGTGGCGGGGCATATTAATGCATTGAATACACAGATCAGAAAATTCTCCCTCTCTATTCCCAAGAAAATTACAGGAAGTCATTCGATGAGGATTGTGATGGCCTCCGATATCCATCTCGGGGCGTTAATCGGTGAGAACCGCGAAGCTAAATTAGTCCGGCTTATCAATGCTCAGAAACCTGATTTAGTTTTGCTTTGTGGTGATCTGGTTGATGGAGACATTGCTTCAGTGCTTCGAAAAAACCTGGGAAAACATTTGCAGGAGATCAAATCAGTGATGGGGGTCTACGCTATTCCTGGAAATCACGAATATATCGGTGGTATCCAAAAGACCTTGCCTTACCTTGAAAGTATAAATATCAAGGAACTACGCGATAAGGTACTGGTTTTACCCAACGGAGTGCAGGTTATCGGGCGCGATGACCGTGACAACCGCCAGATGGGTGAGGAAAACAGACGTAAGACCTTAAAAGAATTAATGGTTGGTTTGGATAAAACCTTTCCGGTTATCGTGATGAATCATCAACCCTTTAATCTGGAAGAAGCTGTAGATGAAGGTGTTGATTTGCAATTTTCAGGACATACCCACCACGGTCAGCTCTGGCCTTTAAACTATATTACCAAAGCCGTCTTCGAATTAAGCTGGGGATATCTTAAAAAGGGGAATACCAATTTTTATGTTTCTTCCGGCTTTGGTTCCTGGGGACCACCTGTCAGGCTGGGAAATACTCCTGAAGTGGTTGTTTTCGACCTTAAATTTGAAGGTAAGTCACTTT
Source organism: uncultured Bacteroidia bacterium (assembly GCA_903923905.1). GTDB lineage: Bacteria > Bacteroidota > Bacteroidia > Bacteroidales > Prolixibacteraceae > JAAFHB01. The sequence goes on from CAIXZH010000118.1 coordinate 42,979, forward strand.
AAACAATACTGAGGATGAGTTCAAAGCGGCTGGTCTGTTTGTGCAATCACGTCTCAGCAGAGGAAATCCTAAAGATTTTAAGGGCGGGTGCCCTTAACACTTCTGATGTTCAGAAATTTACTCAGGCAGGCACAGGATGTACCCGTTGTGTAAGGGAGATTGAAGATATCGTGGAAAAGTATTTTGCCAACAGGGAAAAGGATCCGCAGCTTAGAATTGAGTTTAAATAAACTGATAACTATAAACTAATACAAAGATCTAAAGCTAAAATTCAGCAATATTTGTATATCTCATGTATACGATGTATATTTACAGTAAAAATCATGAGTGCAACTATAATATCTAATAAGAAGAGAAAAAACATTGATTTGTCGGAGGACACTTTTCGTGCACTATCTGTTCTGGCTTCGGCAAACGGGAAAAATCTTAAAGCTTACATCGAAACTATTTTAAATAATGAAGCTAAAATGCTTACTGAAGAAATGATTTACCGGGATTTCCTAAAGAATCCGGAAAGCAAAGAAATTGTCTCTTCGGACGAAAAATCTGCATTTGAAGCCTGGCTTGGGTTATGAACGTTGAATATTCCAGACAATTTGTAAAAGCAGCCTATAAACTTACGGGTAAGTATAAAAAATCTCTCCAACATATCCTAAAGGAGGTGATGCAGGTAGAAGATTTGGCAAACTTATCCGACTGCATAAAGATGGTTGGTTCCCAAAATTCCTACCGCATAAAAATAGGAGATTACCGGTTAATTTTTATTTACAGAGTTGAAAATCAGGTGATCACTTTTGAACTTCTACTCTCGCGCAGTGAAATATATCGGAAGGAGCATGAAATGTATTTGAGGAAAAAAGAAAAAGATTAATATAAAAACAATCCTAAGATGTGTGGCAGATATATTCTTATCCAGAAGGCCGAGGTTCTGGAAAAACGGTTCGGGGTGCTCGTCCCGGATACGATTAGTCTGAAACCCTCTTACAACATTGCTCCCGGGAAATTTGCTCCCGTAATAACCAATGACCACCCTCATGAAATTCAGTTATTCCGCTTTGGAATGACTCCATCCTGGATGAGTAAACCTACTCTGCTTATAAACGCCCGTTCCGAAGGAGATCACAACTCCGACAATAACCCGGCATATACAGGTTCAAAAGGGATCATAACTAAACCTGCTTTCAGGAAACCAATCCGAAGTCAAAGGTGTCTGATTCCGGCCGATGCTTTTATTGAAGGGCCTGAAAAGGAAAAACTGAACAAACCTTTCGTGGTATATCTGCGGAACCAGGTTCGCCCTTTTGCCTTCGCCGGAATTTGGGACTGCTGGAAAAATCCTGAAACAAGTGAATTAATCTATTCCTTTGCCATAATCACGACAGTGGCCAACGAGGTGACCCAAAAAATCCAGCACCACAGGTCGCCTGTTATCCTGCACCGGGAGGATGAGAGAAAATGGTTATCAAATACATTGCCGTTATCAGATCTGACACAACTCTTAGTCCCTTATCCGGGTGAATTGATGAATGCTTATCCAATAGCACCTACCATTAAAAATCCACGGGCCGATGACCCGGGGCTGATTCATCCTGCCGGACAACGGATTATGCCGGAGATCATAATCAAAAGCACCAAGGAGGTAAGGATCACAGGAATGGGAAGCAACAGGAATTTTGGGTTCGATGATCAAAAGCCGATGGGGAATTGAAAAAGGAGATAAACTGGAACAACGTACCTGGCAACTTTTTCTAATCAGTGAGTGGTCTATGGACTGAAAGGGCAATGATCAGACCCCGGAATATTTTTAAACCATGCGAAACTTAAAAATCTGATTCATAAATGAGAGCAATTTATTTTATTCTTCTTGTTGGTTTTACTTACGTATGCTTTGGCAACAGTCCGATTAAGCCCCAGTATTCGGTTCCAAATTCAATGTGGCCTGAATCCTTCGGGAATCACAGAGCAGTGCTTGAAATATTAGAGGCAACAGATATTGTAGGTCTGGATCTTGTATGGCGCAGACATGGTCCGGGAACAGCAAAAAAAAGGTTTCTGATCGTGTCGGCTGAAATGGGGGATACTATTCCAAATATTTACCGTCTGGAAGTGAATAATGAACGGTGCCGGATTCTTTTTGGTCCGGTGATCAAACCCGGAACCTATTATTTTTACTACATGCCGTACGAAGTTCAGAAGAATTATGGAAATTATGATAAAGATTACCTTAAACCTGAAGATGCCCCGTCATTGGAATGGAAGAATAAAAATCAGGTAGGAACGGGGTCCAAAGTGATCAGCTTCCCTCAGCTGAAAGTGATTGGAATCCAGTCACGCTCTACTTTCGACAGTTTTTATCCCATGGAAGTGATCCCGATAGTTCCGGAAAAAAAGGCCTTCCTCGCAAAGTTCAAATCTGACTACCTTATTTTTCCGGAAGATAGAACATTTCCGATCCGGATGAAGGATGAGATTCCATTGAAATGGGTCGAAAAAGGTCCTTCAGGCTTGTTCCATGGTGAAGCCTGCAGAAACGAATATTATGCTTTTCAAATAGGGGTTTTTGCCTCAAAAAAGGAGCTGAAGAATGTCAAAGTGGAGTTTTCTTCCCTTGCCGGACCCAATTTCAAAATCCCCGTTTCGGCACTTACCTGTTTCAATACCGGTGGCATCGGGCCTTACGGAGAACCTTTTGAAAAAAGGATCGATATTGAACAGGGTGACGTCCAGCCACTTTGGATTGGAATTGACATTCCCGAAGAGATCCCGGCAGGGATTTACAGTGGAATAATCAAAATAGTTGCGGAAAACAGTAATTCGCAATCTGTTGATGTAAACCTGAAAATAGGTGAAAAAGTCCTGCCCGACCGTGGAGACAGCGAACCCTGGCGACACTCCCGGCTGCGATGGCTCAACTCAAATCGGGGAATCGATGACCAGCCGACAAGACCGTATGATGCGATTGAGTTTTTGGGTAATTTGACTTACCGGCTCACCGATAAAATACTGAAGATGGACAAGGGAGGGATGCCGGGTTCAATCCGGATTTCAGGAACCGAACTTTTAACCAGTCCGATCTCCTTTGAAGTTGAAACTCCAAAAGGGAAGGAAGAATTTTCCTTGCCCCAGGATGTCAAACTATTGAAAAATCAACCCGGGGCTATGTCCGGGGGATGGAACAGCACTTCTAACAATTTCCGGATTTCGGGGGTTGGTGTCATTGAATCGGATGGTTACATTAACTATAAAATCCACCTTGAGGCGCTGAATGATGTAAGCATCACCGATATCAGGCTTGAAATACCTGTCAGAAACGAAGTTGCCGAATATATGATGGGTATGGACTTGCCCGGCACGACTGTTCCGCAAAGCCTTGATGCGAAATGGAAGGGGCCCCATGACAGTTTCTGGATTGGGGATACCCATGCCGGAATCTGGTGCGAACTCAGGGGCGGAACCTACAATGGTCCTTTATTGAATCTCTATCACCCTACTCCGCCTGAATCGTGGTATAACCGGGATAATGGCGGTTTCCGGATTGAAAAAAGTGCTGCTCAAACAAAAGCTGTCGTTTACAGCGGAAAGCGGGAACTGAAAACCGGCGAAAACCTCGATTTCGAGTGGTCACTATTAATGACTCCAGTGAAAAAGATCAATACCAAAAGTCAGTTTACCGACCGGTATTATCACAACGGGGGCAACCCGATGCCAACCGATGATGACCTCTCCTGCGGGGTAAAAGTGGTCAACCTGCACCATGCAAACAACTTTAATCCTCATATCAACTACCCATTCATTGCGGTTGATTCGATGAAATGGTTTGTAAAACAGCTGCATGCAAAGGGAAAGAAGGTGAAAATTTATTACACCATCCGTGAGCTGACCAATTATACCACTGAATTCTGGGCTCTGCGAAGTCTTGGAAGCGAAATTCTGGGTGAGGGCAAAGGTGGCGGCTACCCCTGGCTGCGCGAACACCTCATCGACGGCTACAGACCGCAATGGTACCAGTATTTCCCGGACAAAAGTGCTGATGCCTCCATTGTGAATGCCACTGGGGATTCGCGCTGGTACAATTATTATATCGAAGGGCTGGCGTGGCTGGTCCGGAATGTGGATATTGACGGGCTTTACCTCGATGATGTCTCCTATGACCGCAGAACTGTCAAACGGATCCGGAAAGTTCTCGATCATGAAAAGCCGGGCTGCCTGCTTGATTTGCATTCAAATACCGGTTTCTCGATCGGTCCGGCCAATCAATATGCCGAATATTTCCCTTACATCGATAAGCTATGGTTTGGGGAGAGTTTCCAGTACGATCATATGCCCGCTGAAAACTGGCTCGTTGAGGTTTCAGGTATCCCATTCGGATTGATGGGTGACATGCTCCAGGGGGGTGGGAACCGTTGGCGGGGAATGGTTTTCGGCATGACTGTCCGTCATCCGTGGACTACCGAAGGTTTGAAATGTGACCCGCGTCCGGTTTGGAAAATATGGGATGAATTCGGCATTGAATCTGCCACGATGAAAGGATATTGGGAAAAGGATTGCCCGGTCACAACCACGCAACCGGGAATTCATGCTACTTTATATCAAAAAGTGGACTCTTCCCTGATCTCGGTAGCCAGCTGGAACGATAAACCGGTGAAGTTTTTATTCCGGTTTGACTGGAAAACACTGGGAATCGACCCGGCAAAAGCCGTTCTTGTGGCACCTGAAATAAAGGATTTCCAAAATTGGGCAACCTTTAACCCGGGTGATTCAATATCTGTCGAGCCCAAAAAAGGATGGTTGTTATATCTTCGTGAAAAAAAATAAAAGAATGAAGCCTCTAAATCCACTGATTATCCTGTTTTTGATTCCCGGGATATTTACTCCTTCACTGGCAATGCCTTCTGTTTCAAAACACGACCTCCGGTTCTCCCGCCTGGCAACCTCATGGGACGAAGGGATTCCTTTGGGAAACGGAATGCTCGGTGCTTTGGTTTGGCAAAAAGAGGATTATCTTCGCCTTTCCCTGGATCGTGCCGATTTGTGGGATTTGCGCCCCATGGAAAACTTCACAAAACCCGAATTCAGTTTCAAATGGGTACAGCAGCAGGTTAAAGAGAATAATTACAAAGCAGTACAGAACCTGTTTGACGCCCCTTATGACCAGCTCCCTGCTCCCTCTAAAATCCCGGGGGCAGCCATCGAATTTGATACGAAAAGCCTGGGTGAAATAACTTCGGTTCGTCTGACCCTGAAGAATGCGGTTTGTGAAACGAAGTGGAAAAATGGAGCAAGCCTTCAGACTTTTGTTCATGCTTCCCAACCGGGCGGGTGGTTCAGGTTTGAACACGTTTCAAAGACCTTTGTTCCTGTAATGATCCCGCCTCAATACCGGAAATCAGAAACAAGTGATGCCAACGATCCTGTTGCCGGTCAGGATCTGCAACGACTCGGGTATGAGCAGGGGAAAGTGGTGGAGAGGCCCAATAAATTAGTTTACAGGCAAAAAGGGTGGAACGGATTTGAGTATGAAGTGGCCGTTTCCTGGGAATATTCAGGGAATACCCTTACCGGAGTGTGGACCATTACCTCCTCATCTTCAGAGAAAGAGGGGGGCAAAACAGCTTCTGAACTTGTGACGGAGCAATTGAAGGATACAAAATTTGAGGTTGCCTCGCAATCACATTCAGTTTGGTGGAGAACATTCTGGACAAAATCAGCCATCAGCATCCCCGATACGGTTCTTGAAAAACAATGGTATCTTGAACAGTATAAATTTGGTTCAGCCGCCAGGGCCGATGCCCCGCCAATCTCGCTTCAGGCTGTATGGACTGCAGATAACGGGAAATTACCACCCTGGAAAGGGGACTTTCACCACGACCTAAATACCCAGTTGAGTTACTGGCCAGCTTATTCCTCAAATCATCTTGACCTCGAAGAGGGGTATCTGAACTGGCTATGGAAATACAGGGAGTCCTTTAAAAAGTATACGAAAACCTACTTTGGAACTTCCGGGATGAATGTCCCCGGAGTAACCACCCTCGAGGGAGAACCGATGGGCGGATGGATTCAGTATTCATTCGGTCCAACTGTAGGGTGCTGGCTTGCCCAACATTTTTACCTGCACTGGATCTATTCGAAAGATGAGAAATTTCTGAAAGAAAAAGCCTACCCATGGATCAGCGATGTTGCCACCTACCTGGATGAGATCTCGGTTAAGGATGGAAACGGGGTGCGTAAACTGCCGATCAGCTCGAGTCCTGAAATCAATGACAATTCGATCAATGCCTGGTTTCCACAAATCACCAATTTCGATCTCGCCTTTATCCGCTGGACTTTTGAAAAAGCGGCAGAACTTGCTGATGAATTGGGGAAAAAGGAAGAAGCCATGAAATGGAAATCCATCCTATCTGAATGGCCGCAATTTGCTCTGGATGAACAAGGTGGAATGGTTTTTGCGCCGGGTCATCCTTATGTTGAATCCCACCGCCATTTTTCACACCTCGTAGGTTGGCATCCGCTTGGGGTAATTGACTGGTCAAAGGGTGAGAAAGACCAGGAAATCATCAAATCAACACTGATTAACCTGGAGAACAGAGGTCCTGACTGGTGGTGCGGGTACTCCTGGAGCTGGCTTGGTAACCTTTACGCACGGGCTTATATGGGTGATAAGGCCGCAAAATCGCTTCATATTTTCTCGGAAAATTTCTGTCTTCCCAATAGCTTTCATGTGAATGGGGAACAGCATGATAAAGGATTTTCAAAGATGAAATACCGTCCTTTTACACTCGAGGGGAACTTTGCATTTGCCGCCGGGGTTCAGGAGATGCTCATCCAGAGTCATACGGGAATCATTCATATTTTCCCGGCAATCCCTGCAGACTGGAAAGATTTATCCTTTTCCACCTTGCGTGCTGCCGGGGCTTTTCTGGTTTCGGCTGAACAAAAGAACGGGAAGGTGACCTGGGTTGAGATAGTTTCCGAAAAAGGGGGAGTCTGCAAACTTAAGAATCCGTTCGGAACTGCATCCTTTCGGACAAAATACAGCTGGAATGGAACCCTGAAATCCTCAAATGATATTCTCACGATTGAATTCCCGAAAAACGGGAAAGTTGTATTGAACCAATGAGATTTAATGTCAACGCCATTCTTAACTCCTAATTTAGCCATAAATTGAAAAGCCAATTGTGAATAATTGAGGTAATGTTTTTTTAATATCTTTGACCATCCTTTAGGAACGAATCCCAAAATTAACTAAACAAACTTAGTGAACAGTCTGATCAAAGATCGAACTCATTGGCTTGAGGTATGGTATAGGTTTCGAATTGGAAATCAGGCTGCCTTTGCTGAAATCTATGAAGAGTTTATCGATGCGCTTTTTGCCTATGGGAGCAAAATAAGCAATGACCGCGAATTGGTAAAGGATTGCATCCAGGACATATTCATTGACCTTCAACGGCTAAATCCAAATCTTCACCATCCGGAGTACATTGAATATTATCTGTTTAAATCTTTGAAAAACAGCATTCTTCAAAAATTCAAGGAAAACAGGAAGATAGAACGACTTCCTTCAAACGAGTATGCTGATTTTAATCTTCAGTTCAATATTGAGCAGAATGATTTCGATCTTGAATCAGACCTTCTCAGGTTAGAAAAACTGAAAAATATCCTGAAAACGCTGGACCCTCAAAAAAGGGAGTTGCTTTTCCTTAAATTTAACACCGGACTAAATTATATTGAAATCGGGCAACTGTTAGGTTTGAATCCGGATACCGTTAAAAAGCAGGTTTATCGGACCCTGGACCATCTGCGGTCAAAATATGGAAAACAGTTAATGGAATTACTGATGATATGGGAAAGGAATACGAAATGAAAAATTTGATACAGAAAGTGCAAAATGCACTTTGCTTCTGGTCGTGACTCTGCATTCGAAAGAACATATAGATCAAAAGTGAGTTAATTAAATACCGGTTGGCAAATAAACCCTGGTTTTCCTGAAACAGTTTCGGCACCAGGTGACCGGGAATTGCTACCTCCAACCGCAGAACAGCTAACTTTGGGATTATATTGTGTTAATTTTGCGCTTTATTTTTTATATTTTGCACTTTTCTCATTCCAATCGCCTCTTCGCCCCCTTCTCTCAATCGCCAGGCGCCATCAAATGAGTCATTTTACCTGTCCCAAAAATAAATGTCCCTAAAAATGTCCCTTTTCTCATTTTCTCACCTCTTAGGGATATAAACCAGAAAAAAATGACCCCTTTCGATCAAAAATTTGTTGAGAACCCACAGTTCTTAAATTGGGTATTCAGGTCAAATCCTGTAATTGAAAGCTATTGGAAAGATTACCTGATTGAAAATCCGTCGGAGGCAGATCAACTGCTTGAACTTAAGGCGCGTCTGACCGAGCTTCGGTTTTCGAATGACATGCTGACCAAATCCGAGAAGGAGGAGTTGGGAATCCGGATTACTTCAAGATTAAGCCGGGAATTAATGCAAAATAAGAGGAGGCTAATCCTGAATGCATTTATGAAATATGCAGCTGTTGCGTTAATCTTTGCAGCTATTGGCGGATCAGTCGTCTACTTCAGCATAAACAAAGAAACCGTTTATCAGCAATTTGCCCGCCAGGCAATCCAGGTTCCAACCTCTGGTCAGGAGCCCTTACTGATCACCTCGAACGGAGAAAATGTCAAACTTAAGAAATCAAATTCTACCATTGATTACTCCCAAAAAGGGACTGTTGTTCTGAATAACGATTCGGTTTTGAGAACAACCGAAGATGCTTCAAACGAAATGAATCAGTTGGTTATTCCATACGGCAATCAATCACGAATTGTGTTATCCGATAATACCGTTGTTTGGCTTAATGCAGGCAGTCGTCTCGTCTATCCGACGCAATTCAACAAAAAAACACGTGAAGTTGTGCTTTTTGGCGAAGCCTATTTTGATGTCACAAAAAATCCGGACAAACCTTTTATTGTTAAAACCTCAAATTTGGATGTTAAGGTCCTGGGCACCAAGTTTAATATTTCTGCCTATGCTGAGGATAATGCTATTCAAACGGTATTGAAAGAGGGAAGCGTGGTTGTAAAGAGAAAAGGGGCAGGCATATTTGAAAAAGAGGTTGTTTTGACCCCCAACCAGATGGCTTCTTTTGATAAAAATACAGGAAATACAAAAATTCAGGAAGTTGATGCGAACTATTTTACACTCTGGACAAAAGGGTTGATTAGTTTCGACGAGATCGATTTTGTTAGGGTGACCAAAAAACTGGAGCGATTCTATAATATTTCGATCAATTTTTCAGATCCTCAGAAGGAGATAATACGCATCAGTGGTAAACTCGATTTAAAGCGGAACAGAAAGGAGGTGATGGAATATCTGGAGAAGGTCTCTTTATCCAGTTTCGAACAAGTAAACGAAAATCAATATATTATAAAATAGCATGAAAAAAAACCGGAAAATGGTGGAACATTTCCCGGTCTCAATAAACACCAAATAACTTAGTATTTATTTATTAATCAATTCAAAAGTATGCAAAAAAAATGTCTAATTGGCATTCCCGACCGGGAATGTCAAAAAAAACTTTGGAAAATTATGAAATTGACCATTGCGTTACTTATCGGTTTTATAATGACCGTAACGGCAGCTAGCACCTATTCGCAAAAGACCCGACTCGATGTATCCCTGACAAATACCTCCATCAAGGGTGTGATTGGATATATCGAGCAGAATAGTGAATTTGTTTTTCTCTACCGGAGTGAAGATTTTAATACCTCTAAAAAGGTAAATATCGATCTTAAAGATGCTACAATCAGCCAGATCCTGGATGAGGCACTGACCGGTGAAAATGTTGTTTATGATATCTACGAACGACAGATTGTAATCCGAAAGGGAGAAAATCTGCCCGCTGATACCCGGCAAAATCAGAAGAAGGAGATCTCAGGAACAGTTAAAGACAGCAACGGGCTCGCTTTGCCAGGAGTTAGCGTGGTGGTAAAAGGAACTACCACTGGGTCAATGACTGATGTCAATGGAAATTTCAGATTGGTTCTGCCTGAAAATGCAAAAGTAATCACCTATTCATTTGTAGGGATGAAAACCCAGGAAGTCGCAGTTGACAAAAAAACCACACTTAATATTACCCTAATTGAAGAAACGGTTGGTCTCGATGAAGTTGTGGCTGTCGGCTATACCACCCAAAGCAGGCATAAAATGACCAGTGCAGTGGCTACGGTTTCAGGAGAGGAACTAACAAAGCGGGAAGCAACAGATCCTGAGACTCTGTTACAGGGTCAGTTGCCCGGATTACAGGTTGTACAAAATTCAGGTGAACCGGGAAATGAAGGAGTCACCATGAATATACGGGGGATAAGTACCTTTAGTGGTGCAGGAAACAACCCGTTGATCATCATTGACGGTCTGCCGGGAAGTTTATCTGTGTTAAATCCTAATGATATAGAATCTGTAACTCTTTTAAAAGATGCTGCATCAGCTGCTATTTATGGATCGAGAGGCGCAAATGGAGTAATCGTCATAACAACTAAGGCTGGCAAAGCCGGAAAATTCGCACTTACCTATAATTATAATTTAGGAATTTCCAATGCAACGAGTTTGCCCGATATTGTCAGCAACTCAGCCCAATTTATGACCCTTTCCAATGAAGCCGATGCAAATTCCGGGCGTGCACCTTTATATACTCAAGCTCAGATTGACCTATATGCCAATGCAACCGACCGGGTTAAGTATCCAAATCATAATTGGTTAAATGATGTTTTTAGAACGGCAACCACCCAGAATCACTATTTTGGTATGAGTGGAGGGATTGAGAATACAACATTTAGGGTTGGTTTAGGAATTACCAATCAACCTGGAGTAATGATCGGTTTCAATTATAATAAATATACGTTAGATCTTAATTTGTCATCTAAAGTGCACCAGCGGGTTACTCTTGGAACAAATATTCAGATGCGTTATGCGAACAGGGTTACTCCAGGTCAGGGGTCTACTGATCAGTTCTTGTCAACTATGGCACAAAGTCCGTTGTACCCTGCAAAATATGAGGGGAAATGGATTAAACGGGCCTATTCCAATGAATTGGGCAATAAGAATCCGGTAGCTATTGCTAATGAAAATATATCGACAAAATCAGATGATTACTATATGCAAGGATACGTTTTTGCCAATATAGATTTGTTCAAGGGGTTGATCTGGGAAAACAAAGCCGGTGCAAATTTTGAGACTTCAAAATATGATTATTTCCGACCCGTAATTCAAACTTATTATTTTAATGATATGAGCAGCGCCGGATTATTGGACGATGGCACCCCAGGGCTGACTGCTGGCAGGGCTGACAATATCTATACGGTAGTCTATAGTCAGTTAAATTACAAGCGGTTATTCGGCGACCATAATATCTCTGCAGTTGCAGGCGTTTCACAGGAGCAAAATAAAAGTAGTTTTATCGATGCTTCAAGACTTCAGTACACTACAAACCTGTTAAGTGAACTAAATGCAGGCCCTACCAGCGGTATGACCAATGACGGATCTTCCGCTGAATGGGCCTTAAGTTCTTTTTATGGAAATGCAAATTATGATTATAAGGATAAATATCTTTTGGGATCAAGCATTCGTTACGATGGTACATCACGACTGCCATCAAAAACCAGATGGGGACTATTTTATTCATTTTCAGGAGCATGGCGTATCTCCAAAGAAAATTTCATGAAAGATATCCGCTGGATTGATGACCTGAAGATCAGAGGATCATGGGGAGAATTAGGCAATCAAAATATTGGCAACTATCCTTATCAACCGGCTCTCACCAGCAGTTCATATGCATTTGCAGGAAGTGTCGCATCAGGTTATTCTGCCAATTCTTTAGTGGATCCTTCCCTGACCTGGGAAACAACAAGGGTAAGCGATTTTGGAATAGACCTCAAAGCTTTTAAAAACAGACTCTCATTTACAGCAGACTATTTTGATAAATACACGTATAATATTCTGCGTAGTTCACAGGTCCCACTTTGGTTAGGTTTGACACCACCGACAATTAATGATGGTGCAGTTGGAAACAAAGGCTTGGAATTCATTGTACAATACAGGGGGACAATAAGTAAAGACCTTTCATTTTCTGTTGGCGGAAATTTCCAGACTTACAAGAATACCTTAAAACACTACGGGAAAACTGAAATCAATGGAAATACGATCCGGCAAGAAGGCAAACCATTAGATTCCTATTATTTGTACAAATGGGATGGAATTTTCCAAAGCCAGGCTGAAATAGACGCATCGGCCAAACAACCAGTTACTCCAACTCCCGGAGATTTGAAATTCAAGGATTTAAACGGAGATAAAGTGATTGACGCTAAAGACCGGGTAATTGTAAATGGTAAATATCCAGCATATCAATATTCCCTAAATCTGGACTTAAAATGGAAAGATTTTGACATCAGTGCATTGGCTTACAGCTCTGAAGGACAAAAAATTTATGTAACAGGATGGGGAATTGAACCTTTTCAACAAGGATCAGTACCTACCAAAGCCTGGCTTAATGCATGGACGCCAACCAATCACACCAATACCATGCCCAAAATCTACCTGGCCGATGGATATCCGGCTGTACAGAATTATCAGTCTACTTACTTCTTAAAAGATGCTTCATTTTTCAGGCTGAAAAATTTACAACTGGGTTATAATGTCCCCAATAAAATTCTGAATAAGCTCACCATTCAGGCTTTAAGAGTTTATTTAGCCGCCGATAATGTGTTCACCGTAAGCAAATACCCGGGGCTTGATCCGGAAAGAGTTGGTGATGGGACCTATGTAAATTATCCGCAAAACAGAACCTTCACTTTCGGAGCAAAAATTCAATTTTAACTAATCATAAAAATATTTGAAATGAAAAATATTCGAATACTTACATTTATTTATATGGCATGTTTAATTGTTTTAATGCCATCCTGCCAAAACAAGGCTTTAGACCTTACGCCACCCGACCAATTATCCACGACCGTTTTCTGGAAGTCCCCCTCTGATGCAGATTTGGCTTTAACTGGTATTTATAGCAATTTATATACCAGTACCGATGTGGGTTGGGGAACCTCTCAATATATGGTAATGGCCTGGGATAATTACAGCGATGATTCCTACGGTCAGTACGCTTATACGGGAGGAGGATTAAATGCGCTTACCTCCGGACTTACACCTAATTCAGGGACCTTTCAGTATGCTTATTATGAGAACTGTTATATAGCTATTTCCTCTATTAATTCATTTTTGGCTAATGTTTCAAAAGTGTTAACCGGTAATCAATTAAATGCCTATAAAGGCGAAGCATTCTTTTTAAGAGCCTTTAATTATTTCTGGTTGGCCCAGCTATATGGAAATGTGCCAATTGTTAAAGGAGATCCATTTCAGGTGAACTATACCTCAACAATGGCGAAATCCACAAGAGACCAGGTGCTTGCCTTCATAACACAGGATTTGGACTCAGCAATCTTAACGTTGCCCGATATTAAATACAGCACAGGGCACGCCGTGAAAAGTACAGCCCAGGGATACAAAGTGAGAGTATTGCTTTTTGAACAAAAATATGCTGAGGCTGCTGCATTAGCCAAACAAATCATTGATGGAAATGAATATTCCTTAAACTCCAGCTACCCGGGAAATTTCTACAAACCGGATCAGAATACAAGTCCTGAAATTATGTTCTCCGTAAAATACCTTCTTCCAAATATCCAGCACGCGTATGTTGCCCTGGCTGTAAGCATCCAGAAATGGAAAGGATATCTTGGCACTCAGGATTTGATCAACGAGTATGAATCGGGTGATCCCCGAAAAACAATGACGTTTTTCTTCGCTGGTGACACACAGACCCAGGGTTGGCCTTTTACTGGCGATTTGGCTGTAGCTACTCCCGGAAAGGATTCCTGGATCAATGGTTTTTATGCCATAAAGAAATGGCTTACTCCCGGAATGGTAAATCCGGATTACGGCGCTTTGGATGATAACGATTATGTGTTTTTACGCTATGCCGATGTAAAACTAATGTATGCTGAAGCACAAAATGAGGCCTCTGGTCCTGATGCTAGTGTTTACCAGCAGGTAAATGAAGTTAGGGCCAGACCCGGAGTGAACATGCCTCCCCTTCAGGCTGGTCTGTCACAAGGTGATATGAGAAGTGCTATCCGTCATGAACGAAGAGTTGAATTTGCGATCGAAGGTTTGCGCTATTTCGATCTTAGAAGATGGGGAATTGCAGAACAAAAATTAAACGGATTTGTACAAAATCCATTGGCACCCACAATTACAACAAAATATGACAGTAAATATGATTTCTGGCCGATTCCACAAACTGAGATTGACCGTAATGCACCGGTATTAATTCAAAATCCGGGATATTAATAAATCTCATCTTTTGGATTACAAAACAAAGGTTATATTGGTGTTATAATTAAGTTTTGTTCTTAACAATAAATTCAGTGAAAATGGCAGGCGTTTGGACTGCCATTTCTACTGAATTACAGAAGGTTTTTTGGTTAGTTCCGCTTCTTTTGGTATGTCTGGAAAATCGAGGCAATCAACATCTTTTGTCTCAAATGAAAGCACAGGTTACCAGGCCTTCCTGAAATTTTTAAAGATCCTTCAGAGCAGCTTGTCGACTAACTTTTCTGCCTTGATCCTGCTACAGGTATCCTATTATTCCATTCGAAAAAGTTGAATTTAAAATAATCACGGTAAATAATTTTCACTTAGTGGAGTTTATTATCTTGCACTTATCTTTTAAAAGAAAATCTAAAATCCAATAACAGATGTCCATCAAAAAAATAATAATCCTGTTCGCAGTAATTATTCTGCTCTCCGGGCTGGCCAATGCCCAGTCGAAACAACCGATGCGGTTATGGTTTAATAAGCCGGCAAATGCCTCTCTGGCTGATAACAAGAATGGATGGATAAATAATGAAGAGTGGCTTAAAGCCTTGCCGATAGGAAATGGTTTTTTAGGAGCGATGATCTTTGGTGACGTTAATAAAGAACGAATACAGCTGAACGAAAAAAGTTTGTGGTCAGGCAGTCCTGATGATAGTAATAACCCAAATGCTTATCCGTCATTGGATGAAATCAGACAATTGCTATGGGCCGGGAAATACAAGGAGGCAACTGAACTGACCAATAAGAGTCAGGTATGCCAGGGAGCAGGTTCCGGATATGGTAATGGAGCAGGCTCTCCTTTTGGCTGTTTCCAAACCTTGGGCGATCTGTGGATTGATTTTGGAAAGACTGATCCTTATCAATCATACCACCGCGAACTCGATTTGAGTAATGGGATTGTTCAGGTGTCCTATCTGCAGAATGACATTCAGTTTAAACGGGAGATTTTTACCAGTTTTCCTGACAGGGCCCTTGTAATTCGGCTCTCCGCAAACAAAAAGGGTGCGTTAAGTTTCAAATCGACCCTCAACCGTCCCGAACGATTTGAAACCCATTCGGGAAATGGTCAGCTTAGGATGACCGGAACGTTGAATAACGGGATGGGGGGAAATGGCATGAACTATGCTGCCCGTTTAAAAGCGCTAGCAACCGGAGGTAAGGTAACCTTTTCGAAGGATACAATGGTAGTTAAAAACGCCGATGAGGTTATTCTTTTTCTAACCGCAGGGACCAATTACAAACCCGAATATCCAAATTACCAGGGTAATGATCCAATAAAAACGACACTTGAACAACTTGCCAAAGCCACTTCTAAAACCTATACTTCCTTATTAAGCAGACATATCAATGACTTCTCTGCACTTTTTGGAAAGGTTAACCTGCAACTTTCAGGCAATGATCCGGACACTATTCCAACCGATATTCGTCTGAAAAACCAGAAGAATAAATCGGATGACTTTCATTTACAGGAGATTTACTTCCAGTATGGGAGATATCTTCTTATTTCATCTTCCAGGGAAGGTTCTCTGCCTGCCAATTTGCAGGGTATTTGGGCCAATGAAATTCAAACGCCATGGAATGGGGACTACCATACTGACATCAATGTGCAGATGAACTATTGGCCGGCCGATGTCACGAATCTTTCGGAATGTTATCAGCCTCTCACAGACCTGGTCGAATCTCTCGTAAAACCGGGAGAAAAAACCGCAACTGTCCAATATAAAGCCAACGGATGGTGCATTCATCCAATAACCAATGTATGGGGTTATACCGCTCCGGGTGAACAGGCCAGTTGGGGAATGCACCTGGGTGCGGGTGGATGGCTGTGTGAACATTTATGGGATCATTACACCTTTACGATGGACCGGAAATACCTGGAGCGGGTTTACCCTATTATGCTAAAAGCATCTCAATTTTATCTCGACTGGTTGGTGAAAGACCCCAAAACAGGCAAGCTTGTTTCCGGTCCTGCCGCCTCGCCTGAGAATGCATTTTTTGCACCTGATGGATCAGTTTGTCAGATTAGTATGGGGCCATCCCATGACCAGGAGGTTATTTATGAACTGTTTACCAATATATTGAAAGCATCTGTGATACTGAAGGATACGAACCCTTCACTTGAAAAGATCAGAAACGCTTTAAAAAATCTTGCCATGCCTCAAATCGGATCGGACGGACGTCTGATGGAATGGGCTCAGGAGTATCCCGAACAGGAACCTGGTCACAGACACATGTCTCATCTGTACGGATTATATCCTGCTTCAATTTACACCCTTAATGGGACACCTGAACCGGCTAAGGCAGTACGTAAAAGTCTGGAATACCGCCTTGCCAATGGTGGTGGAGGAACAGGATGGAGCCGTGCCTGGCTTATAAGTCTCTTTGCCAGACTTAATGATGGAGACCAGGCCTACAAGCATCTGACAACTCTGATTTCAGGATCAACACTCTCAAATCTTTTCGACAGTTGTCCCCCATTTCAAATAGACGGGAATTTTGGTGCAACAGCAGGCATTGCGGAAATGTTATTACAAAGCCAAAATGGGGTTATCGAACTTTTACCGGCTTTACCATCAGTCTGGAAAAACGGAGAAGTTAAAGGTCTTATTGCCCGCGGCGGATTCGTTATAGATATTAAATGGGAAAAAAATCAATTGGTTTCGGCAGGGATCTATTCCAGAAATGGCGGAACGTGTTCTGTAAAATACATGGATAAGAACATTGCGATCTCCAATTTAAAAGCAGGAAAGGAATATATTCTGGATAGTCAGCTTAACGTCTTCCACTCGAGTTTATAACGCCGGTGCCAATTTGTTGGGAATTTGTAATTCCCGCTTTTGAATAATTTCTCGCTGAATTCTTCCAAATAATGTAATCCGCTAAAAAGGCATTACCGATTGAAAATCGACTTCAGTATTGCCAAATCTCAATTTATAAGGAATTTTAATATGCGGAGAGAAGCAATAATTCCTGCCATTTGGATAATAATCTCTGAACTTTTGGACAACGCCGGCTGAGTATTTATCCGGGTTAATTTTACATTCAACAGTATGTATTTCTCCTTTGTCACCTTTAATGATGAAATCAATTTCACTTTTATCTTTATCCTGCCAGTAATAGACTATTCCAAAGCAAACACGAAGCATATCAAGTACAAGGTGTTCCCATAAAAGGCTACGATCAGTTTCCCTGATTTCATTCCATCCTTTAACGTGGGTAATAAATCCGGTATCAAAACCATAGACTTTGGGACGTTTTACAATCTCCCTTTTACCCCCTCCAAAAAATGGTTGAACTAAATAGATCGCATGAGCCACCGTCATAGCTTCAATATGTGCCAAAACCGTTGGCCTGCTCAACCCACTATCTTTAGCCAGTGTGGTAATCTCAAACACCCCGCCACTTTGCATAAAAAGCAAATGCATTAATTTCAGGAAGCCCATCCTGTTTCTGACATTAAAAAGTTCCTGAATATCCCTGGCATAATAGCTGTCTATCCATTCCGAAAATAGCTCTCCTTTTTTATCCTTCGACAACAGAAATTCTGGCAATCCACCATTCAACAACCTCTTGTCAAAATCCAATATACCAAAATCGAGTAAACATTCACTCCATAATACAGGGGGCAGAAAAAGCTGCATTTTTCTGCCAGCCAGAGAGTCCCGAAATTTTTTTGTTGCAGCTAGTGTTGATGAACCTGTTGCTAGTATTTTAAGATTAGGGAATTCGTCTGTCCCAATTTTCAAAACAATACTTGGATTGGGAATCCGGTGAATCTCATCAAAAATAACGATCGCCCCAACTGGTATGTTATTATAAAAGAATTCCGGATTTTCAAGTTGCCTGGAAACGGAGGGTAAGTCACAGTTCATATATACCGCTCCGGGGATCATTTTACACAAAGTTGTTTTACCGCTCCGGCGTACTCCCGATAACCATATCAATGACCTTTTGTTCCAGGCATCATTCAATTGTCTCAACCAAAATGATCGATTTATCACATCCGTGTATTTTACAAATATTCAGTCCAAATGTAAAGTATATATTCCAAATTGACAAATTGATAATTTAAATATTGGATTATTGTATAATTAGAAACCTCCATTCCAGATGTATAAAGTGCTCATGTACTGATCTTGCATTTTTATGGCCTATCTCATCAACTTAAATTCCAGATAATCATAATTCATATTCCCGTTCTCAACCGTTTTTAGCGTCAGAATCTGTTTCCCTTTGTCTAGTTTTATGCATCCGATAGAATCAATTTTATTCCAGTGGTGCCACTGGCGCCAGGCAATGGTGTCTGCATCCTTATGCGTTGACCTGATTTGCATAATTCCGGAAGAGGAGTTATGATCCGTATCAATCTCAATTCCGCCCCTGCCATTGCAGGTGTACATGATTCCAATTGTATACATCCCCGTTTCCTGCACATCCACGGTATAGTTAATCCATTCCCCGGGGACAGTCCAGCCAACATACAATTGTTTCATTTGGGGCATTACCTCATTAAAGGGATTGTCATCTACTCCACCGCTTTTGGTGTAGGATATGTCAACACCCTCGTGCATCCTGAATTCATTGTAAAAATCGCCGTTTGCCGGGTTTAGTTTTCCACTGCCGTTGTTGATCGAATCAGTGTCATGGTAGGCAATCCCTTCCCCACCCTTGTCATACCATTCGCACTGCACCTTTCCAGGAATGATCTGGGGGATATTATTCCAGGCAATTCCTTTGTAATCCTGATAAACCGTGAAACCCGTCAAAGCAAGAACCAAAGCGGAGGATAACCAAAATGTCTTTCGCATGTATCGGTATTTAAGTATGTTTGCAATCAAACCACCCTCTTCAGCGTACCGGAGAGACTGAACAATAATCCGTCAAAGATGAAAAAAATTATCCTCCTGTGCTATGTTTTAACTGCCTTTATTTCCAGAGAATTAAGCGCTCAGACTTTCAAACAAAAACCTCTCCTGACTGGTGAATGGATCACCGAATGGCTCCTTTGCGGCCCGTTCGATCTCGTGAAAAACGACGATGTTTTTGCCCATTGTACGGGCTTCGAAACTGACTATCTGACCAAAAGTGGCGGCGAGCAGGCACTGAAAGTCAAGGCGGGTGATATCGTCCGGGTTAAAGGGGGATCGAATACCTGGAAGTTTTATACTTCTCACGAAAATATTCTGAATCTTGATGATGCGATCTCCACCAGGGAACCTGTTTTTGGCTATGCATATACTGAAGTCTATTCTGAGGAAGCGACATTCGGCAGAATTTCATTTGGCAGTAATGACGGAGGGAGGCTCTGGGTAAACGGACAACAGGTCTGGGATTATGCACCAAATCGTGGGATATATCCCGATCAGGATGTTTTTCCGGTACTTCTTCAAAAAGGGAAGAACACCATTTTGTTTAAAATTGAGGAGAAGGGTGGAATGTGGCGGCTGGCCTTACGCTTCCTGCCGCTTGAGGGTCCTGAATTAACTGAAAAAGAGTCCCCGCTTCAGGTGAATTATCTCCATGACGGAACCATCGGGCTCACCTCGGTTACACGGGAGGAGCAGCTGGCTACCGTTGTCAGCCAGATTCACCTGAAGGTTTTTGATCAGGGAACGGTGATTCTGGATGAAACAAGGAATGGCAATTTCCTGAAAAGAATAAAACTGGAATCGATCAACTATCGTCTATTAAGTACCGTAACAGACTTTACCCTCAAAAACGGGAGACTGCTTCACACCCAACAAAAGCTCTTCGCCGGTGAACGGAAAGTCTATTCACTGTTCGAAAACGGGACATCCGATTACGCAATTGTCCTGGGATCCGGGGCTTCGGAATCGGAACAGTACGCCGCCAAAGAATTACAAACCACTATTCAGAAAAGCAGCGGTGTCCTGATCCCCATCAAGTTGCCTCCCGAAAAACATGAGGGGGGACGAATCATTCTGGGATTTAATGAAGTTTCCCAATCGTTAGGATTGAAGGCTGCACCTGCTGTCTCAGACGAGTCTTTTGTTTATCAAAGTGTTGGAAAGGATATCCTGATCTGCGGCGGGAGTCAGCGGGGTACGATGTACGGAGTATTTTCATTTTTAGAACGGGAGCTGGGAGTCAGGTGGTATACTTCAAAAGTAACCAATATCCCCCAACTTTCTGTTTACCGTTTTGACAGGTTGTATCATACCGAAAAGCCGGGTATCCGTGTCCGGAACGATTTTTATTTCGATGCTTTTGACCCGGGTTATGCGGCACATAACCGGATAAACGGTGCAATGGGTGGCAGGTCACAGCATGGCGGAGTTGAAGGATATTGGGGAGTGCATACCTTTTACGGATTGGTCCCTCCTGAAAAATATTTTGCAACCCATCCCGAATATTACAGTCTCATCGACGGGAAAAGGACTCATGACCGGGCCCAGCTCTGCCTGACAAACCCCGAAGTGCTTCGTATTACCATCGAAAACATCAAAGAAACTATCCGGCATGAACCGCAATTCCTTATTTATGATGTCTCCCAGAACGACTGCATTGGATTTTGTACCTGCGATAAATGTCAGGCCTTGTCCAAAGCCGAAGGTTCTGAGTCGGGTCCTGTGATCTGGTTTGTCAATCAGGTTGCAGCTGCAATTGAGAAAGAGTTTCCGGATAAATATATCGGGACTTTGGCTTATGTCTATTCGCGGACACCGCCCAAAACCATCCGGCCAGCCAAAAATGTAGTAGTCCGTCTATGCAGCATTGAGTGCTGCTTTTCGCATGACTTTCATTCCTGTGCCATGAATAGTTCATTTCTCAGAGATCTGGAAGCCTGGGGAAAGATTGCCCCGAACATGTATATCTGGGACTATGTGGTGAGCTATGCCGATTACCTCTCCCCGTTTCCAAATTTTAATGTCCTTCAGTCAAATATAAAAGACTTTCAGCGGAACAATGCTATTGGGATCATGGAAGAGGGGGATTTTCAGTCGGATGGCGGGGAATTCGCGGAGCTTAGAGCCTATGTTTTTGCAAAGCTATTTTGGAATCCTGATCTTAACTTTCAGGAATTACTTAACGATTTCATCTCAGGTTATTACAGCCATTCAAGCGCCTATGTCCGGCAGTACTTTGATCTGGTTCAGGGTCTGGTTACCAGGGATGTTCACCTGACACCAAACATGTCGTGCGAGAACACCTTGTTTACCAATGAATTCATGAACAAATCCCTCGAATTGTTTGAGAAGGCGGAGAAGGTGGCAGATAATGACGAGATTATTAACAGGGTCGAACTAGCGTCCCTTGGCGTTTTGTATATGAAATGCATCCGTAATCCGGTCCTGGCGCGCGAGGATGGAACTTATGAAAAGTTCAGCCGTATCGTGGAACGGGAGAAGGTAATCAATTGGATGGATACCGATTTTCTTCAGAAAACCAGGGCATTTCACCGGATGATTAAGGATGCACATTGAATTTTGCAGGAGAATGGCCCTAAATCCAATTTTAATAAAGCTGAAAGGAAAATACTAAACTTTTATTTAATATTTTCTTTTCAGATACTTGCCGACGCAATGTAATGCAAATGAAATAGCCATGGTTGAAAAATCACAAACCGAAGATGAATAAATCTCCATGGCTACTCCATGCGACCTTTAAAAAACAAATTATATACGCCTGAAATAATCGCGCATACGATTATTCGACTAATTCATTTGATCCTAGGTGATTATAAATATCGGGTATCATATTACGGTGCTTTGCACCTTAAAAATCCGATTTTGCAAAATTTTTCCTACAAATATTTCATTTATGATGTGCAGAGCACCGCGATATTTGTAGCAATCCCATCAATGTACAACCAAAGGTGCAACGCACCGAAATATTTATTTAAAAATTCGGTTACTACCAAAAATCATTTCCAATTAAGGATGAGAACCAGGAAAACTGCAAATAAAAATTTCCATATATTAAGTCAATTTTAAGGAAGTTGATTTTCAGAAAAGATTCATTTTGCTCATGTTCTGCTATTCCAGAAAATCCATATCCGCGCTGGTAAGATTGATATCCGCGGATTTCAGGTTCTCTTCAAAATGTTTTAAAGAGGATGTTCCGGGTATTGGCAGAATCCAGGGTGACCGGTGCAATAACCAGGCAATATTTATCTGGGATTCCGAGGCTCCATATTTCTGAGCAATAGTTTTTATCCTGTGGTCGCTTTTCCCCAATGAATTAACAAGCGAGAAATAGGGAATCATCGGAATTTCATTCTTTTCGCAGATATCCAATACCTCCTCGCCACCCCTGTTTTCTCCATAGTGTGACTTGAAAGTGGTACGCTGACCACGCCCGTACATATTCTCAACGGTAGCGATCTTACCCATTTTCATGGCTGTCTCCAACTCTGTACGATCCACATTGCTAACTCCTACATGCAAAATCTTACCCTCCTGCTGCAGCTCGAACATCGTATTCATTGATTCTTCAAACGGAACTTCAGACCCTTGCATTACCCTGAAATGAACAAGAGCCATTTGGTCTACGCGAAGTGTCCGAAGATTATTCTCAATGCTTGTCCTCAAATTTTTGGGACTGTTAAATCCGATCCAGCTTTTATCCGGTTTGCGGGCACCCCCCACTTTAGTGCATATCACCAAATCTTCAGAATAAGGATGGAGTGCCTCAAAAATTAGCCGATTGGTAACATCTTCGCCGTAGTAATCAGCAGTATCGATGAAGTTCACCCCATTTTTAACGGCTTGTTTTAATATCTGAAGTGCTTCCTCTCTTCTGGGAGGTTCGCCATAGATCCCTTCGCCCGTGAGGCGCATCGTTCCGTAGCCCAGACGGCTTACCTTTAAAGGACTATTACTGTTTCCTGCAATTATAATGTGTTTCGTGATGTTCATTCGTATCGTTTTCTATAAAACATATTTAAATAAAAATTGTTGAGAAGATTAAAAAATAAAAACGACATTGCAGCCTTCAGATGGATTGCGAAAGTAAACAAGCAAAATCGCGCAAAGTACTCGGGAGTGGCACTACTCCAGCCTCAAAACAGATAACTTTTGAGATTGATTCTATAATAAAAGGTCCGGAGTACCGCAAGATTTGTAGAAAAAATGAATTACCGTTTCTGGGAAGTACAACGGACTGATATATTATTCCTGTTTAAACAATTCAAAAAGAAGATATTGCGGTACGCTGTACCTTGTTTAGATGCATTCAATCCTGTTCTCCAAATATAAATGGTGCTCTGCACCTTTGAATCTTAGAGTCAGATATAAAAAGATATATATTGGAGTCGCAGAGTCGCCAAGTTGGAGAATAAAATCACATAAGAGAATGGTCTATCCTACGCTGGCCACCTTCTTCTCCCTGTCAAAGAAATAAAGGACAATTCCTGTCACGATTGTTGAAAACCCGATCAGGCTTTCCATCGGATGCTGAATGTAGGTGAAGACACAGATATACACCCCAAAAATAATGCAGATTACCGGAAAAATATAAAAATAGTTCCCTTTGAAATGCATAAGATTTTTCCTGGGAATCCTGAAAACAGTGGCAACTGCGATTACGCTGATAAATTGCAGAACAAACGAAGCATACACGAAGATTTCAGCAAATCCGCCGGATGCTATGATCAGAATCGCGATAAATGCCTGAACCCAAATTGCAATATAGGGTGTTTCATTTTTTGACTTATTCATAAATCTCCAGAGTTTATGTTCCTGGGCGGTTGCGAAACAAATCCTTGATCCTATCCAAAGATAACCGCTGATAGTTGCAATGAGTTGTGCGGAGATAAAAAAGCAGACCCATTTGGCTCCGGTCGATCCCAAAAAGTTATGGGCGGCTAAGGCAGCCACATCTTCCTGATTGGACATGGCCGCAATTGAAGCGTGTTTGAGAAAAACAAAATTAAGCAGGATGTATATACTTGAAACAAAAAGAGTTCCTAATATCAGTGCTTTGGAAAGGTTCTTTTTTGGATTCTTGATTTCTGAAACAATATAAGAAGCTGAATTCCAGCCAGTATAGGCAAAGGAAACGAAGACCAGGGAGAAGGCAAACGAAGGAGTCTGAATCTCTGAAATCCAGGATCTATCCCATTTGAGGGAGGTTTCTCCTTGTGAGGCCATTGATAGTCCGAGAACAATAAGCCCCAGCACAAACAAAACCTTGATAACTGTAAACGCATTTTGAAAATTGCTGCTTGATCTTAAGCTGATAGATTGTGAGATGGCTACTAATACAATCACACCGATGGCGAATCCTTTTCCAAGGTCCCACCCAAATATTTGCAAATACTTGCTCATAGCCAATGCTGCCAGTGAGACTGGGGCGGAAAAGCCAACAATAAGAGAGATCCAGCTGCTCAGATAACCCAATACCGGATGAAAAGCCCGGGAAAGAAAAATGTAATCTCCCCCGGACTTTTTATAGTAATTTCCTAATTCAGCATAACAAAAGGTTCCAAAAAGAGCCAGAACTCCACCAATAGCCCAAAGTAAAAGGATCGTAAAAGTATTACTCAGATAAGCAACCTGATAACCCAAAGAGGTGAAAATCCCTGTCCCAATCATATTAGAAACCACCAGCGCCGCTGCGGTAGTCCATGAAATCTTTTTCAATACTGTTTATTTAGAGATCAATGGTATTCATTTTTTGGTGGTCCGACAAATAAGTAATAGAAATAATATGGTTCTGTGACGTTTAATATGGGTGAAATAAATTTTGTTTCATTGTTTCCTGGCAATTGGCAACGGGCAGCTGGCAGATTTTGGATAAGAGAAAGTAGCCTTTTTCAGAACAACGTAAGAATATAAGTCAAACAATTACAAGGATTCGTGCTAGCCGCCAGTAGCTAAAAGCTAGCCGCGAATCAATAACTTACAAGTAGTAAGAAAAGCTAAGTTATCCATTCAGATCGTCACAGAGCATTTTTTTATATTCTTAAACTCAACCTTCCAAAGTAGTAGGTTCCGGTTGTCCCCATTTGTACCGGTGCATATTTGAATACTCCAAAATAAGAGTTACCATAAGCCTGTAAATCAGGATAAACATTGAAAAGATTATTTGTTCCAATAGTCAAAGTCAGATTTGACAGAAGGTTATATCCAATCGTCAGATCGGTTACTATTTTGGGGGAATGTTTTTGAGCAACCCCGAATGGAAATCCATTCCTGGTAACCTCACCAAAATAGGTGTTGGCCAGCATTATGTCCCATTTGTTGACTGCATAATTAAACCTCAATGCTGCCTTGTCAATCGGATTGTTCGTCTCGATCAAACTCTGCTCCAATGGACCGAAAAAGACATCTTTCTGATCCGGAAATTTTTTCAGAAACTCCGGGAATTCATTGTATTTGACGGAGCCATCATTGTTACGGTCAATTCTGGTCTTATTATGGTTATATGCCAGTGATATGTCCAGAATACCCTTTTTAAGTCTCCATTTGTAACTCGCAACAGCATCAATTCCTTTAGTTTTCGTGTTTATCGCATTGGTAAAGAAGCGACCGGTTTGTGCACCATAAGGTTTGAAAAAGGCCCTGATTTCATCAACAGGATCACCATAGGAGTCATTACCAAGATTACCGGTGAGGATGATTCGGTTATCAATATTGATCTGGTAAGCATCTACAGAAAAACTCAGATCTGCGATAGGATTCCAGGTGAGTCCGCCGCTGAGATTTGTAGAGGTTTCCTGCTTTAATTTCTGTATCCCAATGGCTTGGGCTACTGCGCTGTTAGTGCGGAATATTCCTGAGTTAAGTAAAACTCCGTCAACCACATCCGTGGCAATATTATTAAAATTACTCTGCTGCAAAGAGGGTGCCCTGAAGCCGGTACTAAAAGCCGAGCGGAGCGAAAATTTATTGAAAAGTTCATACCTCGCGGCAACCTTATAATTAAATGTACCCCCAAAATCGGAATAATTCTCGTAACGGACAGCTGTCCCTACATAAAGTTTTTTCGTAATGTCCAGATCGCCCTGCAGGTAAGCAGCTCCGTTGGTTCTGGAGGCGTTCACTACATTATTGGGACCGAATCCGGGGAATGATTCAGCACCGCTGCCGGCATACGAGGCAGAATCACCTGCAACAATTTTGTACTGTTCTATCCGGAATTCTGCCCCAAAAGCCATATTCAATCCTGCCAGATAGTCAAATTTCCTGTTTACATTGCCATTGAGCGTGTTTTGTAAAAAGCTGTGATTCCCCGCATTAAAGCTTGTAGGGCTGTCAATTCCCAGAGCATAGTTAAACGATCGTCCAACATCGTACTTAAATTGATTATAACCCAGGGTATTGCTCAAATCAAGATTCCAGTCATTAAACTGGTATTTTATGCCAGCTGCAAACGAATGATCTGAAATTTTGGATTCCAGCTTGGGCTGAAACCCGTTCGCATAAACGGCAAGTGCCTCGGTTGAAAGTTCACTTGGCAGACGCCTGAATCCAAAACCAACACCCTGGCGGTAGCTTGTTCCACCAAAGAAATAGGCTTTTAACCTGGGATTTATGGTGATCTCACTGTTCAGGAATAATTGAAGATTCTGAATTTTTGCATCTCCCACCTGGAAATTAAAATCGTTTCTGGTTAAGCCTCTCGCTGCAATCTGTGCATCGTCATAGGCCCGTGAGGCGGCAGGATCATTCGCATAATCATAGGCAAAATAGTTGTTTAGCGATGACTGGTCAAAAATGATCAGATTATTATTTTGACTCCTGTTGGTTTTCTCACGGTTATTGAACAATCCGGTGATATTAATAAAACCCTCTTTGCCTAATTTTGTGCCATAGTTGACATCCACACCAACGGTCTGACCATCGCCCTTCGAAGTTTGTCCGGCGGTAGCTGATGCAGACAATCCGGCATTCTTTTTCAGAATAATATTAATAACTCCAGCTATCGCATCGGAGCCATACTGAGCAGATGCACCGTCTCTGAGAACCTCAACCCGGTCGACTGCTGAAATGGGAATAGCACTCAGGTCAGTCCCTACCGAGCCGTTTCCTACGGTATTCTGATAGTTCACCAGTGAGGTGGTGTGGCGTCTTTTCCCGTTAACCAAAACCAATACCTGGTCAGGCCCAAGTCCGCGTAAAGAGACCGGATCGATATGCTCGGTACCGTCAGCGGCCGACTGTCGGTTGCTGTTAAATGACGGAACAAGATAGTTTAACAGATCGTTTAAATTATTGAGTGGCATCGAACACACTACCTTTTTGATGTCGAGAACATCCACAGGGACAGGAGAATTAACCTTTGTCCGGATGCTTCCCTGGTTTCCGACAACAATAACGTCCTGCAGATCGTACTGCTTAACATCCTGTGCATAAGCCGTATAAAGAGTAAGAAAACTTCCGATCAGGAGTGCAAATAGTGTTTTCATAATATATCGCATTAGTTTCTTTGCATAATAAATAGCTCAGGATTTATCTGAAAAATAATCCTTTCCCGATCAAAAAGGGAAAGGAAAGAATCACCTGAATTCCATATGTTAAATATTATGCAAGATTAACCTTTTTATTATATTCACGAAATACCTTTTTTTATGTAAATCATGTACCACAAATGCGGTATATTGAGGGTGAATTGGGAGGCTCTTTCTCATCTTTTTCTAAATAAATTTACCGGACTATTAAACTCCACTCAGCTATTTGCCGGATTGCAGGCACCCTCAGCTTTACTGCAAATTTTAAACACCTCTACTCTGTCTGTTGTCTGAAATTTTTATCTTTACTTCGTTAAAAATTTGTTTTCCTATTGAAAACCAGGAACTTTATTTTGGCCCTTTCAGCTATTCTATTTTGGATGGCAAACGCTACCTGCAGGTTCGCTCTTGCCCAGGAAAATTATTATATCAAAACATTCACCACTGAAAACGGACTATCTTATAATGCTATAAGAAGTATCACCCAGGACAAAACTGGGTTTTTATGGATTGCCACCTGGGATGGTCTGAGCCGTTATGACGGTTACGAATTTAAAAATTACTATCATCGGCCAAATGACTCTACATCAATACCGTTTTTTGCAATTGAAAAATTGGTCGTTGATAAAATGAATAATCTGTGGGTTTTATTGCCAGGTTATTTACCGGTAATTTATAATCGAAGTAACGATCAATTTTGTCAATCATTTAAACCTAAGGTTACCTCCAAATTTTATGATGTAACTACGGATGCAGATGGAAATGTGTGGTTGTCAGGAGAACAAGGCCTTGAAAAATTTGATTGTACAACACAAGCATTCAAACATTTCGATATAATTGGGGAGGACTTTGAAAGGGTGACCTTTAATGATATAAAACCGTATATTTCGCTTGATAGTCAGGGAAATATCTGGATTTTTATTCATAAGGATGATTATATTCAGATTTATAAAAGCACAAAATTTGAAACTGATCATATAAAGTTCATTAAATATAACCCATTAAGGTTCAAAAATCTCCTTTTAAATAGAAATCTTTATAACTACATGAGAAGTTATCACATCGTACCTACAACTAAGAATAATTATTGGTTGATTACGAATTTCGGACTTCTTTTTAAAAGTAATTCCGACCGGGTTTTTGAGGTGTTTAATGGGGAGTTATCCAAAGAGGAATTTACCAACACCCCATCTTTCTCCTCTGGAATGGACAATTCATCCATCCTCTTCCATGACTCGGTTCATCAGGTAAACCACCGAATTGTATTAAATTCCAGGCAATTGGTTTCTTCGACTTATGTTGATAAACAAAACTCCTATTGGTACAGCACTCTTCAGATTTCCGGGGAAGGTTCCGGGCTATCTCATGCAATCAAAACACCTTCTTTTTTCAAACACTATTTCCTCGATCAGAATAAGAATAACGATTTAAATGCTTATTTTCCGGTACTTAAAACCAAAAATGGAGAAATCTGGGCTGGACCCAGAAATCTGAATCGGATATTCCGTATTGGGCCGGATGGAAAGTTGATTCAATGTAACGAATTGGATCAGGATACATGGCGTAATGCAGATCATCCGCGAGCATTTCTGGAAGATTCTGCCGGAGTCTGGATTGGCTATTTCCGCAATATGCTAATGTATTTTGACTGCCGGAATAAAATATTTATTAAAAAAATAGTTAAGGTGTTAAATGACGGCACTTTAAATAATCCAAATTCTTTTTATAGTCTTGAACCAGTTGATCAGGATCTATTAATTAATGGGGGACGGTCAATTTACCGGTATAATCCCCGAAATGGGAATCTGAGTTTTCTATGGGGCAATAACAATGATCTTTCAATTTACTGCATCCGAAGAGACAATAAAAACCACTTCTGGCTGGGTCTTCAAAACAGCACAATTAAATGTTTCAATCTTGATTTCAAAGAGATTGCATCCTATGTTCTATGCAATGATCATTACAATGTCCAGGACATTTGTATTGGAAACCATCATGATTTATATATGGCCTTACTTGGAGAGGGCATTGCCCATCTGGACCTAACAACCAGTAAAACTGATTTTTTGACCACCGAAAACGGGCTATCCAATAACACCTGTTACAATATTTTGAAGGATAAATCGGGAAAATTATGGATATCAACCAATCATGGAATCTCTCAATATGATCCGGAATTGAAACTATTCAGAATCTTTGGACCAGGTGATGGTTTGAAGATCGATGAATTCGATGCTGGCGCCTCTTTCCTCTCCAACGATGGCGAAATGTTATTTGGGGGCGTGGGGGGAGTTGTCGGATTTTATCCGGATCGTTTGAATAATACCGCTGAATCCCAACAAATACAACCATTAGTAATCACTGATTTCAAAGTTTCGGGAATTCCTCGTTTATTTAAAAAGGCGATCTATGATTTGGATACCGTTATCCTGGAAAAGGGAGAAGATAATTTTCAACTTTCCTTTGCATGCATCGATTTTAAAAATGCAGATAAAATTAAATATCGTTTTCAATTAATCGGGGAAGATCATTTATATACTGAAACTGATCATCTTCACCGATTTGTCCATTATGCGAATCTTGTTCCTGGTAACTACCAGATTAAAATAGAAGCAACCAATTCTCAGGGAGCCTGGGTGTCTAAATCATCACTGGTAATTCTTATTCCTCCCCATTTTTACCAGGTCATCTGGTTCAAATTGGGAATTATACTCTTTCTGCTCTTAATTGCTTCAGCCTTCATCGTATTCTATATCCGACAAATTCGGATTAAGGCTACCCAGGAACAAGCTCAACTTCGACTCGAGAGTTTACGTGGACAGATGAACCCCCATTTTATTTTCAACTCACTTAATTCGATCAATTACTTTATTTCGCAGAACGACCGGCTCTCGGCCAACCGGTATATCGCCGACTTCTCCAGGTTGATCCGCAGCTTTTTAGGAAATCTGTCCAAAGAATTTATCCCCTTTGAGCGTGAACTTGAATCACTCAGAGATTATCTTCAACTGGAACACCTGAGATTTGGGGACAAATTCGATTATTCGATCGAGATCAACGACGAACTTGATACAGAACGATTATCGGTTTTTCCCGGTATGGTCCAGCCCTTTATCGAAAATGCAGTCTGGCACGGCGTCAGAGGTCTCCTGAACCGGAAAGGAATAGTAACAATAAAGTTTTTACCGGGTAGTGATACGCATATCGTTTGTCTCATTGAAGATGACAGTATAGGACGTAAACTCGCGATGGCCCGGGAAAATCGGGAAAATGGTAGAAAATCAAGGGGAATCGGGATTGTAACCGAGCGGCTTCGGATCATCAACCAGATGAGGAAAAGCAACCTCCGGTTAATTATCGAAGATTGCTATTCCGACCGGGAAGAAACCGGAACTAGGGTGACTATAGAAATTCCCAAGGATAAATGATAAAATGAAGGAATGAAAAAATTGTGACATAGGAGGCTTTTTTTGATTATTTTTACAACTGCTCAAACCCTAACTTATGCAGGACAATCTCTTAAAAGCCATTGTGGTTGACGATGAAACGCCGTCCCGTGAGGCGCTAAGCACCTACATCCGTGACTTCTGCCCGATTGTCCGAATTGTAGCTGAATGTAACAATGCCCGGGCAGCCTACCAATCCATCCTGGAACAACGTCCCCACCTGGTCTTTCTGGATATTGAGATGCCCAACGGCGATGGCTTTGATCTCTTAAGGATGTTTAAGACGATCGATTATAAGGTGATCTTTGTGACCGCTTTTTCAGAGTACGCATTACGTGCCTTCCGTTTTTCTGCCTCAGATTACCTGCTTAAACCTGTAAAAGTGGATGAACTGGTAGAAGCTGTCAACAAAGTAAATCTGGAATTAGCCTCCAGGCAGACAAACCTGAACCTCCAAATTCTTCTGGACGGTTTGTCAAATAAGGAAAACGACATCACCAACCTGGTTATTCCCAGTACCAAAGGATTCAGCGTAATCAAAATTACCGATCTGATCATGTGTGAAGCCGATGGGTATTGCACAAACTTCTATTTTGCAGGCAAAGGGAGAGTGACCAGTTCAAAAAACCTGAAACATTATGAGGAGCTGCTCGCCAATCATCCTTTCATGCGGGTACACCACTCCAATCTGGTAAACATCAATCATGTGAAAGGGTATAGTCATCAGGGAGAAATCTCACTCTCCGAAGAGATCTGTTGTCCTCTGGGAAACAGTTACAAGCCCCGTTTCCTCGAGATTTTCGGGAAAAATAAATGATTTAAAAGTTGTGCCAGGAAATTACCTCTCCCTGTGAAGATTTTATGGGATTACTCCCTGTATAAATCGCAAAACAGCTATCAGGTGTTGCCCCAGATAATTTTGACCAGTAAGAGATTCCTTTGAAATATTTAGCCGAAAATGTTTCTCCGGATTTAATCTCATACGCAAATTGCTTATTGCCGATCGTTCGCAAAAGGTCAACCTCATTTCCCGTCTTATCGCGCCAGAAAGTGAGCTGAGTTTCCTCTCCTTTATTAAACGATTCTTTCACAAATTCATTGATCACCAGATTTTCGAATAAACTTCCCCGTAAATAATGGGCGATTAACTGGACCTCTGATCTAACCTCCAATAACGAACAGGCAAGACCGGTATCGTAAAAATAGAGTTTCGGAGTTTTCACAAGACGCTTCGAGAAATTATGATGGTCGGGTTTTAACAGATAAATAATGTAGCTGGCTTCCAGTAGGGATAACCAGTTTGTGGCTGTCGATACAGCAATGTCACAATCATTAGCTAATGATGAAATATTGAGCAATTGGCCGATACGTCCGGCACAAAGTTTTATAAAACGGATAAACTTACTCAAATCGCCAATATTTCTCACCAACCTGACATCGCGTTCGATGTAGGTTTGAATATAAAATGGATAAAAATCAACCGGGGAAATCCCTTTATCATAAATACGGGGATAGGCTCCTTTGAAAATTTCTTCGTCAATCGTGCCTGCTAAAACACCACCTTCCGACATTTCACGATGAGAAAAGGGGAGTAATTTAAGTATGGCTGTCCTGCCGGCTAACGACTGTCCAATGGACTGCATTAATAGAAAATTATGAGAGCCGGCCAAAAGGTACATTCCTTCTCTGTTCTGTTTATCGATATGGGTTTGCAAATACGAAAACAGGTCAGGTGTGCGTTGAACTTCGTCAATAATCGTTCGATCAGGATAAGTATTGAGAAAACCGCGCGGATCGTTTTGGGCAAACAAACGCATATCGGGATCTTCGAGCGAAACATATTGATAATCTGTGAACAAAGATTTTAACAAGGTGGATTTGCCCGATTGCCTCGGTCCGGTTACTGTTACAACCGGGTATTTGGCAACCATCTCCAAAAGTTTTGTTTTTAAAATCCGCTCGATCATGGATAAATATTTTGGACAAATTCACGATTAAAAAGTTAATTTGTCCAATATTTAAATAATAATTTAATCCTTTCCGAAAAAAATAAGATACATCTGAAAGGTTATTTAAATGGTTGGGAGCTAACTTACCCAATACTACTTTTACTATTATGTGACTCAAATATTTCACGCAGAGTCGCAAAGCAACGCAAAGGGTCTTTAGACTTTTCCTGGCTCTTGCAATTGACAGATTCGCGTTCCTGTTATGTTGATTAACTGGTGTTGTTAAAGGTTAATTGAGCCACTAGGTAACTGGAAGGCGAAAACCTAGCCCCAAAACAGTTCTACGAATTGAGAGTTCATTACGAAAGTTTGCAGCCGAATTGGAGCAAATACAGTTAATGGGTTGACCCTTGTCATAGGTTAATCCTATTTATCTTTCTGCCTTTTAGCCCGGTACGGGCGACCTATTTGCAGTACGGGGTGAGTGATCCAGTGAGGAACAACTCGGGGAACTCTACCCCGGGTTAAAGGAATACCCAATAAACCCGTCCGCGAACCCATGAAAACCCGTCTTGCCCGCTCTTTCGGACGGAATGGAGACGGTCTTCAAAAGTTAATAAAAAGAGATGCTAATTTGCCTTGATTCTGAATTTAGTAAAATTTCCCTCCCTGCATTTTGTCCGTCAGGACATGAATGCCAATATAAAATACAATTGACCAATTGGTTTGTCCGTCAGGACCTATACACGTTATTTGCATGGATCTCCCTTAATGAAAAATTAAATAGCCGCCATTCCTTAATCCATTTTAAAGTCCATCTGCTCTCCATTCCCGGTGATCCGGCTTGATATCCAAACCTGCCGTTATCTGAAACACCAGTTTGGTTAGTTCAGAAAAGCAACCTGTTGGTTATCCAATTGAACCATTTAAAATCCACTTATATTTGAAGTATTACCCAAACGACTGCTTCAATTGTCTTGAAATGGTAGTCGGAGAATTAAGGCGATACAAAATGGACGATAAAGATTTTCAAAAGAAATGTATCGAATCGATATTCCGGACGGCCCCTTTTGCACCCCTTTTCAAACCCAATCCCAAATATTGTCTGGATCAGTTTGCAGAGCTCACACCCTACATTTCGTACTCCGATATTAAGAATAACCGGATTTTTATCCGGGGATGTCCAATTGGTGTCAGGAACTCCCAGGACTCCGGGAAAAGGGAGGTCATTATCGCTTATACCACAATCGAGGAGTTGGTAGAGGATGGGTGGAGGCTGACCGATAAACTAGAAACTATCAAGATTAGTCAGACCCAATTTTGAATTAGGTAATGGTTAAAATATAAGTTCATATTTTATACTTGAATTTTGTAATATAATGAACAATAGTTATTTGCGATATTAAAAACAGAGAAATGCATCAAAAACTCAGCTATTGATATTTGATTCTGAGCCGCATTATTTCTATCAAATTCAATTCAGAAGAATACAGAGGTAAGAAGAAAATATAAACATCTTGCTCACTCCACACCTTAATTTTTGCTTTGAATTTTTTAGTTCGATGAATATGTGGATTATCAAGTATCACAATTGTTTTGAATTGTTTGCACAACAAAATTATCCAAAAAACAAATTTTGAATTTTAACTCGAATTACGAACTTAAATTGAAGAGTATGAAAAAACTAATTTATTTAGGGTTACTGGCAATCTGTTTGAGTATCAATTATGCCGCCAATGCTTCTCAACATTTTTTAGGTGATTCCAATTTTTCAACAAGTTACTCTGTTGCCAATCTTAAAATCAAACGTATTGAATTTAATGATGTTAGCAATAATGAACTTAGAAAAATGCTCAATTTAGCAAGTAAAAAAGAACTTCAATCAAAACATTTGAAGGATTTTCCTCTCGATATTAGCTATTCTTATGAAGGTCATGACGTTATGAATTATGAACGTTTTAATGGTTTAAATTTAACTTATGAATCTTTGGATCAACCGGAACGCCGAAATAAAAACTTTTTTGGACATCTTTTATATGGTGCATTACTTGGAGTATTAACTGCTGCAATCGATCAAGCAAGCGATCATCCGGCAGGTTATCAAGCTCTTGATTATGGAACCGGGGCACTTTATGGAGCTGGGTGTGGTTTATTGGTTTATATTATTTTTTAGGATCCCCATTGTTTGAATTTAGGTTAAGTATTATTTAGATAAATGGATTAAATACATTCAGTTGAAAAATAAATTAACTTATAAATAAAATATTTATCACTTAATATCAATTACTTATGAAAACCAAATCATTGTTTATAATTGTTGGATTAGTTCTTGTTTATATTACTGGTTTTACACAAAGTAATAAAGAAATACAAAAGCAATTTGAAAAAAGTTTAAGGAACAGTTTGATAAATGCTGCAGCAAATGTTCTACTTGGAAATGATCCAAATGTAAATATTAATGATATTAAAAGCAGCTTACCAGGTGGAGGCATTTCGGGCATTATAATGTTTTCAGATGGATCATTAAAAGATTTTGTGGGGGTAAAATATATCTGTGGGCATAATGTAAATCAGCCATCATTTATTAACGGAAGACCAGTAATTTGGATTAATGATCAAGATTCTTGGCGTAGTATTGAATTATATGATGTTTCTACTATTACGTACAATAACTTAGAGTATGTTAATAGTGGAAATTTTAATTTATCAATGGTTGTTAGTCTAAAAGATGGAAGCTCATTTGAGTATATTGCTAGTCCTGTGAGAGATTTTGTTACAATGGTCATTAACAATGGTCAATCAGTAAATGACCAACAATTCCTTGTATTTAATTCCGAACAATTATTTATTAAATCTATTATGTTTTACTAAATCGATAATAAAGCAAGTGGAAATTGTAAAACCACAAAAAATAGCAACTTAGAGTTCACATAGGATGGCAACAACATTACCCAAATTTCAGTTTTCAAAATTAATTTACAGAAATCTCCCTCTCAGCGCCACCTTGTTGATTTTACCGATACTGGTTTTATCGATTAAATCAGCCCGTTGAACTTTCATGGTTATTGCTTCCCGTGGCAATACCCCTGAATCCACACTTGCTTTAACGATTTGGATGATATCACGGTCATCAAAAATTGCCCCCGGTTTTGCCACTACAATAGCCAAAGGGATTTCGCCCCAGTTTAAGTCGAAAGCTCCAATAACGGCTACCTCAGAAACCCCTTCATGCCTGGCAATCACATCTTCAATTTCCAATGAACTGAGCCACTCACCGCCTACTTTTATGACATCCTTTGACCGGTCAGTTATCCGGATAGACCCTTTTTCATTGACACAAGCAACATCATTGGTGTGCATCCAACCCCCTTCCCACAACTTCTCGGAATGTACATGATCCTTTAAATAACCCTGGGTTAAGTATGGGGAACGGACGATAATTTCGCCCGGTGTTTTATCGTCATTTGGTACATCTTTGCCGTCATGATCAACCACGCGCATTTGTGCCAAACCGATAGGAACACCAGTCCGGCAACGAATGTCAGCCTGCTCTTCTGGTGAAAGATCGAGATCCATTTCAGTTAACTGTGAAAGAGACAATACCGGACAAGTCTCTGACATCCCATATCCTCCAAAAACATCGATGCCTCTTCTTAGGGCCTCAATGGCGATACTTCTTGGCAGTGCAGCCCCGCCAATGATACAGGTCCAGCGGGAAAGATCACATTGCAGGGAAGTGGGATCTTTTAAGAGCATATTTAATATCGTAGGGACACAATGACTAAAGGTTACCTTATGGTTTTCCAGCAGTTTCAAAAGAAAAGCCGGAATATACTTGCCGGGATAGACCTGCTTTGTGCCCAGAAATGTTGCTATATATGGAATCCCCCAGGCATGAACATGAAACATGGGGGTTAGCGGCATATAAACCGATTCCCGGTGTAACCTGCCCTGAATGGAATTTGATGACAAGGCTGCCGTTGTAGAAAGGGTATGAAGAACCAACTGCCGGTGGGAAAAATAGACCCCTTTGGGAAGACCTGTTGTTCCGGTGGTATAAAAAGTGGTAGCCCTGGTATTTTCGTCAAATTCGGGAAAATCAAATTCCGGAGATGCTTCCGCAAGCATCTTCTCATATTCCCCTTCAAATTCAAAATGATGATTGAAAACTTCATCACCCTCATCGATTAAAATAAATTTCCTCCCTTCAGAAATGCGACCCCGGATCGCTTCCAATAGCGGGAGAAATTCAGAATGACAAATGATCACATCGTCCTCGGCGTGATCAATGGTATACAACATTTGCTCAGCCGAAAGACGTACATTTATGGTGTGCAAAACGGCCCCCATCATAGGAACAGCATAATATGCTTCAAGGTATCGATGTGAATCCCAGTCCATTACAGCCACAGTACTCCCCTGGATCACACCCACTGAAGCCAAAGCATTTGCAAGCCTGTGAACACGCTCCTTCCAGGTCTTATAGGTAAATGTAAGCTGATCACGATAGATGATCTGCTGATCCGGATTATAGGCTAAAGGAGAAAGAAACAGCTGTTTAATCAGCAATGGATAGTCATAGGACGACCTTGTTTTTTCAATCAAATTACTCATAATAAATTAAAGTTTAATTAGTTGTATTTAGCCGGACCAGAAATCTGAATCGATTCAAATGTAACAAAAATGGTCACTATTGGTTCAATAAAATGAAGTATTCAAATTTTCATTATTACCGGCACTTTTCCCTAACTTTACGCTCAAATCCTTTTTCTTAAATCTTAACCTATGCGTAAAATAGCGGCTCTTTTCTGCCTGATTGGATTGCTAAGTACTAACGCTTTCTGTCAGAACAAAACTCACACGTTTAACTTGTCAAAAACCGACTTCCTGCTTGATGGAAAGCCCTTTCAGATCATTTCGGGTGAAATGCACCCGGCCCGGATTCCGGTTGAATATTGGCGTCATCGCATTCAAATGGCTAAGGCGATGGGATGCAATACCATTGCCGCTTATGTTTTCTGGAATTATCACGAGTCAGAACCCGGAAAATTTGATTTTCAAACCGAAAACCGTAATATTGCCCAGTTTATTCATATTGCTCAGGAAGAAGGAATGTGGCTCATTTTGCGTCCGGGGCCATATGTTTGTGCCGAATGGGATTTTGGAGGAATACCCTCTTATCTGCTCAAAATTCCTGACATCAAAGTGCGTTGCATGGATCCGCGTTATATCGAATCCATGGACCGGTATATCAAAGAACTGGCCAATCAGGTAAAAGATTTGCAGGTAACCAAAGGTGGTCCGATCCTGATGGTTCAGGTAGAAAATGAATATGGCAGTTACGGAAACGACAGCCGTTACACCAGATGGATTCAGGAGATGTGGAAGTTTAATGGCATTGAAGTTCCTTTCTATACGGCTGACGGAGCAACCTCATTTATGCTTGAAGCAGGTTCAATACCAGATGCCGCTATCGGTCTTGATCCGGGAAGGAGTGAAGAAGATTTTGGACAGGCAACCAAGGCCAATCCGAATGTTCCTTCATTTTGCAGCGAATTGTATCCCGGCTGGCTCACCCATTGGGGGGAGAAGTGGCAACGTCCCGATGTCACAGGCTTGTTGAAAGATGTCAAATGGCTGATGGACCATAAAAAATCCTTCAATTTCTATGTAATTCATGGCGGAACCAATTTTGGTTACTGGGCAGGAGCTAATGCATTCAGTCCGACACAATATCAGCCCGACGTGACCAGCTACGACTACGATGCCCCGGTTAACGAAATGGGACAGCCAACACCCAAATACTTCGCCCTGCGCAATTTGCTGGCCACCTATCAAACTGTCGGTCAGAAAGCATCTTCAATTCCAGCAGCAATGCCGGTCATTGAAATCCCTGATTTTAAGCCTAATGTATCAGCTTCTGTTTGGGATAATCTTCCTGCCGCTAATTTTGTCCCTCAGCCCAAACCCATGGAGATGTTTGGCCAGAAAGCAGGTTTCATCCTATACCGGACCACCCTGATCGGTCATAAGAGTGGAAAACTCCTGATTACCCAACTTCACGATTATGCCACCATTTTTGTTGATGGTAAATATGTTGGCAAAATCGACCGTTCAAAGGGCGAAAACAGTATCGAGTTGCCACAGCCGGCAAATGGCAATCCACAGCTCGATATCCTGGTGGAAGGGATGGGACGCATCAATTTCGCAGAATACCTAATCGACCGCAAAGGGATAACCGAGCGCGTTTCGCTTGACGGGATGACCCTGATGAACTGGCAGGTATATAACCTTCCATTTGATGAATCCTATTTGGGCCATCTGAAATTCCCGGCCACCGAAGCTGTCAGGCCAGGCAATATCTTTAAAGGCGAATTTGAACTTAAAACCCTCGGTGATACTTATCTTGATCTGAGTCTTTGGGAAAAAGGAGTAGTGTGGGTGAATGGCCATAACCTCGGAAGATACTGGAGTATTGGTCCGCAGAAACAAATGTATTGTCCGGCTCCCTGGCTCAAAATAGGGAAAAATGAACTGGTGATTTTCGATCTGCACCAACTTAAAGCCGCTGTTGTAAAAGGGGTAAAAAGCATGGAATAAATCTCATGTTTATTCCAGTTTATTCTTATTAAAATTGCACAGGATGTCTTTGGAGGAATATTTTAGAAAATTCAGGGAGGAAATTGTTGGAATAGACCGGACTTTTCAATCACCATACGGTGAAAAAAAGGTTATTTATGCCGATTGGATTGCCAGTGGTCGGCTTTATCGTCCTATTGAAGACAAAATTACCAACCAGTTCGGACCCTTTGTAGGAAACACTCATACCGAAACCTCTGAAACAGGAACCTTAATGACCAAGGCTTACCACCTTGCTCAGCGGAAAATCAAGGAACATGTCCATGCAGGGCCCAATGACGTGATCATCAATGCCGGCTCCGGCATGACCACGGTAATTAACAAGTTTCAGCGCATCCTTGGATTCAGAGCGATGCATAAGATTGATAAACTCAACGCGTTACCTATCGAAGAGCGTCCGGTGGTTTTTATTACCCACATGGAACACCATTCCAACCACACCTCCTGGCTCGAGACCATCGCTGATGTGGTTCAGCTTCCACCGGATACGGAACTTCTAGTGGATCAGGAGCAATTAAGGGCAGAGCTGGTCAAATACAGGAACCGTAAGATGAAGATTGGCTCGTTCACCGCCTGCTCAAATGTCACCGGGATCTCAACCCCTTACCACCAGATGGCCCGGATCATGCATGAAAACGGTGGATTATGCTTTATTGATTTTGCAGCTTCTGCCCCATATGTCAAAATTGACATGCACCCCGATGATCCACTCCAGGCACTCGACGCAATCCTTTTTTCACCTCATAAATTTCTGGGCGGACCAGGCAGTTCCGGGGTACTGGTTTTCAATTCTGCGATTTACAAAAGTTCTGTTCCTGATAATCCCGGAGGAGGAACCGTCGACTGGACAAATCCATGGGGGGAGTTCAAATATGTCGAAGACATCGAAGCCAGGGAAGATGGGGGAACTCCTCCATTTCTCCAAACGATTCGTACCGCTTTGTGCATCGAATTAAAAAACCAAATGGGGATTGAAAATATCGCCAACAGGGAAAAAGAGCTCGTCAGCATTTCATTTGACGGTCTGGAGAAGATTGATGAGCTGCATATTCTGGCAAATAATATCCATCACCGGCTGGGTATCATCTCCTTTTATATCGACCACCTCCATTTTAATTTGGCCTGTAAACTGCTCAATGATAAATTTGGCATCCAGGTACGCGGAGGATGTGCTTGCGCCGGAACCTATGGCCATTTTCTGCTCGATGTAACTCATGATCAGTCGCATCGGATTACCGATCGGATCAATTTTGGCGATCTATCTCAAAAACCGGGATGGATCAGACTCTCTCTCCATCCCACCATGACCAATGAGGAACTCCTGTTTATTCTGGATGGGATCAGGGAGGTTCAGAAAAACCATGCCTCATGGGAAAAGGATTATATCTATAACCCCAAGACCAATGAATTCAGGCATATTAATGAGCCGGAAGATAAAACCGGGCGGGTATACGATTGGTTTCGATTGGATTAGATACTCCAGCGGTTTAAACGATCGGAGAAGTTTTCTTGTGTTTTTCCCTTTTCAGGAAAGTAGCAATTGCTTTTTTAAAATCTCCGGATGAAGAAATTTTAAAGAAATTTTTGGGAAGTTTGGGTTGTTCTTGTTTGATCTGTAATCCGCTAACCAGAAAAAATTTGTCTGGAAACGCCTTACGTTTTATTTTAATCCGCTCTGCAATGGTCCCCTGAACCATGGATGTGACAAAAGAGGTGAAAAGAATTTTGAATGGCCGGATTTCGTCCATCTTAATAATGTCCCGAAAAGGAACCGATGAGCCCAGATAGATCACCTCAAAATTTGCTTTACGGGCCAGATAGCTGTAATACAACATTCCGATTTCGTGAAACTCTCCCTCGGGCAGATAAAACAAAATCCTGGGAAGCGTTTCTGTTGTTCTCTTCCTTTCCTGATCAATTGCAACACTAATTTTTTGCCTGATCAGGTTCGAGATAAAATGTTCCTGGGCGGGGTTAATGGTACCAACCTGCCACAAGGTACCAATATTTACCAGAAAAGGGAATAAGAGTTCTTCAATAGTCATTTCAAAGCCGATTTGCTCTACCGAAGTTTCAAAAACCTGATTAAAAAGCAGTTCATCTGCATCAAGCAAAGCTTTGTTTAAATTGACCGATTGAGTAGTTACGGAAGGCAATTCACTGTTTAATTGAAATAGGATCTCTTTAATCTGATCATCATTAAGCCCCGCAATTTTTGAAATTTTATATCCGTTCCGGTTCAATAAGGAAATATTCATGAGCTTCACCAGGTCATCATCTGAATACAAACGGATATTGGTATCTGTTCTGTTAGGTTCAATCAAATGATAACGCTGTTCCCAAATCCTGATTGTGTGCGATTTGATGCCCGACAATTTCTCCAGATCCTTTATCGAATAGATTGACATATTTTAAATGTTAGCGGAGCAATAAAATTAAGATTGGAAAACTCATCAAAATCCAAAATACCCCAGGGTAATTTTCAGCAAAATAGTTATTAAATCAATATTGAAAGATAAACTGTGAAATTAATTTTCGAACTTAATAAGCCTGTCAGAAGGATCGAAAATCAAACAAAATTCCCCGGATAAGCTTTAAATCAATTAGAAAAAGCAGATAAAATTCTAAAATTGACTCAAAACCATCCGGGGAAATTACCTAAATAAAATTTAAAGGAGTGATTGATCAGGGAACAATGACTTTATTAATCACGTGTACTACACCATTGGATCCCTGGACATTAGCCAAAATAACATTTATATTTCCGTTAATGGTTACAGCCCCGCTACTGACAGCAACGCTTAGTGACTTGGCACTATTCAACGTTGGAACAGTTCCTGACATCAAATCGCCTGACTGTACATTCCCACTCACAACATGTGCCAAAAGAATTGGGGTAAGCTGAGCTTTGGTAAGCGCATCAATTCCACTAACATTTAAAGAAGCGAATAGGGCAGTAAATGCGTCATTTGTAGGAGCAAAAACGGTGAATGGCCCGGCACCTGCCAATGTAGTGGCCAAATCAGCCTTAACCACTGCAAGGACAAGTGTACTAAATATACTGTTTTGAGTTGCAAGGTCAACCACAGTTGGCGGAAGAAGAACCTTGTCGATAACATGGATAATACCATTTGTCGCGACCACATCCGTTGCAATTAAATTTGAGCTGTTATTCAAAACGACCCCGCTTCCAACAGCTACCTGAACAACTACGTTTTTTCCAAATGCAGTACTTAAAGTCGGGAAATAACCCGCCGTTACTTGCGCTGCAGGAATAAATCCGGACAAAACATGGTATAGTAGGATTGGGGACAACGTACCAGCAGAAAGATCACTTAGTGAAACGCCCAATGATGTGAGCAATGCCGTGAAAGCATCATTTGTAGGGGCAAAAACCGTAAATTTCTTGGTAGTGTCTGCCAAAGCGCTTACCAGATTAGCTTTTTGAAGTGCAGCAACCAGCGAAGTGAAAGCCGGATTGGCCACTGCATTATCAGCAATGGTCATCGGCAAGAGCACTTTATCAATGACATGAATTACACCATTATCTGCCATGATATCGGTTTGGGTAATATTTGCACTGCCGTTAATTTTTTTACCCGTTATGTCAATATACATTGAAAGATTGTAATCTTTTGCAGGGCCACCGGCCAGAGTGGAGTAATACCCCGTTTTGATCTGTGAAGCAGTCGCAGCCCCCGACTTTACATGATACAATAAAACCTTAGTCAAAGTACCAACAGGAATATCATTTACTGAAGAGACATTCAATTGGCTCAATAGGGCCGTAAATGCAGCATTGGTTGGTGCAAAGACCGTAAAGGTTGCTGAGCTATTCATTAAAGCGACATCTAACCCGGTTTTTTTAAGCGCAACAACCAGGGTTGAAAAATTAGGATTGGAAGCGGCCACATCTGTAATAAAATGAGTAGTCATTCCGCCAGAGGTGGAGCTTTTCTTGCAACTCATTGAAGTCAATGCCAGAACTACGAAAGAAAACAGCGAAAACAATTTAAAATAATTTTTCATGATATAATTTTTTTTAGTTATTAATAATGAATCTAAATACACTACAAATAAACGAAAGAAAACAACGTTTTGTTTAATGTTTATCGTTATATTTTAAACATTAAATATCTAAAATA
>CAIXZH010000119.1 GCA_903923905.1 uncultured Bacteroidia bacterium
CCTGTATTTGTGCCCTATTTGTGCAGAATAAACCATTTTTTATTTCCGATTGACTTTCATGATTATCATTGTGAAGTTTTTCAAAAATAGGTAGGGTAGACCATGGTTATCCCTATTTCGGTATAAATCATTAATAGTGAATTGAAAATGAAGAATTTGAACATTGGAGGTTATAAAATTTCCCTCCCTATTATTCAGGGGGGAATGGGAGTTGGTATTTCTTTATCCGGTCTTGCCTCTGCTGTTGCCAATGAAGGTGGTGTGGGTGTTATTTCTCCTGCAGGGATTGGGTTTCTGTACAAGAAACATTCTCCTGACTACCTTGAAAATTGTATTTTCGGCCTTACGGAAGAGATACGGAAAACCAGGGAAAAGACCTCCGGAATCATTGGAGTCAATATTATGGTCGCGTTGTCCAATTATGTTGATTTGGTAAAAACATCGATAAAAGAGGGGGTGGATATCATATTCTCAGGAGCTGGTTTGCCTCTCGATTTACCTAAGTACCTCACATCCGAATCCAAAACATGTCTTGTTCCGATTGTTTCATCAGCACGGGGAGCAGCTTTGATTTGCAATAAGTGGAAAGCCAACTACGACTACCTTCCTGATGCTATTGTTGTTGAGGGGCCCAAAGCGGGCGGGCATCTTGGCTTTAAAGTGGAACAGCTTGAAGATGAGAATTATAAACTCGAAAAACTTATCCCTGAAGTAATTGCAGTAGCGAATGAAATTGGCGAAAAATATGGATGTGTAATTCCGGTTATTGCTGCCGGCGGAATTTATACCGGTGAGGATATTGATAAATTTTTGGAAATGGGGGCTGCAGGGGTACAAATGGGCACCCGTTTTGTCACAACTGTGGAATGTGATGCCTCAGACAAATTCAAACAGGCATACATTCACGCCCGTCAGGACGACGTAAGAATCATCAAGAGTCCGGTGGGTATGCCTGGAAGGGCAATTTCC
The DNA here is from genome assembly GCA_903923905.1 of uncultured Bacteroidia bacterium. GTDB lineage: Bacteria > Bacteroidota > Bacteroidia > Bacteroidales > Prolixibacteraceae > JAAFHB01. The sequence continues at coordinate 970 of CAIXZH010000119.1, forward strand.
AGCGAATTTCTGGACGAAGTTGAAGCCGGAACCAAACAGCCTAAATTTTGTCCGGTAAATTGCATCAAAACCTGTGATATAAGTACTGCCCCTTATTGTATAATTGCCTCACTTTCAGCTGCTCTCAAAGGAAACTTTAAACATGGATATGCTTTTGCGGGAAGCAACGTCTGGCGCACCGATAAAATTATTACTGTCAAGGAATTATTTTCTTCCCTCGTTCAGGAACTTAATGAATATAGAAATAAGCTTAGCCTGGCATTAGCCTAATATATCTGATTTCTGAAATCACATAGAAAAGATGAGCAAGTTGAATTGTTCATCTTTTTTTTTATATTTTTGACCATTCCATTTGGTCTTTAAAAATCAGGGTATTATCAATCAAAATAGCCATTTTTGAGTAACACCAATCGGAACGAGTTTCTTCATCAGGCTATTGGCTTCACTAATCTTTGATCCCATTTAGCTATTAAAAGTAAATTAGAGCAAATGAAACCCTTATCTGCCAAAGCTTTGAAAAGAACGAAGTATAATCCAATGAGGGTTCCATACGTACCAACAATCTAAATATTAACACTATAAATTAAATTTTTACGAATGAATTATTTAAGTATGGTAAGTAAGAAAGTTCATCTTTTGTTGACAATCTTAGTAGTCTTTCAGCTAATTGGTAAAGCCCAGGATGTTCAGACACAGGCTATTAAATATGGACGAGTTTTGAATTTGATTGAAAATTTTTATGTCGATACCACCAATATCAGTAAATTGACGGAACATGCAATAACTGAAGTCCTATCCTCGCTTGATCCCCATTCTGTCTATATCTCAAAGGATGAAGTCGCTGAGATGAATCAACCCCTGGAAGGTAATTTCGAAGGTATCGGAATCTCTTTCAATATCTATCACGATACACTTATGGTTATGACCACTATCCCCGGGGGACCCTCCGAACTTGTCGGACTTAGACCCGGAGATCGGATTGTGAAAGTTAATGAGAAGAATATTATTGGTATTGGACTTAAAAATCAGGATGTTTTTAAATTATTGAGGGGTGATAAAGGGACTAAAGTTAACCTCTCAATTCTGCGTAAAGGGGAAAAATCTACTCTTGAGTTTACTATCGTCCGCGATAAAATCCCTATCTACAGCCTGGATGCATCTTTTATGTTGAATAAAGAGACGGCTTATATTAAACTTAATAAATTTGCTGCCACAACAATTGCCGAATATAAGGAGGCAATGACGGTTCTAAATAATAAAGCGAAAATCAGGAATCTGGTTTTGGATCTGCGCGGAAACGGCGGTGGATTCCTTGGGGCTGCCTATGATCTTGCGAATCAGTTTCTTGAAGAAAAAAAATTAATTGTTTACACTGAAGGTATCCATAGTTCTCGCAGAGATTATTACTCGACTACCCGGGGTGATTTTATTGATGGTAATCTGATTGTTTTAATTGATGAAGGTTCGGCATCAGCCTCTGAAATTGTTTCAGGAGCGATTCAGGACTGGGACAGAGGGGTACTTATAGGACGCCGTTCGTTCGGTAAAGGGTTGGTTCAACAGCCATTCCCTCTCAGTGATGGCTCTTTAATCCGATTGACCACTGCCCATTATTATACTCCGGCAGGACGAAATATCCAGAAACCGTATAAAGATGACATTAAGAATTACAGGAATGAGTACTTTAAACGATATGAAAAAGGTGAAATGTTTAGTAAGGACAGCATCTCATTTCCCGATTCCATGATGATGAAAACACTGGTTACCAAACGAAAAGTTTATGCCGGTGGCGGGATTATGCCCGATATCTTTGTTCCGATGGATACCTCAATGTATTACCGGTATTTTAATAACCTGGTTAGAAAGAATGTATTATTCCCGTTTGTAGTTGGGTTTATCGATAAAAACAGAGACGACCTTAAAGTGAATTATAAATCTTTTGAAGATTTCAAACATAATTTCCGTGTTAAAGATGACATGATGGAAGAATTGATTAAAGCAGGAGAGAAAGAAGGTATCAAAAGAGATGATGAGAGTTTGAAAGTTTCAGGAGTTATTATCACAAGACAAATCAGAGCCCTGGTTGCCAGGGAGCTCTATGATTCGAGCTCTTATTATCAGGTAATGATCGAAGACGACAAGGAGGTTGGGAAAGCATTGGAAGTACTTTCTGATCAAAAAGGCTTTAACCATTATTTGAATAAATAGCCAGTCAAAATTTTTGTTTTCGGGCAGATTAGCCTAATTGATACTTTATGGATTTATTTTTTGATTGGGCTTTTTCAAATAAAATCGAATTAGCAGGTACTATTTTTGGATTATTGTCGGTCTGGTTTTCGATCCGACAGAGTTTAATTACCTGGCCGACCGGAATACTTACCTCATTTTTATACTGTGTGGTATTTCTTGAGTCAAAGTTTTATGCAGGAATGGTTCTGCAGCTATATTATTTATTAATCAGCATTTATGGTTGGTGGAACTGGACGCATGGTGGGCAATCCGATTCAGGCGATACTAAATTAATCGTAAGCAGATCCAGTAGAAATCTATGGATCAGGCTCTTTAGTTTAAATTTGCTATTTTTATTTTTAATCTATTTCTTGTTAAGGAGATATACCGATTCGCCTATTGCTTTCGGAGATGCATTTACCACTTCGCTAAGTATTATTGCAACCTGGATGTTGGCTCGTAAGAAAATAGAGCATTGGATCGTTTGGGTGTTTATTGACTTGGTCTCTGCATCTTTATATCTTTACCGAGGCCTTTATCTGACGGTTTTCCTTTTTTTGGTTTATACGGGAATGGCTGTGGTTGGATTTTATGAGTGGCAAAAGGAACTTAAAAAGGTGAGCCATGTTGAAGAATAGCCTCATCCAGGTTGTGATTACCGGACCTGAATCGACTGGGAAAACAGCCCTGGCCAAGGCTCTTTCAGAAAAATGTGGTTCTCTTTGGATACCTGAGTACGCAAGGCAATATGTGGAGAATCTGGATCGTCATTACAACTTTGATGATGTAGTTGCCATCGCTGAACATCAAATTGTGGAGGAGGAAGCCTATGCCTCAGAGGTTAACCAGGGAGTTTTATTCTTTGATACCTGGTTAATCATAACAAAAGTATGGTTTGACCTGGTTTTTGGGAAATGTCCGGAGTGGATTACGGAGCATATCCAATCCTCAAAAATTGATCTGTTTTTGATTTGCGATACTGATTTGCCTTGGGTTGCAGATGCCGTGAGGGAGAATGGCGGAGAAAAAAGGGAGCAGCTATTACGAATCTATTGCAATGAGATTAGATCCTTTGGCTTTCAGTATGAAATTATTACCGGGTTCGGGCCGGCCAGAATGGAGAATGCTTTAAAAGCGCTCTCAAAACACGGATTGAACCTAACCTCTGATTAGGTTGTTAATTACTTTGATCATTTGATGGATGAAACTTTATTTAATTACAAAATCATATTGAGATGAAAATTTCAGAAAGCATAATCGATTTAGTTGGTAGGACACCATTGGTAAGGTTAAACCGGATGACCGAAGGTCTTGATTGTGAAATTATCGTAAAACTTGAATCACAAAACCCGGGAGGCTCAGTTAAAGACAGATTAGGCTTTGCAATGATAGATGATGCCGAAAAAAGAGGACTAATTAACAAGAATACGGTAATTATTGAGCCTACAAGCGGGAATACCGGAGTTGGTCTCGCTTTTGTTTGTGCCGCGAAAGGGTACAAGCTTAAAATTGTCATGCCAGATTCTGTAAGTGTTGAACGGAGAATGATTGTTCAGGCTTATGGTGGCGAGGTTATTCTTACTCCGGGGAAGGATGGGATGAAAGGAGCTATAGCGAAAGCTGAGGAGTTAAAATTGGGTAATCCCGGAAGCTTTATCCCAATGCAGTTTAATAATCCTGCAAATCCTGAAATGCACCGCCAGACAACGGCTCTGGAGATTTGGGAAGATACTGATGGCAAGGTGGATATATTCGTTGCAGGTTCTGGGACAGGAGGAACTATTACCGGAGTTTCAGAGGTGATCAAAGCAAAAAAGGACTCTTTTTATTCTGTTGTGGTTGAACCAGAGGAATCTCCGGTACTGTCCGGAGGTAATCCTGGACCTCATAAGATCCAGGGAATTGGTCCGGGTTTTATTCCACAGGTGATGAATACCTCTTCCTACGATGAAATTTTAACGGTTTCGGCATATGATTCTTTTGAGACTGCCCGAAAATTAGCTAGTTTGGAGGGGATTTTTTGTGGAATCTCTTCAGGCGGAAATGTATATGCAGCTCTTCAACTGGCCAAACGTCCGGAGAATAAAGGGAAAATGATTGTAACCATTATATGTGATACCGGGGAGCGTTATCTGAGTACTCCCTTATTTGCCTATGATAATGAAAAATAAAGAGCAAGTGGAAACTGAAAGATGGACAGCGGAGACCGTTAAATCACTGGTTGATGCCAGTTCGTTTGATATCCTGGTGCATAGGCACCGGACAGGAGAGTCTATGCCCTCTACCAAGAAATTAAAGGGAATTGTTGACCGGGTACGTCAGATTATTTTTCCAGGCTATTTCGGAGAGATTAACCTGAAGTCGGATACTCTATCCTATTATGTGGGGGTTTTGGTGGATGAAGTCTATGAGTTGATTGCAGAACAGATATTCTCGGGTTTGTGCTTTATTTGTGAGGGTGAATCAGATCGTGATTTAGCAGGGAAACGGGTAACGGCTGAAAGAATTGCCTTTGAATTTGTGAATGGACTCTCAGAACTCCGACGGGTTCTCATAACGGATGTTAATGCTGCTTACCTTGGTGATCCGGCGGCTAATAGTGTCGGTGAGGTCATTTTCTGCTATCCGGCTATCCGGGCGATATCGAACTACAGGATCGCTCATAGCCTTTTTAAGTTAGGAGTTCCGCTGATCCCCCGAATTATCACTGAAATGGCACATTCAGAAACGGGTATCGATATTAATCCGGAAGCTGTTATCGGCGATAATTTTACAATAGATCATGGAACAGGTGTCGTGATCGGATCTACGAGCATAATCGGAAATAATGTGAAACTCTTTCAGGGAGTAACTTTGGGAGCCAAGAGTTTCCCTTTAGATGAGAGCGGAAACCCGGTAAAAGGTATTCCCAGGCATCCTGTAGTGGAAGATAATGTGATCATCTATTCCAATGCTACCATACTGGGACGGATAACCATCGGACACGATTCGGTTATTGGCGGAAATATATGGGTTACCAGTGATCTTCCCCCATATTCCAGGGTTGTACAGACAAAGACGCGGAATGCCGACTTTTTTAATGGTGGAGGAATTTAATCCATTATTTTAATCCGCATAATGAACTACTTTTGTCGTCACAAACTGATTAGCCTAGAGAAGATCAAGTTGTGCATTGCCAACGACTAAAGTTGTTTATATTCAGTAAAGTAAAAGTAGTATCTGTGAATAAGTTTAAAATAGTTGCCAAAACATTTGCCGGACTTGAAGAAGTTTTGGCAGGTGAAATCCGGGCATTAGGGGCAGAATCCGTATCTGTCGAACGACGGGCAGTCTCATTTATGGGCGATCAGACCCTGATGTACAAGGCTAATTTTCATCTTCGTACCGCATTGAAGATTTTAAAGCCAATTGCCGAATTTGAAGTGGGCAAACGCGATGAGCTTTATGAACAGACAAAAAAAATACCGTGGAGCAAATACCTGGCTCTTGGAAAATCGTTTGCTATCGATAGTACCGTTCAATCCGAAATGTTTGTCAACACAATGTACGCTTCCCTGAAGGTGAAGGATGCGATTGTCGATCAATTTCGTGAAGAAACCGGCAAACGCCCATCGGTAAATCCTGAAAATCCGGATGTCCGGATTAATGTTTACCTAATGGGGAATCATTGTATCCTTTCGCTCGACAGTTCAGGGGAATCACTGCATAAAAGAGGATACCGGGTTGGACAAGGAGATGCCCCTCTGAATGAAGTCCTTGCAGCAGGGATGATCCTGTTGACCGGCTGGCATGGCGAAAAGGATTTTTTGGATCCGATGTGCGGATCGGGAACGTTACTGATTGAAGCTGCATTGATTGCAAAAGGAATACCTCCTGGCATGTATCGCAAATCTTTTGGCTTTGAACAATGGCCAGATTTCAATGAAACCCTCTTTTCTGAAATCTGCAATGGCGATTACGAAAAAGAGACCAAATGCAAAATTTCCGGTTCCGATATTTCAATAAAAGACATAGCCATTGCAAGAGCTAATATTAAAAGCGCAAGCTTGTCGAAGGTAATTGAGCTTTTGGTTGAAGATGTAATTGATCTTAAACCTACTTCATCGAGTGGAATTATTATAACTAACCCCCCATATGGAGAACGGATGAAACCTCAGTCAATTGTGGAATTGTATGCTTCGATAGGGAATACCTTAAAAAACAGATTTGCGGGTTTTGAGGCCTGGATCATCTCCAGTTCGCTGGACGGATTAAAGAGCATCGGATTGAAACCGGCTAAAAAAATAGAACTTTATAATGGAGCTCTGGCATGCAGTTACCGCTGTTTTGAGTTATTCAGGGGAACTCATAAGCAGGCGGTAATTATCAAAAAAGCTCAGTAGGGTAATTCTGCAAACACCATCCTCATCGCAAGGAGGGACGAAAGAATGCACGTTGAATTAAGCAATTAATAGAATACTGCAAGGTTTGAATAATCCTGGCATCAAACACAACATTCTATTTTAGCCATCACTTAATGACAATTTCGTCCATAACTATATCGAAGGCTGAATTAAAATCCTGATTGTATCTTTTTAAATTACAGATAACCAGTCGATAAGACTAGTTCAGATTAACCATTATAAATTAACCATTATTCATTATTTATAGGGTATTTCCTGCGGCTTACCTCCCAGAAAATCATCAAATCTTGCTTTGGGTTGTCCAAAAATATTAAAAATCACTGGAGTCGTATTGTGGGGTGCAATCGGAATCCAGCTAAACCTGATTTCAAGGACATTAAAAACAAGGGATTCGTTATAAATACGTATTCCTGCACCGATTCCCCCGATGAACTGATCATCCAGAATTTTGGAGAAATCGGTTGAAAGGCAGGCTGCATCTGCAAAAAAGTAGTGCGCTACTCTGAATCCTGCTTTTTCCCATCCCCAGAATCGAACAGTTTCAACGTTTATTTTTAACCGCTTTGTCCCCTTGGTGTCCAGAGAGAAATAGTCCCGTACACCATACTTCCGGTTAATCATCAAATATTCCTCCTGAAAGCGATTGATTCCGCTTAATAATTCCATGTTAACAAATAACCGATATGGATGTCGGTTAATGTAAAGGAAATTTGAAAAATAGTTGGTGCTTAGCAATATGGCACCTTGTTGTACCTGCGAATTATTAAGGAACCCTCCTAACCCCACTTGCCATTTAAAGTAAGCTCCGCCATCTAAAATATTCGCCTGCGAATAGTTAAAATGGAAATATGGCCTTGTGACGTTTGGTTCAACGTCAAGACCTACAGCCATTTCTGCATAATGGCCATACGGAATATCTTCTGTGATTCCATAGCCATAAACCTGATTATTTTTAAATAATTCGCGTTTGCTGAGTCCTATGGCTCCAAGGATAAAATCATGATTTCTGAAAATAGTATTCGGGTATTGGATATATGCATTGTGATAATAATTCTGATGAGAATAGCGTCCTGTTAAGATGACATTTCCCAAGGATGAGTTACTGTTTTTATTTTTAAATCGCTGCCCATACCAAAGATCTGTATTAAAATAAGACACTGCCGTATCTAACATCGTGTAGGAATAGGGGGTTTGAAAATAATCGGAATATGCCCTATCCAGTGAAATTCCCCCGGCCCAGTCCCCTTTTGATTCTATAAACCGTTTCTCAATAAATGTATTCCACTTATTTTTACGGTAATCATTCGTATAGCCAATTCCCGTTCTAATAAACTTTCCATCAAGGTCACTGATCTGGTATCTGAATCTGCCCCCCCATTTGGGAATTTCAGTAGGAGTATTTTCAACCATTGCCGAAAACTGGTGGCCAATTCCGAACATATTCTGATTGGTTACCTCCCAATCGGTGGAAGTTGCACTCAGATCTCCGCTTATTCCGTATTCCAGTCGTTCTTTGATAATCACCCGAACATCTACGGTGTCTTCATTCAACGGGGAAGGAGCTAGAATAATTGCGACATCCTCGATATATGGCAGATCCCTGATAAATTTCTCGTTTTCTGCCATGAGCTGCGGATTAACCAGGTCTCCTGAATCGAAAAGTAGCTGACCCCGGAGTTTTCGCTCTGTTGTCTTTAGGTGCATCGCATTTCCCGTTTTTTCCAGCCATCCGGAAGCTTGCCTGAGCGTGTCCAGTAAGGTTGGCCCGAACACACCCAACTGCTGAATTCGGATATTCCCTATCTTTCTTCCGGCGAAGGGGGCAAAATAAAGTGAACTATTCACTGCCATCTGCCCTTTTGAAGGCTGATCACCTTTGATGATAATCGAGAAAAAATTTCTGGCAAGAAAGTTATTCTCCCCTTTGGTTTTTAAAGCTGATAAACCGTTTCTATTTAAGAGCTCAATATTTTTATCCGATGATTTTCGTATCGTATCACCGCAATTATCCAATGTCTTTAATTGGACATAACGGCTGCTGATATAATCATTTTCTGCCCTTTCATGAGCCGAAAAGCTATCTGTTGGACTGGAATATAGTGATGCCAGGTGGATCTGATCAGGAATCGTCGGCAAAGAATTGTCCGTTCCGCCTGATTTTGTATTTGAAGCGAAGACAATATGGTTGAAAACCAATATTATAACTATGACAAGAAATCGGTATTTAAACAATTTTATTTTCAATCAGTATCCTAACATTGAATTTGCGGTGTGATTATACAAATTTTCCCGGTCAAAATTATAATTTAATAAAAAAAATTCAGAACTAATGTGCTAATTTGGCCGTTATATAAATTGGCATTTAAATAAGAGCAGTATTTCAATTGATTTATGAGAAAACCGGGAGCTATAATTTTCGATATGGATGGTGTACTAATTGATAGCGAACCAATTCATATTGACATCGAGAAGAAAATATTTGATAAACTTGGAATTGCGGTGTCAGCTGAAGTACATCGAAACTACCTGGGAGTTGCAGGGGATTATATGTATCAGGACCTGAAAACGAGGTTTGGTTTACCTGGTTCTTTGAGTGAACTTCTGCATTCTGATGATGCTTTCCGATGTGATTATTTTAGGCAGCTTGAAGGGTTAACCCTTAATGAAGGGGTGTTGAATTTTATCCTGGAGATCAAACAAGCGGGTTTAAAATTGGGTGTAGCCACCTCTTCATCCCCCGCCTTGGCAGCGATCCTGCTTGAAAGATGTGACATCTTTTCCTTTTTTGATGTCGTTGTTACCACCTTTGAAGCAGGCAAGAGTAAACCATTTCCTGACGTTTATCTGTTGGCTGCGCAGAAAATTGGTGTTGAACCAGCCGATTGTATCGTTTTTGAGGATTCCCCCAATGGTTTATCAGCTGCCCGGGGTGCAGGTATGTTTACCATTGCCGTTCAAACAAGCAGTGTTGATGTTCGGGACCTTTTAGCCGCAAATTCTTTAATCTGTTCATTTGAGGATACCTCTCTCCTGAAAATTACCAGGTTATTCTCAGGCAATCATTCTGCCGAATTAAGCATCAAATAATATGGTGAAGAAATTTTTATCGAATGATGCCTTTATTGTTGTCCGCAACAAAAATTTCAGTCTATTTTTATCCTATAGGTTTTTAATCTCGGTTGCGACGCTAATGCAATCAGTAATTGTCGGCTGGCAATTATATAATATCACCAAAGATGTCCTTTCACTTGGACTAATCGGTTTGACGGAAGTGGTCCCGCAAGTTGGTATCGCATTATTTGCCGGGCACTTCGTCGATATCTGGGACCGGAAGAAGATTATATTTTACACAACTCTTCTCCTTTTGATTGGTTCGCTTATACTAATCGTCTACAGTATTCCATCGTTAAATATTCAGCAAGCATGGGGTGTAACACCAATCTTTGTGACCATTTTCATCACCGGACTGGTGCGGGGAATTATAAATCCGGCCAATACGGCCTTGATTGGTCAGCTCGTACCCCGGGAGGCGCTCACTGCGGCATCTACCTGGAGCAGTACGGCATGGCATATTTCCGCGGTTACAGGACCGGCAATAGGGGGATTGGTTTATGGCTTTTTTGGAATCATTCCTGCTTATTCCCTGGTTTTTATATTCTTCTTTACTGGGATCGTTATTCTTTTGTTCATTAAGAGTCCCGGAAGAGTGGTTCAGCTACAGGGAGCTGCGGAAGGTATTTTTGAACGGATTAAAGAGGGGATATTCTATGTGTTTCATAGGAAGGTATTACTGAATGCGTTTGCACTCGATATGTTTGCAGTCTTTTTTGGTGGGGCGGTGGCAATGCTACCTGTGTTTGCCTCTGATATTTTGAAGGTGGGTCCCGAGGGACTTGGGTTTCTAAGAGCCTGTCCGGCTATTGGGGCAATACTAATGTCCGTAATTCTCACCTTCAGGCCACCGGTCTCGCGCTCTGGGGCCCAAATGCTTTACAGCGTTTTTGGTTTCGGGGTTTGTATGATTGTTTTTGCCTTTTCTAAAAGCTTTTTGCTATCCGTTTTTTGTCTTTTTATGAGCGGGGTATTTGATAATGTCAGTGTTATTATTCGTGCAAGTATTCTTCAGTTATTTACTGCTGACCAGATGAAAGGACGAGTAGCTGCTGTAAACTCCATATTTATCGGTTCATCCAACGAATTAGGGGCATTCGAATCGGGTGTTGCTGCCCGTTTTATGGGTCTGATTCCATCGGTGGTATTTGGCGGCTTGATGACTCTTATCATAGTATCTTTAACAGCCTGGAATTCTCCGACACTTCGAAAACTCGCACTTAAGGATCATGATATTATTGTGAAAGCTTGATAGTCAATGCGGCCGAAGTCTGCCTCCCACGGTTAAATCAAAATTTCACTAACCTCCGGCCATGATAATCGGTTGAGGGAATTAGTTTTCTGATCTCCTCAAAATTCTCCCAGGTAACCTTACCTGCAACGATAATCTTCAGCTGATTATCTGTTATTTTTATCATTTCGGTCAAAACCTTGCTCCCTTCAATGGCAGTGGCTTCCCCACCAGAAGTCAGAATACGGTTTACTCCTATCGCTTTCAATTGGCTGACTGCGAGCAGTAAATCATTTGTTTCATCAATAGCCTTGTGGAAAGTGACCTGCAGGGGCTGGGCAAGCTCAACTAACCGGGCCGTTCTTTCCACATCGATGGTATAATCCTGATTTAGTAACCCAAAGACTACTCCTGTAACATTTAGCTGCCGGCATATCTGGATGTCGTATTTCATGATCTCATATTCTTCTTCTGTGTAGCAGAAATCTCCCCCGCGTGGTCTGATCATTACCATTACCGGAACATCAAGTTTTTCGGTAACCTGCTTTATGGTCCCATAGGAAGGGGTCGTCCCGCCGCACGATAAATTTTCACAGAGCTCAATACGGGTAGCTCCGGCAGCTACTGCGGCAATTGTTTCCTGATAGGATTCAACGCATACTTCTTTGAACAGATTCATTTGTATATAATTTGTTTTTTAGCGGCCAAATGGAATAGCCATGATGATATATTCATTTCGGTTGGTGATTTCTTAATCATGGCTATTTCATCATAAACTAATTTGAAGTAAAAATACGAAAATTTGAAACTCTTCACCATGTTGGATCTGGCGTTATTATAAATCGCTCCATTGATCAATCGCTTTTTTTGTAACGAAAATTTGAATAGTTTTATCAGATTAAATTTTCAATAATGGAAAGGCGAAAGTTTTTTGGACGTTTAGGGCAGGGGACACTGGTTTCTTTTTTGGCAACCCCCTTATTTGCAAGAGCAAGGAAGGGTTCTTTACCGGAAAGGAATATCTGTTTGCTGAAAGACCGGGAGATCCGGCATATGGTTGTTTTTAATCTGAATCATGAGAAAGGATCGGAATTAACCCGAAAATTTTTAAAAGACGGCCAAAAAATTCTTAGTCAGATCCTGGGAGTCGATAACTTTCAGGTATTGAATCAGGTGAGTCTGAAAAACGATTTCTCGTATGGGTTCTCCATGGTATTTGCAACCAAAGCTGATTATGATTCTTACAGCAATCACCCGGATCATATTGCCTTTGTAGAGAACCGATGGAAGAAAGAAGTTTCAAAATTTATGGAAATTGATTTTAAGGTTCTGTAAATTAATCGGATATGGGAGTCGAGATTGAACGTAAGTTTTTAGTCCGGGATGAACATTGGCGTGGTTTGGGTACACCTGTTCATTATGCGCAGGGATATCTTGTTGCTGATGGCATACGGACAGTTCGCATCCGAATAGCCGGAGAAGAAGGGGTTCTGACTATAAAGGGGGAATCAAGCGGGATTAGTCGTCTGGAGTTTGAGTATCCGATTCCTGTCAATGAAGCTTTTGAATTACTGAAATTATGCGCTATACCTGTGATTGAGAAATTTAGAACAAAGGTCCTGCACGCAGATAAAATCTGGGAAGTCGATGAGTTTGAAGGGCAAAACACCGGATTGGTTGTCGCTGAGATTGAATTGAAATCCGAAGATGAACCTTTTGAAATTCCTTCCTGGATCGGCAAGGAGGTCACAGGTGATCTGAAATATTATAACTCCAGACTGGCCATTCATCCATTCCAAAACTGGTAGGTCACGATTTAAATCATATAAATTTTTCAAGCCAAAATTTCCTCTAATGTTTAAAAATATTTTGACGCTTATCTTCGGATTAACCTTCCCATTGTTGGTCTTGGCTCAAGGTCATACTACACTTTCTGCAAATACTCCCCGGCTGGTCGTAGGCATAGTTATCGAAGATTTTAATCCGGATTATATTGAGCGTTTTTGGGACAGATTCGGGGATGGAGGCTTTCAACGATTGTACAGAGCCGGCTTTATCTGTGCCAATCATCACTATGATAATCTGATACAACGGCCCTCCGTGAATATGGCAACCCTGTCAACAGGAACTTCTCCATCTCATCATGGCATCATCAACGACAATTGGATCGACCGGCTGAAGAATAAAGAAGTTAATTCAGTAAGAGACGATTATTATACTACCGTTGGGGCAGACTCGGACGAAGGGGCCCGTTCGGCGAAGTGGCTGATGACTCCAGCACTGGGTGATCAGTTGAAACTGGTTACCAAAGGGAAGGCGAAAGTATTCAGTATTGCGCTCAATGATGTCTCAGCTGTACTCGCTGCAGGACATGCTGCTGATGGTGCCTATTGGCTGGATAACACCTCCGGGAAAATGATTTCAAGTTCTTATTATGTCGAAACTTTCCCAAAATGGGCCTTCGACTTTAATGGATTTAAAGTTGTTGACAATTACTTTAAACTGAAATGGGAAACCTTAAAGGATAAAAACTCATATTCAGAAAGCTATTCCGGAGAAAACACCGGAGAAAACGGATATTTTGGGAAATACAAATCGTTCCCATATGACCTGGGCAAACTAAAGAAGGAATCCGGCGGAAGCTATAAAATACTGAAAACTACTCCCTGGGGAAATACAATGGTCAAAGACTTCGCCCTTCAGATGATTCCCAAAGAACAACTCGGATATGATCTGGTTCCCGATCTTCTGACTGTTGTTTTCTCTTCAATGGATTATGAAAGATATTCATTTGGCGCTTTTTCCGTTGAAATGGAGGATACCTATATCCGCCTGGACAAAGACATTGCTGAATTGCTTAAATACGTTGAAACGGGTTATGGGACCGATAATATTCTGGTTTATCTGACCGGTCTGACCAGTACCTCATATCCAGCAGATTATCTCAAAGAAAAGTATCACATGCCGGCCGGGATTTTCAATCCGGAAAGTGCCGTCGCCTTGTTGAAATCGTATCTAAATATCAAGTATGGGGAAGCTAATTGGATTGAGTTATTTGCCAATCAGATGATATACCTTGATCATGAATTGATTGAAAAGAAGAAGATTAATCTTCATGAGATGCAACTTGCCGTTGCATCGTTTCTAAATCAGTTCGAGGGTATTGCCTATGCCAAGGCGGCATTTGAGATGGAGGCGAATAATTTTCCGGGTGGTGTGCTTGAATCTTTTCAGAATAATTTCCACATCAAACGTACTGGCGATGTTCTGATAAAATATGAGGATGGCTGGCAACCAAAAGATAAATTTAATCCGCTCGATTACACCGAAAACAGCCAGGTTCCTTTAATCTGGTACGGAGCCGGAATCAGAAAAGGGACCACCATGCAGCGAACCGATGCCACCGATATTGCCCCTACTATCGCCGCTTTTCTCGGAATTGCTCCCCCTTCGTCCGTAACCGGGAAGGTGATTGAAGAGGTGATCAAACATTAATTTTTCAGAACGGTTGTCCCTATTTACTGGCTAGCGGATAGTAATTGTACGAAATTATTTTATCGATTGGCTTGCGGATTTTTGTCCGGTTTCGTGCATTTGAATAGCCCAGGGCAATAATGAGCTGTACCCTTTTTGAAGCAGGTACTGCACAGATATTCTTCACTTTGGCTTCATTAAACCAGCCAATCATGCAACTTCCAAGCCCTTCAGCAGCCGAGGCGAGGCAAATATGTTCCGCCATAATTCCAAGATCCATCAGCGGATAATGTCTCTTTTTTACCCATCCCCCAAGACTGGAAGTGATATTTGCCTCCTCTTCAATCAGAACCAGCAGCAGAGGTGCCTGTTTGGTGAAATGATTCATTCCCAGTATCCTCTCAGAGGTGGCATCGGCAATTTTTGCCCTTATCTCCGGATTGTCGACTACAATAATATGCCAGGGTTGGGCATTGCAGGCAGAGGGGGCCATACGGGCACATTCAAGAATCCGGGCAAGTTTCTCAGCTTCTACCGGTTTATCGAGATAACTCCGGTCACTTTGACGGGTCAGAACCAAGGCTGAAAAGTCCATAAGGAATATTTATTTTTCAAATTTAAACGCAGAGAACCGCAAATTTAAACGCAGAGAACCGCAGAGTTGTTGACTATTTGTCAATTCTGCACATCTTGCGTCTTTTTTACGAAACTCTGCGTTCAGAAGTTCAGGAGCTGTGATTATGCTATAAACTATTGATATCTAATTTATTAAATCCAGTTTAACCATATCCTGAATATCAAGCATTCCAATTGGAAGACCGTTTTCAGTCACAATAATATTATCGACCTGATTGGCATTAAAGATGTCTGCGGCTTTTTGTAAAAAAGAGTCGCCTTCAATTGAAATGGGGTTTGCTGTCATACATTCTCCGACTGAGGCCGTATTAATGTGATCTCCCAATTTTCGCATCTGGCGCCGGAGGTCTCCGTCGGTGAAAATGCCGGTAAGTTTGCCATCTTTAGTGACTACAGAAACTGCGCCCATTCCTGAATCTGTCATTTTCAGGAGTGCATCCAACACTTTACAATCAGTATCAACGATAGGATTTGCTTCTGAAATAACGCTCTTTACCTGAATAGTCATCAGCCGGGTATGCTGAAAGAACTGGTCTGTGCCCAATTTGGTCAGGTGATTATCCGCCAGCTTTTTCATGATGCTCCATGGGAGTGTGATATTATGTGCTCCAAGGCTTAGAGCATCCTTGATATGTTCAGGATATCTCACAGATGAGAACATCACCTTACAATCGTAGTTATACTCTTTAATGACCGCGACAATTTGTTTTATCAGTCCAAGGGCATCATGTCCCTGATCCTGCATCCGGCCTACCAACACACATACATAATTTGCTCCGGCAGTCAGAGCCATATATGCTTGCTGAATATTGTAAACCAGGTGAAGATTGATTAAGAATCCTTCGTCGTGGAGTTTTTTACACGCTTTTACCCCTTCGAAATTGACCGGAATTTTGAAAACTGTTCTTTTCTTGTCCAATCCAAGGTTTAACAAACGATGGGCTTCGGCAACAATTTGTTCAGAAGTTTCGCCCAACGCTTCAATCATCAGCACAGGGACCATCTTCGATAATCTGATAATGGCTCCGTCGATATCGGTAATCCCGTTTTTGTGCATAAATGTAGGTGTAGTGGTAACACCGTCAATGATCCCCAGTTTCAGGGCTTCTTCAATTTCAGCAAGGTTAGCCGAGTCAAGAAAAAATTCCATAAATTATTAGTTTAAATTTTTAGTTCTGTATTTTACTTCTATATTATGAATGTCGATCAGTGGTTTGAGAAACTCCGCAACATCGTCGATGCACATCTGGCTGGCTGCATCACATAATGCACGTGATGGATCAGGATGGACCTCAAGAAATAAGCCGTCAATGCCTGCAGCGACCCCCGCGCGTGCAAGGGTTGGGATAAACTCCCTGGAACCTCCCCTTGGATCTGAACTAGGGATTCCATATTTGCGTATCGAATGGGTCACATCAAAGATCACCGGATAACCTGTTGACCTCAGATGGTAAAAACTTCGGGGATCAACAATAAGATCATTATATCCAAAAGCATAACCACGCTCTGTGACCATAATGTTATAATTTCCGGCTTGTTCCGCTTTTTTCACCGGTTTAATCATATTTTCCGGGGAGAGGTACTGGGCATGTTTCAGGTTAAGAACTTTACCTGTTTTAGCCGCCTCTATCACGAGGGTGGTCTGCATCACAAGATAAGCCGGTATCTGAATCACATCAACTACATCGGCCGCTGCTGCAATCTGATCCGGATAATGAATATCAGTGATCAGAGGAACATTGAACTGATCCTTTATTTTCTGAAGCATTGCAAGCCCTTCATAAAGTCCGGGTCCGGAATAAAAATCGGCCGAACTGCGATTATCTTTCTGAAATGAAGATTTAAAGATAAGCGGCAAATCGAGTTTCTCAGATAAACCAACCAGGAATTCGGCAGTGTCCATCATCGTTTTCTCATCTTCCACTACACATGGACCTGCAATCAGGAAAAGTTTGTCAGCCCCGCAGTCAATATTTCCTACTTTAATTATTTTCGTCATCCTGATTCTATTACATTTTCATAAGCAGTCCGCGTAGTTTTTCCCGGGTAATAATCTTTTCCCAATCCGGTCCGCAAACATGCTGCCACATAAAAATAAGGGTTAAGGAAACATCGATCATTTGATCAATCTCATCGGGGGTACATCCGGCAGTTACACCATGGGGAATGTCAATATTATTAATTCGCATCATCTCCCTGAATTCTTTTACAGCCTCGGGATAAAATTCTTCCAGCTGATTGAATACCACACAGTTTCCTACACCATGATGGATATTGGTTACAGTAGCCAGACCATAAGAGATAGCGTGGCAGGCTCCAACCTCTGAATAGGTTAAAGAGAGTCCACCCAGATAAGAAGCAATCATCAGTTTCTCCTCATTTTCAGGTGAGCGGCTGTCGCTTCCTAAATAGATGTCTCTGAAAATCCGGAGAGATTCTGTTCCTAATGAATCACCCATGACCGACTTACGATACCCGTTTAGTGCTTCAATATTATGAATATAACAATCCATCGCCGTATAAAATCGAATAGGTTCAGGAACCGTTGTAATCAATTCCGGATCGAGGACCAATTGGTCTGCTGCCGTGAAATTGCCTTTGATTCCTAGTTTTTTTACCGGACCAGTGAGTACCGTTGTCATGGACACTTCAGCTCCGGTTCCGGAAATGGTAGGAATAACGGTGCAATGAACTCCCTTGTTCTTAATAAAATCGAGACCCTGATATTGTACAGAAGATCCTTCATTGGTAAACATCAGACGGATTGCCTTTGCATAATCCATAACTGTGCCCCCTCCGATACCCACTACGGAAACCGGCAGACCCTTATTAAGCCCTTTTATTTCGGCGACGATCTCATCGACAGTTTTTGTCTTTGGTTCGTCTATGGTATCAATCATTTTGAGAATATCCTGAGGATGAGATGGAATCCGTTTTAGAAAATCTTTCCCTTCAAAATATTTGTCTACAAGAAACAGAACGAATGAATCCTGTTCTATGCGTAATTCTCCGAGGATATCCCCGAGTTGGTCAAAACTATTCCGACCATATAAAATCCGTCCGACTGGTTTTAAATTCCTGAACATAACTGTTTTATTTAATTGCTTTTTTTAAAGCTGACCTCATTTTGGAGGCCAGTGTGTTTAACTCCTCTTCACTCCAGTTTACCATAATCTGGGTCATCATCAGTCGTTGCATAATAGCATCCGATTGAGGGACCTGGAGGTTCTTATAGTCTGGTACATTATTCATCTTCATCACCGGAAGATTGAAAATTGATTTTAACTCTTTCAAATGGCCCCATTGACGGTGATAGTGAAAATTATTCCGGTACCAATAGGATGCGCTGAGATCTTCTTTTTGAAATTCATCAAAAACCCTCGTTGCCTGATCTGCATCGGGGAGGAAAAAGGAAAGAAAGGTTGCAGAATCTCCCGCTTCGTCAGGCACGTGCCTCATCTGAATTTCGGGAAATTCCTTTAAAACTTGTTTTAGTATATTTTGATGACTCTTTTGTTTTTCAATCATATAGGGCAATTTGCGCAGCTGGGCAAGAACCACTGCAGCGCCAAGTTCTGATCCACGGAAATTATACCCGAGTATCGGATGTTGTTCTGCACCCCTTGCATTTCCGATGTGATCGTGTCCATGATCGGAATATTTATGAGCGCGGTCGTATAATTCATCATCATTGGTAGCAACCGCTCCACCTTCACCTGCAGTGATGATCTTGTAGTAATCGAATGAAAAGGCGGACATTTTGCCAAAATTTCCTAACATTTTTCCACGATAACTTCCACCGAGGGCAGGGGCAGCATCTTCAATCAGTATCAGGTTGTGTTTTTGACAAACAGCCAGAATTTCATCCATTCTGCCCATTGATCCAAAAACCTGGACGATTAAAACAGCCTTAGTCCTTGGGGTGATTGCCTTCTCAATCCCTTCGGGACTTATACACAAAGTTTCATCAATTTCTGCAAAAACGGGAATTGCTCCGGCTAACAGAACTGCCTCGATAGGTGCAATAAAGGTATAGGGGGGAACAATAACCTCGTCACCATATCCAATGCCACAACAAGCCAGCGAAAGTGAATCAGCTGCAGTTCCGCTGGCGCAGAAATGAGTGTGCTTAACTCCCAGGTAAGTGCTGAATTCTTGTTCGAAAGTCTTAGCTTTCCAAATTCCATTGCGTTGTGAATCATGTCCGTACCGAAATAACACTCCTGTTTCCAGTACATCCATAACCTCTTTTCGTTCCTCGTCCCCGAAAAGTTCAGTGCCTGCCATATCAAATCTTTTAAACTATAATAATTCAATTATTGAATTTCAAAAACAGAAGTTATGTCAGAGCGTGATATAGTCTCTTGCCTGAAATTCAGAGGTTAACCTATGACCAATTTCTCCTGTTCTTAAAAACCTGTAAAATTACATTTATTTTGAAAACAAAACCTGAAAAATACCATTATTAAGCAGGATTGGTGCAAACAAGTGGAATGTTAATGCGATACGTACTGATCATTAGCATAATATTCTTCTGTTTTAAAGAAAAAATATGGCCATTCCTGAAACAGCTAAAAATGCACCGGCAATTTCTTTCCAGTTTAACCTTTCCCGAAATATTAAAACAGAAGGGATTAAGATAAAAACAGGAACTGTTGCAATCAATGTTGAGGCAATTCCAACCGTGGTATATTGAAAGGCAAGCAGACTTAAGGAGACACCAAGAAATGGCCCGAAGAATGAGCCAATAATCAGCGGTGTGATAGCTTTATTGTTTTTTAAAGAGTAACCGATTGAGCGCCATTCCTTAGCCAGGGTTATGATAACGATAAATCCCAGAATCCCGGTAATCACTCTGATCTCGGAAGAGGCAAAAGGATCGTAGTTTCCCATTCCCAATTTTGAAAATACGGCACCAACACCCTGACCTATTGCCCCTCCCAGAGCCAGAAGCAATCCTTTAACCGGATAATTCAACCTGGATTTATTAGTGTCGGATTCAGGACGTTTCAGAATTACGATTGCAATACCGGATAAGACCAGTAGCATTCCCAGCCCATTTAACCAGGTAAGTTTTTCGTGAAGAATCAGAGCTCCGGCCAGAGCTGCCGTTGGGGGTGCCAGTGACATGATCAGCATCGACAATTTTGCTGACTGGTAGGAGTAGGACTTAAACAGACAATAATCTCCTGCAACAAAACCAACTAAACCTGATATCGACAGCCATTTCCATGCTTCCGGTGTAGCATCTGAAGGTGTCCATAAACCACGCATTACTTTCGACCAGAGGAGAAACATTCCCATAGCCAGAACTAATCTGGCAATATTCACGGCAAGTGAACCAGCACGGCGAGTGGCGAGGGAGAAAGATAATGCCGATGCAGTCCAGCATATTGCGGTAAATATTCCGGCTATTTCACCTAAATGACCTGTTTGCATGCAATTTATTGATTGGCGGCAAAAGTAACGATACCGTTTTGAATGTCCGCTGAAAAGAGGATAAATATTGGTTAGCCAGTGAATGCCGGAATCATTTTCTCTTTTCCTTGTAGCTGTTGATGCCCAATATTCCATTAATCAACGAAACTAATATGCTGAAGATTATAGCTGTGAATAAACCGGATACTGAAAACCCACGGATAAAATGGTTTGCAATTAACACCATAATTCCATTTATAACTAATAAGAAAAGTCCCAGGGTTACGATTGTCACCGGGAATGTCAGGATAATCAGGATGGGTCTGACAATAGAATTGAGCAGAGCAAGTACAACTGCAACCACAAAAGCTGCAAAGGGAGTTGAAATAACTACTCCCGGCAGGATGTATCCTACGATAATTATTGATATTGTGCTGATAATTATACGGGTAAGCATAATCGGGTTATTTTGGTGGATATCTCTCTGACTTCTTAAAGATATAACTATTTATTGATAAACCTCTATTGAAGATGACTTGATTTATATGGAAAAAAATACCAATTTTGGGGCTTCATAAATAATATTTTAAATATGCGTCTTATTGTTCAGTCAGAGGCAGTTGGAGTGGCTAAATGGTCTGCGTCCTATATTGTCCGGAGAATCAATGAATCGGGTAATTCAGCTTTAAAACCATTTGTGCTTGGTCTTCCAACGGGCAGCACTCCGCTTGGTACCTATGCCGAGTTGATACGGATTTACCGTGAGGGGAAGGTTTCCTTCAAAAATGTGGTCACCTTTAATATGGATGAATATGTAGGAATACCTAAAGACCATCCGCAGAGTTATTATACGTTTATGTGGGATAATTTTTTCAGTCATATTGATATCCCTGCTGAAAATGTCAATATTCTGAACGGGAATGCCTTGAACTTAAAGGATGAGTGTGCTGATTATGAGGCAAGAATTAAAGCATTCGGGGGAATCGACCTATTTATGGGTGGTATTGGTGAAGATGGTCATATTGCTTTTAACGAACCCGGATCAAGCCTTTCATCACGTACCAGAGATAAAGCCCTTAACCAGGATACTATTTTGGTTAACAGCCGGTTTTTTGATAATGATGTGAATAAAGTTCCAAAGTTTGCTCTTACCGTTGGAGTTGGAACAGTTATGGATTCCCGCGAAGTTCTTATTCTGGTTACCGGACATAATAAAGCCCGTGCTCTGCGGCAAGCTGTCGAAGAAGGGGTTAATCATATGTGGACCATTTCAGCCCTTCAGCTTCATCCTCATGGTTTGATTATTTGTGACGAGGCTTCAACCGTTGAATTAAAAGTTGGAACCTACCGGTATTTTAAAGATATTGAGAAAGATAATCTCGATCCGGAATCTTTATGGAGCAGCGATAAATACCTGGGGTGGTAGATAGTTAGTAAGAAGGGAGAAGGCAGAAGGCAGAAGTAGAATTGCAGAAGTAGGGTGATTAAATGATAGAGACTGAGAGACTGAGCGCCAGACTGTGACTGTCTTCCAGATAATTACTTAGCCTCCCGTCGTTCCTTCTGCCTTCTGCCTTCTCCCCATTCTGCCTAACTGAAAAAATGGTGATCCAGCAGTATTTTTTCTACCGGACTAACATTATTTAGCACTAAAGTCCGGTAAGCCATCCTGGCCACTTTTTCGATAACAACCGTATGATCGAAAGCGCTGCTTACATCTTTTCCCCAACAGAAGGGTCCATGACCGTAGACAAGGACACCGGGGATCCGCATGGGATCAAGATTGCGTGACAGAAACGTATTCACTATCATTTTCCCTGTTTCCAATTCCAGATTGTTCTCTACCTGTTCAATAGTCAGCGGTAACGTACAAGGAATTTCTCCATTGAAAAAATTGGCATGAGTGATGCCAAGTGGAGGAATACCTCTTCCAGCCTGTGCCCAACAAGTTGCATATTCAGAATGGGAATGAAGAATTGCACCGATATGGGTGAAATTCTTATATAATTCAAGATGAGTATCGGTATCTGTAGATGGCTTAAGTGTCCCTTCCACGATATTTCCGTTCAGATCCATCACGACCATATCCGCAGGAATCATCTCTTCGTAAGAAACCCCGGATGGTTTAATCACCACCAGACCCTTCTCCCGGTCAATTGTGCTGACATTCCCCCAGGTATAGATAACAAGACCTTGTTCCACGAGTTTTAAACTGGCCTTATAGACCTGATGTTTCAGGTTTTCGAGCATGATTTTAGCAAATTTTTATTTTAATTAAATTCAGAACCTAAAGATCATAAATTTATTTCAAATTATTGCTAAAATGGTTAAAATTATTTCCAATTAATCGGATTCGATACAAATTTGTAACAATAATAAAAGAGCCGGATTCTTTAATCCGGCTCTTTTATATTACCATATTTTAGCCCTTTTAGCCTCATCGAGGTACATCGGTTGCCCAGGCTTAATATTAAATGCTGCATAAAACTCGGGTAAATTTCTTAACGGACCAATCACCCGGTATTTTCCCAGAGAATGGGGATCTTCCTTAGTGCGACGTAAGATCTCTTTATCCCGGATATTATCTGCCCAAACATGGGCATAAGCGAGGTAAAACCGTTGGTCCGGCGTAAATCCGTCAATTGGATTGGTTTCTTTGCTTGCCAGTTTAAACGCCTGGTGTGAAATATTTAACCCGCCAAAATCAGCAATGTTTTCCCCTAAGCTCAATTTGCCATCAGCATGAATTGAATCAATCACAATAAAACTGCTATACTGGTCGGCCAGTTCTTTGGTTTTTTCATCGAATAATTTGGAATCCTCAGGAGTCCACCATTCGGTAAGATTACCAACTTTATCGTATTTACGTCCCTGATCATCAAACCCATGTGTGAGCTCATGACCGATAACTACACCGATAGCGCCATAATTCACTGCATCGTCACCATGAAGGAAAAAGAATGGTGGTTGAAGGATGGCAGCCGGGAATACGATTTCATTCATATCGGGAGCATAATAGGCATTCACGGTCTGAGGAGACATGAACCATTGGGTTTTATCTACCGGTTTATTAATTTTAGAGTAATTGAACGCTGTTTCAAATTGATTGGAACGAATCACATTCAGAACATAGGAATCGTCCACAATTTCAAGACCTGAATAGTCTCTCCACTTATCCGGGTATCCTATTTTTACATTGATAGCATGTAATTTTTCGAGTGCTTTTAATTTGGTTTCAGGCCCCATCCATTCCAGATTTTTTATCCGTTCGCCGAGTGCAACGCGCAAATTTTCAACTAACTTAACCATTCTCTGCTTGGCTTCAGCAGGGAAGTATTTTGCTACATAAAGTTGACCAATAGCTTCGCTTAGGGCTCCGCTTGTCACTCCAAGTACCCTTTTCCACCGCGGTCTCATCTTTTCCACACCCGACATTGCTCTTCCAAAGAAGTCAAATTTCGCATTGACGAAATCATCCGAAAGATAGGATGCTGTGCTGTTGATCAGATTCCAACGCAGGTAAACTTTCCAGTCTTCAACCGGAACTTCCTTGATGACTGCGCTTACCTCTTTAATAAATAAAGGTTGGTTAAGATTAATTTCACCAGGATCGCCAACCCCCTGAGAAACAAAATAGCGATTCCAGTTGAAAGAGGGGGATAGATCGATTAACTCCTTAGTAGTTATTTTATTATATGTTTTAATCGGATCGCGCTGTTCAAGCCGGGTCATTGAGGCTTTTGCCAGGCGGGTCTCGAGGCTCATGATGGTCTGTGCCGATTTTTTTGCCGTAGCTTCATCGTCACCCAGAAGTTTATGGAGTTTTTCGATGTAAACCACATATTTTGTCCTTAGATCCTTGGAGCGCGCATCATCATTGATATAATAATCGCGGTCAGGCATTCCGATTCCACCCTGAGTTAGCTGAGCAATCACCATAGAACTGTTTTTGGCATCGGTTGAGCCATAAAATCCGAATAAAGGGGAAAAACCGTAGGTATGAAATCTGGCGATTTCAATTTCAACGTCTTCCATCGACTTTATCTTTTCAATTTCCTGGAAATAATGTTCTAATGGTTTGAGACCTTGTTGCTTTATCTTTAAGGAGTCCATCCCAAGATTAAAAAGGGTAGCTGTTTTATCAGCGATCGTCCCTTTTTCATTTTTCTTCGATGCTGTCTCCTTAACCAATCCATTTAATTGCTTTTCAGCTAGTTCTGCCAGTTTATCAAAGGAGCCAAAGCGCGAGCGATCTGCTGGTAACGGATTTAGTTTTTTCCATCCACCATTGGCATAAGCGTCAAAATCGTGACCTGGATCGACTGATGTATCCATATCTGCCAGACTAATTGCAGGAGTTGCCTTTTTTTGCGTAATATTGTTGCAGGCAATAAATATTCCAGTTGTCATAAGGCACAAGAATAATGTAATTAATAATGATTTGTATTTCATGACGGTAAGTATTTTTAGAATGCACAAAATTATCGTATTTGATTTAAATATATGTTAAGAACGATTCTTGATTACTCCTCGTTTACTGTTTTTTTTGTTTGACCTGGAGGATGATCATTTTCTTTATTTTAAAACAATATTCCACAATTTTTATGCGTAAGAAAATTATTTTATCAGCCATTTTATTTGGATTATTTGGAACCTGTTTTGGCCAGCAAATTTCAACCTGGAACCAATGGAGCTGGTTAATCGGAGATTGGAAAGGGGAGGGGAGCGGACAACCCGGACAGGGAGGCGGGACCTTCAGTTTTAAAGCCGACCTCGATCAAAAAATTCTTGTTCGGGAAAGTCACTCTGAATATCCGGCATTAGGAATTAAACCTGCAGTTATTCATGATGATCTGATGGTCGTTTATCCTGACTATTCAGGAAGTCCTGTAAAGGCAATTTATTTCGACAATGAAGGGCATACGATTAATTATTCGGTTACCTATTCCGACAAGACTATCGTTTTGACAAGTGATAAAATCGGGAATATCCCGGTCTTTAGATTGACCTATATTCAATTGAACGATGAATCGGTAGATACTAAATTTGAGATTTCGCAGGATGGGGTGAAATTTAATTCCTATATTGAGGGTAAAAGCAAAAAGATTAGGTAATAAAAAACCCAGAAGGTTTCTGAAACTTTCTGGGTTTAAAATTAATTTCCAGGATCTATCATTGCAACAACCCAATCTCATCAGGAGTGATTGGAATCCGATTGCCTAATATTCTGGCCCCGGTTTCAGTTACCAGAATATCGTCTTCAAGTCTGATCCCCCCAAAATCGAGGTAATCCTTTACCTTACTGAAGTTGATGAAGGTATTATTCGTTTTTTCCTTTTCCCATTGTTCAATTAATGCCGGGATAAAGTATATTCCCGGCTCATTGGTGATTACAAAATCTTTTTGCAATCTTCGGCCAAACCTCAGGTAAGCGGTCCCAAACTGGTTAATTGGGTGAATTTCATCGTCATAACCCACATGAATCTGCCCGTAATCCTCCATATCGTGAACATCAAGACCCATCATGTGTCCCAATCCATGCGGAAAGAACAAGGCATGAGCCCCATTGGCAACAGCTTCATGAACATCGCCTTTCATTAAGCCCAGCTCTTTTAATCCTGAAGCGATAACTTCAGCTGCTTTAAGGTGAATACTTAAATAGGTTTCTCCGGGTTTGATCAGAGCTGTGGTCGTATTATTCGCCTTAAGTACAATATTATATATGTCAAGCTGCTTTTGGGTAAACTGACCACCTACGGGTATGGTCCGGGTAAAATCGGAAGCATAATGCATATTTGATTCAGCTCCGGCATCCACAATCATCAATCGCCCTTTTTCAAGTTTAAAAGAGTGATCGTGATTATGAAGGGTCTGCCCGTTTTGAGTAAGAATGGTTGGGAACGAGGTTCCACTTCCACCTGCATGTGCTATCCCTTCAATGGTTCCTGCAATCTCCTGCTCCATCACTCCCGGTTTTGCCATCTTCATGGCGGTTACATGCATTTGATAACCTGTTTCGCATGCCTTTTCAATTTCGGAAATTTCTTCACGATCCTTGGCTGATCTCATCTCCACCATGATCCGGATAAGTTCCATTGAAGAATATGTGGAAAGTAACGATGCCTGAATCCCGGTGATCTCCTGAAGCAGGAGTTTGTTTTCAGCCCGGTAAGGGGGAATAAAATGAATCCTATTATCCTTTAAGTGCGCGGAAGAATTGAAAAGTTCTTTAAATGGCAAAGTATTTTTGACACCAACAGAACCTGCTAAATCTTTAACCGATGGTTTTGTACCCATCCAGATGATATCTTCCATGGTGATGTCGTCACCAAAAATGGTGTCATTGCCTGAATCAGCGTCAATTATTCCAAACAAACCCGGAATATCAAGACCGAAGAGATAAAGGAACGTACTGTCCTGCCTGAAATGATAAGTATTGTCGGGATAATTCATCGGGGATTCTGTATTCCCCGGAATCAATACTACTCCGCTGCCCACTTTATCACGAAGCCTGTTTCGTCGTGCAATATAAATCTGCTTTTCAAACATATCCGGGATTTTAGGTGATTTAGTTTTATTTGGTGTTCTCCATGAAAATTAGGTTTCCAATATTAATGGTTTATATATCCCTGAAGTAATCTGAAATAAATTAACCGGTGATTTTAGCTGGCAATCCTGCTTTCATCACTTTTTTCTCATTTGCCGGCCTTGGAATAAACATATCGGCCCCGGTTAATCCAGCCTCCCTAATCGCTTTCAGGCAATATTCCATTCTTCCCAAATCGTTATTTGAACCATTATTTGTTCCGAAGGAGAATTTAACACCGGCTGCTTTCGCCCGCTGAATAAAGGTAATACTCGGGATTTTGAATCGCGCATTGATCTCAAGGGCAACATCATTGTCCTTAAGAACTTTAATCACCCGATCCATCCGTTCAGGGGTCCATAGCCGGTCGTAATCAGCAGCCAGTTTCGCCGGGAGATAAGTCGGATTCGCATGAATATCCACAGGTTCCTGGCTAAGAATCGCTTCGATTTTGCTTACCAGCATATCCATAAATTGTTGTTCGTTATCAATGAATGTCTCTTCAGGAATCCAAAGCCTCATGCGGCGCCCTTTCAGGTCTGTCCAGGTCATGGCATCGGTAAAAATATAGTCGAAACGTGCAACTGCATGGGGCGAAAAGAGAGTCACCCATTCACGCCCTTCACATTGCATCGCCTTGAAAACAGGCTCTTTACTTATGCTATTATAGTAGACATTTAAAGTTGAGTCATTGGTTACGGGAAATTTCAATCCGCAATTTGCCGCAACACCATAATTGCATCCGATTTGATGAGCATGGGTATAGGCCTGATCTATGGTAAGCCCCCCTTTCAGGTGAGTATGAAAGTCGATAAGCGGGAATTCCTGATCATTCAGCCGATCCACTATTTTGGTCAGGCTATCCTGTATTGCAGGGGAATTCTGTCCTTTTTGTTCTGACGTAAGGGGTTTTATTGTCATCTCTCCAAGCAATAATTCACCTATACCATTGGATCTTCTGATTACGATTCTCCCTTCGCGCAGAACCCTTCCTGAAATATCACCTGCACGTTCCACATTGGCCGGCTCATCATATTCACAGACCGTTTTGTCATTAACTAATACCTTGATATGGTTTGCTGTCACGTTAACTCCAAGGGTAAACCATTGATTGTCTGTCGCGGTCCTGACAAAGTTATTCCGGATCCTGGAAAGGCTCCCTGTTTTTTGGAGTTTCCCAATCCGGTAATCGCTGTTGTTAATCTTCACTTCATACCCGTCTGCATTGCTTGCGGCATCAGTTGCATCAAATATTAGGATACCCTCCGCACCTTGAGTAGTTTTAAGTTTTGCGGTCAGTTCAAAATTCCGAACATTGAATTGGGAGGTTATTGAGGATGATTGATTTTTAAGCAGTAATCCATCTTTTGTGATCTCCACATCATGCTGCAAACAAAATTTATCGATGTTTGAAGCATCAATTTTAGTGACCTCTCCTTGCCTCGGACCTGTCTGACAGGCATAAAACACCAATGTGATCAGGATCGTTGTAAAAATTCTAGTATGACTCATATCATATTGATTTTAGCCGTTTTAATTTGAAAGACGAATATACCAAGATTATTGTTTTAAATACCAGCTGCAGAAATAATTCTTGATGAATTTCAGAAAATGAAATACTTCAGCTCAGGAATTTTTTTCTGAGTGCTTCGATCTCTTCCTCTCCGATTGGCTTAAGTTCTCCGATCGGGACGCCCATGGTAAGCGATTTGGCACTGAATTCCGCAACTTCCAGACGGTCAAAAGTCTGAAGCAACTTGTCTCCGGTGATCAGAATGGAATCGTTTTCAACAATTACAGCAGGTGTATCTTTGGAGATCAGGTCGAGAATCGTATCCACACCTTTGAAATGACTTCCGAATGGTACGTTGGGGACATCCTGAAGGAAAATCCAGCTTTCGGGAATTGTCCGCACATCAAATTTATGACCCGTCACGCCGAATGCCATCAGGTAAGGGGATTGAGTCAGAATGATCGAATTGATATGAGGATTGCGCCGGTAGATCTCCTGATGCAACCAGGTGGCCCGGCTTGGGATCTTCCCGGGTTCCCGTTTTCCATCCTTGATCTGGACAATATCCTCCAGCATGATATTCCATCGGAGAACATTGGTTGGTGTAATCATGAAATCATTGCCCCGCCAGCGCACAGAAACGGTGCCATATGAGCTAATCATTAACCCCTGGTCACAGGCGCGGCGAACAATACGCGTAATCTCCTCGCGACATGCCCGTTCATCAGAAGGATGAGTCACCACCTCCATTTCAGGCAGCAGTCTTGGAATCTGGGCTTCAAAAGCATCAATCTGCTCATCTGTCAATGATTTGACCTTCCCGATTGTCTTGGCATTGATGATCGTTTTGGCACAAAACTCCAGAGTTTCGAACCGCTGATAAACATCTTTCATATCCGTTCCCCCAACGACAGTCCCATGATTCTCCATGATGACCGCATTATAATTTTGGGCAAAAACTGCAGCAATATTTGCACCCAGCTCTTCACTTCCCGGAATTGCATAAGGGGCATATCCAATGGGTCCGCAAACATGCTTGGCCTGAGGAATTACATTGGTGTCAGGAATAACATGCGCAATACTGAATGAAACCAATGCAGGAGGATGGGCGTGGATAATTGCCTTTAAATCTGGACGAATTTTATAGATTGCACGGTGAAAAGGGAATTCCGAGGAGGGCTTATGTTTCCCCAGGATCGTACCGTCAGCCTTGATGCAATTGATATCGTCAGGGCCTAAAGTGCCTTTGTCAATTCCCGAAGGGGTGATCCAGATATCATCCTGATCATCAATAATCGAGATATTTCCACCGGATGTGGTGGTCATTCCGTTGCGGTAGATTCTTCCGATGATCAATACAATCTGATCGCGCGGGTGCATGAGGTCAATATCGAGTAAATGCATAATTTAGTTTATTAAGATTTTGCCATTTGACGGCGGTAATTTTCAACCTCCCAGTTGTCAATAAATTCGATCTGGGCTTTATTCATAAATTTGGGCCCCCCGAAATTATCAGATAAAAAGCTGATTTTAAGAATGTTTGAATAAACCTCCAATACATTTAAAGCCGACTTAAGGTTTTCTTCAACGGTAATAACCCCTTTCCCTTCGAGAACAAGCACTTTAGGAAGATAGCCATTAGCTTTCACGTATCCGGAGATTAATTTTCCAGCTGATTCGATCAGCTCCTGATCATTGTTACACGCCGGCAGGAACAGGTAATACGCCTTGCAATAGACGATATCATCCGGAGTGAAGGCTGTATTTGCTTTCAGAAAAGTTGCTGAGTCTTTTGCAAAAAAGTGAATCAAACTGCTTTCTCTTGCTACAGCTGTAAATCCTTCGAATCCGGAATTTATCTGTCCGATGCGCCCGGTTATTGCTGATATAAAAGGTTTTTGCTCAGTTTCTGGCAGTGCTGTTCTGACTCTTTGATTAATTTTTTCCATGATTGAAGCATACAATTCATTAATCTTGGAAATTGAATCGGCTGCAACAAATACCCCATGGTTTTCGAGGAAAATGATCTTTGGCGCCTGGCTGAATTTTGCCGTAAATGCGGCTATTTCAGTTTCTACCTTTTTAAAAAGGATATACCCCGGATCGGTATAAGGTATAAAAAGAGAATGCTCCCCGAAGAGTTCAAGACAGGAACTGGCTGCGTTATTTGAACACATCACTGCATTTACCAGGGTTGGATGGGTGTGAACCACAAATGGATAATTGATAATTTCATGCATTGATGTTTCAACGGATGGCCGGTTGTTCCCGGCAGAAACAATGGCATTTGCGAGATCTGCTTTCACTTCTGCCTCACGTAGGGCGGCATCCTGACTATATATTTTTGAGGAGACAATTTTAAGTTTGGCGCGCGACAGGCACACAAACCCGTTTTCGTCAATGGTCTCTAGGGCTGCTCCGCTGGCTTTAATCCAAATGAAATTATCGTCTTTATAGGAGGTGTTTCCGCCACCCGCGATGACAAAACTTTTGTCACTTCCATAACGCCTTGATGCCGCGATTAACTCTGCAAATTTCTGATTCATTGTCTTATTTCTACTTATTTCTACTTATTTCTACTTATTTCTACTTATTTCTACTTATTTCCCTTTTTAAAATCTCAATATTCAAAGATAGCCGAAAATAGGACTTGGTCCTTCGTCCTTAATGACATTTGATTTACATGATTTGTTATTACCTTTGCGGCTTAAACAGAGGTCAAACTCCGTGTGCTTGAACACCACGTAAAAAACAAGTCTGAAATGTCAAAAGCATTAGTAATCTATTCCGGTGGACAGGATTCAACCACCTGCCTTTTTTGGGCAAAGACTCATTTTGATTCCGTTACCGCAATTGCTTTTAATTATGGGCAGCGACACGTATCCGAGCTGACGGCTGCAAAACAGATTGCAGATCAGGCAGGTGTTCCGCTGACTATTTTCAATCTGGACCTTCTTAGTTCTGTGTCTCATAATTCGTTAACCGATTCCAAAATGGAGGTCGAGACAGATCAGCCCGATCATCGTCCACCAAATACATTGGTCGAAGGACGAAATATGCTCTTCCTCACCTACGCAGCTATTTTCGCGAAAGCAAATTTAATCGACAATTTGATCACCGGTGTTGGTCAGGCTGATTTCAGCGGGTATCCCGATTGCCGAAATGAATTTATTGTCTCGCTGAACCAAACACTTAATCTCTCTATGGATTTTGAATACCGGATTCATACGCCGCTGATGTGGCTCGACAAATCGGAGATCTGGAAATTGGCTGATGAACTTGGAGTGTTTGATCTGGTCAGGTTCCAGACGATAACCTGTTATCACGGAATTCCGGGGGAAGGTTGCGGCACTTGTCCCTCCTGTAAATTGCGCCGGCGAGGTTTGTTAAACTATTTAAAATCAAAAGAAAATGGATGATTTGAAGAGTTTAGGGAAGTCTTCGGCCTATGAATTCAGTTACAATCCGAATATTTTGGAAACGTTCGAAAACCGGCATTCTGAAAACGATTACTGGGTAAAATTCAATTGTCCGGAATTTACTTCTTTATGTCCGATTACCGGTCAGCCCGATTTTGCAACTATCTATATCAGTTATATTCCTGATGTGAAAATGGTTGAAAGCAAAAGCCTGAAACTTTATCTTTTTAGTTTTCGCACCCATGGCGGTTTTCACGAAGATTGTGTGAATCTGATTATGAAAGATCTGATCCGGTTAATGGATCCCCGGTACATTGAAGTTTGGGGGAAATTTACCCCTCGTGGAGGCATCAGCATCGATCCATATTGCAATTATGGTAAACCCGATACTAAGTTTGTATCAATGGCTGAATATCGGATGACAAACCATGACCTTTATCCCGAAAAGGTGGATAACCGGTAGATCAGCATGAAGACTGAATTTATTCTATCAACTTAATCTTATCATTTCTACCTGGGGAGATTGTGCCACAGGCACTAAATATGGGCAGAATGAGAATTGTCGAAGGGGTTTCGTACAGCACGAAATATTAAGCTTTAGCCTTGTTGCGACCCATAATAAATCCCTCACGGGCAATGTCATTAAGTTAGTAAATTCCTTGGTGGTTCTAAGTGTCTTCGTGACTTTGTGGCAGGAAAAATAGCCACTAAGGCACTAAAACACGAAGGTCACAAAGAAAATAAATCGACATAATCCTTAACTTAATGACATTGCCCTCACGGGATTTTTAAATAGGTTTCTTGACACTTAAATAATAAAAAAGGTGCCCTTTTGGAGCACCTTTTTTATTATTTAAGTGGATAATTATCCTTTTTTCACTTTTTTATAGCCATAAATTGCGCTCTCGCCTAATTCCTCTTCAATGCGAAGCAGTTGGTTGTATTTGGCCATACGGTCTGAACGGCTTAACGAACCGGTTTTAATCTGTCCGCTGTTGGTTGCAACTGCGATGTCAGCAATGGTAGAATCTTCAGTTTCACCTGAACGGTGTGAAGTAACACTGGTATAACCTGCACGGTGAGCCATTTCAATTGCGTCAAGAGTTTCGGTCAGTGTACCAATCTGGTTAACTTTGATCAGGATTGAGTTGCATGCACCCAGTTCGATCCCTTTTTTCAGGTATTCAATGTTAGTCACGAAGTTATCATCACCGACAAGTTGAATTTTATCCCCGATTTTTTTGGTCAGCATAACCCAGCCATCCCAGTCGCCTTCAGAGCAACCATCTTCGATTGAGTCAATAGGATAGTTGGCAACAAGGCTTGCCAAAAAGTCAACCTGCTCTTCGCGGGTCCTCTTTGCTCCATTTGCACCTTCAAATTTGGCATAATTGTAAATGCCATCCTGATAGAATTCAGAAGCGGCACAATCCAAACCTATCGAAACATCTCCGCCATCTTCTGCGCGACCCGGTTTGTAACCTGCCTTAACGATCGCTTCAATAATGCTGTTTAAAGCATCTTCCGTTCCGTCTAGCTTTGGGGCAAATCCACCTTCGTCACCAACTGCTGTGCTGAGGTTACGATCGTGAAGAACTTTCTTAAGATTATGGAAAACTTCAGCTCCCATGCGAAGTCCTTCGCGGAATGATGTTGCGCCGATAGGGCGGATCATAAATTCCTGAAAAGCGATAGGGGCATCAGAGTGTGATCCTCCGTTGATGATATTCATCATTGGAACAGGTAATGTTTTTGCATTTACTCCGCCAATATAACGGTAAAGTGGCATATCGAGGTAAGCAGCAGCTGCTTTTGCAACAGCCAGGGAAACTCCCAAAATTGCATTTGCGCCAAGGTTTGATTTGGTTTTGGTGCCATCAAGTTCAATCAGTTTCTTATCCAAAGCAACCTGATTCAAAGCACTCATCCCGACTACTTCTTCGGCAATAATTGTGTTGACGTTTTCTACAGCTTTGAGAACACCTTTGCCAAGGTACCGTTTTTTATCTCCATCACGTAGTTCAATAGCTTCGTTTTCGCCGGTAGATGCTCCGGATGGTACAGCAGCACGACCCATGATTCCACTTTCAAGGGTGACTTCAACCTCAACGGTAGGGTTCCCGCGTGAGTCAAGAATTTCTCTTCCGATTACTTTGTCGATTAACATTGTTTTTGTGTATTTATTCGATTAAACATTAATATTGCTGTCAGGCTGACAGTGATTTACATAAAATAGATCAAAAATCTTTAAACCGGACAAAGATAATCAATCATAGCTTGATCTGGTCAAAAATAATCAGGTTACTGTTAAGAAGAGGTTAAATTTTCAGAAGAGATTCACTATGGAATTTTATAACTGGAAAATTTTGAAAATCAGAATACATAAAAGCCCCAGGAGGGATCCGGAGGCATTTAATTAGGTATTCCAGATAATGAGTTATCTGTTATAATATCTGATGGATAAATCGCTACAATCTGTTATGCTCAAGTTTTTTCTGAATTTTTCTGATAGCTGATTCAATCGGTTTCTCGGGTTCTATGACATTGTATTCTCCCCAGAAAGCACGATCGGCAAATCCTGAAATCTTATCAGCCATAACGACATTGGGTTTTATGTATTCTCCCACTTTTACCGGTTTACTTCCCTTTATTTCCCAATCTGTAACAGCCATTTCAATGGTAGATTCATAGATTGTATTAAATAGTCGCTTGTTCCACTCAATTTTGAACGTGATCTGACCCCGAGAATAACTATAATACCATTTATCCCCTTTTTCGCGGTAATCGATGCGATAAGTTGCCATAGTGGGATAAACCTTTGCACCAAATGGTTTCTTTTTGATAAACATTTCAGATGACATTACTTTATCTGTGACATTCAGATTGAACGTGGCACGGGTAATGGCCAAGCTCTCAGTATCAATAAACAGCTTGCCAAAATAGAGTGGCTGAGAAGCAGAAGGGCGCTGTTTAAATGAAAGTACATACATTAACCGATCATTTATTTTCGAGATATTCTCTATTTTAAATTCATAATTTCCCAGCATATCGTCCGTAAATACCATTTCAGGATTTTTCATGATGTCTTCATATAAGTTGGTGTAGGGCCCTCCCTGCAGTTTAAAAGTAAGGGTGTCTAATCTGGTATAGTCGGTGCTCTTTCTGGCTTTATAAATTTGAACCAAATCTGATTTTTCAGTAGTATAGGGTTGTTTGGATATTTCAACAACAGCTTCGGATAATGAAACATAGGTTTTTCTTTTTTTGATCGTTTCACGATAAAACGCTGTCATTGAAGTAGGATCACTGAAATAGTTTTCGGCACGTTTGTTCATTACTGCACGAATCAATAGCTCCGGATCTTTAGGAAACACCCTGATCTCATTTATGGCAATGATCAGTAATTCAAGTTCTATTTTTGTTTTCTCTGGTTTAAATTGAGAAAGATTGACAATTTTATTCTTGTACCCAATAAAGGAAACGGTAACTTTCCCTTCAATAAGGTTTTTGGGAACTTTCAAAGAAAACTCTCCATCACTATTGGTGACTGTTGCAATATTAGTTCCTTCCAGTGATAAAGAAGCAAAGGCAAGTGGAGCTCTGGATTCCTGATCGATGACCGAACCTTTATACTGCACATAGGTCAGCGTATCGGGCTGGTTGGATTTTGGAACAGCAGAAGTGGCAAGTGGAGCATTACAAAATCCCCCAATGATCAGTATTACCGTTGACAACATCAACACTCTGCTTCCGAATCGAAATTTATGTGTTTTCATGGCTTCAATATTTAAGATTAACTTTATACCTTAAAGACAGGTACCACCAAATAAACCCTTAATCAAAAACTTTTTTTTAAGTAAAATTCATTGCTATTTTGGTTATTGCTAATTTCACGATGATTTACAAATGATATTAAACAAATTTAATACTTTTAAATGAAGCTATTTGTAGTCCTGATTTTAGGATTTATTTTCACCCTTGCCGCTCCTGCTCAGCCTGGATTACTGTTCACTAGTCAAGTCCTGAAAAATGCAGGATATTCTGTCTATGCCATGGATGCAGAAAGTGGAGAAGTTTTGTATGAAACGCCGCAAGTCAGTCTGGTACCTGCTTCCGTAATGAAATTGATGACCACTGCTGCAGCACTGGAGATCCTGGGCCCTGGATTTCAATTTCATACCCAAATAGGATACTCGGGAAAAATTAATTCGAAAAGCGGTTCGCTTGACGGAGATCTGATCCTTAAAGGTGGCTGTGATCCGGCATTCTATTCCGAATATTTTCCCGAACATTACAAGGGGACCTTTGATTCCTGGGCAGAAGCTATTTTAAAGAAAGGAATTCATAGTATTCATGGAGCTTTGGTCCTCGATTTATCTCAATTGGGAGGGGCACCAGTTCCGGGTGGTTGGGTATGGGAAGATATTGGAAACTATTATGGAGCTGGAGTTTCAGCGCTTTCCTATTTGGACAATAATTACAAAATTCATTTTTCATCTGAAAAG
Organism: uncultured Bacteroidia bacterium; assembly: GCA_903923905.1. Taxonomy (GTDB): domain Bacteria; phylum Bacteroidota; class Bacteroidia; order Bacteroidales; family Prolixibacteraceae; genus JAAFHB01. The sequence continues at coordinate 37,495 of CAIXZH010000119.1, forward strand.
GATGCTGGTAAGCCGGTTAAGATCAGGCGTATGGAGCCGGAAATCGGTGTGGATTTGACCAATAGGGTTTTGTCATCAACGGACAAACATGATCTTTCTGTAGTTTATGGGGCCCCGGGTTCTTTTTCACAAATGGTTGAAGGGACTATTCCGGTGGGGAGTACCGATTTTGTAGTTAAGGCTGCGTTACCAGCTCCTCCCCAAATCGCAGCGGATCAATTTGTTACCCTGATAAAAAAATACAGAATTACGATTTCAGGGAATATATGGAACTCCAATACTTCTAGTGCCCCATTTTTTAAACTGATTGCTGAAAAAAGCTCACCCCAACTGAGCGAGCTGATAGTTCCGCTGAATCATGAAAGCATTAATCTATTTGCGGAACATTTATTACGCGAAATCGGCCGTGCAAGAAATGGATCGACTGATTTGCAAGTGAGTACAGAAGCATTAAAAGAGTTCTGGGCTGAAAAAAAGATCTTTACGGGAGGTTTTTACCCGACTGACGGAAGCGGACTTTCCCGTTCCAATGGAGTTTGTACCCGCACTTTGGCCGAAGTTCTCCGTTACATGTATCTTGGTCCCAATCGGGAAGTTTTTTTCAATTCTCTTCCGGTGGCGGGGCAAAGCGGAACGTTGCAATTTGCCTTCAAAGGGACAACCCTCGAAAATAATCTTCAGGCAAAAACCGGATCTATGACACGTGTCAGGAGTCTGGCAGGAATCTTCACCAATAAGGCAGGACGAAAGGTTATTTTTGCGATGATCACAAATAATTTTGAGGGCTCCCAGACTACAATAGGGTATACTTTTGAAGCGTTTCTCAATGAATTGTTTGATACTGGTACACCTCCAACCAATTCAGGTAAGTCCAAGAAATAAAGTGATAAAAACATAAGTGCCCCAATTACGGAGCACTTATATTCAGCTATTTTATAATTAATTATTCCAAAGGAATGAATCAGTTTAAGGTTGCATAATACACATTACTCGAAGGAACGATTGTTTTGCTCATAAAAACGGTGTAAGGCATATAAAAATATCCGCCATTTCCCCATGAAGTACCCCATGAATTTTCGATTAAAAATGCTTTTAGGTTATCATCATAACCAATAATTGGTACTGCATGTCCGCCAAGCAATCTTACTCCGGTCGCAAGTTTACCAGTACTTGTCAGCGGATTATAGGTGTAACTTGTTGTATTTAATCCTTCAAAATAGGCATACTTGGTATTATCATATACATTAAATCCTAACATGACAGGGGTATTGCTTCTGAGAATGTTTTTAACTGCGGCAGTATCTCCTGAAATAATCATTGCATAACTTGTTTTCTTTTGGCCGATTACATAACTTAATCCTTCTGTCAATGCTGTACTGGTTGGGGCTGTCTTATAAGCCGTTGATGTATTGCTGCTTGGATAAGTATAAGAAGTCTCTAAACAATCACCATATTTTTGAAGTGCCTGAGGTATATTCACCATTGATGCGCCATTATCGGCGGTTATTCTTTGTTTCAGGATAAGAACACGCTCGCAGTAATAGACAAATGCCGGACTTAAAGTACTTGGCCAGGATTGATTTTTATAATAATAGAGAATCTCATCGGATTCTGCACCACAAAATGCTGTACATGAGCCAATTTGCCCCTGATCTCTTACCGGAGGAGAAACGAGTGTATATACTTTTGGGACTGAGGGAGGTGGAGTTACCCCTTTCTCAATCAGGCTTGAATTGAAAGCTTCCCTGGAATAAAGTGGCACATTCAGGATTTGATCAGGTGTGGTGGGCAAAAGACCATAGACGTGTGAACCTGTCCTGGTTATCGTGCCCGATTGCAGGTTCCCGGCACTGTTAATATCGGTTGTTTTGGAACAGCCAAATAATATGAACGTAATGAATGTAATTGCAATTACAAAACGATTTGCTGAAGTTTTCATACTGTTTTCTTTAGAGGTTAAAAAAGAAAGGACAACCATTATTAGGTGTTAATTCACTGATTATTAGCAATAAAATAAATATTGCTACCGTTTTTATACAATTTTTCCAGAGTTATCAAACCAGAATTATTTATTAAAACACAGTAGCTATCAGACCAAAAAGAATAAACAAAGATATATTAAGATGGTCAGATTTGTTCACTTTAAATAAAATAATTTTACGGCAGATATTATTTTGTTTTACATGGCTTAATATTTTAATCAGAAAAAAACAGAACCTTCCTGATGTGAAATCACTTCAGGAAGGTTCTGCCTAATTTTAGTTGTTCTCGCTTCTATTTCTTTGGCTGAAAATCGGGATGCCCACATTGCCACATCACAAATGCAAACTGATCGGCGAAATTGGCAAAGGTTACATTCTTATCTTCTGTGAAATGGCCATTGTCATAGTTTACTTTCATTAGAACAGGTTTTCCCGAGGTGGTAGCATTTTGCAATGCAGCTGCGAATTTTCCTGGTTCCCAGGCCACTACACGTGGATCATTCCAACCTCCGACACAGATAACCGCCGGATATTTTGTACCTTTCTTAACGTGTTGCACTCCGTCCATTTCGTATAATGCCTTGCATTCGACACTATCCTTTACCGTTCCAAATTCGGGAATATTTACAGGGCCGTTGGCACCGAATTCCATTCTCATAGCATTTGCGCATCCCACATTACAAATTGCCGCTGCGAATAAGTCTGGGCGCTCAGTTATGGATCTGGATATCAGTATTCCACCGGCACTGGTTCCTGTGCCGGCTAGTTTTTGCGGTGAGGTATAACCTTTTGCAACCAGGTATTCGGCACAACTAATAAAATCTTTCCATGTGTTGGGCTTGGTCGTTTTGTATCCTCCCTTATACCATTCTTCCCCCTTTTCGCTGCCTCCGCGTATATGAGGTATTGCGATTATAACACCTTTTACAGCGAGTGCATTTTCACGGGCACTAAAATAAGGTACTGCACTATAGCCATACGCCCCATAACCGTCGAGCAAACAGGCATTTTTACCATCCATTTTAATTCCTTTCCTGAAAATAATCGAAAGAGGAATTAAAGCCCCGTCATGCCCTTTTACCTCAACTTCCTGCACCATCAAATCTTTATATGCAGCCGGATAAACAGCGGGTTTATTGAAACTGCTTGGTGTAAGGGCATCAGTGGCTGCATCATAATTGAATTCAGTATATGGTCTGTTCCAGGAAGTAATTCCGACATTGCAATTATTTGTTTTGGTATTTATACAGTACAACCCGATCGTACCGGAATAGGGTAGCTTCACGCTGGTTGTGACTCTTGTTTTGAGATTGTATTTTGACAAATGGTTGTTAATGCCATCGCTGTGAACTATTAAGAGATAATCTTTTGAATTGATGAAATATTCCAGGGTCTTATCCTGTTTCTCGGCAGCAATAGTTATGGCTTTTGACCAGTCAGGGTGTTTGAGGTTGGTACTGATGAGCTTATAGTTTTTAGCGTTTTTATGAGTTATTGCAAATACATCGTCCCCTATCGCCGTGAACCCGCGAACCAACATATCGGAAGCAGTACATAAAGGCTTCCATTGAATTTTTGTGGTGCCAAGTTGTTCAATCGGCACATAATATTGAATCAATTCCGGCTGAACACTTCCAACTCCCGAGAAGAGGTAATTTCTGGAGTCTTCACTTAAGAATACATAAGGATAGACACTTGGGGCAATTTTTAATTCGGGATAACTTCCATTGCTAAAAAAATCGGCATCATTGCTTGTCGCACTTCCCACGAAATGAAGTTTTGTTTTGGAATTCAGCCTTGACTCCGGATCTTTGTTGTCAGCAGATTTTATCCACATATAGAAGAACCCTTTGTTGTCGAATGTCCAATTCATCACGCCTGCGGTGGGATAGATTGAATCGTTAAGGAATTTCTTAGTCTCAACATCCATTACCTTAATAGTGGAAACTTCAGCTCCTTGTTCAGAATATCCAATTGCAATTTTTTTACCGTCATAGCTGGGTATTGCCGATTCTAAAGTGAGGGTTTTGCCTTTTATGTAAGTTTTTGGGTCAAACAGGAGTGATTCCTTCCCATTTATCCCTTGTCTAAAGTAAAGCTTTCCCACATTTTCTCCGGGTAAGGTTTTACGATAAAAGATCCTGCCGTTTTCATAGATGATTGATCCTATTCTTGGTGGCTGAGCTTTGTCGAGCTTTTTCCATTCCGCAATCAGCTCATCTCTTCCATTTAATTTATTAAGAATGGAATTGGTATACTCCGCCTGTTGTTTAAACCAGGTTACCACTTCGGGTTTTTCAATCGATTCAAGCCATCGGTAGGGGTCATTATAAGTAACCCCAAAATAAGTGTCACTGGCATCTACAGTTTTGGTAACAGGCAAAGTTGGCTGCCCAAAAGATGCCAAATAAAGACTTAAAGTAATTCCTAAAGTAATAATTTTCTTCATGGTAAATTAAGATTAAATTTAATTCAAACGGATAACTTATTTAGTTCCCTGCGTCGAAGGCATTATTTTAATTTGAACCAATCCCAACATACGGGAATTTAATTACCAGCTCATAATTAATCATATCTGCCGCTGAAACCCTTAATTAGTCAATTATAATATTCATAAACACTTAGTATAGAATAATTGTTTTAATTTTCAATAATTCTTCAGTCAATAAACTAAAGAACACTTTTACAGGGCTTTCCGGGGGTTTTAATATTTAATATCACTTCTTTACCCTGATTCAAAACCATTCTCAATTTCCCCGGATGGTTATCAAAAAACATCTTCAATTTAATTCATTAACCTTAAACATTAGTAAATCGTTAAAATAAATATCGAATTGCATGAAATAATCTCAAATTGCTTACGATTTTATTTTGTTTTAATTATTTTATTTGTAGTTTTGCCGCGGAGTTTAGTCTGAAGCATAAACATAAACTATTTCTGCTGAACAAAAATTAAATTTCAATTGTTAAGTAATTATTTTTGCATTATAGTCAAAATGAAAAATATATTTTCACATAGCCTTCTACTAGTTGTCATTCTAATTCTCGTCGATATCGACAGAGGAAGGTGATCTATTTGTATGCTAAGACATATGAAAGCCTTTCTCGAAATGAGAAAGGCTTTTTTTTAAAATGAAATTTTAAGAACTTGAAATATGAAGTTTGAACTGAGAAGCGGAACAACAACGAGTGGACGCCGCATGGCCGGAGCCAGAAGTTTATGGAGAGCCAACGGGATGAAGGAGGAGCATTTTGGTAAACCCTTAATTGCTGTTGTCAACTCATTTACCCAATTTGTTCCTGGCCATGCACATCTTCACGAAATAGGCCAAATGGTCAAGAAACTTATTGAAGAGGAAGGTTGCTTTGCTGCAGAATTTAATACCATTGCAATTGATGACGGTATCGCCATGGGGCACGACGGAATGTTATACTCACTTCCTTCGCGCGACCTGATCGCCGATAGCGTTGAATATATGATCAATGGTCATAAGGCGGATGCGATGATTTGCATCTCAAATTGCGATAAAATTACCCCGGGCATGCTGATGGCAGCCATGCGGTTAAATATTCCCTGCATCTTTGTATCCGGTGGGCCTATGGAAGCTGGCGTGGTTGCCGGGAAAAAATACGATCTGGTTGATGCAATGGTCATGGCTGCAGATCCTTCAGTAGATGAGAGTCTGCTCTCAAAAGTAGAGCAGGAGGCTTGTCCAACCTGTGGTTCGTGTTCGGGCATGTTTACCGCTAATTCAATGAACTGTCTGACTGAGGCGTTGGGACTCTCTCTTCCAGGAAATGGCACAGTTGTTGCGACCCACTTAAACCGGAAAAAACTGTTTGAGAAAGCCGCTAAACGATTGGTGGAGATCACCTTGGATTACTATGAAAATGGAAACGAACAGGTGTTACCACGAAGTATCGCTTCGAGAGCAGCCTTCATGAATGCGATGACCTTAGATATTGCCATGGGTGGATCAACGAATACGGTTTTGCATTTACTTGCTGTGGCACATGAGGCTGGCGTAGACTTTACCATGCAGGATATAGACGCCCTTTCCCGAAAGGTCCCCTGTATTTGCAAGGTCTCCCCAAGTTCACATTACCATATTCAGGATGTGAACCGCGCCGGTGGAATTATGGGAATTCTGGGAGAACTTGAAAGGGGCGGATTATTAAACGCTTCAGTTTCACGGGTAACTGAATCAACACTTGGTCAGGCTATTAAGACATGGGACATACTCCGCTCAACCGCTGATCAGGATGCCCGTCAATTGTATGCCTCCGCTCCGGGGAATTTAGGTCGCAACCTGATATTGGGATCCCAGGATACCTCCTATGCTGAATTGGACACGGATCGTCAGAAAGGTTGTATACGCGATATTGAACATGCCTATACCAAAGAGGGTGGACTTGCAATTCTGTATGGTAATATTGCCCGCCAGGGATGTATTGTAAAAACTGCCGGTGTAGATCCTTCCGTTTTCAGTTTTAAGGGTGTAGCCCGGGTTTTTGAGTCACAGGATGATGCATGTGAAGGAATTCTCAAGCGTGAAGTTAAGGCGGGAGAAGTGGTGATTATCCGCTACGAAGGGCCCAAAGGCGGACCGGGAATGCAGGAGATGCTATATCCGACATCCTACCTGAAGGCGTCAAAACTTGATAAGGTTTGCGCTTTATTAACAGATGGCCGTTTCTCAGGAGGAACCTCAGGCCTTTCAATAGGACATGTTTCACCCGAAGCTGCCGCTGGAGGTGAAATTGCACTGGTTGAAAACGGGGACCTGATCGAAATAGATATTCCACTACGAAGAATCGAACTGATGATTTCGGATCAGGAACTTGGGTTCCGAAAAAAAGCGCAGGAATCACGCGGGAAGATGGCCTATCAACCAACGAACAGAAACAGGGTAATCAGTAAGGCTTTAAAAGCATATGCAAGCCTGGTTGCCTCTGCAGATAAGGGAGCAGTAAGAATTATTGACTAATTTAATTATTTGACTTATGACATCTTTAACAAACGACCAAGTATTAGACCAGGAGTCGATTGAAATAACGGGTTCTGAAGCTGTTATCCGATCTTTGATCGCCGAAGGTGTTGATACCATCTTTGGCTATCCGGGTGGTGCAATTATGCCAGTATATGATGCCCTTTATGATTACCGGCATATCCTCAGACATGTGTTGACCCGTCACGAACAGGGTGCAGTCCATGCCGCGCAGGGCTATGCCCGGGTTTCAGGCAAGGTTGGTGTCTGTGTGGCAACCTCCGGACCAGGTGCAACGAACCTGATTACCGGGATTGCCGATGCACTGATTGATTCGACCCCTTTGGTTTGTATAACCGGGCAGGTGGTTTCGGGTTTACTCGGAACTGATGCATTCCAGGAATCTGATGTAATCGGAATTACCATGCCGGTAACCAAATGGAATTACCAGATTACCTGTGCCGAGGAAATACCAGAGGCTATTGCGCGGGCTTTTTACATTGCATTAAGTGGCCGTCCGGGACCAGTTGTTCTGGATATAACCAAAGATGCCCAGTTTGCGAAATTAAAATACTCTTATGCCAAATGCAATAGGATCCGCTCTTATGTTCCTGAACATCCGGCTGATAAATTGCTGCTAAAGAAAGCATCCGATTTAATTAATAGTGCACAGAAGCCATTTCTGCTTTATGGCCAGGGTGTAATATTGTCAGGAGGCGAAAAGGAACTGATCAGCTTCCTTGAGAAAACCGGAATACCTGCCGCCGGGACTTTGCTTGGAATAGGTGCAATTCCTACAGACCATCCCCTGAATATGGGAATGTTGGGAATGCATGGAAATTACGGACCGAATATCAAGACAAACGAATGTGATGTATTGATTGCAGTTGGAATGCGGTTTGATGACCGGGTTACCGGAAGTACCAAAACTTACGCCAAGCAGGCAAAAATAATCCATATTGAAATTGATCCGGCAGAGATCGATAAAAATATTAAGACGGATGTTGCCCTGATCGGAGATGCAAAACATACCCTTAGATTACTCTCTACACTCGTAAATGAAAATAGGCATTCCGATTGGCTGGCAGAGTTTAAGGCGGCTGAAGTTATTGAAAAACAAAAGGTTATAAATAATGATCTGGCTCCAAAAAAGCCTGGACTAACCATGGCCGAAGTAGTTCGGATGGTATCGGATCTTACTGACAATAAGGCTGTTGTAATTACGGATGTAGGCCAGAACCAAATGGCTGCTGCCCGCTATTCAAAATTTGAGTCATCACGGAGTTGGGTTACTTCCGGTGGCTTAGGAACCATGGGTTTTGGTTTACCGGCTGCAATGGGTGCTAAATTTGGTGCCCCTGACCGTCAGGTTGTAGTCTTTACCGGTGATGGTGGCATGCAGATGACCATTCAGGAGCTTGGAACAATCGCACAGGAGAAACTAGCCGTAAAAATTGTTATTTTGAACAATCATTTTCTGGGAATGGTAAGGCAATGGCAGGAGCTCTTCTTTGAAAAACGTTATTCGTTTACCGAGATCCTAAGCCCTGATTTTGTAAAGGTTGCAGATGCCTACGGTATTCCCGGAAATGTTGTTCACCATCGAAATGAACTCGCTGGCGCTATGAAAAAAATGTTTGACTATGATGGCCCCTACCTTTTGGAGGTGATGATTGAGAAAGAAGACAATATCTTTCCAATGGTTCCGGCAGGAAAATCAGTTTCCGAAATCATACTCAGTTCCGATGAACTGAAGTAAGCTTTCTATTTTGGAGAAATTTAAAACTTAAAAAGATGAAACAGGAATATATTATCACAGCCTACAGCGAAAACCATATCGGTTTGCTGAACCGGATCACCATCATTTTCACCCGACGGAAGGTAAATATCGAAAGTCTGACCGTTTCTGAATCTGCCCTCAAGGGAATCAGTAAATTTACCATTGTTGTCAACGAGGAAAAAGAAAAAGTGGTTAATATTGTCAAACAGATCGACAAACAGATTGAAGTTCTGAAAGCTTTTTATTATACCAACGATGAGATGATTTTTCAGGAGATCGCCTTATACAAGGTTCCAACCTTAGCTTTAATGGAGAGTGACCAGATCGAAAAACTGATCAGGCAGCACAATGCAAGGATACTTGAGATTACCCACGAATATACTGTAATCGAGAAGACCGGTCACAAAGAGGAAACACAGGAACTTTTTGAAGGACTTGCTCCATTTGGTGTCCTGCAGTTTATTCGGTCGGGAAGAGTGGCAATTACCCGTTCTCCAATCGAGAAATTGTCAGAGTTTCTCAAAGAGCGCGATGCCCTTTTCGAAAAACTGGAATTAAAGAAAGCATTAAGATCATTATAAATATTGAATCACAGGGATTTGTAAATTAAACAAAAATTTAAAATGGCAAGAATTAATTTTGGCGGAACAGATGAAAACGTTGTTACACGTGAAGAATTTCCATTGGCTAAAGCCCAGGATGTACTCAAAAACGAAACGATCGCAATTATAGGGTATGGTGTTCAGGGGCCTGGTCAATCATTGAATTTAAAAGATAACGGATTTAATGTCATTATCGGTCAGCGTAAAGGTTCCAAGACATGGGATAAAGCCGTTGCTGACGGTTGGGTTCCAGGAGAGACTCTTTTCGAAATAGAAGAGGCCTGCCAACGTGGTACCATCATTCAGTATCTACTTTCTGATGCAGGCCAGATTACCCTTTGGCCTACTATCAAGAAACATCTGACCACAGGAAAAGCACTTTATTTTTCTCATGGTTTTGGAATCACCTACAAGGAAAGAACTGGTATTATCCCACCGGCTGACGTTGATGTTATCCTTGTGGCTCCTAAGGGATCGGGTACCAGCCTGCGCAGAATGTTTCTTCAGGGACGCGGCCTGAATTCGAGTTATGCCATCTTTCAGGATGCAACAGGACATGCATTTGAAAGGGTTGTAGCTTTGGGAATCGGCGTTGGATCAGGTTATCTTTTTGAGACAGATTTTAAACGTGAGGTATTCTCCGATCTGACTGGTGAACGCGGAACGCTGATGGGTGCCATTCAGGGGATTTTTGCAGCTCAGTATGAAGTATTACGGAGCAACGGACATTCACCATCTGAAGCATTCAATGAAACGGTAGAGGAACTGACCCAGAGTTTAATGCCTTTAGTGGCTGAAAACGGTATGGACTGGATGTATGCCAACTGTTCTACAACCGCTCAACGTGGAGCTCTTGATTGGTGGAAGAAATTCCGCGATGCCAGTAAACCGGTATTCGAGGAGTTGTACAAGGAGGTTGCAGCCGGAAACGAAGCGCAACGTTCAATTGATTCAAACAGCAAGGAAGATTATCGTGAGAAACTGGAGGTTGAACTGACTGAACTGCGCGAATCTGAAATGTGGAGGGCTGGAGCAACGGTGCGTAAATTGCGCCCCGAGAATAATTAAAAAAACTTAGAATTATGGATAATCGCGTATATATTTTCGATACAACACTACGGGACGGTGAACAGGTGCCCGGGTGCCAGTTGAACACTATCGAAAAGGTCGAAGTTGCAAAAGTTTTAGAGCAGTTGGGTGTTGATGTTATTGAAGCCGGGTTTCCCATCTCAAGTCCCGGTGACTTTAAGTCAGTGGTTGAAATCTCCAAGGCAGTAACCTGGCCGATCATTTGCGCGCTTACCCGTGCAGTTGAAAAAGATATAGATGTGGCTGCCGAATCGCTGAAATATGCGAAACGCGGTCGCATCCATACCGGTATCGGAACTTCTCCCTATCATATCCAGTACAAACTGAACTCCAACCCGGAGGAGATCCTGGCAAGAGCGGTAGCTGCAGTAAAGTATGCCAAGAAATATGTGGAAGATGTTGAATTTTACGCCGAAGATGCCGGTCGTTCGGACAATGTCTACCTGGCAAGAGTCATCGAAGCGGTCATCAAGGCCGGAGCAACCGTAGTGAACATTCCCGATACAACAGGTTATTGTTTACCAAGTGATTATGGAGCAAAGATCAGGTTTCTGATGGAAAATGTCTCAAATATTGACAAGGCGATCATTTCAACACACTGCCATAACGATTTGGGAATGGCTACTGCCAACTCAATCGCGGGGGTGATGAACGGTGCACGTCAGATCGAAGTTACAATTAACGGAATAGGCGAACGTGCAGGTAACACAGCTCTCGAAGAGGTGGTCATGATCATGCGTTCACACAAGGAACTTGATTTGCATACCAATATTAATGCAAAAAATATCTATAAGACCAGCCGTTTGGTTTCGAGCCTGATGAATATGCCGGTTCAGGCCAATAAAGCTATTGTGGGGCGCAATGCCTTCTCACACTCAAGCGGAATCCATCAGGATGGCGTGCTGAAGAACCGTGAGAATTACGAAATCATCGATCCGGTTGAAGTTGGAATCAGTGAATCTTCGATAGTTTTAACCGCCAGAAGTGGTCGTGCCGCGTTGAAACACCGGTTGGATTTGCTGGGGATTACCCTTGAAAAGGAAAAACTGGACGAAGTTTATGAGGAGTTCCTGCTCTTAGCCGATAAAAAGAAAGACATCAAGGAAGATGACCTTTTAGTGTTGGTCGGCGAACGCGGAGGTTTGGGTGAACGCCGCATCAAACTCGACTTTTTGCAGGTCGTTACCGGAAAGAACCTTGTTCCGATGGCAACAGTAAGACTGGATATTGCAGGTGAGAAATTTTCTGCAACCGAATCCGGGAATGGCCCTGTGGATGCAGCAATCACAGCCGTAAAAAGCATTATTCACCGTAAGGTAACCCTTCAGGAATTCCTGATCCAGGCTATCAATAAGGGGAGTGATGATATCGGCAAGGTACATATGCAGGTAGAATATGACGAAAATATTTACAATGGTTTTGGTGCAAACACCGATATCATTACGGCTTCTGTTGAGGCATTTATTGATGCAATTAATAAAATTGGCAATGCAGAAAAGGCTGCCGCTAAATGAACAATAGCCAATTTAAAATTGTAATATTCAGTAATCTTAATAATTATCATTTTGGAACCAAAAACGCTTTTTGATAAAATCTGGGACGCACATGTTGTTAAACAGGTGAAGGATGGACCCGATGTATTGTATATTGACAGGCACTTTATTCACGAAGTTACCAGTCCTGTCGCTTTCCTGGGTTTGAAAAACCGGGGGATGAAAGTTCTCCGGCCACAAAATACAATAGCTACTCCGGACCACAATGTGCCTACCATTGAGCAGCATCTTCCGATCAAAGAAGAACTTTCGCGTCTTCAGGTTGAGGCGCTTAAGGAAAATTGTGCTGAAAACGGGATCGAATTATACGGACTGGATCACAAATATCATGGCATCGTCCACATCATTGGTCCTGAGTTAGGGATTACCCAGCCCGGAATGACCATTGTTTGCGGCGACAGCCACACCTCTACCCATGGAGCTTTTGGTTCTATTGCCTTTGGTATTGGAACCAGCGAAGTGGAGATGGTTTTTGCCAGTCAGTGTATCCTTCAGCCCAAACCCAAAAAAATGAGGATCTCAGTCGAAGGGGAATTAGGCAAGGATGTTACCGCAAAAGATATTGCCCTTTATGTGATTGCCCGGATTTCAACCTCAGGTGGTACAGGACATTTCGTTGAATTTGCCGGTTCTGCTATCCGCAGTCTTACCATGGAAGGTCGTATGACACTTTGCAATATGAGCATCGAATGTGGTGCCCGCGGTGGTATGATTGCACCTGATGAGACTACTTTTGCCTATATCCAGGGGAGAGAATTTGCACCTAAGGGAAGTGATTGGGATCAAAAACTGGCCCAATGGAAACAGTTGAAATCAGATGACCATGCTAAATTTGATTCGGAATTCCAATTTGATGCTGCCAATATTGAACCGATGATCACTTATGGGACAAATCCCGGGATGGGAATTGGCGTAAGCGGTACAATTCCAACCGGGAAAAATCTTACCGGCTCTGATCTGATTACTTTTACCAAGTCGTTGGAGTATATGGGTCTGAACCCAGGGGACAAGATTAAAGGTAAAAAGGTGGATTATGTTTTTATCGGAAGTTGCACCAACGGACGGATTGAGGATTTCAGACTTTTTGCAAATTTCGTAAAGGGGAAACAAAAAGCAGATTCTGTAACTGCCTGGATCGTTCCCGGCTCGAAGAAAGTTGAACAACAAATCAGGGAAGAAGGAATTGTTGAAATTCTGGAGGCTGCCGGGTTTACCCTGCGTCAGCCGGGTTGCTCTGCCTGTCTGGCAATGAATGAGGACAAGATTCCTGAAGGAAAGTATGCAGTTTCCACTTCGAACCGAAACTTTGAAGGACGTCAGGGACCCGGTGCCCGCACGATGCTTGCAAGTCCCCTGATGGTTGCGGCAGCTGCCGTTACAGGAGTTGTCTCCGATCCTAGAGATTTTTGATTAATAACGATTTTCAAATTTAGAAGTAATGTCTATAGAAAAATTCCAGAAACTGGTCAGCACTGTTGTTCCGCTTCCTATCGAGAATGTGGACACCGACCAGATCATCCCCGCACGGTTTCTTAAAGCTGTAGAGCGGAAAGGATTTGGAGATAACCTTTTCAGAGACTGGCGATACAAAAAGGATGGTACACCAAACCCCGATTTTGTGATGAACAATCCCAGCTTTTCGGGTCAGATTTTAGTGGGCGGAAAGAATTTTGGAAGTGGCTCGAGCCGCGAACATGCTGCCTGGGCAATATATGATGCCGGGTTCAGAGTGGTTGTTTCGAGCTTCTTTGCGGATATCTTCAAAAGTAATGTATTGAATTGCGGTTTATTACCGGTTCAGGTCTCTGATGATTTTCTCACAGACATTTTCGAAACGGTTGAGGCTGACCCTAGAGCCCAATTTGAAGTTGATCTTGAATTGCAAACGATACGTAATCTTAAATCCGGAGTTAGTGTCAAATTTGATATTAATGCGTATAAAAAAGAGTGCCTGCTTAACGGCTATGATGACATCGATTTTTTGTTGAGTTTGAAAGAAGAGATCATCGCATTTGAAAAGGCATAATGAACTTTAGGTTCGACCTTGGAAATTAACAAAGAGCATATGATTTATATAATGGATACCACCCTGAGAGATGGTGAACAAACCTCGGGAGTCTCCTTTTCCGAACTGGAAAAGCTAAATATTGCAAAAATTCTTCTCGAAGAGATTCGGATTGATTATTTAGAAGTAGCATCTGCTCGTGTTTCCGAAGGTGAATTGAGAGGCGCAAAAAAAGTACTGGATTGGGCTAAAGAGGCCGGTTTTCTTGATCGTATTGAGATCCTCGGTTTCGTTGATGGCACCAAATCACTTGAATGGATCTCAAATGCCGGTGGAAAGGTGATGAATCTTCTCGCAAAAGGTTCATTGCGTCATGTCACCCAACAACTTAAGAAAACCCCGGAGGAACATCTTTCCGGAATAAGGGGCTCGCTGCAACTGGCAGAAAGCATGGGGATCAGGGTAAATATTTACCTCGAGGACTGGTCGAACGGGATGCGGAATTCACCCGAATATGTCCATTTTATGCTTGATGGACTTCGCAAGGAGAAGATCGGGCGCATTATGTTGCCCGATACACTTGGAATTCTAAATCCTCTGGAGACTTTCGAATTCTGCTCTTCTATGATTCGCAAATTTCCGGATCTTCAGTTTGATTTTCATGCTCATAATGATTATGACCTGGCAGTTGCCAATGTAGACGCAGCTATACGTGCAGGAATAAAAACGGTTCATACAACTGTCAACGGGTTGGGTGAGCGTGCAGGTAATGCCCCGCTTTCCAGTGTGATCGCATTACTTAACGACCAACTCAGGCTTCCGAATTCCATCAATGAGCGGAAACTAAGTCTGATAAGCCGAATTGTTGAGAACTTCTCGGGGATCCGGATTTCCGGAAATAAACCCATCATCGGCGAAAATGTCTTCACCCAATGCAGTGGGATCCATGCTGACGGCGATAATAAAGATAATCTCTACTATAACGATTTGCTTCCCGAGCGATTTGGAAGAATCCGGAAATACGCACTCGGAAAGACTTCAGGTAAGGCGAACATCGCCAAGAACCTTGAGGATATGGGAATACGCCTCGATCCGGAAGACCTGGTAAGGGTAACCAATAAAGTGATCGAACTGGCGGATATGAAAGAGTCGGTCACTTCTGATGACCTTCCTTATATCCTTTCTGATGTCTTAAAGAATGAAGCGGTAAACGAGAAGATCCGGCTGCGGAATTATGCGATCGTTCATTCACTGGGACTTCGGCCAATGGCGACGGTTGCCATTGAAGTGGATGGCCTGTTTTTTGAAGAGGCTGCCTCCGGTGATGGTCAGTATGATGCTTTTATGAATGCCCTAAAACAGATTTATCATAAACAAAACAAACAGTTTCCGACACTCGTTGACTATGTGGTGACCATTCCTCCGGGCGGTAAAACTGACGCCCTTGTTGAGACCCTCATTACCTGGGATATGGGGCGCGAATTTAAGACACGCGGCCTCGATCCCGACCAGACAGCCGCCGCTATCAAGGCAACTATGAAAATGTTGAACATTATCGAAAATGAGAATCAGCTCTTCTAGGTATGGGCTGCTGGCAACTAGCGGCTTCCAATTCGCAAAATGAGAGTTTCAGTCATTTACGATTAATAATTTCCTTCGCTGAAAATGCAGATTGACAAGACAATAATTTAGAAATTAATTTTGAAATTGAGAGATTGAAAAAGGAAAAACAAGAGACTAAAACGCACTAATTTGATAATCACTTTTTAAGTAATTGTCAGCATGGTAATTAGACCCTTTTTGCCCGTAGGGCATCAATTTCAATAGAAAAATAATTCAAAGAAATGCCATTGTCCGTTAGGAAATTAACAGATAAACGGTTAATTCCCTACGTGAAATTCATTTTCAGATTGTAATTTTCTAAAGAAATTGATTTCATACGGAGAAATTTAAACTATTTCTTTGCGTTTTTGTAGCTTAATGGCTATTTTTCTCGCAACAAAGCCACAAGGGTAGTCAAATTAGTTTGTTAATTTAATATTTTTTGCCTACGGCACAATCTTAAGAAAAAAAATACGTAAAATAAATTAAGAATAAAAATATTAAACAGTTTATCAGACATAAAACGAAAATTATAAATATCAATCTAAGAATGAAGCTTAACATTGCAGTATTGCCCGGCGATGGAATCGGGCCTGAAATCATGGAACAGGCGCTACGCGTCACCAAAGTAATTTGTCAGAAATTTGGCCACGAACTGGTTACCAAAACCGCACTGGTTGGGGCGGTGGCGATCGATCAGACCGGCAATCCCTATCCGGATGAAACGCACAACCTTTGTATGAACTCTGATGCGGTACTTTTCGGGGCGATTGGTCATCCAAGGTTTGATAATGATCCTTCGGCCAAAGTGCGTCCTGAACAGGGCTTACTATCGATGCGCAAAAAACTTGGTTTGTATGCCAATATCCGTCCGGTAATTATCTTTGAATCACTGTTGGATAAATCCCCGTTAAAGCTAGAGCGGATTCAGGGTGTTGACTTTGTGGCGATCCGCGAACTGACCGGCGGGATCTATTTTGGTCAGCCACAAGGGCGGTCTGAAGATGGTAATACGGCGTTCGATTCCTGTGTCTACACCCGTTTGGAAGTTGAACGAATCCTGGAACTTGGTTTCCAGTTTGCAATGAAACGTAATAAGAGGCTTACCGTAGTCGATAAGGCCAACGTACTGGCAACTTCGCGTCTGTGGCGTCAGATTGCCAAAGAGATGGAACCACAGTATCCTGAAGTGGTTGTTGATTATATGTTCGTTGATAATGCGGCGATGCAGATTATTCAATGGCCAAAGAAATTTGATGTGATGGTTACTGAAAATATGTTTGGTGATATCCTTACCGATGAGGCCAGTGTGATCTCAGGCTCAATGGGTCTTCTTCCATCCGCTTCCATCGGGATACACACCTCAGTATTTGAACCAATCCATGGCTCTTATCCTCAGGCAGCAGGGTTGAATATCGCCAACCCATGTGCCACCATCCTTTCTGCTGCCATGATGTTCGAATATGCCTTCTCCCTGATGGAAGAGGGGGCCATGATCAGAAAAGCAGTGGAAGCTTCAATTGTGGCCGGCGCTGTAACTGAAGACCTGTGCGATGATAAATCAAAGGCTCTCAGCACATCAGCAGTTGGTGACTGGATTATTGAATATCTGAGCAAGTAATTGTAAAATAAGGCATTGTATAAAAACAGAAGCGACAAGGCATTGCCTTGTCGCTTCTGTTTTTATAATCCCCTTTTCTGAAGAATTCCTTGGATATCTTTTGGCGTAAAGGCCAGATTATTTCCCATTTTTTCGTATATTTGAATAAAAACACCAGATGAGTGGGGTTTCTTCCTCAGATCAGGGTTTTATCAACAGGCTTACCGGGATTATTCTTGCTAATCTCGAAAATGAGCATTTTGCAGTCGATGAATTAGCACACGCTTCGGGGATGTCACGCGCGGCAATCTACCACCGGTTATTGGCGGTCTCCGGAAAATCAACCACTCAATTTATTCGCGAAGTACGTTTGCAACGGGCTATGGAAATGCTTCAACAGGAAGATATAACTGCCTCCGAAGTTGCATACAAGGTTGGATTCGGCAGCCCCGCTTATTTTAACACCACTTTCCATGAATATTTTGGCTATCCGCCGGGAGAAGTTTTGAAAAATGGACAAAAAGAGCTGGAGGAAATCAACAATTCAACGGCTGATGAACCTGCGGTGATAGAGCTGGAGCCTGGACCTGAAAGCAAAAAAAAATCTGGATGGAATATTTTAGTTCAGCAGGTGTATATTTATAGCGGGATCTGCCTCATGATCGTCATTGGACTAATCTGGCTTATGAATAGTTCAATTATTAAAAGCTCAAATACAATTGGATACAAGCAGTTAAAAAGCTCAGAAAAAACCATTTCAGTGTTGCCGTTTAAAAATATAAGCGGTGAGGCTGGCAATCAATATTTTGCAGATGGTGTGACGGAAAACATTCTGAATAACCTCGTTCAGATCAACGGCCTAAAGGTAGTTGCTGCAGGCACTTTAATCGGACGAACCGAAGATCCATTGGATGTTCAGAAAATTGCGAAGAAATTGGGAGTGAATTTTCTGCTAACCGGCAGTGTGCAAAAAAATGGCGACAGAGTCCGGGTCATCGTCCAACTGATCGATACCAAAAACGATCAACACATTTGGTCGCATAAATACGACAGGCAATTCTCCGATATTTTTCTGATACAGAGCGATATCGTCAGACAGGTTGCCGACCAGCTTCAGGCTGTGCTTTCTTCCGAAGAAAAGGAAAAGATTTATAAAATTTCGACCAAAAACACAGAAGCATATAAACTATATTTAATGGGGCGTTTTTTCTGGAACAAGCGGACAGGAGATAAAACAGATGAAGGACTTAAAAAAAGTATGGATTATTTCAATAAAGCTATCGAGTTTGATCCGGATTATGCGCTGGCATGGTCCGGTCTTGCAGATGCATATAATTTCCTTACAGGTGGATGGTGCAAGCCATGGCAAAAGCAGGATGAGAAGGCCAAAGCGAAACAATATGCTTTAAGGGCTCTTGAACTGGACAAAAACTTAGCTGAAGCTCATACATCCTTAGGGTTTATATTAAGCTACCAGGAATGGAAGTGGGAGGAGGCTATTAAAGAACTGACCCTTGCTATTAAGTTAAATCCGAATTATTCTTTTGCCCATCAAATTTACGCCCAATTGTTGAATATTACAGGTGATTATAAAAAGGCAGGTGAAGAGATTAACCTTGCCCTGGAACTCGATCCTCTCAATTCGACAATGCATCGTATAAGTGGAGATTTATATTATAATGAGGGAAATTTTGAAAAATCATTGAAGGAGTTCCAGGAAGCTCAGGCCATTGAAAAGAATTATACGACTGCTTATTGGGGGAGTTTTTATGCCTGTTACAGGTTGGGAAATGGCGACAAGGCATTGGATGAATTGCGGAATATATTATTAAGGGATACCTTGACTTCAAAATACGTTGATGTGGCAGATAAAATTTATACAAAATCTGGTCTTGATGGATTAATCGCTTGGATGATTGAAATTTTTCCGGATAAGATAGATTTATATGCAATTGCCGGAAAAAAGGAAAAGGCTTTGACTTTAATTGAAGGTAAATTAAAAAACGATTCCGGAGATGAATTAGTGCAACTTATTAATAGACTTAATTATGCATCCCTTCGTTCCGAACCAGGATTTAAGGCAGTAATAGAAAAACTGGGATTAACTGAATATTATCTAAAACGGCTGAATGATCCGGGCTACATCGGGAATTAATTGTGCTATGAAAAATTCAAATTAAACAACTGTCATGAAAGGAACTAATCCCTCTGATCAGGTATTTGTTCAAAAACTCACTGAAATCATTCATGCCAATCTTGAGAATGAGAATTTTGGAGTTGATGAACTGGCCCGCGCATCGGGAATGCCCCGTTCGTACATCTACCGGAGACTAATGGCGATCTCCGAAAAATCGACGACCCAGTTTATTCGCGAAGTCCGCTTGCAACGGGCCATGGAAATGCTTCAGCAGGAAGATACCACCGCTGCCGAAGTTGCCTATCGGGTGGGATTTAGCAGTCCTGCCTATTTCAGCACCTGTTTTCACGAATATTTTGGGTTTCCGCCCGGAGAAGTAAAAAACAGAAATATCAATGAATTGGAGGGAAACAACAGTATTATTGCAAGCGATGGGATTGATGAAGTCGAAAAACCGCTGCAAAAAATCCAATCCGAAAAATATTCTTTTATACCGCCAGTGGCTTTCTGGCATTATTTTTCGTTTACCTTTTTTCAATAACCTGTCATTTGAAAATTTTACCATTCTCCCGGGAAACCGGTTAAAAACCGAAGATAAATCAATTGCCGTGCTGCCTTTTAAAAGCTTAAGCAGTGATCAGGAAAATCAGTATTTTTCTGAAGGAGTAACCCGGAATATTTTATATAATCTGATTCAAATCAGTGAAATAAAAGTAATTAACAGCCCGGTAAAAGAATTGGAAGGGAATACGCTTAATCTTAAGAAAATGGCGGGAAAACTGAATGTCCGGTTTTTTCTTTCCGGTAGTGTACAAAAATCGGGGGATCAGGTTTTGGTAATGGCACAACTTACCGATATCACTAAAAATCAAATCATCTGGTCTGAAAAGTACCCCAGAAAACTGTCCGATATTTTTATGATTCAGCGCGATATAGCCAACCAGGTGGCAACAAATCTGCAGTCAGTTATTGCGAAAAAAGAAAAGGAACAAATAGAAAATATACCTACCAGGAATAAAGAAGCCCATGCATATTATGTGATGGGGTATTATTTACTGGATAGGAGAGTTTGGAGAGAAAAGGAGATCAGTAGGTATATTACGCCTTTTAGAAATGCCATTGCTGCTGATCCGGAATATGCCGAAGCCTACGTGGGTCTGGCTGATGTTTATTTAACCTTCACTAGATCTCAATCTTACCCAAGACCGGAAGGCTATAGAAAGGCCAAAGAAAATGTTTCAAAAGCAATCGAACTTAATGGTAACCTGGCAGAAGCCCATACGATCCTGGGAGTAATTTTATACCGGTCAGAATGGAAATGGGAGGAAGCCCGAAAAGAGTTGGAACATGCCATTGAGCTGAATCCAAATTATGCCCAGGCACACAGATACTATGCCGACTTAATGGATATACTACGCCAAAAGGAATTGGCACGACTCCACTGTTTTAAGGCAGCAGAACTGAATCCCATTTATCCATCCCTGATGCTTTGGAAAGCCGGCTATCTGGAAGAGGACGGCAAATTCAATGAAGCAATGGAAGAATACAAAAAATTTATTGAACTATATCCTGAAAATTCTTCGGTTTACTGGTACTTGTTTGATTTTTACAGGAAAACCGAGGCAGAGCTAAAAGCAATTGAATCTCTGCAAAAGGCCTTTCAATTGGTTCCGGAAGACAGACCATTCGAGAATACCATAAAAGTGATTTACGACAAACATGGAATGAAAGGACTTGAAAAATGGCTAAATGAATATGGCATTAAAAACGACGAAAAGGGGAGTTGGATGGGAACAGTCTGGTATTATAATAAAATAGGAGAGAAGGAAAAAGCCTTGAAGTGGCTGGAAAAAGCTTTTGAATGGAAAATTCCGAACCTGCCGGGTATAAATACAGTATCAGAGCTTGATAGCCTGCGCAACGAACCCCGGTTTCAGGCATTGCTGGATAGTATGGGATTATCCAAATACAAGTAAACTACCGAAAAGTCACATGGATCGCCAAAATTAATTCTTGTAAATTCTTCGTTCCATTCTTCCATCCTTTTCATCCTTTCCATCAAGCTCTTTTTCGTTTTTGAAATCCCTTTCCACGAAATTGAAAGTCGGTCATCGAAATTGAAAGCAACGGCATCGAAATCAAATGAAGTTCAATAAAATTGAAATCTTTTGATAATGAGATTACTATGTCCTGCCTTGATTTATGTCCTTAATTTACAGGTAAGAAGGGAGGTTGCACAAATTAGCATTCGAGTAAGAATTTAAGTTTTAAACATTAAAAAATTAGAGCCATGAAAACAAAAATTATTTTATTCATGTGTATGTTCAGCGCTGTCATCGCATTTGGGCAGAATCAAAAGTCAATTGAGGAGACCACCTGTACTCCGCCAAAATTTACAGGAATTAATAGCACTGTTCCCATTTTGTTGGAAGGGAAATTTCCCACAATCGAAAACTATCTTGGAAAAAAAGTGACCTATCCGGCAGTTGCCGTAAAGGAGTTGCTGCAGGGTACTGAAGTTGTGAAGTTTATTGTCACTACCAATGGGGAAGTGTCAAACATTGAGATCGTTAACAGTGTTTCAAAGGAGATTGATGACGAAGTAACCGAAGCATTGATGACTACCAACGGGATGTGGAAGCCTGGTAATAATGACAGAACCCCTGTCGCTATGGAAAAAGAAATCTCTCTGGTATTCAGGCTGGAGGATTCACATCAAAGTTTTATTGATTTGGGTAAGAAATACTATTCACATGGAGCAGAAATGTTGTTTGCGAAGCAAAACCCTAAAAAAGCATTGAAATATTTTAACAAAGGTGTTGTTCTGTTCCCCTATGATAGATCGTTGTTAGCCTTAAGGGGGATAGCACTTTTTGAAACCGGGGATAGAAACGGAGCCCTTCATGATTGGAACAGGGTTAAGAATCTGGGCGGATTTGAAGCAGATGGATATTCCGAAAATCTTATTTATATGAAAGGGTATGCTGAAATGAACCGGGTATTAGGGAAATAACGTTAAACTTGAATTAATTTTTTTGAGTAGTGAACGGGTGAATATTCAGGTTATGGACTGCCACCCGTTTACTTTTAGCACTTAATCACCCGGGCTACCGCTCTTACCGGGGAACTGTCTGCTTCTATTTTTAGGGGGAAAGCATAAACCTCAAAGTTCGTTTCATTTAGCAGCTGCCCCAGGTTTGTAAGATTTTCCAGGATCAGAATATTATTTTTCAGCAGGATATCATGGATAGGGTAGGGGTGATGATCGGGTGAAGGCCAGTCCAGTCCGATTATTTTTACCCGCTGTGCCACTAAGAACAGGGCAAGCTCCTCATTGATATCAGGATATGTCAGGAAATATTCGGGATTATCAATGTTTTGATCCAGACCTGAATAGAATAAGACTATACTTTCCGGAGAAATAATTTCATGGAATGCTTCCCTGAATTCAATCTTTGTTTCACCTCTTACATCAATGAATACCCCTTTCCCTATAAAATGATCTAAAGCAATTGTAGAAATAAATGGAGTAAAAGCAATTTTATGGAGTGGCCCATCGATGTGAGTACCGACATGCATTTCAGTTGACAACCTGAAATTGGTAAATCTGTCTTCTTCAATTGTTCTGACCTGATCCAGCTGCACTGGCTCATCGCCCGGGAAAACGGGGGAATCCTTGCGAAGCGAATGGGTCAGGTCTATGAGTTTCATGGGAAATGAAGGAATTAAGAATTAAGGAATTAAGAATGAAAGAACTAAGGAATAGTTAAATTTCATTCCTTCATTTATATCCTCACCATCGAACTCTCCTTAACCCACCCTTTATTGCCGTCGGGGAGGCTGACATTTACCCATTCGCCCAGTTTGTCAGTCAGTTGCACGGTTACACCTTCATGAACGATAAATAATTCAGTTCCGGTCTCACTTGGCGACGACTTAACTCTTACACTGCGATCAGTAATAACTGCCGTATTATGGTTGATTAATTTCGAAGTCAGGTGAGATCCAATCGAAAATGTGATCGCGGAGAGAGAAATAGCGGCAATGGAAACCCAAAAGGCCAACCGTTTAACCCGGAATGAGCGGGATAAAAGGAATAATCCAAAAAGGGAAAGAAAGGTGAAAAACGTGATAATACTCATTGCTCCCCAGGAACTGATAGACTGTGAGTTGATCAGTTGTTTCCACCATCGGAGAAATCCAGGTTCAGGCAAGGAAACCACATTATCAATAATTTGTGTATGAGCAAGATCAAGATTATAGCGAATATCTTCATCGTTTGGGGCCAGCTTTTTAGCTCGTTCATAATTCAGGATAGCATAAGTAGCATTTCCCGATTTATAAAATGCATTCCCAAGGTTGAAATACAATTCAGCTGATTCAAATCCCTGGCTCAATACATTCTGATATTTTCGAATGGCATCCTGATATTTCCCGGAATTATAGAGCTGATTTCCGGCTGAAACCGAATCGACGATTGCATTTGCCTGCCCCCTTGAAATTGTGCAGGAGAGGATTATCAGGAGTAATAAACTATATTTTCTGATTAAGGTTTTCATTTTCATTTCATTTTTCACTGTTAAAATCAGTTGATCTCCTTATCCATTTGACCCATCACATCACATGCCTCATCGTAAATTTCAAGCATTCTGTTATTGGCTTCTCCAGGGGCAAACCTTGCATATTCGCAGGTATCGAGGATTTGGATAAAACGGTTGATCACAATTTCTGAGGCTTTATGATTTGCTAATTCAGCGGAAGCCTTGTCTTTATTTAATTCAGCAAAAGGGATAGTCATTTTATCGCTTAAATAGCCCCAGAAAGCGCGTGTAACTGCCTCGTAGAATTTTTCCGTTGCCCCGTTCTTTAAATGCATATTGGCCTCCTTTAAACGTCTTAGTGCAACTTTGCTTGCTTTTTTGTTCTTTACACGTGCTACATTGGCATTTTCGCGGATCTGTTTTTGATACATTAGGTAGAGCAGCAACAATCCCAGAACTCCTGCTAAATAAATCAGATAGAAACTAAAGCTTCCAAAGAAAATTTCCCCTTTTGGTTTCAATTCACTATTCCCCTGTTTGATGAATCGGATATCTTTGCCCAGGAATTTCACATCCTCTTTGGCAACCGAACTCATTATACCCTTGGTCGGAGTTCCATCACCCTTGGCAACATGAATTTTGAATTCCTGAGATGATTTTGTTGTATACCTGCCTGCTACAGGATCGAAATAAATAAAATTTACCGGTGGAATGGTATAATCTCCGGCAAACCTTGGCAGGAAAAGGTATTCAAATGAGATATTCCCGTTTAAGCCTTCTGCAGTTGCTGCATAGTTACTTTGTGTCTTAGGATCATAGACCTCAAAATCAGCGGGAAGCTTAAGCTTTGGCGCATTAATCAGCTTGATATTTCCATTACCACTTACATCAATACGCAGGGTAATCGCATCGTTCTCTTTTACATTGGTTGAAGTGATCGATGAGCGAAGGTCAAACCGTCCAACTGCCCCTGAAAAATCAGCCGGACCGGCAGGTAAGGGATTTACAGTAACGATAACCGGATCACTGGTAACCGTTACTTTCACATTGGCAAAATTATCAAAAAAATCGTCGAAAAAGCTTTTTGCCTGTTTCACCCGTTGTTGAACGATGCAGTCAATCTTGACTTTATCAATGGTAATCGTACCGGTTTGTTGGGGGAATAATAATGTTTTCTTTAATGTCCCGACATTGTAAATTTCTCCGTTGAACGATTCCCGCTGAAGCGAGATCTGTTGCGGTAGTGCGACATCCTGAGACCAGAAACCTTCAAAGCTGGGTAAGGAAATATCTTCAAATCCATTCAGGTTAACCTTTGAGTAGATTTTAATCGTTGCCATTGCATGATCCCCTTTATAAAGATTTTTGCGGTCAACGACTAATTTTACAAAAAGATCAGATTTGGGAACAGTTCCGGGTGTTGTTGTAGGTTGTTCTGTCCCTCCCCCAGTGGGCTTGGCGGAACCTTTGACTACCTCAATGGTCAAAGAATTTGAGGTAATTGTAGTCCCGTTTACATTAATTGAAGCGGGGTTAATCGTAAATTTACCATCTTTTTTGGCCTTCAATATGAACAGGTAAGAAAATGATACTGATTGTGAACTCGTTCCGTTAATAATCTGAAATGAACTGCTTTGTGTAGTCGATGGCCCCATTAGAATTAAAAAATCAGATAATTCCGGTAATTTTAGATTCTGACCTTTTGCATTTACAGTGAAGGCTAGCCGAAACTGTTCACCAAGTTCCACCACTTTAGGTGCTTCCATTGTAAAGCTAATTTGCTGGGAAAATCCGGGCAGGCTTAAAAGTAAAACACAAACCAATAAATAGAGATGTTTAAGTCTCATAATGTCCTTATATATTATTTATTAACAACAATATTCAAAATTAGTTATTCTTACCAGTTTTTCTCGACTTTTATTTTTTCAGCTTTCATCGCCTCAGCTTTTTTCACTTTTTCCTGAGTCTGTTTTTCATCATTCTCCAGTGCCTTCAACATCTGTTCAGCACTTTGTTTGGATATTTTATTCTGCTGAGGTTGTTGCTGCTGGTCCTGCTTGTCCTGATTCTTATTCTGATCCTGCTTGTCTTTATCTTTATTCTCATCCTTCTTATCCTTGTTTTTATCCTGATCTTTTTTATCCTTATCCTTGTCTTTATCCTTATCCTTTTTTTTCTGATCCTGGTCTTTCTTTTTCATTTTCATAGCATAAGCCAGGTTGTATTTTGTCTCGGGATCATTGGGATTGATCCGCAATGCCTTTTCATAGGCTTCAATACTTGGATCATACTTTTTCTGGGCGAGCAGGGAGTTTCCAAGATTATGAAGCACCATTGTTTTTTCGTGGAGATCTTTGGTCTTATCAGCGAGCTTCTCGAATTCGGAGGCTGCCTGATCGGGCTTGTTCTGTTTGTAGATGGAATTGGCAAGATTGAACTGCCAGTGGAAATCGTCCGGCTTAATCTGAAGTGCGCGACGATAGGCAACCTCAGCCTTTCCAAAACTTATGGTGTCCAGTTTTGTCGTATCTTTAAGTCCATCACTATAATAGCCATTGCCTTCACGAACAAATTTTCGTTCTTTTTGGGCAAATGCCCCATGGGCAATGACAACAGTTAACAGTAATAATATTAGTTTATTCATCACTTGCTCATTTATGATTACCAAATAGCCGGAAGTTCCGAAGCCATTTATTTTTCCGGTCGAGAATCATGAAATCGCAAACAATCAGGCAGAGTGCAATGATCAGAAATAGTGGAAACTGATCGTTATACTCAGAGTATTCACGCGAATTCAATTCTGATTTCTCCATTTTCTCAATTTCATTAAAAAGATTATTTAAGCCAACCTCGGCATTATTTGCCCGGATATAGCTACCTCCTCCTGCCATTGCAATCTGGGTTAACATGTTCTCATCCAGTTTTGTAACTACAACGTTGTTATCCTTGTCCTTAAGAAAATCCCTGCTTCCTGCTCCCCCTATCGGAATTGGGGCGCCCCCGGGGAGA
The DNA here is from genome assembly GCA_903923905.1 of uncultured Bacteroidia bacterium. Lineage (GTDB taxonomy): Bacteria > Bacteroidota > Bacteroidia > Bacteroidales > Prolixibacteraceae > JAAFHB01. The sequence continues at coordinate 64,383 of CAIXZH010000119.1, forward strand.
CCCATGCCGATTGTATGAACGATCATTTTCTTCTCCAATGCTTCTTTTGCGGCTCCAATGGCGTCATCTTCATGGTTTTCGCCATCGGTGATTATGATAATTGCTTTACTGCCTCCAAAATCAGGAGTGAACGACTTGGTGGCCATCTGTATTGCAGCCCCAATTGCGGTTCCCTGAACCGGAACAATACTGGTATTTATGGCGTCGAGAAACAATTTGGCCGAAACATAGTCGGTTGTAATGGGAAGCTGGACATATGCCTGTCCGGCAAAGACGATCAGTCCGATCTTATCATCTCGAAGACGTTCCGTTAATTTTGATATAGCCCTTTTGGCCCGTTCCAATCTGTTGGGTTTGATATCTTCAGCCATCATACTGTTAGAGACATCAAGTGCAATTATCAATTCAACTCCTTTCCGCTTCGAGGTCAATAGCTTTGATCCAAACTGCGGTTGAGCCAGAGATAATATGATGAAGCTTAAAACAAGCATCCATATAAGGAATTTGATAAATGGCCGGTTCGCAGATACACTGGGCATCAACTGGGCAATGAGTGCCCTGTCACCAAACAGACGCAGCGAGCGACGTCTGCTTATCCTTGAAATAATAAACAGTACGATGAAGGCCGGAATAACCAGCAGTAAATAGAAATATTCGGGATGTGCAAATCTAAATGATTCCATAACTCAATTTTTTTCTGATTCCTTTACGGAATATGCCTGAATACTGCAAATTGCAGAACCAATGCGAGTAACGAAAGAAGAAGTGCCCCAATAGCAAAACGGCGGTATTCTTCATTTTTTTTGCTGAACTCTTTATTCTGAATCTTCGATTTTTCCAACAGATCGATCTCTTTATATACCTCGGCCAATGTTTTATTGTTTGTGGCACGGAAATATTTGCCATCGGTTATTCGGGCGATTTCAGTCAATGTTTTTTCATCTATTTTAACCTCCATGTCGCGCATCTGGATACCGAAAGGAGTTTGAACCGGGAATGGGGCAGTACCTATCGTACCTATTCCAATGGTATAAACCCTTATCCCGAAGGTTTTGGCAATTTCAGCCGCGGTAATGGGGGCAATCTCTCCACGGTTGTTCTCCCCGTCTGTGAGGAGGATGATCACCCTGCTCTTTGCTTCACTATCTTTCAAGCGCGAAACAGCGTTAGCCAAACCTAATCCGATAGCCGTTCCATCTTCTATCATTCCGCTTTCCACCTTCTGCAGCAAATTAATTAAAACAGCCCTGTCGGTTGTAAGCGGACATTGGGTGAAGCTTTCTGCCGAAAAGACAACCAATCCGATGCGGTCATAGGGCCTGCCGGATATAAATTTGGTAGCCACCGCTTTAGCTGCTTCAACCCGGTTCGGTTGGAAGTCACGTGCAAGCATGGACCCCGAAAGGTCGAGAGCAATCATAATGTCGATCCCTTCAACAGTCTGGTTTTGCCAGTTCTCGGAGGATTGCGGCCGGGCCAGACAAGCAATAATCAGCGCCAAAACGGCCATGTTCAAAACAAATGCCATATGGCGTAAAGCGTGCTTCCAGGTAAGTGGTGTTTTTTTCAGAGCCTCAATGGTACTGATCTGAATACTTGCCTTTGATTTTTTTTGGCGAAGAACATACCAGACAATCATTGGAATTAACCCGAGCAGCAGATAAAACCAATCAGGTTTTGCAAATACGATATTGTTCATAGTTGATTTTCCTCTTTTTTATCCTTCAAATCAACGACCTCTGCTTCACTTGCCATTGTTTTAACAGGTTCCTCTGGAACATCAACAACAGATTCGCTGGTAGTTTCTTTTACAAACAGGTAAGCGTTTGTGAGCATATTAAAATTCTTATCAGGTAGTGGTGTAAGCTTCGCAAACTTAACAAGATCGGCTAATTCGAGAATCTCTTTTAATTCGAGAACTGATTTGGCATCAATTTGCGTCTTCAGATTTTTAAAGCCGACCAGGATTTCAGGAGTAGTCTGTTCCATGGCTGCCATTACGAACCGGTCTTCAATATAAACCCTGATGATATCAGTAAGGCGGGTATAATAATCCTTGACCTTTTCCTGTTGCCATAATTGTTCATCTTTCAGTTTATCCAACTCTTGCAAGGCAATCAGATGTGGTGGCAATTTGGGTTTTGGAGGTCGCTGAAATAAAGGTCTGTTCTTATTTCTTCTGCTTACCGCATAAATTACCAGGAAAATAATGGCTCCAAGTAAGATAATTCCAAGTAACCATGGGGCGATCTCTTTAAAAGTGACCGGTGCAGTGAAAGGTTTTTTAATATCAACCGGTCCCTTTTTAAAATCGACAAGGGGAAATTTGACGAAAAGTATTAAGCTGTTGCTTCTCAATGAATCGGTGTGCACCCCGCTGTTAAATCTGAAATAGAAAGGGGGGATATAATGGGCACCACTGTCAAAACAGGTAACCAGATAAGTTTGCTTTAATTGAATTTGGTTCCCTGCCAGTTTGGAGGTGTCAATTTTCGACCTTTTCAAAATCTCAATCTTGTTAATTGAATCGCGCAACTGTGGAAATTCTACTTTTGTTCCTGCGGTTTGCTCGACAACAATCAGCAATTTAATCTGATCACCTAACCAGATTGAGTCATGTTCGAGAGCAGTTTTGATTCTGATCTCCTGACCGTTGACCAATGAGAGAGACAGAAATAAAATACTCAGCAAACATAAATATTTTAATTTAACCGTTCTATTCATAATTTGTGTTCCCTTTTCTTAAAAAGCGCAACAAGAGACTTTACGTAATCTTCACGTGTACTGATATTTGCATAGTCCAGACCGGTTTTCTTCAGCAGACTGTCCAATTGTTTATTTCTCTCGCTCCAATGTTTCCGATAAGTCTCTCTTACATTTCTGCTTGAAGAATCCACCCAAAGATATTCTCCGGTTTCAGCGTCTTTGAATTTAATCATTCCAACCGATGGCAATTCAGCTTCACGTTCGTCATAAATTCGCAGTCCAACCATGTCATGCTTATTATTGGCGATTGAAAGGGCCTGCTCCATGGAGGCTGGATTGTCCATCAGATCTGAGATGATAAAGGCTGTAACCCTTCGTTTCATGGCATTGGTGAGGTAGCGCAAGGCAACCGAAATGTCTGTCTTTCTTGATGCCGGTTCAAACTCGATCAGTTCACGAATGATCCTTAAAGTATGTGTCCTCCCTTTTTTTGGTGGGATAAATTTCTCAATTTGATCGGAAAAGAAGATGACGCCAATTTTATCATTGTTGGATATCGCAGAAAATGAAAGTATTGCAGCTATCTCAATGATAACATTTTTTTTCATCCGCTCAACGGTTCCAAAATCGCGGGACCCGCTTACATCGACGAGTAACATTACAGTCAATTCGCGTTCCTCTTCAAATATTTTGATAAAAGGATGACCATACCGTGCGGTTACATTCCAGTCGATGTTCCGGATATCATCGCCAAATTGGTATTCACGTACCTCACTGAAAGCCATACCACGTCCTTTAAATGCACTGTGATATTCTCCGGCGAAGATATTGCGGGATAGCCCTTTTGTCTTTATCTCAATTTTCCGAACTTTTTTTAATAGTTCCGATGCTTCCACTTTTTTAATTTATTGAATTACTGATCAATAATAATACCGATCGTGAAAATCACGAAAATAATATTTACGATTCCTCCACTATGGGACCTCAATGGTATTCAATATTTCGCTTATAATCTCTTCTGTTGAAAGATTGTTTGCTTCAGCTTCGTAACTTAGCCCGATACGGTGGCGCAAAACGTCATGACATACCGCCCTGATATCTTCAGGGATCACATACCCGCGGCGTTTGATAAATGCAAAAGCTTTGGCTGCCTGGGCAAGACTGATTGATGCACGTGGTGAGGCACCATAAGTGATCATCTCCTCAAATTTAGCTAACCCTGCAGCCTTTGGCTCACGAGTTGCAAAAACGATATCGACGATATATTTCTGGATTTTCTCATCCATATAAACTTCTTTCACTATATCCCTGGCTCTGACAATGTCTTCCGGCTTTAAAACCGTTTTTGCCTTCGGGAATTCTTTTAGAAGATTCATTTGAATGATCAATTTTTCCTCCTCTTTTTTGGGATAGTTCAAAACTACCTTCAACATAAAACGGTCGACCTGGGCTTCCGGTAAACGGTAAGTCCCCTCCTGTTCGATCGGATTTTGAGTTGCCATTACCAAAAATGGATTTTCAAGCGGATAAGTATGGGCACCAATGGTCACCTGCCGCTCCTGCATCGCTTCAAGCAATGCCGATTGCACCTTGGCCGGGGCGCGGTTTATTTCATCTGCCAATACAAAATTTGTAAAAATGGGTCCTTTCCGAACCATGAATTCTTCATTCTTCTGACTGTAGATCATTGTTCCGATTAAGTCGGCAGGCAAAAGGTCAGGGGTAAACTGGATCCGGGCAAATTTAGCATCGATTGTATTTGCCAGTGTGTTGATTGCCAATGTTTTTGCCAATCCGGGCACCCCTTCCAGCAGGATATGCCCATCGGAAAGTAATCCGATCAACAAGCTTTCAACCAGATGTTTCTGACCGACAATTACCTTGTTCATCTCCATGGAGATGAGATCTACAAATGAGCTTTCCCGTTGAATTCGTTCGTTAAGTTCTCTAATGTCCAATGTCTGATTCATAATCCAATAGATAATTAATTATTGTGCTTTAAAAACGGTTACGAAAATAGTGTTTTGAATTGTTTCATTAGCCATGATTTAATTAAAAAATGTTAAGTGGATCAATTAACCCTATAAAATAGCCCTATATTTTAAATCCATTTTTTGTATTCCACCTTAAATTAAGGCAATGTGAAGAAATATATTCTGGATTTTGGTGTAGAGAGGCGATTAATCGCATCTCTACACCAAAAAAATAATCTTGAAAATATCATCCTTCCGAAAAATTAAAGTCCTACTTTTGCAGGGTGAAGGATCCTGCAACTAACCATTGAACGGATAGTGTAGTTCTGAAATCAAATATTTAAAGCATTAATTCTCTTTAAGATATGAAGCCAAAAATAGCAGCCCAATCGGGTACCTTCGAATCGAGTGATGTAATCTTTTTAATTGAACCTCTCCCCGATAATTCAGGCCGAAAGCTTGATATCTCCTCTACAGTGATGCAACAATATGGCTCAAGTTTTAACCGGATCGTTACCGAAATGCTTGACGAATATCAAATGACAGATATTCACCTGATTGCCAAAGATAAAGGCGCTCTGGAACCGACTATCAAAGCCCGGCTGGAAACAGCAATTAATCGTTCCATGGAACGGCAGGAAGGAACATTGTAATAACAGAATAAGTTATGATAAAAAACTTCAAAAAGCGGAGGAGTATGCTCTATATTCCGGGGAATAATCCGGCAATGATCCAGCAAGGGGGAGTATATGGTGCCGACAGTATCCTTCTAGATCTCGAAGATGCAGTCGCGCTGAACCAAAAGGACGCAGCACGCACGTTGGTCCGGAACATGATCAAAGTGGTTGATTTCTATGATGCAGAGGTCTGTGTAAGGGTCAATCACCTGAGTACACCCTTCGGGCTGGCTGATCTTGAGACGATTGTGCCGCTTCAGCCATCCGCGATCCGGTATCCCAAAACCGAATCTGCTGAAGAGGTGGCAGAACTGCTGAAAATAATCGAAAGGATTGAAGACCGGCATGGCCTTCCACATAATAAAATGACCCTCCATGCGATGATCGAAACGGCTATGGGGGTTCAGAATGTGTTTAATATTGCGAGTATGTTCAGGCGCGTCGATGCCATAACGATTGGCGGTCAGGACCTCACTGCAGATATGAATATCGTTTACACGGCTGATGGTGTGGGAATTGATTTTGCACGTAAACGGATCGTAATGGCGGCTAAAGCCAGTCATATTGATGTGATCGATACTGTTTTCCCCGATGTCAACGATGAAGAGGGCTTGCGAAGAGAAACCGAATATGCCAAAAAAATTGGTTTTACCGGAAAAGCGGTCATCAATCCACGCCAGATCGATATTATTCATGATGTTTTTACCCCGACAGAGGAGGAGATCCGGAAAGCGTACCATATTGTCAAGGAGTTCAGGATGAATACAGCTGCCGGAATCGGTGTATTTGCAATCGATGGCAAGATGGTGGATGCTCCGGTGGTGTCCAGGGCGGAATATATTCTGAAGCTGGCCAATGTGACGGTGGGATAGCAGAAAGCTATTGGCAGCTTGCAAATGGCGACTGGCAAATTTATCGCCAGGACTTTATTATGCTCCGTAGCACAGTCATCTTTCATTTACCAATCAGCCAGCAGCGGTTCCGGAAATGAGCAAATATTATTTAAAATAAACAATATTCAAATAATCTATCAATGTTAAACAGCTTAGGGAGGGAGATTCCAGAATATATTGAAGGAATCGGAAAACTTGAACCTTTTCAGGGGGCATTGGCAAAGTTAAGAAAAGGGTGGATGAGTGAACCTACCATTCCTGCTCCAAACAGGGCCTATCTTCCTCATCAGAGTAAACTGTGCAAGTCCCTGGAGGAAGCCATTTTGCGCAGTAACCCACATAACGGGATGACTGTTTCGTTCCACCATCACCTGAGGAATGGCGATATTTTATTGGTTCAGACGCTTACGATTCTGCATAATATGGGTATCCGGGAAATCACTTTGGCATCTTCCTCTTTGAACGAGTGTCATGACCCCATTCTACCTTATTTAAAGGATAGAACCGTTACCCGTATCTTCTCTTCGGGTATCCGAAATCAGCTCGGCCGTGCCATCGCGCTGGGTATCCTGGATACTCCTGTGGTTATTCACTCTCACGGCGGCAGGGTTCGGGGAATCCATACCGGTAAGATAAAGATTGATCTGGCCATTATCCCGGCTTCCGCTGCTGACTGCGAGGGAAACGCGACGGGTTCGCACGGTAAATCGGCTTTTGGGTCTATCGGCTATGCGGTTATTGATGCCAGGTATGCCAAAGAGGTCATTGTCGTAACCGATAACCTGGTTGATTATCCCTGTATTCCGCTTTCAATTTCACAAAATTTTATCGACCATGTGGTTGTTGTGGATTCGATCGGTGATGCATCCAAAATTGCCACCGGAACAACCCGTATCACTAAATCCCCAATGGATCTGAGGATTGCAAAGATTGCTGCTGATGTCATCGAACACTCCGGTTTTTTCGTTCCTGGGTTTGCCTTTCAGGTTGGTGCAGGAGGGGCCTCCCTGGCAGTTGCAAAATTTATCCGTGAAAAGATGAAAACAAAGGGGATAAAAGGCAGTTTTATGCTGGGTGGTATCACCTCTTATTGCGTGGATATGCTCAATGACGGACTCTTTGAAACTATTTTCGACGTGCAGTCATTCGATGCTGTTGTAAGTAACTCCCTTTTAAATAATCGCCGCCATATTGAGATTCCGGCCGCGCTTTATGCGAATCCGTTCAATTGCGGCTGTATCACCAATAAAATTGACGTTGTAGTACTTGGGGCTCTCGAAATTGATGTTGATTTTAACGTAAATGTAATCACAGGCTCTGAAGGATATATTCGCGGAGCATCGGGGGGACATTCCGACACGGCATCCGGTGCAAAACTCACCGTTGTGGTCTGTCCTTCATTCCGTGGCAGAATCCCTATTATTAAAAAGAGGGTGCATACGATCGTTACACCAGGTGAAACGGTCCATGTGCTGGTAACCGAACGGGGCATATGCGTGAATCCGATGTTCCCGGAACTTGAAGAAAATCTGAAAAGAGCGGGGCTGAATGTCAAAGATATCCATGACCTTGAGATTGAAGTGGATAAAATTACCGGTATCCCCGGTCCATTGGAATATACCGATAAAATAGTGGGGATCGTTGAATACCGCGATGGGACCATCATCGATGTAATTCATCAGATTAAGGAGAAGTAAGTTGGGAGGCTTTTAGGCTGTAGGCTAATAGGCTATTAGGGTCTAAGAAATTTAATAGGTCTTTCTAATATTTAAAAGTAAACTGCCTAAAAGTCTAATAGTCTTTAAAAAAAAATAATTATCGAACCACTTCAGGCAATATTGGAAGCCCGTGATCAGCGGGCATTTTTTAAGGGTCAGATCGCAAAGAGAGGTATGCCTTCGCTGAGTTTAACCCTAAATATCCCCGGATACCCTAAAAGTAATTCTTCGGTGGAAAACTTCTTTGGATATTGCCTGATTGATTTTAGGTGTTTTTTAAAAGCGAATCTGATCAATATTCTGGATGAAGAGGCGGTTTCTGGAATCGATGCCGCCGGAGATTTTTACATTGTGCCCTACTCTCCCGATATAAGAACACTCCACGAAATCAAACAATATTGTGAAGCATTTGAGCATAATCACCCGTTGGGCCGGTTTATTGATGCAGATCTGAATGACCCGAAGGGTGACAGCATCTCGTCCGGAAAATCGAAAATCTGTTTTTTCTGTCTTGAAAGAGCTGCCATTGAATGCCGCAGGGAAAACGCCCACGACTTTGAAGAGGTCAGAGCGTTTATGTTTTCAAAAATGGATCTCTATTGCAAGGACAGGCGTGAAAATTCGTTAGTTGAAAAGTTGTCATCACTTGCATTGAGGGCAATTTTATCCGAGATCTCGCTCACTCCAAAGCCTGGATTGGTTGATAAATTCAGCAACGGGAGTCATACAGACCTGAATTATCAGATTTTTTTGGATTCCACTACAGCCATTTATCCCTGGTTTCCGGAGCTGATCCGGGAGGGTATAAAATTCAGTGACCCTGATCTGACCAAAGCGTTGCCAATTCTCCGGAATATTGGATTGCGTATGGAGTCTGCCATGTTTGAAGCTACCCATAATGTCAATACCCAGAAAGGGATTATTTTTCTGATTGGGCTTTCACTGTTTGCCTGTGGAATGCTGTTTGGGAAGAGTGACAGGTTTAATTGGGATGAATTCAGGGATCTCCTTCGTGGTATTTGTAAGGATCTGGTAATTAAAGAACTTAAAAACGCCGGGAATGGGGCAAATAGTCACGGTACTGATATTTACCACAAATATGGGTTAAGCGGTGCCCGGGGTGAAGCAGAAAGTGGCTTAGAAACGGTTTTCAGGTTTGGATTGCCACAGCTAATAGATGTAGATCAATTAGATGATTCACTGCTTATTAGGTGTTTCCTGGCAATTGCTTCCAAAAATAACGATACGAATATTCTCTACCGGAGTAATCCGGAGATTTTGGGTATTTTTCAGAAATTTTGTTCCCAGGCGCTCCATAATTTCAATGACGAGAATTATAGTGCAGTAATTGAATTTTGTAAAAACAACAATATTTCACCCGGAGGGTCTGCAGATTTGCTGGCTGTGACTATTTTTGTATGGTCAGTGATACGGGCGGATCTGTAAGGGGCACGATCGTATGACTCTATGTAAAGACGCACAGCTGTGCGTCTCAACGGAAAAATATAATTAAAGGCAACTAATGACATTTGAAGATACCGATTTCAGGCAGGAGACCCTTGATCTTGAGAACCCTTTTGACGTTAAGTTAGTGAAGGATTTTTTAGGAGGGCTTGGGTTTGAGTTTGATCCAGCCGAGGTCGAATGCACGATGATTGTGTACAATCTGAAAGGTGATCTGGTTGGGACAGGCTCTCATCAGGGGAGGATTCTGAAATATTTTGTAGTGGATCCAAAATTCAGGGATACCACAGCCTTTGCGCTGATTGTTACCTACATGACAGAGAAGTTACTGAAGATTTATAAACATACATTTGTCTTTACGCGTCCTGAGAATGCAATACGGTTTACCGGTCTGGGCTTTACTCAAATTGCATCAGCAGAACCACTTTATACCCTTTTGGAGTTTGGCTTTGAATCGATTTATACCTACCAGGATTATTTAAAAACCCTGATCGTTCCGGTTACAGGTGAGACAGTAGCAGCCATAGTTGTCAATTGCAATCCTTTTACAAACGGGCATAAATTTCTGATTGAAAAGGCCGCTGTGGAGAATGAAATAGTTTATCTTTTTGTAGTTGAGGAAGATCAGTCGGCATTCCCCTTTTCGGTCAGGTGGGATCTCATCCGGAAGGGGATCACTCATCTTAAAAATGTGAAGATGGTTCGTGGCGGGATGTATGTGGTATCTGGTTCAATATTTCCTGCTTATTTTCTTAAAAATGAGACTGTTGATGATGTCATGCAAAAGCAGGCGGAGCTTGATGTTAGGATTTTTGCTAATTACATTGTTCCGGTTTTAGGAATTAAAAGACGGTATGTTGGTACTGAACTCTATTGTAAAACGACCGAAAGCTATAATCATGCTATGAAAACTATCCTCCCTTTATCCGGGGTGGAAGTCATTGAAGTTACCCGAAAGGCGATTGGTTTGGGATCAGATAATCTGCCCGATTATATCAGTGCTTCAAAGGTGCGCGAGGCGATCAAAAAGGATAAATTATCCGAGGTGATCGATTTTCTTCCGGACTCCACCCGGGATTATCTCTTCTCGGATGAATCCCTGCCAATCAGGCAAAAGATTAAAGATGGTAAGGGAAGGCATTAAGCTAATGAAAAATGAATAAGTGAAATAATGAGCCTTAACAAATAGGATGCAACGATATTTTATTCAGCTTTCATACGATGGAACGGCCTACCACGGATGGCAAATACAGCCCAATGGTATATCGGTGCAGGAGATGGTCGAAAAGGTCTTGTCTATTGTTGCACAGGAAACGATTTTGGTTACCGGCGCCGGACGTACCGACGCCGGAGTTCATGCTTCATTCTTTGTGGCTCACTTTGATGTTGAAAATGAACAACTTGATACTCAAAAAATCATTCATGGTCTGAATAATCTTTTACCTGCCGATATTGCGGTTCAGAATATTTACAAGGTGCATCCTGAGGCTCATGCCCGGTTTGATGCAATGAGCCGCACTTACAAATATTACCTGGTGAGGACTAAAGATCCATTTTCAAGACTCTATGCTGCAAAAGAACCTCGAATTCCTGATTTGGAAAAGATGAATGAAGCAGCCCGGAAATTATTTGATTATGAGGATTTCACCAGTTTCAGCCGATTAGGAACAGATGTTAAGACAAATATTTGCAAGATAGCTGTAGCTGAATGGGTTGCAGAAGATAACGGTTTTGTTTTCACAATCAAGGCTGACCGTTTTTTACGAAATATGGTTCGGGCAATCGTGGGGACGTTATTGGAGGTTGGATTTGGAAAGATTTCAATCGAGGAATTTTGCAGGATCATAGAGTTAAAAGACCGTTGTGCTGCCGGTGCGAGTGCACCAGCAAAGGGATTATTCTTAGTCGATATCGGTTATGCGGCGGATTTATCAAAAGGATTGATAGGGCAGATTAAGTGAAATGAATCTGGCATTTGGTAAAATGCATAGAGACTTAAAATAATTTTGTTATCCCTTTAGCGAATGTCTTAAGAAACATAGAAATAAAAATCTAAATAGGTCTATTTATTCCCTGTTCCAGATTTCCCACGCAGCCAGTGCCTGAAGATGGAGCATCTCCAATCCATTTTTAATGGTTGCTCCCCGCTCTCTTCCTTGTTTTAAGAATTCTGTGACTTCCGGATTATAAACCAAATCAAAAAGTAAGTGTTTGGAAGTAATACATTCGAAAGGGATTGCAGGACAACCTTCAATATTTGGAAAAGTGCCAATCGGCGTAGTGTTTATAACTATTTTGTAACTCTCCATCACGTCCTCGTCCAGATCATTGTAAGAAATTTCTCCCTTTTCCTCAGGATTACGTGAGACTAAAATGGCATCAATTCCAAGATTTTCAAGAGCTTTAATCACCGCCTTCGATGCTCCTCCTGTTCCAAGAACCAGTGCTTTATGGTGATAATGCTGCAACAATGGTTTAATTGATTCCTGGAATCCATGAATATCAGTATTATAACCATGCAAGGTTAATTGACGACCTGAGCGTCGTATTTTGACCGTGTTTACTGCCTTGATTTGTGCCGCCGCTTCGTCGATTTGTTCCAGGTACGAAATTATCTGCTCTTTATATGGGATCGTCACATTGAACCCCTCCAGATCAGGATGAGCAATCATCAGGTGATTCAACTCCCCGATATTTTCAAGTTCAAAATTGAGATAGACAGCATCAATCCCCTCATCCGAGAATTTTCCAGTAAAGAACTTCCTCGAAAAAGAGTGGGATAGTGGAAAGCCAATCAATCCGAATTTACGTTTCATCTAAAATTTCACGAATTATAACTTATTGAAACTCGTCGATCATCTTTAAGATCCAACGTTTTGACTGCAGACCTGGAAAATCGAGGAACATTTCAGTGTGCAACGGGTAGTTAAGGGTGAGTGCCTTCCTAAGATATGTTTTTGCGAGGTGTAAATTTCCGTTTTCTGCAAGGTAACCGGAAAGTTTATAAAGCATCAGACCATTTTCAAATATTGTTTTTTCAGCCTGGAACAGGGTCTGAATGGCTAGATCCAGCTGATCATAATGGTAAAAGAAATCGGCAAATGCGATCCAAAAATCGGAGTTGGTATCCTCTATTTCAACTGATTTTCTAAAGGCGATTAGCGCATCTTCGTAATTATCGAGTGCTGCATTCACTTTCCCAAACGCGTTCCAGAAATCCGCACAGCTATCATCTAATTTGAGTGCTTTTTTCAAGAAAACGAGACTTTCAGAAAGGTTTTCCTCAATCATGAGCACTATTCCTGCACCATACCATCCATCCGCATTATTTGGATCCAGTTGAATCGCCTGTTTATAATAGTTATACGACTTTGTATATTCTTCAAGTTGGAAATAACATTCTGCAATATATACCCTTGCGTCGGAAGAATTTTTATCAAATCGCAAATAATCAAAGTAATAGATTAGTGCCTCATCATAGCGCTCGATGGTAGAGAGGGTATTGGCTTTATTGAATAGGGCTGAAGCGTAATTTTCGTCGATCGCCAATGCAAAGTCATATGCTTCAATCGCTTTGTCATATTCTTCAAGACGGGTAAAAATGATTCCAAGGTTATACCAGGCTGATTCTGCAAAGGGATCAATATCAAGATATTCGTTGTAGAACTGGATGCTCTTTCCATCATCACCCAATTTGTCGTAACAAAAAGCCAGATCGTAAAGAACGCTATCATTTTTAGGATTTTCCTGATAGGCCTTCTCAAGAAAATAGGTAGCCCGGCGGTAATCGGCAATTTGTACATAACCTGCCCCTATATTGTAGAGCAGATCATCCCTATCTTCAAAAGAGAATCTTTCAGCTTTCCGGTAATAGTCGTAGGCTTTATTCTCCTCACCCTGCAGACTGTAACAGTTTCCAAGCATCAGCAGCACTTCTGGATTCGTATTTTCAATCTCACCAAGCATTTGTAGCAACTGAAGCGCTTTGTCAGTCTTGAGTTGTCCGATTAGAACCTGCGCTTTTTTGATTTTTACCATCAGCGAATAGGGATGTTGTGAAATTGCTATTTCACAAGCCTGCAAAGCATTGGTTAATTGGCTTTTGTCGATGTAATGGTCAACAATGTGTTCGAAATCCGACACGTCAAAGAAACCCATCTGTTCATCAGACAGCATTTTCTTATAACGCTTCAAGATTCCGGCAAATTCCTTACTTTCGGAATTTTCTCTTGCCCCTTCCCACATTGCCATACTTCAATAATTTGTTTGCAAAGATAATAATTTGATTTATTTGATCTATAATGGCTGATGTTCGCTTCGTAAAAGATCGTTGATAGTTTTTACCGGGTTGAAGGTAATGATGGGAACCTCCACAAACAGGGTAATCCAATCGGCCATTGCTCCGTTCCACAAGCCGGGAAGTTCCTGAGCTTTGAGAGTTTTCCCGTCTTTCGATTTGGAGGAGATAAATCCTGTTTCAGGATCCCGGTATTTCAGCAGATCAAATTTCTCTCCCTGATAATTGCGAACCCCGCAAACCAGGTCAACCGGATTAAAATGGGTTGCCTGATTTGAAATCGCCTTTTGCCCTGGGTCCTTTTGATCAATCTGACTGCTTTCGACAACCTGAAGCGAGACTGTTCCGTCATCGTTTTGTGCCCAGAAGGGTCCTCCACCGGGTTCACCTTCATTCTTTACCATTCCGCAAATCCTGATTGGCCGGTTCAGTTTCCGATGAAGATAGTGAATCAATGTTGAATCGTCTGCATCATACTGTTTATCAATCGGTTCTATGCAAAGTTCCTTTTCTGTGAATTCGATGATTTCTGCCAGTTGCTGATCTGAAAATGCGTTTGACTCCAGCAGCTTTAAATAACTGAATATACGCACCTGGTATTCCGTCAAAAGAAGCGCCAGCGCCATTTTATACCGGACTGTTTCTTCCTTGAGCCGGTCAGGAACCACGTTGTCGATATTCTTGACAAAGAGAATATCTGCTTCAATCTCATTTAAATTATCAAGCAATGCTCCATGACCTGCCGGCCTGAAAAACAGGTTGCCGTCGGAAAGCCGGAACGGATTATTTTCGGGGTCTACCGCGATAGTGTCGGTAAACGGTTTTTGTTCCGAAAAGGAAATGTCATATTTTACCCCAAACTTTATCTCCAATTGAGGAGCTGCCTGGGCAATTTTTTGAGTAAACAGGCTCAGATGTTCCGTAGATACTGTGAAATGAAGCTTTACATTTCCCTGACTGTCAGATCCGTAAAGTGCACCTTCGATCATGTGCTCTTCAACGGGTGTCCTTGGACCCTCCAGGTAATGATGAAAATCCAGAAGTCCTTTTGGCAGGAACCCATAGTTCAAACCTTTGTCCGATAATACGTAATCGATTATTTCGCAATATCTCAGCTGGTTGTTTTCACTTAATTTTCCGTCAAGCGCTACAGTGAGTTTTTTATAAAAGGCGAACTTTGAAAGCTGGTCAAAAAACTGGCCAACACTTTTAAACCGTTCTTCATGGAGAAGTCTGGCGGCTTTCTCATTTGAATTACCTGCTTCTTCGGCAAACGAGAATAGCGATTGAAACATTCGGCTTGCAGCTCCCGAGGCAGGGACAAATTTAGCCGGTTTCAACCCTTCCCCAACTTTTTGGGTAAACTGTTTTACCGCCAATGACACTTTGGAATCCTCCAGCCGGATGATGCCGTCACCAACGGTGGCAGGTCGCAGGACCTTTAGAAACGGGAACCCTTTTCTGAAATGGGAAATCTGTTTTTCAATCTCCTGAAGATTGCTTCCCCTGTTAATGATTTGTTCGAGATCGTTTTTTGTAAACATTTTTTTCATCGTTCATTATGACATAAAGATATACAATTGTCCAAAAAATGATTCGGGTTTGAATTTTTTGTGACAATCAATTATCAACAGGAAGTTAACATCTGATTCGCCTTTCTACCTGAACGAATAAAAACTAAATTTGGCGTTCAAATCCGAGCTGATGCCAGATGCATTTAAATACCCATGGAATCATGGTAAAAGATACAACGATTTTTCGACCCACTTCAGAACTCTGTTTGAAGGGCGTGTTCAGAAGATTTCGGTCAATGCCGGATTTACCTGTCCAAACAGGGATGGAACCCGGGGTCGGGGTGGATGCACCTATTGCAATAACAAGACTTTTCAGCCAACATACTGTGATTTGGATAACCTTTTGAAAATCCAGCTTGACGAGGGAATTGCTTTTTTCTCAAGGAAGTACAAGACTATGAGGTATTTAGCCTATTTTCAGTCGTATACCAATACCTATGCTCCGGTTCAGCTATTGCGTGAATTGTATGAGGAGGCTATCAGCTACCCCGGTGTGATTGGTTTGGTAATCGCCACTCGTCCCGATTGTCTGAGCAGCGAGGTGCTCGATTTGCTTGAAGAACTCTCCCGTAAATGTTATGTCATGGTTGAACTTGGACTTGAAACGCTGAAGGATGCCGCGCTGGAAAGAATTAATCGCGGACACACTATAGGGGAGTCGGTGTTGGCCATACAGGAACTGGCACGCCGGTCGATTCGTAATTGTGCCCACCTGATCCTTGGATTTCCGGGAGAAGATCATGACGATTTTATTGAACAGGCCAGAGTTATTTCCACACTTCCTGTTGAAAATATCAAACTGCATCAGCTTCAGATCCATAAGGGAACTGCAATGGCAAAGGAATACTCCCTGTTTCCTGAGCGTTTTCAACTCTTTACTGTGGAGGGGTATACCGAAATGGTGGTGGATTACCTCGAGAACCTCAATCCGTCGATTATTGTGGAACGATTTGTAAGCTCGGCTCCTGACAATATGGTTATTGCACCCCGCTGGGGAATCAAGAATTATGAGTTTGTGGCAAAGGTTGAAAAGCGACTTCTCGAACGGAATACCTGGCAGGGGAGGATTTGGGGAATGAAGGAATTAAAAAATGAAGGAGTTAATGGCTGATGATTAGCTGTTTGAAATTCTGAACCAATCTATAAACCTATTTTGATTTCTGTTTAAATCTTCATAGGAAATTTAAACAGGCTCCTGCTAAAAAAGATTTCAATGCTCATGTGATTTTTGGCTAATTCTTGCGACTTATAGTTCAAAATCAAACACCGGCAAATGGATAACAATAAATTGCAATCTGATTTTATAGAGCTAATTGAAGTAAATAAGAAATTGATTTATAAAGTCAGCTATCTGTACTGTGATAACTTGTTGGATAAGAAAGACTTGTTTCAGGAAATCATTACAAATTTATAGATTGCTTACCCAAACTTCCGGAATAAATCAAAAATAAGTACCTGGATTTACCGGATATCCTTAAATACTGCAATTACCTGGTTTCGTGATTATAACAAGCAATCTAAGCAAATTGAATATACCGATTTGGTTCCTCATTTTACCAATGAAGACGATCATACAATTGACGAATTGTATAACAAATTATATAGCGCGATTGACACCCTGGGGAAAATAGACAAGGGGATAATACTGTTACTTCTTGATGAATGTTCATATGAGGAGATTGCAGAAATTGTCGGCCTGACTAAAACGAATGTAGCTACTAAATTAAGCAGGATTAAGGTAAGGCTTAGAGATCAAATGTCAAACATTTAAAATTCGAAAATTATGGAAATAGAAGATTTGAAAACAATATGGGAGAAATACGATAACAAACTTGATAATCTTGAAAAACTCAATAAAAAATTAATTATGGAAACACTTTCGAAAAAACCGCAGAGAAAATTGGAATGGATTAAATTCAGAACTCTTTACGCTTTAATTATTCCACCCGTTATGCTGGTTATTCTGGGTGTAGCCTTGCAGAGTCAATTTAAAACGGAAAATGTTGAATTGAGTTTTGTAATTGGTTGTTTTCTGACCCTGGCAGTGATTCTCTTTTTAGGATATATTAGTTTTAAAAGCTACGTAGAATTAAGAGGAATTAATTTGACCAAGGATTCAATTATCGAATCAGCAAGAAAAGTAAATAAATATAATGATATTCTAAATATAAGACATAAATATACTTTTATTACCTATTCATTGCTTTGTGTAGGGATTATTTTGATTATCTGGAAAGGATTGCATTTCAATGCAAATACAATACTTTTTATGATTGGCCTGTTTGTTTTTTCAATTGTTTTGGGAAATAGACAGCATAAAGCATTGAAAGAGAAGATTGAACGGTTGGAGAATGAAATACTTGACCTGGAGGAATATGAAAAATAAGGATGATTTGGATTAATGGGCTTATTTATATTGCGGGCATCGAAGGTTTTAAACTTTGGTGCCAGCGATTTATTTTATAAAGACGCTAAATAATTTAGCTTCCCGATCAAATCTAAAAAATCACGACGGTCATGGAGGAATCACAGATTTTTTACCTTGCAACTAATGAAAACGTTTTGTTAATTATTTGAATAAAAAGATTCCTCACTGCGTTCGGAACGACACGTTCATTTTGAAGGGGTGTGGGAGACGGGGCGGCACCGCCTCCCGT
Source organism: uncultured Bacteroidia bacterium (assembly GCA_903923905.1). Classification (GTDB taxonomy): domain Bacteria; phylum Bacteroidota; class Bacteroidia; order Bacteroidales; family Prolixibacteraceae; genus JAAFHB01. Next base: position 82,342 of record CAIXZH010000119.1, read on the forward strand.
CTCCAACACCTATTAATCACACCCGATTGTCATTCCGAATGGAGCGCAGCGGAATGAGGAATCCCCCTTTTATTCTTAAATTGTATTAAATGAGATTTTAGACGAATCAATTTATAGTGACGAATCTTTTAAAGCTTATTGCCATTTTCCAGGACAAATAATAAAAGCAACAAAGAGTTCGTAGGTCGATTTAATTCTCTCTTAAAAAAAAAGAATTGCCAACCGCCAAATTGCTAGTCGCAAGTCGCCAGCTACCCTTTCAAATAGAGATTCGAATCTCCGTAACTCAGGAAACGATATTTGTGGCTAAGGGCGTGCTCATAAATCCTCTTCCATTCATCACCCAGAAATGCTGCAATCAAAAGTAAAAGGGTACTTTGCGGCTGATGGAAGTTGGTCACCATCCCGCTGATTACCCTGAATTCATAACCCGGAACTATAATTATTTGGGTAGAGCTGCTTAATTCAGCCAGGTGATGATGATGTAAATAAGCCGATAGGGCCTTAAAACTTTCCTGACGTGAATAAGCAGTTCCGGGTACCTCATATGGTTCCCATTGATTCACTGTTAATTGATCAGTATTTATCCCCGGATTTCCAATCAACTTACAACCTATGAAATAAAGACTTTCCAGCGTGCGTACCGAGGTGGTGCCAATCGCGATTATTTTTCCTTCAAAACCTGCGATGCGATCAATCAGGTCACAGCTCAGGATAAAATGTTCGGAATGCATATCGTGACCCCCGATAGTTGCTGATTTGACAGGCTGAAACGTACCGGCGCCGACATGAAGGGTAACCTCTTCACAGTCAATTTTTTTCTTTTCAAGGGCTTCAAAAACAGCAGGTGTAAAATGAAGCCCGGCAGTTGGAGCCGCTACCGAACCTTTTATCCTGGAATATACGGTTTGATAGCTGGTCAGATCGATATCTTCCGATTCACGGTTAAGATAGGGTGGTATGGGGATATTTCCGGAATGCTCCAGAAGGTCGGCAAAATTAATTTGAGCATTATCCCAGCTGAACCCGATTTCGAATGAGTTATTGGGCAAAGCCCGGATCTTCTCGGCCCTGAAATTCACAGGTTTTCCCGAAATGACTAAAGATTGAACCAGCACTTCGTCCTTCCATTTCTTCAAATTTCCGACAATACATTTCCACCGGCAACTTTCTGTCTGGGAAAATGAAAGCGCATAATCTTCTGGGGTTAACGGTTCCAAACAAAAGATCTCAATTTTTGCACCGGTCTCCTTTCTGAAGAATAACCGTGCCCTGATCACCCTGGTATTATTAAATACAAGCATTGATCCGGCAGGAAGGCAATTCGGAAGATAAAAGAACTTCTGATCAGAGATAACTCCGTTGTTCCAGACCAGCAGGCGTGATTGATCCCGCTCTTCCAGCGCATAAGTTGCAATCCGTTCATCCGGAAGCGAATAGGTATAATCCAGAATTGAAATATGTTGAACTTGATCCATCCGTTTTTAATGGTTAAAACTGATTGCCAGTTACGAAACGATTAACGATACGCGGTATCTGAATCTTTTGGCATTGAGGTACAGGTAAAAAAAATCGCAGGCCTGTAAGCCGGGTTCTGTTTTTCATTCTATCATTTATCTGGGACTGCTGTCACCAGCAGCCTCGTGCAGCCTACCCCTTACGACTTCAGGTCTCCCTGCGGAAACCAAAACCAGGGCGGGCAGCCCTGTGTTCCGGAGAACTCGTAATATATTTGGCCTTACAATCCATGAGGCGTACGGCTAATCATGTTGCCATGACTACCGGTAGGCTCTTACCCCACCTTTTCACCCTTACCCCGATTTTCACCGGGGCGGTATTTTCTGTTACACTACTGCGAACTTACGCCCGCCTTCCCGTTAGGAAACATGGTGCCCTGTATTGCCCGGACTTTCCTCCCCGGAGAACCGGGGCGATAGAACAGCCTGCGAAGCTGCAAATTTACAAAATGAAACCGCAATGACAATACAACCCCAACGATGAAATTTAACGCAGATTCTCCCGGGACCTTATTAAGAGCAAATTAGGTCCCTTTTCATTAATTAGGAATTGAAAGTATCCTCTTTTATTCGATTTGAAGATGTCCCGATCGGTTATTTTCCTAATTTAGCGGTTTGCTTAATACTTCAAACAACTTTTTATAATCAGGTTGTTGATTTTATTCAATTCGAATTGACGTGGAACAAAAATTTATCGTAGCGGTGTCAGAACACCGGTTATTTGGATTTCTGATTTTGCCTTTCTTCGCAGAAGAGGGGTTGGATGGTAAGTATCTCTCTATATCAAAGCGTGTTCGGGGATATGATCTGGCAGACGGGAATTTCATATTTTCATCGGTTCAGGCTCAGCTCGTCAGACTTACCGAAAAATACGCAGATGAGAATCTGGCTAAAAAGTATAATAAAAAAGGGACATTAAACGATTTTTACAAGAATGTGAAAACCGAAGAGTTCAATAAGAAACTCGTTCCATTCGTTGAAGAAATTATGGCCAGATGTCTCGATTTACTTAAAACCGCAGGAATTCCGGTCTATTTTAAACGGGCAAAATACAATAATATTTACGATGACGATCTTATAGAACTGTGTTATGATGATACCAGGGCGGTATTTAATTTTCACCGGCTGGAAAATGAGACCAGATATTTCCTGACAATCCGCAACGGTAATGAGCAGCTTTCGTTACTTCACCGAAACATTATTCTGCTTGTGAATGAGCCCTGCCGGATTCTTTATCAAAACAAACTCTATTTTTTTGAAGATATATCAGGTTCCAAACTTCAGCCTTTTTTTGAAAAGGAGTACATCAGCATTCCACGAAAAGTCGAAGAAAAATATTATGGCTCATTTATTCTGAATGCAGTCAGGAGCCAGGAAATTAGCTATTCCGGTTTCGAAATCATCGATCTTGCGGGCAGGAAAGAGGCCATACTTTCTGTTGGAACTGATCTTTCCGGATATCCGGTATTTATTCCAGTCTTTAAATATAACGATCAGTCCATTCCGGCTGATGATGAAAGAAAAAAAATTGCGGCCTTTGAGGTCGTCAACGGAAATTATGTTTTCCGACGTTATGAGAAGGACCTGTTTTGGGAAGTTGAGGTGATCAGAGCACTTCGGCGACTTGGGTTAGAAGGTGAAACACCGAATTTAAAATTGCCTGGTTTACCCGATGATTTTTCACAGGCTTTATATGCAGCAATAGCCTGGCTTTCCAAACATGATAAAGAATTAAAGGAAATTGGGATTTCTGTCAGTCAGGAAAAACTTGACCATATCTATTTTACCGGTTCACAATCACTTGATGTAAAGGTGAACCAGGTGCACGATTGGTTTGATGTTTATGCAATGGTAACTTTTGGGGAATTTTCTTTTCCCTTTGTGAGGTTAAGGAAGAATATATTGGGCCAAATCAGGGAATTTAAATTGCCTGATGGGCGGATTGCCATACTTCCATTCGAGTGGTTTGCCAGGTATCAGCCGGTTTTTAGTTTTGGAAAACCTGGAGAAGAAGCAATCAGGGTACAGAATTGTCATTTCATGTTAATGGAGGATCTCGTTCTGGATCCGGAAGTAACGGTTAATGAAAAACTTAATAAATTAATCAAGGCAGTAATTGTCCCACAGGAAAAACCGGATGGGCTTTGCGCATCACTGCGCAATTACCAGCAGGAGGGGTACAACTGGATGTACCACTTATATTCCAATAACTTAGGGGGTTGCCTTGCTGATGATATGGGATTGGGGAAGACCATCCAGGCACTAACCCTTTTGCTTAAATTAAAGAGGAAGGATACTTCCCATCCTCATTTTAAACACCGGAATTCCGGACAGCTTTCATTGTTTGTTGAAGATGAATCCGCTGTTGAAGAACAACAACCGGCATCCCTGATTGTATTGCCGGTTTCGCTCGTTCACAATTGGGAGAAGGAGATCCGCAAATTTGCCCCCTCCTTAAAAGCCTTCGTTTACAGTGGAGCCAGGCGAAGGGAAAAAAGTGATCTAAACGATATCATAGCCAATTTTGATATCATACTTACCACCTATGGTACGGTCAGAAATGACGCGGATGATATCTCAAAATACGAATTCTTTTACCTAATTCTTGATGAAAGTCAAACCATTAAAAACAGTGAATCGAAAACTTACAAGACGATTACCAGTATCCGGTCGCAACATCGTATCGTATTGACCGGAACACCAATAGAGAATTCATTGTCAGATCTTTGGGCTCAGATGAATTTTCTGAACAGGGGATTGCTGGGAAGTAAGAACTATTTTAAACAAGAGTTTATCCTTCCGATTGAAAAAGACAATCTTCAGTCGGCAAGCGAGCGGTTACAAAAGCTTATTCATCCTTTTATGCTCCGAAGGACCAAGGAGGAGGTTGCCAAAGATCTTCCCTCCCTTACCGAGGAGACGATTGTAGTTGAGATGTCACCTGAACAGTCTGAATTCTATGAAAGTGAGAAATCGGCAGTAAGAAATGTTCTGCTCGATAACTTTCAGGAAGATAAATTACAGAAATCGACATTCTTTGTATTACAGGCGTTGACACGACTTCGGCAAATTGCGATTCATCCCAAACTGGTTGACCTTAATTCTCCTTTTGAGTCCGGGAAATTTAACGATATCATGTCAATGCTTTCAATCCTTGTCGCTGAAAATCATAAAATACTGGTATTTTCTTCCTTTGTAAAGCACCTTGAATTGTTTGTCAGGGAATTTGGAAAAGAAAAATGGAATTATAGCCTGCTTACCGGGAAAACTTTGGACCGGAAACGAGTGATCGATGAATTTCAGGAGGACCCTGAAAAGAAGATTTTTTTGATTTCGCTTAAGGCTGGCGGCGTTGGACTAAATCTAACGGCAGCAGATTACATTTTTATCACTGATCCCTGGTGGAATCCGGCTGCCGAGATGCAGGCGATCAGCCGTGCCCACCGGATTGGTCAGGATAAAAAGGTCTTTGTTTACCGGTTCATCTCTGAAAACTCTATCGAGGAGAAAATACAGCAGTTGCAGGAGAAAAAATCAAAGCTGGCCAGCGATTTTGTAAACTCAAATGATCCTTTCAGGGATATCTCGAAGGACGAAGTCTTGGAACTATTTATCTGAAAATTGAAAAGGACGGAACCGGGCGGCTCCATCCTTTTACTAAAACTAACCAAACTAACTAAACCTAAACTTATGAAAAAAAATGTACTACAAAGATACTGGGGTAACGCATAGCTTTCCAAACATTTAGTGTTAAATAATTGTAAAATTGCCCGATTTTTAAATTTACATTATTTTTAGGTTGTGGCTTATTTTTTCGGTTTCCAAAAAAAGTTTTTGAATTTCATCTAAGTATCAAACTGATTCAATATTCAAAGTCCTTGGGAGTATGATTTGCCAAATCACCAATCACGATTCCATTTGGTCGGTAAAAAAACAAATTATATACACCTGAAACATTTGTTGCCAGTCATTTTATTACGGAAAAAATAAATATCTTTGCGTCCTGAGTTTTTTGAGTATTTAATATAATTCAATACAGATAATTAAACCGTTTATCCAATGCAGAATAGAGGACTAATTAGGCTTTTAGCCATCTCATTAGCTTTAGTATGTTTTTATCAGCTTTATTTTACGTTTATTACCTACAGGGTTGAAAGAGATGCGAAAGCTTATGGTATTAAACAGACAAGACTGAAAAATCCGGGAGCTACTCCCATGGAGAGTGAGGCTCTTGCCCAAAAGAAAGAGGCTTTGTATCTTGACTCAATTGCCAGTCAACCTGTTTATAATTTTTTAGGTTTACGCAAATACACCTACCGGGAAGTTAATGAATATGCAATTCCACTCGGTCTTGACTTAAAGGGGGGTATGAACGTTACGCTTGAGATTTCGGTGGTTGATTTAATCAAGGCAATGTCCGGTTACAGCACCGATTCAACCTTTAACAGAGCTATTGCCCTGGCCCAGAAAAATGAAAAGACCAACAGTACGGATGACTTTGTTACTTTATTTGGTAAAGCATTCGAGAAGGTTGATCCAAATGCCAAACTCGCTGCAATTTTCAATACCCTGGATTTAAGAGATAAGGTAAACTTTAACTCCACCAATGCGGATGTCATCAAGGTTATCCGCAAAGAGACCAACAGTGCCATTGATAACTCATTTCAGATCCTTCGTACACGTATCGACCGGTTCGGTGTGGCACAGCCTAATATTCAGCAGCTTCAGACCAAGGGACGTATTCTGGTGGAACTTCCCGGCGTTAAGGACCCAAAACGTGTCAGAAAATTATTGCAGGGAACGGCTAACCTTGAATTCTGGGAAACTCATGAAAACAGCGAAGTTTATCCTTTCTTATTGGAAGCGAATAAACGTTTGCGCGAAATCAATGAGGCTACAAAAGCTAACGGAGGGAACAAGGAATTAGCCAGGCTGACTTCAGCAAAAGATTCAACAAAGACAAAAGCAGGTGATTTACTGAGTGAGGTTAAGAAACATGGTAAAGACTCTCTGGCTGCAGGATCTGCTGAAGAGATTGCCAAGAATTTTCCTTTATTCTCTGTTTTATCTCCAAGCACTTCACGTGATGGCCAGCTTTTCCGTGGCCCGGTTGTCGGATATGCACACAGTAAAGATACAGCTGCGGTCAGTGAATACCTCGCTTTGCCACAGATTAAATCCATTTTCCCACGGACAATCGTGTTCAGGTGGACTGCACAGCCTACCCAAAAGGAAGGTAACTTCTATCAGCTGATTGCACTTAAAGTAACCAATCGTGATGGCAAGGCTCCACTGGATGGTGGTGTTGTTACAGATGCCCGTCAGGATTTTGGACAGAATAAAGCCACCAGCGTGGTTGAAATGAGCATGAACGCCGAAGGATCAAAGATCTGGCAGCGCATGACCCGCGAAAATGTGGGTAAGAGTGTTGCCGTCGTTCTCGACAATTATGTGCAATCATTTCCGACCGTTCAGGGTGAGATTCCAAATGGTCGCACTGAAATCTCCGGTAACTTCACCGTTGAGGAGGCAAAGGACCTTGCAAATATGTTGAAATCGGGTAAGATGCCCGCTTCTGCAAGAATTATGCAGGAAGAGATTGTCGGTCCGACATTGGGAAGAGAATCGATTCAGAGTGGGATGATCTCCTTCTTTGTCGCATTCCTTCTTGTACTTACCTATATGATTGTTTTCTATAGCAGAGGAGCAGGTTTAGCTGCCAATATGGCTTTGGGAGTCAATCTTATCTTTGTTGTCGGTATTCTGGCTTGTATCGGAGCGGTACTCACCTTGCCTGGTATTGCCGGTATGGTACTCACCATTGGTATGGCAGTGGATGCTAACGTGTTGATTTATGAACGTATCGAAGAAGAGGTCATGGCGGGGAAAGGGGTCCGGCTCGCCATTAAAGATGGTTTCTGGCATGCCTATTCGGCTATTATCGATGGTCACGTTACCTCCCTGTTGACAGGTATTGTACTTTATATGTTTGGTTCCGGTCCAATCAAAGGATTTGCAACAACCTTGATCATTGGCATTATTACTTCCCTGTTTACTTCAATATTTATTACCCGTCTGATTTTTGAACGTTGGCTGGATAAAAACAAGAAAATCACCTTCATCACCGACTGGTCCAAAAACTGGTTGCGTCATGCAAAGGTTCCATTTGTACAGAGCCGTAAATTCTTCTACTTCTTTTCCGGTACACTGATTCTTATATCCATATTGTCTCTGACTTTCAAAGGATTGAATTATTCAATCGACTTCAAGGGTGGTCGTACTTATGTCGTTCGTTTCGACCACGATGTGAACGTTGAAGAAGTTGTAAAATCATTAGCTCCATCATTTGGTACGGCACCTGAAGTTAAAACTTATGGCGGCAATAACCAGGTGAGGATAACCACCGATTACCGGATTGCTGAAGATGGTGAGAATATCGATTCCGAAATTGAAGGTCTACTTTTTAAAGGGTTAAAACCTTATATCAGCGCAAATGTTACTGAGGATAAGTTCCTTGCTGATTATCAGCTGAGTTCTCAGAAAGTGGGGCCTACCATTTCTGAAGATATCAAGCGACAGGCTGTTTTAGCTGTTGTTTTTGCACTTTTGATCATCTTCCTTTATATTGCATTCCGGTTCAGAAACTGGGCTATGGGTATTGGCGGTTTGGTCTCACTGGCACATGATGCAATAATTCTTTTGGGTACCTACTCACTGCTGGATGGTTACCTTTCCTTCTCGCTCTCGGTCGACCAGTCGTTTATAGCGGCGATCCTGACTGTATTGGGTTATTCCATCAATGACACTGTGGTTGTTTATGACAGGGTCAGGGAATACCTTCATATCCATCCGAAGCAGGAAACTTTGAAAACTTTTAACGATGCGATGAACAGTACCCTGCGTCGTACCTTCAGTACTTCACTTACCGTTTTAATCGTTTTGGTTGCTATCTTCCTTTTCGGAGGGACTTCAATCAAAGGATTTATATTTGCCATGTTGTTTGGTATTTTCATCGGTACCTATTCATCGGTATTTGTGGCTACTCCGATTGCTTACGATTCGTTACCTAAAAATAAGCGAATTGAGGCAGAGAAGAAGTAACTGGTCATAAGATTTAAAAAAACCCGGTCCTTTATCAGTCCGGGTTTTTTTATGCCTTACCCGCTTGTTCAGACACAATTCAGGGTGAAAATTTATATCTTTGTCAAAAAGCAAATTATCATGGGAAATATATTACTTTTTTTCAGCGGCGGCGAGATTATGGTCGTTGTTTTCTTCGTACTACTCTTCTTTGGTGCCGATGCCATACCAGGGTTGGCGCGCACTATCGGGAAGGGGATGCGCGAATTTAATAAGGCTACCGCAGATCTTAAGAATGAGTTTGAAAACCATACTGCTGATATTAAACAGGATCTTACCAACTTGACCGATAAACTTGAGAAGGGAACTTCAGGAACCAAACGCAAAATTGATGAGGAGTTGAAAGAATAGTAAACCAGAGAGGTTAATAGGCTGCAGGCTTTAGGCTGTTTGTATATTTTTTATCGGGCATAATGCAGCACAAGATTTTAAAAGCTTATTTTTGAAAGCTTTAGAGCTATATAACAAGAGTCATATTCCAATTATTTTAGATTGATGCTTACCGCTGAGTTACTTGTAAAATCGTTTGGCGACCTGCGGGTTTTGAAGGGAATCTCTCTGGAGGTAAAAAAGGGAGAGATTGTTGCCATCGTCGGGGCGAGCGGAGCTGGTAAAACAACTTTGCTTCAAATCCTGGGTACGTTGGGGAAACCCGATTCCGGGAAGGTCAGGATTAACGGAAAGGATATCTTCTCAATGGGAGAATCAGATTTATCCCGGTTCAGGAATCGGGAAATTGGTTTTGTCTTTCAGTTTCACCACCTCCTCCCTGAATTCACCGCCTTCGAGAATGTCTGCATTCCGGGATACATTGCCCGAAGAAACCGGAAAGAGGTGGAAATCCGTGCAAGAGAATTGCTCCAACTCCTTGAATTGACCGATCGGCTCGATCATAAACCTTCGCAACTTTCGGGTGGCGAAAAACAACGAGTTGCTGTTGCGAGGGCGCTGATTAACAATCCTGCCATTATCCTTGCTGATGAACCATCGGGAAATCTGGATTCCCATAATCAGGAGGAACTTTACCGTCTCTTTTTTAACCTGCGTGAGAAATTTGGCCAGACCTTTATCATCGTAACCCATGATGAACATTTTGCCGGAATGTCTGACCGGATGATCCATATCAGGGATGGTGTAGTAGAGATCTGAATCGCCTAAAATTTGCAGTTCCCCCTTTTATTTTTCTCATGATCCATGAACAGGTATTTTACCGGGTTGTTAAACCATTTTTAGGATTCACAGTCTTACAGACGAATTCTGTTATTTCCTCAGGATTTTGGGGGAGATTAAAAATTAATCAAAATGTTTTTAGAACAATTTTTCGAGAATTCGGTAATTTTATATCCAAATGCGATCGCACTGGAACAAGGTGAAATAAAATACACCTACACCGAAGTTAATCGGATAGCTAACCAACTGGCCAATTATTTGAAGAATAAGGGTATTGGCCCCGAAGATAAAGTTGTGATCCTGTTGCCCAGAAGCATGCAGGTTCCGATTATGATGCTCGGAGTCTTGAAAGCCGGTGCGGCATATATCCCTCTGGATCCTGAGATTCCTGCGGAACGGGTTAATTTTATCATGGGGGATGCCGACGCAAAATTACTCATCACTTCCGACCTGATTCTTGAACGGATAGGATTGCAGCTGAACCATCACCCGGTGTTTAACCTTGATCACCAATTTCTTAAATTAAATAATTACCCGGACTTGAAACCAGTGGGTACAAACCGCAGCTGGAGAGATCTTTGTTATATCATCTACACTTCAGGTACAACAGGTAAACCCAAAGGGGTATTGCTCGAACATAAAAATGTGGTGAATTATATCCAAGGAGCCCGGAGAATATACCCAATTAATAATTCCGACAGGGCTTTACAGGGTTTTTCGGTTTCATTCGATGCTTCCGTTGAGGAAATATGGGTGCCACTTTCTGTTGGCGCCACCCTGGTTATTGGAACCTTTGAAATCATGCGTTCCGGTGACCGGTTTTCTTCGATTCTTAATGATCTTAACATTACCTTCCTGTCCTGTGCACCTACACTTCTTTCAATGGTTAAAGAGGATATTCCGGGATTGAAAATACTCATATTCGGCGGGGAAGTTTGCTCAAAGGACATGGCAGCCAAATGGTGTAAGCCGGACAGGCTGGTCTTTAATACCTATGGGCCGACTGAGGCAGCCGTTATTGCTACCTATGCGCTTTTGAAGCCAAAGCAAGAGGTTACTATTGGTAAGCCACTGCCAGGTTATGATGTGATACTGGTTAATGCCCAGGATAAGCTTATACTGGATGGTGAAGAGGGTGAAATACTGATAGGAGGGGAGAGTGTTGCCCGTGGTTATCTGAACAGGGAGGATTTAACGGCTCTGAAATTTTTCGAAACGGATCAATACAAGGGTGTTACTGAAAGATATTACCGTTCAGGAGATCGGGCAAAGTATGCGCCAAATGGGGATCTGATATTTATAGGGCGAACTGATGAGCAGGTAAAAGTCCGGGGGTTTAGAGTGGAACTGGCTGAAATTGAATGTTTGCTCGCAAAATGTGAAGGGGTACAGGCAGCCGCCGTTTCCCTGGATTGTGATTCCCAACAACTGGCTGCCTTTGTCGTTTTGGGTGACGAAGGAGATATAAACCGTGAAGCGATTGCCCGGTTTTTGAGGCAATCGCTTCCATATTATATGATTCCTGCTACGTTAGACATAATTGCTTCACTTCCGATGACAACCAGCCAAAAGATTGACCGGAAGAGATTACCTCCTCCTCTGACTCCTTTGACCTTTTCTTCCCAAAAAACAATCATTCCACCCGTGACGAAAGTGGAACAGGCGATGGTCCAAATCATTGCCCAAAATATACATCGGGAAGATATTTCCATGGATGATAATTTTTTTGAAGACCTGGGAGGACATTCCTTATTGGCAGCTATCGTCGTTTCTCAAATGCGTGAACTGGAAATGTTCATGAACATGTCGGTGGTTGACGTTTATAAATTTCCGGTACTCTCTGGTCTGGCACGTGAGCTAGAAAAGAAAAGGCCAGAAACTGATGCAGCTCCGCAAAAAGAGCGGGACATTCACACAGCACCCAGGCGAAACTATTATACCTGCACATTTTTCCAGGGAGTGTCACTGGTATTCCTGATCCTTTTCTTCGGGATAGAGTGGCTGGGACCATTTTTTGTTTATTCTTATTATTACCAGGCAGATAACGGGGTCTTGTATTCATTGTATATGAGCCTCTTAATGTATTTTGCCCTATTGCCTGCTCTTTCTGTGATTGCCATAGGATTTAAATGGGCCGTGATTGGTAAAATAAAAGCCGGGAAATATAAACTTTGGGGAAGCTACTATTTCAGGTTCTGGATTGTGGATAAAGTGATCAATATTTGCCCCATAGTTTACTTCACAGGTACCAATATCATGAATGTCTTTCTCCGATTGGTAGGTGCAAAAATTGGTAAAAACACCTACATTAACACCTCATCGATATCTGTTTTTGACTTATTTAAAGTCGGGGATAATGTAAGCATAAGCACTGATTGTCATCTTAAGGGTTTTACGATAGCCGATGGCTATCTGCATATCGGGTCTATTGAACTCGAAGATGGAGCGTTCCTTGGAACAAGGTGTTGCATGGCTCACAACACCAGGATGGAGAAAAACAGTTCAATCGAAGATCTTACTCTGATTCCCGAGGGTTTCAAAATTCCTCAAAACGAAAACTGGGGCGGTTCACCGGCGGTGAAGATCGGGATCAACCAACCGCAGGAGAGCATTAAACTTTGGTCAGTCAAATATTCACTTCTCTCCCTGCTTGGTGTTTTTGTGATTCCATTGATCACTATGGTTGCCTATTTCCCGGGAATGATGTTAATTGCCCATCTGGACTATTCGTCCGAAGGATACCATTTCCTGTTGATGACCATTGTTATTGGTCTTTCATTTGTCGTGCTCCTTACCCTGATCATCACCATACTTAAATGGGTATTGCTCGGGAATATCAAGGAGGGGAAATATCCGGTAAACTCTTTTTTCTATAATAAAAAATGGTTTTTTGACCAACTCATGAAGCTAAGTCTGCAGGTTATTGGAACACTGTATACCACACTCTATTTGCAATTCTGGTTTAAGATGCTGGGGGTAAAAATGGGGAAGCGGGTGGAAATATCAACCGTAGAATTTATTTCACCCGACTTACTCGTGACCGGAGATGAATGTTTCCTCGCTGATTCGGTTTCAATCGGAGCGTCACATGTCAGGAACGGATATATCGATATAGCCAAAACATATATCGGGAACCGGACCTTCATCGGAAACAGTGCCGTGATAAGTCCCGATACCCGTTTAGGAAATAATGTTTTGGTCGGTGTCCTATCAAAAATGAGAACAAAAGATTTACCTGCAAAAGATGGTACTTCGTGGTTCGGTTCACCGGCAGTGTTCTTACCTAAAAGGGATGTGAACAAGGATTTCTCATCCAGCCTTACCTATCAGCCTGCACGGAAATTGTTTTTTCAGCGTTATTCGATCGAATTCTTCAGGGTTGTCCTGCCTGCAACACTTTTCATATTATTTGCCTCACTGATTGCCAATGCGACCTCTTATTTGCAGGTAGAAAAAGATCTTGGTGATTTGTTCATCGTTTTTCCATTCCTATATATCGGAGCCGGATTACTTGGTATATTAGTTACTGCACTTCTAAAATGGATCATCATTGGCCGGTATAAACCTACAAAAAAGCCACTTTGGAGCAATTATGTCTGGCGAAGCGAACTGGTGACCGGTGTTTATGAGAACTTTTTAGTCCTCTTCTTTCTGAATATCCTGACAGGAACGCCATTCATCAAATATCCGCTGCGTTTACTGGGGTGCAAAATAGGAAAGAGGGTTTGTCTTTACTCTACTCAAATCACCGAATTTGATCTGATTAAAATAGGTGACAATTCTGTTTTAAACGATAATTGTACACTCCAGACTCACCTTTTTGAAGACAGGGTTATGAAAATGTCGTATGTCGATATCGGAAAAGAGTGTAGTGTCGGAGGGATGGCAGTTGTGCTTTACGACTCAAAAATGGAGGACCGTTCAGTGCTGGAACCCCTTTCAGTGCTTATGAAAAACGAAACTCTCCCAGCGAATACCTCTTTTGTCGGGGCTCCTGCGATCAGGTGCTAAGGTTCCGGATCGGCGAATTTCTGTTTCGTCTGGTAAGGTAATAATGCCATAGATAATATGTGGACAGGGAGCGGAACGGTTTCCAATTGATGCTCATTCGAATAATTTCTTCTTTTGTCTTCAAATCATAAAGTTCCCTGACCGTGGTTATCACAGCAATGTCGCCGACTGGAAAAATATCCCTGGGCCGCAGACAAAACATCAGTTTTTATCCCCAAAAACAGTTATGTCTGTCTTCATCCATCAAATCTGCAAATTCCTTTATCGTCTTTACATTTGGCTTAGGCTGAAAGGTATGCCATTTTAAATCGGAACGTTTCCAAAATACATTCCAATGTTGTTGGGTTTTTACAAAGGTGGCTTTGGCAATCTCAATGTTCATTATTTCTGTTGGATTATTCCATCTGGGTCTGATTTCGTATATGATGACGCTTTGATTATCAATTTTATAGGATAAATCAAGCTGATGCCGAATTTCCAGAGGCGGCCTTCTTTTGTAGATGAATTTTTCCATGGCTTCAATCACTTCAGCTGTTGTGAGAATATCAATTGCCATAATATTGAGTTTTTAGAGTTAAAATTTTTCGAATACACCCAATCCAAACAAGGCAAAATCATATTTGACAGGATCATTCTTATCCATTTCGCGTAAGTTGGCGTCCAGCTCTGCAACGGCTTTCGAATCATTCTGCGATCGGGTTAGCAGCCCCAGCTTCCGGGCGACATTTCCTGAATGGACATCCAGCGGGCAGGAAAGCTGATTGGGTGCAATCGACTTCCAGATCCCAAAATCGACTCCGCAATGATCGTTTCGCACCATCCACCGAAGGTACATATTCAACCGTTTGGCCGCCGATCCATTGGCCGGATCCGATATATGCTTGGCCGTTCGTCCGGGATCCATCTGTGCAAAGAATTCTTTCCTGAAATTTGAAATGGCCGGTTGAGTAGAGAGTTCAGTTACGGATCTGGCAAAGGCCGGTTCAAGACCCCCGTGGTTTAAGTAGATGTTTTTCAGGGCTTTTATGAAATAAACCAAATCGACTTGGTTGAACGTCCTGTGCACAAATCCCTCAAGCGGAGTAAGGTGATCTTCCCGGTGATTCATTACAAAATCATAAGGCGAATTCCCCATAAGCTCCATCAATCTGAATCCATTTCTGAGGATCATAGTTCTGTTGCCCCAGGCGATGGTAGCCGCAAGGAATCCTGAAATCTCAATATCTTCCTTAAGATCATACAGATGAGGGATACTTACCGGATCCGATACGATAAACTGTGGATTGTTATATTTTACCACCATTTCATCGAGGAATTCCTTTATTTCAGGGCTGATTTTATTCAATTTGAGCTAAATTTACAGGAGCAAAGGTAGTGAAGAAATGACTTTTCTTACTGTGTCTGATGGGGCGGAACAACTGGTTTGAATTCAAGCAGTTCAGGATAGAACAACATAAGTCGGCCATGAAAGTGGGTACCGACGGGGTACTTCTTGGTGCATGGACCCCTTTGGATGGTGCCTGCCGAATTCTGGATGTCGGGACAGGAACCGGTTTAATTGCCCTAATGCTTGCCCAGCGTTCAGAAGCTAGAATTGATGCCGTTGAAATCGATCTGGCAGCAAGTATGGAGGCAAGATATAATTTTGAACAATCGGCATGGAGTGAAAGGCTCACCCTTTTCAATGTCGATTTTCAGCAGTTTGCCTGTTCATCTGAAAATACCTACGATCTGATTGTTTCAAATCCGCCATTTTTCGTCAACTCTTTAAAGACCAGTAATGCGGCCCTTGCTGTCGCGCGTCATAATGACTGGCTGTCATTTAGTCAGCTTATTTCAGGGGCACGAAAATTACTTGGCAGTTCAGGCAGATTCTGCGTTATCCTCCCTTCGTCAAGTTTTCCGGAGTTTAAGGAGTGTGCCCGGCTCGCCGGATTTTATTTGCACCGCATAACGTCAGTAATTCCCAAAACGGGTAAGGCGTCAAAACGGATATTAATGGAGTTCAGCCTTCTGACAGGTTACCCTTCGGAGGATGAACTAACTGTCCTTGATTCTGAAGGAAGGTATACTGAAGATTATAAAATGCTGACCGCTTCATTTTATCCGGCCTTCTGAACCATTTGGGTCTGTTTTTTGTTTAATACCAGTGTATAACCAATAAGAATTCATTTAATGTTTCTATTCCAGGATATTAATTTATGGGCAGTTTTACTCGCCGCATTCACTAAATTAGTGATTGGCAGTTTCTGGTATTCCCCTTTGATCCTTGGAAAGACTTGGATGAAGGAAAATAAAATGTGTGAAGATGATTTTCGAAAAGGGCATCCCCTTTGGATTATGGGACTCCTTTCGTTTTTGTTTGCCTTTATTGCAGCCCTGGCGATGGCTTTTTTCATAAATCCGGCTTCCACCTTTTGGTCCGGTGGAGGAATGGGGGCATTGGTATCATTGGTCTGGATTTCAGCTTCCAAAGCAAACACATTCTTATACGAAAACTATTCAATCAAACATTACCTGATCCATGCCGGTTACGATATCTGCAGCTATACGGTTATGGGAGCTATTTTAGGGGCATGGCATTGAAAAATTAAATGCTAATTAGACTGTCTTGCATCTGGCTGCTGGCACGGCATTGTTTGTAATTGCTGCTTTTAGTCAAACATGATTTTATTTTTTTCATTGAGATACCGTTGCTTCAGGTCTCTTCCTCACTTCCTGTTTCTATCCGTAAATTGAAAATTGGCTGAAATCTCTTTTTATTCTCAGTCACGGATTATTGTTACTTTTGATCCGGACCATCAAAAATTATCCTGATGAAGATTTTGGCATTGCTGGCTATTTTTTCTCTGGCATTACTCCCTAAAGTTAATGCAACTGCGCTTTCACCGGAAGCAAAGATTTCGTTACTGACCTGTGCCCCGGGTGACGAGATCTATTCCTATTTTGGACACACTGCTGTACGAATCAACGATCCGAAATTGGGAATTGATTTCGTTTTTAATTATGGACTCTTTAGCTTTTATGCCCCTAATTTTGCCTGGCGTTTTATGAAAGGGGAGACCGATTATATGATTGGGGGTGAACGAATGCCCTCATTTATTAATTCTTATATAGAGGAACAGCGAAGTGTCTTTGAGCAGATTTTAAATATATCACAGTCGGAGAAACAGACCCTTTTTGATGCGCTTGTCGAAAATGCCAAAAAGGAGAACAGGGTATATCGTTATCGCCATTTTTCGGACAATTGTTCAACGCGTGTTCGCGACCAACTTGAAAAATGTGTGAATCATCTACTTAAATATGATACTTCTCAGGACAAAAAATTGACGTACCGGCAATTAATAGATCAGTGTGTTCCGGTTAACAGCTGGAATGGTTTTGGAATTAAGATTGCGTTGGGAATCCCTTGTGACCATATCACTACTTTTTCTGAGAAAATGTTTCTTCCTGATTATTTGATGAGTAGCATGGCAGGTGCCAGGGTTGTCAGGGATGGAGCAAGTGTTCCTTTCGTTTCTGCTGTCACAACCATATACCAGGCAAAACCAGTCATTCAGGGTTTCGATTTTACCTCTCCCGTAATAGTGGTAAACCTCTTCTTTTTACTTGTTTCCGGACTAACCTTTATGGAATACAGGAGAAAAAAAAGGATGTTCTGGCTCGATTTTCTGATCTTTTTTTCATTAGGGTTAGCCGGGATTTTATTGACTTTTCTTTGCTTTTATTCGCTTTTGGAGGCCACGGGAAGTAATCTGAACCTTATCTGGGCATTTCCGACTCACATTGTTTTTGCCTTGCTTTGGCTGGTTCCATCGTTAAGGTCTGGTCTTGGCTGGTATTTGAAATTAACTGCGTTTACGATAATACTATTCTTGGTTTCGATGCCATTTCTTCCGCAAACCTTTCATTGGCTGATAATTCCGCTCTGCCTGGTCATTTTGTTGCGTTGCATGAGCAGCACCTTATTTCAGCGCAAGATCGCATAGGTTCTAGGCTTGATTTTAATCGGTATGAAGCGAAGATTTGATATTATTTGGGGGGATCGGAGGCATTTCAGTATTCAGTCCATTACTTTTTTGCGATTTGTTGAAAACTTCGGTTAAAACGAAGAATCGAAAAACCACTTTGCTCAGCCGAATGTCTTATCTTTGCTTAAATGAGTCCATTTTATCCCTACAACATTGACAGAACAACCAAATAAATATGCTGAGACGCCGCTGATGAAGCAGTATTATGCTGTTAAGAATAAATATCCTGACGCAGTATTGCTTTTTAGAGTTGGTGATTTTTATGAAACTTTTGGCGAAGATGCGATCAAAGCATCCGGGATACTGGGAATTACCCTGACCCGACGTGCAAATGGCTCTGCCAGCTTTGTTGAATTGGCCGGTTTTCCATACCATGCGCTCGACACCTATCTTCCAAAGTTGGTAAGAGCAGGTCAGCGTGTAGCGATATGCGAACAACTCGAAGATCCCAAATTAACCAAGAATATCGTTAAACGCGGTATTACCGAGCTGGTTACTCCCGGAGTATCAATCGATGATAATGTTCTGGAGCACAGGGAAAATAATTTTCTGGCATCTGTTCACATTGAAAAAACGGTTGCAGGAGTTGCGTTTCTTGATATTTCAACGGGTGAATTTCTTACGGCAGAAGGTTCCTTTGAGTATGTGGATAAATTGCTGAACAGTTTCCAACCCAAAGAGGTGCTCTTCCAGAAAGGGAAGGAGAAACTTTTTATTGAACTTTTTGGAAGCAAGTTTTACACCTATAAACTCGATGACTGGATCTATACGGAAGATGCAGCCAATGATCGGCTACTTCGGCACTTTGAAACTGTTTCGCTCAAGGGATTTGGGGTGCAGGCTCTGCAACTAGGCATCATTGCATCGGGTGCAATTCTGCATTACCTCGATTTCACCCAACATTCACAACTTCAGCATATTTCCGGACTTTCCAGAATTGAGGAAGACCGTTATGTCTGGCTCGACCGGTTTACTGTCCGGAATCTCGAGCTCTTTCATAATATTAATGAAGGGGCAAAGACGCTGGTGCAGGTGATAGATCAGACGATCTCACCCATGGGAGCACGATTGCTGAAAAGATGGGTTGCTCTTCCTCTGAAAGACATTCAACGCATTAACGACAGGTTGGATGTTGTACAGAAATTTACAGAACATGCTGAATTAAAAGTGGATATCGAGGATCAGCTTCGACATATCGGTGATCTTGAGCGGATAATCTCAAAAGCGGCGGTAGGGCGTGTAAATCCACGTGAGGTCGTACAGCTTAAAGTTGCGCTCAATGCCATCGCCCCGGTGAAAGAGTTATGCTCATCTTCCGGGAATGGGGTGCTAATCCGGCTTGCGGAACAGCTAAATGTCTGCCAGACTATCAGGGACAGGATAGAACGTGAGTTATTTCCTGATCCGCCAATGATGATCGTCAAGGGTCATGTGATTTCCCGTGGTGTTTCGGCTGAACTGGACGAGTTGCGCGACCTGGCTTTCTCCGGAAAAGATTACCTTCAAAAAATGCAGGAACGGGAAATTCTGGCAACCGGTATTACTTCCCTTAAGATTGCGTTCAATAATGTTTTCGGATACTATATTGAAGTCAGAAATGTTCATAAAGATAAAGTTCCGGAAACATGGATTCGCAAGCAGACCCTGGTGAGTGCGGAACGTTACATCACGGAGGAGTTAAAAAACTATGAGTCTAAAATATTAGGTGCAGAAGAGAAAATTCTGGCCATTGAGACGAGATTGTACGGCGAACTTGTCTCTGCGCTCACCGAATATATCCAGGCTATTCAGTTGAATGCATCAATCCTGGCTCAGATCGACTGTCTTCTCTCTTTTGCAACGGTTGCGATGGAGCATAAATATCACCGTCCGGAAATTAATGAATCTCAGGTTATTGATATTAAAGATGGCCGCCATCCGGTGATTGAACAATCACTCCCGATCGGAGAGAAGTATATCACAAACAATGTTTACCTTGATAATGAGGAGCAGCAGATCATTATTATTACCGGGCCAAATATGGCCGGTAAGTCAGCTTTGCTGCGCCAGACTGCCCTGATTGTCCTCATGGCTCAGATGGGATCATTTGTTCCGGCTGAAGCTGCCAGGATTGGATATGTAGATAAAATCTTCACCAGGGTGGGGGCTTCGGATAATATTTCCCTCGGAGAATCAACTTTTATGGTGGAGATGAACGAGGCAGCCAGTATATTGAATAATATGTCAGACCGAAGTTTGATTTTACTGGATGAATTAGGTCGCGGAACGAGCACCTATGATGGCATATCAATTGCGTGGTCGATTGTGGAATATATTCACGAACACCCTAAGGGAAAGGCGAAGACGCTATTTGCAACTCATTATCATGAATTGAATGAGATGGAGAAGTCGTTTGGCCGGGTACGCAATTTTAATGTCACGGTGAAGGAGGTTGGAAATAAAGTGATATTTCTTCGAAAACTTGTTCGGGGAGGGAGTAACCATAGTTTTGGGATACATGTGGCTCAGATGGCCGGGATGCCTAAGAGTGTGGTGAATAGGGCAGGGGAGATATTGAAACAACTGGAACTGGCCAACCGCAAGGATTTGCCGGCTAAAAGGGTCAAAGATCTGGCGGAAATGCGTGAAGGTTTTCAGCTCAGTTTCTTCCAGTTAGACGACCCTGTTCTGAAACAAATCAGGGACGAAATCAAGAATATGGATGTCAATAACCTCACACCCATGGAGGCGCTGAACAAACTGAATGACATTCAAAAAATTATCGGGAAATAGAGATTTCAACGTATAGTGATAGTCTGACTGGTTCATAAGCATATTAGTGCTCAGTCCGGGTGCGACTTTGAGTTGCGCCCGGACTAAATATGAGGCAATAAAAAACCCCGGACTCAGTTGAGAATCCGGGGTTAGTTTAAGTTGGCGGCGGCCTACTCTCCCACTTTACGCAGTACCATCGGCGCTGTCGGGC